>JAGBAA010000026.1 GCA_017939795.1 Thermoguttaceae bacterium
AGAAGCTAGAAGCTAAAAGCTAGAAGCTAAAAGCTAGAAGCTAAAAGCTAGAAGCTAAAAGCTAAAAGCTAAAAGCTAGAAGCTAAAAGCTAAAAGCTAGAAGCTAGAAGCTAAAAGCTAAAAGCTGATCTCAAATAGTCCAGAAATGCCCGGCAGCCTTCAGAAATGTCGGCGTACGCAATGTCGAAGCGGTCGGTGTACCACGGATCCGCCACGTCTTCGTTTCGTCCGGCAAATTCCAGAAGACGGCGTACTTTCTGCTGCGGATCCTGTCCGATGATCCGTTTCGCATTCCGGATATTGTGCGAATCCATCATGAGAAGCCAGTCGTACTTTTCGTAATCCGATTTCTTGAGCTGCACGGAGTACTTTCCAGCACATTTCAGCCCGTGCCGGGCCAATTCTGCCGCGGCGGGCGGGTAGACCGGATTTCCGAGTTCTTCCGTGCTGGTCGCGCTGGAGGCGATCTCGAATTCCGCGCTCAATCCTTCTTTCGCGACGAGGTCCTTAAAAATAAACTCTGCCATCGGCGAGCGGCAGATGTTGCCGTGGCAGACGAACATGATCTTCAGCATATTTTCGTCCTTGATCTCAAAACAAAATTCTGAATAAAGTCGTGCGTCGATACAGAACACGTGCCGAAGTTTCGGTCAGATCCTTCGGCACAAGCGGAAATTTGGCGTTCAGTCAGGCGTTCAGAAATGTTCTGTCATTTCGGCGTCCAGTCAGACAGTTTCTGCCTTTCTGGATTTCTTCCGCCGGATGCCGAGCATTCCGAAAACGCCGAGCGAGAGCAGGATCCACGCAGAAGGTTCCGGAACGTTCGAAAGCGCGAAACTGGCTCCGTTCTGGAGGTTGAAGGCGGTCAGATCGTAGTTCATATACACGACACCGTCCGCGTCAAGCATCAGATCCGAGAACGTCAGTGCACCGCCGGCATCCGTAACTTTCACGTTCTGACCGGCCTCTTCCGACTGAAGTTCCAGCCACGCGACCAGTTCGTCAACGTCGCCTTCTCCATCAAGACCGACCGTCAGCGAGAAAACTTCGTTCGCGCCACCAGTGATCTTGATCCAGCCTTCCTCGTCAAAGTTCCCGGACGCAAAGGCATCATTGCCGGAAACGACAGCTTCGGCAAGATGATTTTCATCCAGGACCATTTCGATCTTTTGACCATTCTGCTGAATGTTCCAGATGCCTTCCGTCTCAACTGTCTTGGGGGTCCAGTTCAGCGTACCGGCCGTCATGAGCGTCTGGGTCGTCGCCAGGTCATTCGCGAGCAGGATACCGTCGCGGGAATAGTCCGACGTGTCGATCCGGACGGTACTTTTAATGTTTGAAGTTCCGCTCACCGAAATATTCGTGAACGCGGGCTGAGCGGAACCGTCTGCGTTGAGGGTGATTCCGTCGGAAATATAGTTCAGGTTTCCGTTTGCCTGTGCAGTCATGGTGCTCGTACTGAAAACGGCATCGCTTCCGTAAATATTCAGCGTTCCGCCGTTAGCGCTGTTTGCGAGCAGGGTCTCACCTTTTACGTTGACCGTTCCTCCGGAGATGTTCGCCACCGCATTGTATTTAAGCCCGATGCGGAATTGATTGTCGCCGTTTCCGATCTTGAGCGTTCCGCCGGTCATGTCGAAGGTACAGACACCGCCGTTTACGCCGTTCTGTCCCAGGGAAAGCCAGAGCGTGTCGATGGTTCCGGACTTGAGCTGCACGAGGTTTCCGATGTCGCCGTTTGCCGTCGTGGAACGGATGACGAGGTTGCCTTTGCTGTTTTGATTATACGTTCCGCCGTCCACGATGAGTTTCGTGACCGCCCCGCTGTGATCTCCAACGAGGAAATCCGCGTTGGGACCGTAAAGCGTTCCGCCGGTAATGTTGATCGTGGTCTGGGCGCCATTTTTGTATCCGCCGTACACAACACTATTGAACCGAAGCGAGCCGCCGGAAACATGGATGTCCGCAACGGAATTTACCCCGTCTCCAAGAAAAGATTTTCCGGAGATCGTGACCGCGCCGTCGGAAACGTTCACCGCAGATCGGGCGTTATCGCCGTGAGCGATCCCGATGTCCTTTTTGAAGTTTGCCGTCCCGCCGGTGACGTTCATTTCAGACGTTCCGCCATACACGGAGAGGTAGACCTTTGCATTTGCGGTAAACACACCATTCCCGCTGACGTTGAGCGCGCCTTTTCCTTTGGGATTATAGCCGACATAAGATTCCGCGTTGAAGGTGACGGTCCCGTTTCCGCCGACGTTCAGGACGCCGTTTCCGCCAGTACTGTTCCTGCCGTCAAATCCGACGTAGGCCGTATTGCTGAAAGCAGCCGTTCCGCCGTTGACCGTAACGGTGGTTGCGTGCGTCGGAGTACTGCCCGCGTTGTCCGGGTTGGCACTGATGTAGAGAGACTCTGCATCCAGCGTACCGCCGGTCATCATGACGAGCGAGTCTTTTGAGAGATGCGCAAAGTATCCGACGTACAGATTCTTCAGATTCACGTCTGCCGTTCCGGAGATATTCAGCGTTCCTTTTGCACGGCGTCCGACACAAAAGTACATTCCGTTTGAATTGAGCGTTCCGCCGGAAATATTGTAGGTGCCCTCGCTTCCTTCGCCAATGTTGAACCAGCTGTTCTGAATGACGGTACCGCCGGTCTGATTCAGCACTGCGTTGGAGCCGCCGCTTCCGATGTACGTATCCGCGCCCTTGAGTTCTAACGTCGATCCGTCACGAACCGTGACCGAACCGCCGGACCCCGACGCGGCCGCAATATACAGCCGGTTGTTGAACGTTGCTGAACCGCCGGAAAGATCCAGAGACCCGCCGCTGATCCGGAAATCGCCGCTGACCGTACTTTTCCCGGACGGGATGATGATCGTGTCGCTGCCCGCGGGCGTGCGTGTCGATACTGCACCGTTGATGAGCCAGTTGGACGCGGTATTCCACGCGCTGTCAGAGCCGTTCCACGTAATCGTCTCCGCAGATGCGTATGCGGCAGGCGCGGTGAGGCATCCAGCACAAAGACAGATGCGGCTGAGTTTTTTCAAAATTCGACGGGTCTTGCGATCCATAAATCACCTTGTATGATGGTTGAATATAAATGAAACACGGTTGGCAAAGGGTGCTGTCAATTTGAAACCTGGGATCTTCCGGAAAATTTTTTGCCAAAGGCTGAGTGATCCTCAAATCCCCAATATAATGGAATTATTTTACTCCAAAAAGACGCACAGTCAACCAAAAATGCAGTATTTTTTCTGTTTTTCTTAAAATTTCTTGTCTGCTGCGTCGGTGAAACTGATTTTAACGGATAGTCAGGGAAACATTTCTTAAAATTCGGTGATTTTACCGCCGCTTTTCTGTGAGATCCTGCGCTCTTTCAGTGGTGTCTTTGTGATGTCTTTGTGGTGGATCCATCGGCGCAAGCGGTCCCACGCCAGCCGGCACTCTCTGAGAGCCGTCCGGCTGCCCGCGAAGAGGTCAAGGCCGTGAGAGGGAAATATTTTGAAGATCGTTTCCCTCTCACGGTATTTTTTCAAAACACTTGGATTTTTTTACGGCAGAATTTGCCGTCTATTCTCTTTGGGAGCACTCCGTTTATTCGTTCGGTATATTCAAAAATCGAACGGGGAAACAATTCTTTTCAATATACCAATTTTTCTTCTCATTTCCCATAAGGATATTGTTTCGAAATACCCCCTGCGCCGATTCCATAATATAGATCCCGATATTATTTTTTACCATACGGCACCGCTCTGCTTTCGGATTCGTTCCGCGGTCTTTGAGGACGAGCCCAAGGTCGTTTCCGCTGGATTCGCAGTCCGTAAACGTACCGAAAGCCCCGTTCAAGGCAAAGATCCCCCCCAGTTTATTCTTCGAGAAATGGCATTTCTCCACCGTCGGAGCGGTTTCAGTACCCATGACGGTGATCCCGAATTGATTCCAGCTGGACTCACACGACGTGAATGTTCCGGCAGCTCCTTCGCAGACAAATATTCCGCTTTCCTGCTCATTCATGAAACGGCTTCCTTCTACTGTTGGATCTGTCCCGGCACTCTGGATGAAGATCCCGATTTTGTTTCCACTGGTTTCACAGGCTGTAATTTTGCCTGACGCACCGTAACGAATCCGGATTCCGACATCTCGATTGTTTTGGAATTGGCATTTTTCTAACGTCGGATCGGTTCCACAGTCCTGAATGCCGATCCCATCCAGAAAATTGCCGTTTGCATTGCAATCTGAGAGAGTTCCGGACGCTCCTCCGGCAATGACGATCCCTGCGACCCGATTATTCGCGAAAAGACAGTTTTTCAGCGTCGGCGCGGTCCCGCTGTCCCGCATCACGAGTCCGCTATTTTCATTTTCGACAGATTCGCAATCGGTAAACGTTCCGCAGGCTCCTTCTTTGAGGTCCATTCCAGCCCCCCGATTATTTGCAAAACGGCATTTTTCCATTACGGGAGCGGTTTTGCCAAGACGTATCTGGATCCCGTAGAGAGAATTCCCGTTGGACTCACATTGCGTAAATCTCCCGGACGCGCCATTGACGATATGGATCCCCGCCTCCTGATTGTTTGAGAATCGGCAGTTTTCGACTTTCGGATCAGTCCCGCTGTTCTCGACCGTGATGCCGCAATATCTGTTTCCGACCGCTTCACAGTCCGAGAATGTTCCATGTGCTCCGTCAACTGTACAGATCCCATGCTCCTGATTTTCCACGAATCGGCATTTTATGAGCATCGGATCCGTTCCGTTGTCTTGAATCAGGATTCCGCTTAATGTGTTTCCGCCTGCTTCACAGTTCATGAATTTTCCTTTTGTGCCATTGCTTAGCAGGAATCCATAAAACCCGCAATTTTGCGCGGCACAGTTGGTCACAAGCGATGAAGGATCCTGCCGTGCGGCAATAAATCCGGAGCCGTTTTCAGCGGTGAATAGACAGTTTTCAAATACGCAGTTAGGAGAATAGACCAGAACTGCGCAAATGCGCGCACTGTTCCCGCTATTTTCCAGATTCTTTATCGTCATGTTTTTGACTTCAATGAAACCGTTTTCAAGACAGAGAACATTTTCTTTCCTGCCTTTAAGTACGACCTCGCCGCGATCCGTGCATTTTCCGATGATCCTGACGTTTTTTCGAAGCACAAGCGGCTCGGCAAGTGTGTAGGTTCCCGGCTCAAGGTAGATCGTGCCGCCGTCGCTGATCTCTTCGCAGGCTTCCGGAAGTGTCTTGCCGGACGGCGTAAGTATCAGGTCTTCCGCGCAAGAAACACAGGTCCGCATAAGGACAAGAAGACCACAAAGACAAAAAATGATATGATTTTTCATAAATCGATCCCCGGTACAGTCAAAAATTTAAAATATTTCCAGATACGCGCTCCGCTGAGCCGTACTCTACTTCATAGAACGAATGTGCGTTACTTTCTTTTCAAAAAGTTTGAGAGGTCAGTATCTTCCAAGATTTTTGAGCCGGCGTTCGCAACGTTCGGCAACATTAAAGGCTCCCGCTTTCCGCGCCCCTTCCGCAATACGTCCGAGCCAGGCCGGTTTTTCCCGAAGCGTCAGGTGTTTCGACGCGGCTGGAAATTGCGCTTCCGCTTTCTCCCACTCGCCAAGTTCCAGCCAGACTTCCATCAGCGTGTATGCAGCGTATTCAGCAGTCTGCGGCACCTGCGATTTCATTCCAAGTTCCAGAAACGGCACGCTCGCCTTCGGTTCCTCTTCACGGTCCAGCACCCAGCCCCAGTATGCCGCGCGTTCCGGAGTGTCGGCGAGTTTTCCGATCTGTTCAACGACTTCGCGGAAACGTTTCCCTTTCATTTCTCCGAGATTTTCCGGTCTGCGTCCCAGAGCCTGAACGTCTTCCTCCTGCGCGAGTTCCACCATGCGCCGTGTAAGCCGTTCGCCGGGAAACTCCCAACTTTCCATCGATGCGAGCACCTGCCAGATCTCCGGTCGGGAGAGGTCCAGAATTCCCTTTCGGTCCGAGTCGATCAGGTACCAGACTGCGCGCTGATACGATTGGGAGTCTTTCGGCATCGTGCGGAATTCCGAGCAGAGCAGGTCCGTGACTTCCGCCTTTTTCCCCTGCCGGTACCAGAGATCCGCCAGAGCGGTCAGGAACCATTGACGCTCGTGCGTTTCGCCGAATTTCAGTCCTTCAAGGCACGCGCTTTCCAATTCCGACTCGCACTCCGCGCCGCGTCCTGCATAGTACTGCATTCGTTTGAGCCAGTACTCCGGCGAGTTGGCGGATTCGGTCTTTTCTTCCTTCCGGATCTCGTTTTCCACGACACGCTGACCGCTGAAAGCCTGCACCTGTCCGGCGAATGCGTAATTGGTTCCCAGACCGTGTTTCGCGGCGAATTTCTTCTCCCGAAGCATCCATTTCTGCGCGTCTTCCTGATGCCCCGCCGCCACGCAGCACTCGGCGATCTGGTGAAGCACACGGCGTTCAAAGAGCCGTTTTGCGTATTCTTCCGTCATCGGCATGGAGGAAAAAAGACGGATCTGCTCGATCTCTGCGTCCGTCACGGGGCGTTCGTGAGCCAAAAGCGCGAACTCCAGAGCGGTTCGCGTTTCATCGAGGCTGCCGAGCATTTCAGAAACGTTGACCAAATCCCCAGCCCGGCGCGGCGGAAAGTCCTTCACCCAGTCCAAAGCGGGTTTTCTCTGTCTCTCAAACCGCTGCGCGAGAATCAGATACTCGCAAAGCGCCGCGTCGCGCCGGTCCTGCGTTTCCCGCTCATTCTGGACCGTTTTTCGCAGGGTTCCGAGATGCTCTTCCATCAGGTCTGCCTTGAAAAGTGCCTGAAAATACGGTTCATCCCACGGATTCGTGTTGGGGAAATGAGGGCGAGCCGGCCCGTAATTTTCGATTTGGAGCGTCTCCCATTCCGCGCGTCTCGCACCGAGCCATTTCAGTACGAAATCGGAGGCTTCGCTGCCGTCGAAACAGTGTTGAACGAGCTGCCCGCCAAGTTCGAGCGGATGTTTTTCCGCGAAATGCCGCACGATCTCCCGATTAGGGAATCTTGCGATGAGACCGGCCGCTTCGCTTGTGAACCGCCATGCGGGGACGCTTTTATCTTCCAGAATTTTTTCGAGAGCCGTGACCGCGCGTTCGTCTTTCCCCGCCATGAACGAAAGCAGAGCCGCCCGGCACCATTCCGGCGTAGTTCTCGGCCCGCTCTCCCAGACTTCCGCCTCCCACGCATTCCGTTCCTTTTCCAAGGCCAAAAGCGTCTCAACGACCTCCGTTTCGATGTTCCCCCACGTTACGCCATTCTCCGCCTCCGCGGTGATTTCGGTTTCGAGGACCAACTCCGTTTCCGCGGCGATTTCCGCCTTAAGCTCTCCATCTGCTCCGCAGACCGCTGAAGCTCCGGAAAAGAGCAAAGCGCACGCAAGTTTCACGATCTGAGACATTTCCCTTTCTCCTTTTTTATTTGGCTTTCAGTAAAATGAATTTTGCGATGGAAATTTCAAAACGATCCGGCTCCCGGTCGGCGTGCGTCCTGGATCGCCTCGGCGGTCCTTGCCATGGAGAAGAAACCGATAGGGAGGAGAAGAAGGGCAAACGGCTGTAAGTACGGGATCCACAAAAAGATCAACCCCGTCAAAACGAGTCCCTCCCGCGCACGCGGAGCCGTGATCTGGTACCGGGCAGCATAAGCATTCAGATCTTTGGCGAGACAGTAGACCGAAATGAAGATCCAGTAAATCTGAAAAAACGGAATGAAATTGAATCCGACCGCTTTTCCCGGAGTCGTGTGCGCGTACCCATCCTGGATCAGACGCCAGCATCGGTAGAGGAATCGGCAAAGTGCGATCATGTACAGAACAAAGAAGAAAAGGTAACAGCAGAAGCCGAACTGTCCGGGGTGGATTTCATGTCCTCCCCGGATCATCATGGTGGATTCGACGATGGCCGCGATCCCGCAAATCAGGCAGCTCAGCAGCGTAAGCACGATCAGCCAGAAAGAAGTCATGAACGCGCCCGGCGGAAGCGTGGGGCAGTTGATCCTCAACTGTTCCGGATGCGGGACCGTGAGATCCTGGAAATAGGCGGCATTCTGCGGTATGGCAGAGACCTGCTGCAGAGCGGTCACGTTTTGGGGAAGCGTCCGTCCCGCCGGCGTACCGCAATTGGGGCAAAATCGGACTTCCGGACCGATCGGCGTTCCGCAAACTGAACAAAAACCTGATGTGTGAGACATTCGCGTTCCTCTTTTTCTCAAAACGGACTGCATTTTGTTTAAATTATCTGGTTTTGAAACGAATGAAAATAGGAGATTTTTCAAAAAATGAAAAAACGGTGTTTTTTTTAACTCTTCCGGCAGCTGCGAGCCGCGGCGGGTGATGGCGCTTCTGCGTCTCTTTTGTGCTCTCGGTGGTGAAGTCCTTCGGCTAACGGTCCCACGCCAGACGGCACTCTTCGAGAGCCGTCTGGCTGCCCGTGAAGAGGCGGCGGTCGTGAGGGAGGAACATCTTGAAAGTTGTTTCTCCCTCAGACTCCCTCCTCAAAAACTTTTTGATGTTCTTGTTTTTTTATCTTTTGGTGTTTTTTGAATATTTTTCGGGATAATCGATGTCGATCTCACATTCAGGCCAGCGGGACTTAAATTTTTCGACCTCGGACGGCGTGACTTTCTGTTTATAGTCCATCAACACCAGCTTTTTCAGCCGACCCATGGGAAGCAATTTTTCCAATGTTTCCAGCGAAGCTGAACAGTTGTTCAGCGCAAGGAACCTCAGTTTAGGGAGTTTCCCCAGATGCCGGAGTTCGTTTTCCGTGAACTCATGCGTAAACCAGCAGAAAAATGTCAGTTTTTCCAGATTTTTCATCTCCGCAATCGTCCGAACCGCCTCCGGAGGGAGTTTTTTGCAATACAGGCACCACAGTGTTTTCAGGTTCGGCAGCGTTTTCAGAGCCTCAAGCCCGGTTTCGGTGATGCCGCAATAGGAAACGTCCAGCTCTTCCAGCGTACGGAGCGTCGCGAACCGTTTCATATCTTCGTCATCCACGTCCGTTAGTGCCGCACACACGGAAACCGGCCCCTCGGCACGTTCGAGCACGGTCCAGTCTGCGTCCGACAGCGTGTTCCGAAAAACGAACTCCTCACCGCACAGCCATGCCGGAGAAAGGAGCGTCAGAGCGAATATGAAAATGGATCTTCCCAGCCGTTTTTTCATATCAAATCCCTTTCTTTTTGCAGGATCTCGATCCGAGCCATTCCAAAAGTATCCCTGTGCGCGGCCTTTTCTTTTCGCGGACATATGCCAGGATCTCGTGGATGCTGGAGAGTCCAAACTGCTGAACGAACTTCTCCAAAAACATCTTTTCATATGCGGAAGAAGTATGGAACGAAAACACAAAATTGTCGCACCATGGAGGTTGACCGCCTGGGAAATACCGAAATTCCGCGAAGCCTGTGAGCTGGTTGGAAACGTCCAGATACGCGATTGCTTCCGGAGGTTCGATAAAATCCCATTCATCTTCCAGCTTCGGACACAGACTCTCCCATTCCCAGGGATCCGAGGATGCGTAAACAGCTGTTTGGGTATCTGCTGCTTCCGAACGGACTTCACGACGGCAAAACTCAATGCAGTTTTCAAACAGTCGGACGACTTGAAAAAACAGCATCGTCGTTTCGTACGCCGAGAGCCGCGTAAAGGACTCTGAAAAAGTGTTTACGATGACAGACATCCCATACGGCAGCCGCTCGGTTTCCGGAGCCTCGCTTTCGCCATATTTCTGTTTTATGATCGAGAAGATCCTCTCAAGCGGAGGGAACGGCCGGGATGGATCCATGACTGAACCTCGATTTTTCTAAAGGAAATGGCTGAAATTTTTAGTAAGCTGGATCCTGAAATCGACGAATATACTCCGTCTTCCGGAAGATCCGGTTTGATCTCATTCAGGATCCCCTTTTCGCATCTGTTCGAATTTTTACTGTTGCGCGGCACAATTCCCAAGATCCAGAAACATTTGTTCTGAAAGGAAGGGGATTTCTTCAGTACCTGCTGTGTTTCCGTATTTTTTTTGTACTTCCGCAAGGATTTCCGGAATCTCTTTCGGGTGGTTTTTTAGAAACCATTGAATATGGTTTTCGATATATTGTTCCCGAAAATGGGGATCCGTCAGATTTTCCGGCAGTCTTTTCATTCTTGCGTCAATGCTGTCGAAACCATGAAAGGGAACGTTGAGCCGTTCTTGTGCCAGCTCGATATACTCTGGATTGATCTCGATCCCGATCCCATTCCGATTGGTCTGCTGACAGACACGCAGAAGTGTTCCGCTTCCAACAAAAGGATCCAGTACAGAGTCCCCTTCATTGGAAGACGCGAGAATGATCCGTTCAAAAAGTCCTTCCGGTTTTTGGGTCGGATGTGGTTTTCGATTTTTGCTGCAATAATGCACGTGCGAAAATTCCCAGACATTGCCGGGATTTGCTCCTCTCATATTGTTTACCGAACGGTAGTATTTTTGAGGAATACGTATTGCATCCAGATTAAACGTAAATTTTTGCGGATCTTTGGTAAAAAACAGAATGTCATCATGACGCGGGGAAAACCCTTTTGTTTTGCCGATTCCCTGCGTATAGTGCCATGTGATCCACGAATTAAACGTCATGCCCAATTCCTGCTCCATGATGGAATACAGATAGGATATGTACTTCATTCCCATGAAAACATAAATGGAGCCATTTTCAGTCAGGATCCGTTTGGCCTCAAGAAGCCATGCTCTGGAAAAATCCAGATATTCCTGAAATTCCATTTTGTCGCGGGTCTTTCCATAGTCCTTATTTAAATTGTATGGAGGGTCTGTTGCTATGAGGTGAATGCTTCCATCCGGAATTTTCTTCATTTCATCAAGTGCATTCCCGCAAATCAAATTCAGTCGAGGAGCCATTTGTTTCGTTTTGCCTCACGATAAAAATCCTCAAATGTTTTACGGGAACTGTGTAAAAATTTTTGATCCAGTAATTGGCACATTTCCCAAACGTTCCGCTGCTGATACGAGACGTAATGAATGTCTTTTACCTGGATCTGTCCCGTTCCCAATGCGGGATTATACAGAATATCCGACTCGCCTAAATATTTTAAATCGTAGGCATGGTAGCCGACGATCTCCATGATCCCATCCATCAAATGCGTCGCAGGATTAATTTCAGAATAAACCTGATGTTTAATGGAAAGAATAATGAACATGAAATCCGGATCAGCGACATAGGCAGAACGGATCCGGGAAAAAGAGGTGATGTTGGGACTTTTGCCGCTTCCAGGAATATCATCTGCCGTTGCCTTCACATCGATATTGCCCGTTAAAACGCGATCTCCTTTACGAAATTGCAGGATAATATCTGCCATTCCCAAACGTTCCTGTGCTTCAACGTTGATCAGGGCATATTCATTATTCAAATTGTCGCGAATGCCGGCAAAAACCTCACCTGCCCATGCTTCGATCATGGGGCCTGCGATCTTGTTGATATTTTCAAGCGGAAGACCTCGTTTCAGGTTCGTATTTAAAATGATTTTATTATCGCCATGTCTGGTTTGATAGTCCAGAATGGAAATGATCTGCTGAATGATGAAAGCGGAATTTTCAGGATAATCCGGCGACTCTTTCGGAATTTTAAAATGAAGTTCGTCATAGGTCATGGCAATCACCTCGTAAATTTTTTATTTTGCTCCTGAATTATACTCGATTGTTTTCATTTTGTCAATGTGTTCATTCTTTTCTTTCGGAATTTTAGAGAAAATGCTGAAAGAGATGAATTTCCATCTTTCTGCATCATGGGTACTGTTTTTCTATCAGGGAGGTTTCCGAAAGCTGTCGTTTCTGTGATGAGAAGATTCCTGGAAATTGGCTCGCGCGACTTCTTGACAATTCGTTTTTGTTTTGCTATAATATGCTTCATGACTGGAGGACTTTTGCATAAAAACGCGGTTTTTTATAGGTCCCCAAATGGAAAATGAAAACTAAAAACGGAAAATAAAATGAAACGCCCCGCCGTCCTCTCTCTGTTGGTCCTGTTTTTCCTGCTCCCGCTGTCTGTGTATGCTGCGGAGTTTCCTGAGCTGGCTGAGTTTGCTCCCGTCTGGGAAAGCGCGGATCCCGGAACGTCGTATGACCGCTCCCTGCCGACGGCCGCACTGCTCGGAAACGGGTCGCTCGGTGTCGTGAACGGCGGCGATGCCCAGCGGAAACTCTTCGTTCTGACACGCGGCGACCTGTGGAGCTGCGGCGACCTGACGGACGGCAGAGAAGAAAACAATATCGGCCCGATCTCGTTCGCGGATCTGGAAATTCGGCCCGAAACGCAGGGCGTCGCCTCTGCGGATACGCTCGATCTGTCGACGGCGACTCTGAAGACCGAGGGAAGATTCGGCAGAGGCAGCGTTCGGCTTGAGAGCTGGGCCGCGGCGGGTGAGGACGTTTTCATCATCATGGGCGTTTCCGACGCGGATGACGTATGGAACCTGCGCCTCATTCCCCACAATGAGAAGAAATCGTTCCCGATCGAAGCGGGGAGTTCCGCCGACGGCTGCTGGATCCGGCGTTCGACCGTGAACCTTCTTCCCGAAGGCGATCCGCGCGGATGGGTCCGGACCGCCACGGCCTCCCTGAGCGCGGTGGGTGCCGAACTGACCGAAATTACGATTCCCGACGGCGGAAAGGAAGCGCAAGCCAGCCTGAAGATCCGCGCGAATGAGCCGTTCGCCATCGTCATTGCATCGGATCCGGACCGCCGATTCACGTGGGAGGAACTCGCGAAACTTAAGTCCGATCACGTCAGCTGGTGGAAAGACTGGTGGGCGAGGTCCCGTATCGCGCTGGGGGACAAAGAGCTGGAGTCGTTCTGGTACGGCCAGGTCTATCTGCTCGGCTCGTGCGTCCGTCAGGGAAAATTCCCGCCGGGGCTTTACGGTCTCTGGGTGACGACCGACTATCCGAACTGGCACAATGACTTCCACATGAACTACAATTACGTAGGGACCTGGTACGGCTGTTTTGCCTCAAATCGGTGCGAGGCTGCCGAATCTCTCCCTGACCCGCTTCTGGCATACCTTCCCCGTGCCATGCGCAACGCGAAAGAAAACCTCCAGAAGATCGACCGATGCAAAGGCCGATTCTACCAGAATACGCGGAATTACCTCGACCAACGTCCTGATCTGGCGAACGGCATCGATGACGCGGCGCTCTTTCCCGTCGCACTGGGACCCTGGGGCGTTTCGGCCGAGGGGGAAGAATCTCTGTGGAGCCAGATCTCGAACGGGGCGTTTCAGTGTGCCGTGATCTGCACGCACTGGGAATACACGCTCGACCGGGAGTACCTCCGGAAAGTTTTTCCGCTGCTCGACAAGACTGCCAATTTCTTCCTCGCGTGGTGCGAAAAGGAAACGCTCGCCGACGGTTCGTACCGCTTCAATGTCTGGGATTCGCACTGGGAGGGGAGCGGACTGCAGAAGAACAGCTCTCCGGCTCTCGGCTGCGTGAAGCACCTTTTTGCGACGCTCGTCGATGCGGCTCCCATCCTGCGTGAGATCGGCATCGAGGTCCCGGACGCCAAAATTGCCGCGTGGAACGATTTCAATGACCATCTCGCACCTTTGCCGGTCGGCATCTATCCGATCAACGGCAAGCCCGTCCGAATGCTTTCCGGTGTGGAGAACGCGGACGGCTCGGCCAATCCTTCCGGCGGAAATGCGATCAATCTGGAAAGCGTCATCCCCGGCGAGGCGTTCGCATTCGACGTGACGGACGATTTCCGCACTCTCGCCGTGAATGCTGTGGAGGGGAATATCGCCGTCTCTCCGAATAACGTCTGGAGCGGCATCAACCAGACGCCTAAGCTCTTCGCGACCGCGATCCGGTGCGGATACCCGGCTCAAAAAGTGATCGATGCGTTCAAGGAACACCAGCTCCGCCGGATCGGGCAAAAGAACTTCCATCTTCACGACGGGGTCCACGGTGTGGAAAAGATCGGCGCGATGGAGTTCATTCAGTCGATGCTGATCCAATGCGACCACGGCTTCGTGAAAGTGTTCCCCAACTGGACGGGAGCCGACGCGAAGTTCGAGAATTTACGCGCCAAAGGCTGCTTCCTGCTCTCCGCGGAAATGAAGGACGGCCAGGTCGTCCGCGTGAGCATCCGTTCCGAAAAAGGCGGCCGACTGTGCCTCGTTGACCCGTTCGGCGGGAAGACCGTCCCGACTGGATGGACCCGCGGTCAGACCCGAAACAGCGGAGAGCCGACCCTTGAACGAGACTTCCAGCCCGGTGAAACGGCGGAACTTCTTTGGAACGCCGAAGCCGCCGTGCCTGTGCCGGTCACGTACATTATGGTCTGCTGCCACTCAGCCGACAAAGGGACGAAATTCCTCGCGAACGGGGAGTGGGACACGAAACATGACTACACGGATTACGCTTTCACGCTCGATATGATGCGCAAGATCAAAGAGGCGGGGATCAACGTAGTCGGCATCGATTTTACCAATCCCTCCATGTTCGAGCAGTTCAAGGACACTTACTGGCTCCGCCTGAAGAACGTGGAGCGCGCGGCGGAAGAGCTGGAAATGCAGTATTTCCTCTTTCTGGGAAATCCTGCCGCCCATACGATGAAATACTGGAACGAAAAAGCAAAGATCATCTGGGAGGAATTCGCGCAGAAGCCCCAATACCGCAAGTACGGCTTCGGCGACGATCGGCCCATGATGACTATTTTCCTGCCCGGACAGACGTTTGATTTCATATACAAAAGGACGCCCCCGGAAGACCGATGCTGGCTCGACAAATTCCGGATCGGCACGACGCAGGTGAATGACCCGATTGTGCCCGTGCCGACGGATGGGTGGGGGTACCGCAACAAGTCGGCAGGCTCGACGGACCTCGCGCGGTTTGCCGCTCCCAATTCCGGCGTTTCTCCCAAGGAGTGGGCAAGAGTGGACGCCGAAGAATGGCGCGAGCGCGTCAGGTGGAGCCTCGGCGCGAAGGAGTATGCCGTCATTGGTACCTACGACGATACGTGCGACTGCATCTTTTGGGGGATCGCCGACGTCCGCGGCTCCGCGAATCCGACCCACATTCACGAAGCCACCAAAGACGACCCGTTCGCGTACTACAATATCGTTAAAGAGGAAATCGCGCGAAAAAGGCAGTAATGATGATGAAAAAAACGATTTGGCTTTGGGCGTGTCTTTTGGCTGTCGTCTCGCTGACAGCGCAGGTTTGGGCTTCCGATGCGGATCAGGCGGGCAAGATACAGTCCACCGAGGATCAGCCCGCCTTCCGATACGGCAGTGAGTGGGAGAAGGCGGCTCCGGAGGCGTGCGGATTTGATTCGGAGAAACTGGCGGAGATCCCGGAACTGATCCAGTCGAAAAATATGGGCACGACGGGACTCATGATCGTCGTCGGAGGCAGGGTGATGTACGCATTCGGCGACGTCGAGCAGGTCTCCTACATCGCGTCGTGCCGAAAGAGCGTCCTCTCCATGCTGTACGGAAAGTACGTCAAAAACGGAACGATCCGGCTGGATGAGACTGTCGAAGACCTCGGCATCGACGATGTCGGAGGACTCCTTCCGCAGGAAAAACTGGCCACGGTGCGTGATCTCATTTCCGCGCGGTCCGGGTGCTATCATCCTGCGTCGAATCCGGGCGGCATCCCGGAGGGAAAGGTGCTGGAACGCGGCGTTACGGAACACGGCACAAAATTCGTGTACAATAACTGGGATTTCAATGTTGCCGGCACGGTTTTCGAGATGAAGACAAAAAAGTCGATCTACGAAGCCTTTGACGCCGACCTCGCCAAGCCGCTCATGCTGCAGGACTGGGATCTCTCCCGGCATAAACGGACGGGGGACGTCTCAAGATCCGTTCATCTGGCATACCATTTCCATTTGTCGACGCGCGATATGGCCAAACTTGGAGAACTGATGCTGCGTGATGGAAAGTGGAACGGAGAACAGCTCATTCCTGCCGAGTGGATCCGCGAATCCACGAGTCCCATCACCCCGTTTCCGAACGGAGGCGGCTACGGTTACCTGTGGTGGCTGGAATCGTATGCGCAATTTCCGGACGCTTCCCGCGGCGCGTTTTCCGCCTATGGAATGTATGGGCAGAGGATCTCGGTGTTTCCCGCTCTGGATATGGTCGTCGCGCACAAATCTGCCGGAAACAAAAAACATCCGACTCGCGGAAGCGACTACAAAGCCCTGATCCGCCTGATCCTTTCCGCATACGAAGGACCGATCCGAACAGAAACGGAGTGAAGACGTGCGCTCTTTATTCCCGGCACCAGCCCTCAATTTCTCTTTTGCCGAGACGGTAAGATCGATTTTGGCGGGTGTTTCGGGGTTCTAAAACTCGACGACTTTGCCGTCACTGCGTTTTCCAAAATTCAGGAAAGCTTCCGCGTCCACGCTGTAGGAGAGCCGCTGAACAGAGCCGTCACAATGAGCGGCACCAAACGCGCCGGCGTGAACACTTCCGAAAATCGTACCAGAATTGTAGTTCAGACGGTCTTGACGCGGAAGTTCGGAGGTCTTGCGGAGCGTATCGTCGTCGGCTCCCTGAAACTGGGTCAGGTCATCGCCTGCAGCATTGCCGGTCTCGTATCTGTCGGAGATGACGTATTTTTCTGCGATGAGAAGCGTGTTGCTCGTTCCGTCCCGGATCTCTGCGAGAGTGATTTGTGTTTTGCTGTTGATGACGCCGTCGTTGGAAGAATTCGGCTCTGTATCGATTCCTGCTTCTACACCGGCAGGTCCCTGTACCCCCCACCCGGAGGGGAGAAGGTAGCCGTGCGAGCCGGCATTTCCCGCGTAGTCGAGTTTTCCGGCCTCAGAAGTCTCTGCCATATTTTTCAGGACTCCGCCGGTATACGGGTAAAGTTTGGGCGCACGGCGTGACGGGCAGCAAAACGTCGGAACTGGAGACAGTGCACGTGTCCTGGCTCCGTCCTGCTGCGTTGAGTCGATCGTGATGCTGCCATTCTGTCCCAGTGCCCAAAGAGCACCCTGTTCCATGTACGGCAAAATAACATACGCCCAGCCTCCCGGCTGTTTCTTCCCAAAATGAAGATCCGGATCACCGACCCAGAACGACGTCCAGCCGCCGGTCGGAAGAGTGCGGTTTGCGGATTCGTGATTCAGTGACGCCAAACCAAACTGCTTGAGATGATTGCTGCACTGCATTTGCCGCGCTGCCTCACGAGCCTGCTGAACTGCTGGAAGAAGGAGGCCGACCAGCATTCCAATGATCGCGATGACGACGAGCAGCTCAACGAGCGTAAAGCCGTACTTTTTCATGATTTTATCTTTCTTTGCACGAGGGACGGCAGGTAAGGCAGAGGTGCCGGAGTCAGGAATCTCCTCTCCGGTACGGAAATGGAGTCACGATCGCTCCCGGACTCACGCAGCCTGTACTTTGGGTGCTTTTTTGGTCCGGAAACCAGCCAGACCGAAAACTCCAAGCGAAAACAGGATCCACGCGGACGGTTCGGGAACTTCGGACGTGCGGAACCCTTGAAGCATGACGTTCGCAGCATCGTAGCCGGTAAAGTCAAACATGAAAATATCGCTGTCCATGCCGGAGAAAAGCTCGACCTGGATCGTCGAGGCATCGAGAGCTGCAGCGTCCAGGAAGAATTCCTCGTCAAGCCACGCGGCAAAATCATCCGCCGCCGCCTGGTCTTTCAGTCCCTCCGTAAAGAGTTCCATTGTGTAGGGGTTGGAACTCTCCGGAAGCTCAAGCCAGCCCTCGGAGAGGCCGGTCTGGAATTCCAGCGTCTGGTTCACCGCGTAATTATCCGAGGCGGGCAGTTTTTTCGAGGCATCGAGAGAGACGGACTTGCCATCCTCCGCGAGTTTGAAGAGTTTCGTTTCGATGTCCCACTGCTCCTTGCCGGTCAGCGTGTTGAGCGAAACGATATTCGTGTTCAGGATGCTGGAGTCCAGAACGGTCAGCGGCGTGCTCATTTGGACGCTGAGGATCCCCTCGTAGGCCGTCGTGCCGGTCTGTTTGAAGGTTCCGAATGTCGAACCGTCCGTCCCGCCGATGTGCAGGTTGATGCTCGGTGTGTACTGTTCGCCGCCGATCGTTGCGGTGAAACCACGGTAGTGCGCCGCTGTGAAACTGCCGTCATAAATATTAATAACGCCGTTTCCGTGCGTATTTTGACGGGTGTCGTGCCCCATGAGCAGCGTGTTCGAAACGATAAAATCCCCGCCGTAGAGGTTCAGGGTGTTTTCTTTGCCGTCAACGGAATAAGTTCCGACCCAAAGATGAGTGGTTTCAATCGTACCGTCATACTGATTGAAATGATTGGAACTGGTATTGTTCTTATAGTCGTAGGAGCTGAGGTGGATGTGATTGCAGCTCATCTTTCCGGAGGAATAGTAGTCGAACTGATTGTTCGCGCCGCCGATGGTGATCTGGGACTGCGTATCCGCGGCGCCTCCGTTCAGGAAGGTCACGTTTGATTCCTGTCCCAAAACGACTGCGGTATTTCCTCGCATCCAGAATCCGTTGAATCGCGGATTGCACACGGAGGTCAGGTCTCCGTTAAACTCAAGCGTTACGTTGGAAATATCGAATCCATAGATGGTCGTTGAGAATCCTTCCGGAATGACGTACTTCCCGCGCGTCGCGGTTGTCAGAAGCCCGTTGTCCTTCTGGAAAAACTGCGTCGGCATGTCGGACGGCCAGTTCTGTGCGTCGGTGTAGAGATCACTGCTTCCGTTTCCCGTCCATGTGAAGACCGGCGACGTTACGTCTGCTGCGAAGATTGGAAAAAACGCGCAAAGATCCATCATGGCTGCCAGTCCAAATGTGCAGAATGTACCTGCAATTTGTGAAATTCGTGAACGCATGGTTTGCTCCATATTAAAAGTTGGGACGGTTTGATTTCTGGCAACCTCTAAAAACCTTTTTTATAAAAAAGTTACCACAACCACGAATGATATTATAATATAGAAAAAATACATTGTCAAGGAGTTTTTTTTGGGGGGGGTAGTTTTTTTGTTTTTTTCCAAAAAAAGTCCGATTTTTTGGTTTGAAGGGGTTAGAGTGCTTGTTTTTGCCAAAACCGGTCATCATGGAGAATATTTTGGTGTTTTTTGTGAAAAATGAGGTGTAAAATGTCGCAAATGCGGTTTTTAAATCACCTTAAAATGTAGGATGAATTTGATTTTATGGGGCAGTTTCCAGCAAAAACAGTCTCGTGAGCGGCTGTATCGATCAGAATGGAGCCGCCATGCCTGACCCTGATCCTTATTAAAGGAAACGGCCGAAACTTTTAATAAGAAAATCCTTATTAAAGGAAACGGCCAAAACTTTTAATAAGAAAATCCTTATTAAAGGAAACGGCCAAAACTTTTAATAAGAAAATCCTTATTAAAGGAAACGGCTGAAACTTTTAATAAGGAAGTCCTTATTAAAGGAAACGGCCAAAACTTTTAATAGGCCGGATCCTGAAACAGATGAATGTATTCCGTCATCTGGTAGACCCGGTTTCTGGAGGCTCCCGTGACCTCATTCAGGATCCCATCCCGCGTCAGTTCGTTCAGGATCGCGTTGACCGTCGGTGGCGACAGTTCGAGTTTTTGTGCCAGATCAGCAGCTGCCAAGGTTGGTTCCGAGAAATATGCCTGGATCACTCTGTCAATATTCCCGGTATTTCTTTTTTCGAGAGATTTGACGTATCGATTCATTTGCTCCACATAATCCATGACTTTCTGAAATTTTCCAACCGCGGAGTCGGCGGTCGTTTTGACTGCTTTCAGGAAAAACTGATACCATGAAAGCAGGTCGTTTTTTTCACGGGTCATCTGGAGTGCGGAATAATACTCCGCCCGCCGATTTTCCAGATAACTTGAAATATAGAAACAGGGTTTTCTCAAAATTTTCTCATTCAGCAAAACCAATGGAATCATGAGTCGCCCGATCCTTCCATTTCCGTCAAGAAACGGATGGATCGTTTCAAACTGGTAATGCAGAACGGCGGCTTTCAGGAGCGGCGAAACAAGCTCATATTCAGAGTTGATGAACTGATCGAAATCACTCATCAGCTCTCCAACTGCCTGTTCGGACGGCGGCACGTAGCTTGCGGTATTGATACTTCCGCCGCCAAGCCAGTTTTGGCTTCTTCGAAACTCTCCAGGGGTTTTGTTCTCTCCGCGTACGCTGTCCATTAATATTTTATGGCAGTTTCTTAAAAACCGATTACATAACGGGAGACCGTTCGGTTTTTGAAGTTCCTCGATCCCGTAAGTGATTGCCCGAACGTAATTGCTGACTTCCTGATGGTCGTTTCGTTTTTCGGGGGCGACTTCCTCGATCGGAAGGAGGTCTTCCTCAAGAGTCGTTCGAGTTCCTTCGATCCTGCTGGAAGTATTCGCTTCTGCTTTTATGTGCATTTTAATGTAGACATCGACGTCCGGGATCCGCATAGCCAGAGAATTTAGACTTCCAAGTGCGTACATCGCGTCACTTTCAAGCCGATTAACGCGGGGATCCGTCGAATACCATTCCTGATCGATCAGGGAAGGCAGAAAAGACCGATACTCTGTGCGTTCACCTTTATGTTGAGTTTCCCAGCGGCCGGAGCGGAAATCTTTCAAATCTGGCATTTTACCCTCTTGTGTATTTTATTGGGGGGTTTTTATTCGTATTTTCGTTGAGCGTTTAACTGACTCTCTTCAAATTTTTTGTTCTTGAAAAGTGATCTTCTCCATTATACCACGATCCGACTTTTTCTTCAAGACCCTGCCGGAAAAAATCTCAGGCTTCATTTGGAGAAAAAACGCTCATGCAGGGCAAAAAACTCTCCTATCTTGCGTAAGGGGTACTGTTTTTCTTTTTAAAATGTGGTATAATATGAAAAATTTTATTTTGTTCTTCCGGCTTCCAGAGAAAGAATTTCAGGAAACGAATCATGAAAACCAACGAACTTCGTGAAATGTACCTTTCGTTTTTCGAATCGAAAGGCTGTGTCCGCCGTCCGAGCGACGTCCTTGTGCCGAAATGGGATCCGTCCGTCCTCTTCACCCCCGCTGGGATGAACCAGTTCAAGGATCACTTCCTCGGACGCTGCAAACTCGATTTCACCCGCGCCACCACGTGCCAGAAGTGCCTGCGCACCGGCGACATCGACAATGTAGGACGCACGGCATACCATCACACGTTCTTTGAAATGCTCGGAAACTTCAGCTTCGGCGACTATTTCAAGCGCGAAGCCATCTCCTGGGCGTGGGAATTCCTCACCAGTCCCAATTATCTCAACCTGAAAAAGGACACCCTGAGCGTCACCGTCTACAAAACGGACCAGGAAGCCTACGACATCTGGCATGATGAGATCGGGCTGGACCCGAATCAGATCGAACGCAAGGAAGAAGACGAAAACTTCTGGCCGGCAAGCGCACCGAGCGAAGGTCCCGACGGCGTCTGCGGTCCGTGCAGCGAGATCTACTACCACACGCCGCTGGGAGAAGTGGAGATCTGGAACCTCGTTTTCACGCAGTTTGAGCGCAAGGGCGCACCGACCGGCACAGACGAAAACGGCCTGTTCAACAACCTGTTCCCGCTGCCGAGCAAGAACATCGACACCGGCATGGGGCTGGAACGCTGCGCCAGCGCACTTCAGGGAGCCACGACGAACTACCACATCGACATTCTGCGTCCGATCGTGGAAGCCGCCGGTGAGGTCTGCGGCGTGAAGTATGTTCCGACTGACGACAACGGACGCCGTCTGCGCCGCATCTGCGACCACGTGCGCGCCTGCACGTTCGCCATTCACGAAAACGTCTATCCGGGCGCGAACAAGGAAGAGTATGTCGTGAAGCGTCTCCTCCGCCGCGGTGTTCTCGACGGACGCCGTATGGGACTCTCCGAACCGTTCCTCTGGAAAGTCGTTCCCGCCGTCATCGAGCAGATGAAAGCCGCGTATCCGGAACTCGTCGAAACGCAGGAGCAGGTCCAGGACGTCATCCGCCGCGAAGAAGCGAACTTCCTCACCACGGTCGACAACGGGCTTGGAAAGATCGAGCGTCTCTTCAATCAGATGAAGTCCGAAAACCGTGCCGAGATCACCGGTGCTGAAGCCGCCGAAATGTACACGACGTACGGTTTCCCGCCGGAACTGTTCGAAACGATCGCCGCCGAACGCAACTTCTCCTTTGACTGGGACGGCTACAAGGAAGCGATGCGCAAGCACGGTGAAGAATCCGGAGCGGGCCGCCGTGTCGAACTCTTCAAATCCGGACCGATCGAAGCGCTCAAGTCCGAGATCCACAATTCGAAATTCGTCGGATACGAGACTCTCGACGTTGACAAAACGGTCGTTCTGGGCATCATCTCGAACAATGTGGCGGTCTCGACGCTGACGCACGGTTCCGATGCCGCGAGCGAGAAGGACGTCATGCTCGTTCTGGCGCACACCCCGTTCTACGGCGAAATGGGCGGTCAGATCGGCGATACGGGAACGATCTCCTCCAACGGCGACATGATCTCCGTCAACCTCGGCGACACGCCGCTGATGGCACTCACGCCGGAAGAACGCAAGCTCCTGATCTCCGTCCTTCCGTCCGAAGCGACCGGTGCCGAGCCGTTTGAGTTTGAGGTCACGGACACGCAGAACAATAACGGGCTGCTCATCCACATCGGGCGTCTGAAGTCCGGTTCCATCCGCGTCGGTCAGATCGTCTCGGCCAACGTGGATGCGAAACGCCGTCATTCGATCGAACGCGCCCACTCCGCGACGCACCTTCTCCAGGCGATCCTCCAGAAACACCTCGGTTCCCACGCTCAGCAGCGCGGTTCGAAGGTGACGGAAGACACGCTCCGTTTCGACTTCTCCCACCCGCAGGCCGTCCCGTCCGACATCCTGCTGAAAGTCGGCAAGGAAGTCAACCAGTGCATTCTGGAAGCTGCGGAAGTCTCCGGCAAGATCATGCCGCTGGAAGAAGCGCGTCAGACCGGTGCGATGATGCTCTTCGGCGAAAAGTACCCGGATAATGTCCGCGTCGTCTCGATGGGGCCGTCGAAGGAACTCTGCGGCGGTACGCACGTCTCGAACATCGCGAAGATCGGCGCGTTCAAGATCCTTTCGGAAGAAAGCGTTTCGACCGGGACCCGCCGCATTACGGCCATCACGGGGATGAAGGTCCTCGAGTATATGTCCGCGCGTGAGCAGGTCCTGACGCAGCTGGCGCAGGAAATGCGTTCGTCGGTCGATGAACTCCCGGCTCGCGTGGACGCGCTGTACAAAGAGGTCAAAAAACTCAAGAAAGAACTCGCTGACGCCAAGAAAGAAGGCGGTCCGGGTCTGGAAGAGCTGATGAAGAAAGTCGAAGAACGCGACGGATTCAATCTTCTGGTCGCGGAGATCCCCGGCGGTCCGGAAGCGATGCGCGAAATGTCCGATCAGCTTCTGCGTCATGTTCCGCGTCTCGCCGTCATGCTCGGCAGCCAGATGGACGGCGGAAAAGCCTCCCTTGCGGCCACGGTGAGCCGCGATCTGCTGGCGGAAGGTTTCGACGCGGCGAAATGGATCCGTTCGGTCTCCAAGCTCATCCAGGGCGGAGGCGGCGGACGTCCCGATTTCGCACAGGCCGGCGGAAAAGACGGATCGAAACTCGCGGAAGCACTTGAAATGGCGAAGACCACGGTCAAATAGTATTTCGTTCCATTTCTGACGTTCTGGATCCAGCTCGAGGGTCACGCCACGCGCGGCCCTCGAGTTTTTTTATCGCTAAAAAATGAATGCTGAGCGCATCAGTCTGTTTTCGTGTTTTCGGCTGTCGGTTCGAGGCAGAATGAAGTTCCGGGATGAATGTTTTGCGTTTCGGCAAGATTTCCGTTCACCAGCGCGAGTTCCAGAAATCCCTGCGAGCCGAACAGGACGACGGGCGTTCCGGGAGGAAGATCTGCGTACGTGCGGACCGGGAGGAATCGTGTTTCGCCGAGCGTCACGCTCCCGTTCCGGAGCAGTTCCTTATTGGAGACTCCGGACGGAATATCCTGCGGCGTGATGTTCGTCACGAGATTTCCGAAAGAATCGGCAAAGAGGACCTCACCGAAGACTTTTACCCTGTCCGTTTCTGCGTCCCGCATGGTCCGGGGGCGGGGGAGGTCAAGGCGAAGGAGCGTTTCCGGAGTCTTTCGGCTTCCCAGAGCTTCCGGAAGACCTCCGTTTGCGAGGAATGCTGCCGACGGAGCCAGAATATCCCGTCCGTGAAATGTTGAGGAGACCGATCCGCGCGACTCTCGGAAGCAGACCGGATCTTCAAGCAGAAACACCTCCGCGACGGCATTCTGTTCGAGAAAAAACGAGAGGATCCCATTGTTCGGGCAGAGGATGCGCTGGCGTTTCCAGCTTTCATTCAAAACGGCACAGATCAGCTCGCGCTGAGAGCCGACCCCGGGATCGACGACCGCGATGTGGATGGTCTCTTCCGGGAAAAAAGGGACCGTCTGCGATAGAATGAACGCACCGTGCAGGATATTCTGGGGCAGGACGGCATCCGTTACGCGGACGATCCTCGCCTCCGGAGCACGGGAACAGAGGACGCCTTCCATCTGCGCAGTGTAGAAATTCCCGGTTTGAAAGTCCGTCAGAATGGCCACGGTCGGCCGCATTTTGCGCATTCGCCTTCTCCTTAAAAAAGTTTATCCGGTACGTACTTGCCGGAAGAGCTTAAAAAAAGCCCCGTTTTCATTTTCAGAAGCCGGGGCACAGGATCTCAGGCACGCTTGCTTTTCTTTTCCTGCTCAAAATTAAAGAGTTTTCGCCGTCCAAAAACGACGTCTTCGTCGATGACGTACCGAACTCCGCCAGGCTGATCGGGCATTTCGAAAAGAATGTCGAGCATGATCTCTTCCATGATAGAACGCAAGCCGCGTGCGCCGGTCTTCTTTTCCTTCGCCAGCCGGGCGATCGCTTCCAGTGCTCCCGGCGTGAAGACCAGATCCGCATTGTCCATGTTGAAAAGGTGCGTGTACTGCTTCACCAGCGAGTTTTTCGGCTCTTTCAGGATCCGGACCATGTCTTCGACTGTCAGCTCTTCCAGCGACGTAATGACCGGCAGACGCCCGACAAATTCCGGAATGAGACCGAACTCGATGATGTCCTCGCTCGCAACGCGGGCCAGCGGGGCATTCTCTTCCTTCACGAACGGCGACCCGGCCGTCTGCGCAAATCCAAGCGTCCGGTTTCCAAGTCTGCGTTCAATGATCTCGTTCAGTCCGACGAACGTTCCGCCGCAGATGAAGAGAATGTTGCTCGTGTCGATCTGGATGAACTGCTGTTCCGGATGCTTTCTTCCTCCGTTCGGCGGGACGTTGGCGACAGTCCCTTCGAGCATCTTCAGCAGTGCCTGCTGGACGCCTTCGCCGGAAACGTCGCGCGTGATGGAGACATTGTGCGTCGTGCGTCCGATCTTGTCGATCTCGTCCACGTACAGAATACCGCGCTGTGCCGCCTCTACATCAAAATCGGCAGCCATGAGGAGTTTCAGAAGCAGATTCTCCACATCTTCACCGACGTAGCCGGCCTCGGTGAGCGTCGTAGCGTCTCCGATAGCGAACGGTACATTCAGGATCTTGGCGAGCGTCTGCGCCATGAGCGTTTTTCCGGAGCCGGTCGGTCCGATGAGCAGAATGTTCGATTTGCCGAGTTCCACGTCTTCGTTTCCAGAGCGTACGTGCTCGAGCCGTTTGTAGTGATTGTATACGGCAACGGCGAGTACTTTTTTTGTGAACTCCTGCCCGACGATGTACTCATCCAGACGCGAAACGATCTGCCTCGGCGTGAGCCGTTCCATGAGCATGGCCGGCTGAGGCGTGAAGCGGCGTTTCTTTTCCTGTTCGAGAATGGAACGGCACAGCTCGATGCATTCACTGCAAATGTAGACGTTCCCCGGTCCTTCGACCAGAGGTCCCGTCACCTGATGGGACTTCTTGCAGAAAGAGCAGAACGCCTGTTTTTTCGGCATCGTTTTTTTGCCGTTCGAATTTTTATTATCGGACTCCATCGGACTATCGGATCAGCTTTACTTTTTGGAAAAAAACTACTTTCCCGCATATTTTGACACTGGGGACAGAATCTCCCCCAATTGAAATTTTATTCTACACTATTTTCACCGTTTCGTCAACCGAAAAAAGGGGACGTTTCGGAAATTTTATGAAACTTTCTTCGGCTTTCCAGGAAAAATCAGGCGGACAGACGCTAAAATGCAGACTTTGCGCAAGGCAAGCAGACCGGGAGGTTTTCAGTGGACTTATCGGTCTGCCAGATCGTGAAGCTGTGCCGTAAGCTGCGCTTTGACGGTACGGTATTCCTCTGGCGAGATCTCTCCGTCGTCCAGCGATTTCTGCAGCGCAGCGAGAAGTGAATGGATCGCATTCTGTTCATCGTCATTGCTCTGGATGGAGGCACGATATGCAGAAATAGCGAACTGTCCCCCCACAACGATGAGAGTCAGAACAAAAAAACTGACGAACAGAGGCACAATGTATTCCATATGTCGATCTTGCCTTTCAGGTAGGATTTCGTTTTAGCTTAGCTATGAGCTTCCAGCCAACAGCTAACGGCCAACAGCTAACGGCCAACAGCTAATGATGGCAGCATCCTCCGGCGCAGCAGCATCCGCCGCCGGATTCCGGAGCGCACAATCCGGCATCGCGTGCCGCACAAGATGGGCCGGCCGCATGAACAGAAGCTGGTACGCTCAGTTTCCGCCGAATGGAAGAACTTCCGCAGGACGGGCATTTTTTCGGCTCCGCATTGCCGCGGACCAGTTCTTCAAAATCTTTTTCACATTGATCGCAAACGTATTCGTAAACGGGCATAAAATGAAACTCCTCTTTCATGAAATCTTCAACTACATTATAGCACGAAATGAAAAAATGAAAAGAACTTTCCGAAATTTTTCAAAAATTTTATTAAATTTTCCAAAAAAAGGAAATTCCCCTTGCCTCAAATTCATTTGCAGGGTAAGATAGAAATGGATAGATTCTTCCTGAACATTCCGCAAAATCAGAATAAGTGAATGCGATTTGGAGTTTTTTCAGTTTTTTTCTGGAAAATTTTCCGAAATTCCTGCATGAGATTCTGACGCGGGATCTCCAACGCCGTTTTCCTGCGGACTGCATGACGAAACGAACTGCGGGACCGGTGTGCAGCAGACGCACCATTCCGGGAGCGTGGTGCGGAACATGAAGCAGGCGGGATCTTTTCCGGGAAACCTGCCGAAGAACGTGTACCGATCCCGGAGCGTTTTTCAAACGGGTACAGAGCGCGAGCCGGGCGCTCTCAAGCATGAACCGAAACGCCAACTGTCGAATGACGTCCAACAGATAAAATGTCCGATAATTTCAGATCAAGGATCCTTACGCCGATACTCTTCGGGCTGGTACTGTTCCTGATGGTGACTCAGGGGGGCTGCCGCGCGATGTTTAATGCGAAACCGATCCCGGGAGTCCCGCAGCCGGAAGACCGGATCGAGCAGATCCGTCAGCTCGGCAAGGAAGCAGGGAATGTCTCGAAGGAGATGCAGCCGCAGTACGCCGACACGCTGGCTGCGATCATTCAGAACGACAAAGACTCCGTAATGCGCACGGAAGCCGTCCTCGCCATCGCGCACTACCCGGTCCCGAAGACCGTCGAGGCTCTCCGTTTTGCCAAAAAAGATCCGGTCGTCGATGTGCGTCTTGCGGTCTGTTCCGCATGGAAAACGTACGGCGGCGATGAGGCGGTGCTGGAAGTCATCGATATTCTGGGAACGGACAGCGATCTGGACGTACGTCATGAAGCGATCGACGTTCTTGGAGAATTGAAAGACGAACGGGCGGTCGCGGCACTGGAAGTTCCGCTTTCGGATACGGATCCGGCACTGAAATACTATTCCGTGCAGGCACTCCAGAAGATCACCGGCCTCACGATGACCGACGCGAAGGAGTGGCTCGCCTACTGTCGGGAACGCCGTCCGGAAACTGCTGTCGCACAAAAAGACGAGGCGGCTCCGAAAGAAGGACCCGCGCTTCCGTTCCTGAATCCGAAAGAAGTCCTTTCCAATTTCCGGCAGCCCGGCGCTTCGGAATAAAAAAGGCGTGAATTCCGGAAAAAACGTGAAAAAAAGTAAAAAAAGACGGCGTTTTAATCGAAACAAAAAATAAGGAGAACTTTCCGTTCTTTCTGTCATCCGCGAGACAGAAAAAAACTCCTCAGGAAAGTTTTCCCGGATCGCGACTGCGGTCCATCCCCAAGATTCCCGCATTCCTTCGTCCCTAACCCTGCGTATCCCGGTCATGTCCAATACCCTCCGCATTACCGAACAGTTTAAGTTTTTCGTCCGGCAGGCTCAGGAAACCCTTGAGCAGATGGAAGCCTCCGCGATCATCATGCTTTACGACGGCCAGGCCGACTGGGCGCGAGTTCGGAAGCTGGTCGGGGATTCCGTCTCGTTTATCGTTGCGGTCGATACGGAAGAACAGGCGGAGGGGGCACAGGAAGCCGGTTTGAAGACCATCGTTCTGGAAATGACGGGAAATCCGGTCTACGACCGCCTCATGCAGGCTCTGCTCGTCGCGATCACCGAAGATCACATTCGTCCGGGAAGTCAGATCGTCGCGATGTACGGCGGGTTTGAGTCGGACACGATCGACACGATATCGCTCATCTCGCTGAAAGAGCATCTGAATCGTTTGACGCGGACGGATCTGCGTCAGCTCAACACGACGGTCCCGCTGGAAACGCTCAACACGATCGTGAATCTTGCCGTCGAGATCGGACTCAGCGGCCGGGAAGGCAAGCCGGTCGGGACGCTTTTTGTCGTGGGAGACAAACAGCGCGTTCTTGCGGAGAGTCACCCAGGGGGATTTGACCCGGTGCGCGGATACAGCCGCTCGGAACGAAACATCATGGATGCCCGTGTGCGGGAAGGGATCAAGGAGATCGCTCAGCTTGACGGCGCGATCATCATTTCCGCGGACGGTGTCGTGGAAGCCTCGTGCCGCATTCTTGACGCTACGGCAGACAACATTACGCTTTCCAAGGGACTTGGTTCACGTCACTGGGCGGCTGCGGGGATCACGCGGTGCACAAAAGCCGTCGCGATCGTCGTGAGCGAATCCAATGGAACGGTGCGCATTTTCCAGAATGGCGAAGTGATGCTCCGCATCGAGCCGACGCACCGCAGACCGTTCATCTGGAAAAAATACGAATACGAACCGCCGGAAAACTGAACAGAAGAGCGGAGCGGGGGAAAAAATGGAAGATCGGGGGTACTTCACTCAACATTCAGCATTGACGACGGAAGAGATCGATCGGCTCCTGGACGGTGTCGAGGCGGATCTTCCTGTCCTTCCCGAGATGGAGGAAGCGGAAAAGCCGGCGGAGAATGATTCCAGAGGGGCGCGGAGAGCGTTTTTTCGCGAGCAGATCGCGTCGCTTGGGAACATTGAGCTGGAAGTCCGGATCGAGCTGGGGCAGACGACGATGCTTCTTTCGGAAGTCGCGAAACTGCGTCCCGGTTCCGTCGTGATCCTGGACAAACATGTGGACGAGCTGGTCAACATTCTGGTCAACGGCAAAGCGATCGCCCGCGGAAAGCTCCTGGTCGTGGACGGCTGTTTTGGAGTGCAGATCGCGGAATTTCTCTGAACTTTACCTGGCGAATGGATCCTGGCTGCCGTGTCAAATTCACGAATGGGATCGATGCGTATTGCTGTCTTTTCGATTTTTCTCGTTTTTTCGTGAATTTCGGGTTAAATTTCCACGATCCACTGGAAGAAATCGGCTTGCGGCTGCTGGATGAGCCGAAAAATCCTTCCATTTTAAATTTTTTCATCAAAAAACGTCTTTTTCTGACGACCGCCCTCCTTGATTTTTTCGTAGAAATAAACGATACTGAAAGTAGATAAAGTCTGGAGACTTTTCAACAGTTTCCGCAAATTTTTACGGAGAAAATGCCATGAAAAAATCAACGCTCATTTCCTGCGGTGCCGCAGTGATCCTGGGGGCGCTGTTCTTTGCGGCTCCGAACGTGCAGGCTCAGCATCGCCCGCATCATCCGTCGGCCCATCGTCAGCCGGCTCCGCACCATTACGCGAAACCGGCACCGCCGCCGCATCATCATGCCAAACCGGCTCCGCCGCCTCACCACAGACATCCGGCTCCGCCGCCTCCGCATCATGCCCGGCCGCATCATCCTCCGCATCATCATCCGGCTCCGCCGCCTCCGCCGCCGCATCACCATCATCACCATCACTACCATGGTTCATGGGGGACCCTGATCGGCGGGATCATTGATGCTGCGATCCACGAGAGTCACCATCACCACCATCACTGAATTTTCCTTTTTTGGGAAAGGAGTTTCTCATGAAAAAGAGCACACTCTGTGCGATTTCCGCCGCAGTTCTGAGTTTCGCATTGGCGAATACCGGTCTGATGGCTCAGCGTCCTGCTCCGCGTCCTGCACAGGGGCGTCCTGCGGCGTCGCACCATCAGGCTAAACCGGCTCCGGCCCCGCATCATCATGCCAAACCGGCTCCGGCTCCGCATCATCATGCCAAACCGGCACCGCCGCCGCATCATCATGCCAAACCGGCACCGCCGCCGCATCATCACGGCAGACCGGCTCCGCCGCCGCATCATCCGCACCACCATCATTATCCGACGACGTGGGGCGATCTGATCGGCGACATTATTGATGCCGCGATCCACGAAAGCCGTCACTGATCCTCCTGTTTTGAGGAATTCTTCGCCAAAGGCCCCCGGATGATCCATCTTTGCATCCGTCCCGGGTCTTTGGCTGCGGTACTGCATCCGGTACGCAACAGGATCCGAAACACTCTGATCCATCGTACTGCCGTGTTTTTCATGCAGCCCGCATCCCTGAGAACCGCCGACATTGAAGCACATTTCAACATTCATTGGATTTACAGTTTTATTTCGCGAACTTTCTTAAACAAATCTTCGCATCACAGCCATCAGACGAAAGGAGATCCATCCATGGCATGGTATTACTACACAGAAACCGGCAAAGAAGGTCCATTTAACGCCAAAGCGATCCGGGATCTTGCGCTCGAGGGAGTCATTCGTCCGGAAACGCTCCTGGAAAACACTCAGGGGAAACAGGCGCGCGCCCGCTCTGTAGAGGGCCTCGTCTTTTCCGAGCCGGTCAAGATCCCGGAGGTCCTCCCGGTCGGCACTCCGGCAGTTCCAGAGAACGGGACGGTCCCGGATCCTCCGTCGGAAGAGTTTGCAATGGAGGTCCCGGATTTTCCAGGCACTCAGGAAGTGTTTGAAAACACGGAAAAGAATGAGCCTCTGTTTCCGCCTCCCCAGAAAAGCACCTCCTCTCCGATCCGCATTCGGAGACCTGGAATCTGGGATGTCGACCTCTCGCGGTTTCTCGGCGATCCCGGTGTGGAAGTCGATCTGGCCCTCCTGAAAAACATGACGAATATGGTAAAACTTACGTACTGGCTGTTCTGCATTTTTTACTGGCTCTACGCGATCGGAGGAGCAGGGGCGGTCATCGCCGTGGCCTCGCAGGAGAATGAAATGGGAGGGATCGCCGGCGGACTGCTCATCGCCATGCTCCTTTTACTGCTCGCGGGTATTGTGTTCTTCTTTTTCCGACTGTACATGAAACTTCCGATCGAACTGCTGAAGTATTTCATGCACAGCTACCTGATGCTGAAAGAGATCCGGCAGGAACTTAAGAAGAGTTGACAGTCCCACTTCCCGGTCTGCAGCAAAACGCCATGCTCCGCGTGCCTGCCTGCGAAAGGTCCATGATCCCTGCGGAATGAAAATGCGGGAAACAGAACTCACGAAACGGACGGGAACGCGGAGTACTTCCGGCGGCGAATTGTATCATTTCTGCTGGATACATTCAAAAGACCTTTTTGAAGTTCGTCGGAATTGATATTCAGCTGAATGAAGGCCTCACCGGCCTGAATTGCCTGAGTACTCATAACTACCCCTTGATTTAAATCTGAAAAAAGGTTAAAATGTGTAAAACAATACTATGTTTTACTTAAACGAAAGGATCGACCATGAACGAACCCAAAACGAAACCGATGGAGGAACTTCAAATCGTTGAAGATCCAAATTATGAGCCGCCGCCGGAAATTGAAGGACCTATTTACGATCCATACGTGGAAACAAACGAAAAGGCAAACAATAGTGATACTGTTACACCGCGCAAATTAACCCGAAGTCAAATTATTTGCAGCAGTATTACAACAACAATATTGATTGTCCTCTTTGTTGGATTTTTCGTCCACATGGCATACGAAACGGGAAAATGGCAATACGCGCTCATTCCAATTCTTGCACCGTTCGGAGCAATTGCTGGAGTATTGCTTCTCTGGTTTTCCTACAGCGCACAAAAACATTTTCACAGCGAATCCGTCAAGGAAGGTATCCTTAAGGCGGAAAGGGAAAAAAACAAAACCCAGCACTAACCCACCGCGTTCCTCCACAGTTCGACGAGCTTATTTTTGCATTTTTCGAGCGCGGGGAGCATGAAGGGCCGGGGATCGACCTTGCCGACGGTTTTCGTCGTCGGGCGGATCTTGCGTAACGCAAGCAGGATCTCATACTGCCGTTCCGCGTTTTCGGCCTCCTTTTCGGTCCGGAGCTTTCTCCAGATCGGGTACGTGTAGTGGCTCCAGCCGACGTTTGCTCCGAAGAATTTCGGATCCTTCGTGCCGTAGCCGAACGGGGAAGTCCAGGCGTTTTCCGTCTGCCGGATCGTGACCGGTCCGTGACCGCCCGCGTTTCCGGGAAGTCCGGGCGCAAAACGCCGGATACGCACTCATCATCCA
>JAGBAA010000027.1 GCA_017939795.1 Thermoguttaceae bacterium
GGTGCGTCAGGCGTAAATTTCGCTGCGCCGTCCGTTTCGGCTCCCGCGTCTTCCGGCGTCGAATTCCCTGCTCAGCCGGTCCAGGATCCGGGTGCGTCAGGCGTAAATTTCGCCGCGCCGTCCGTTTCGCCTCCCGCGTCTTCGGGCGTCGAATTCCCTGCTCCGCCGGTCCAGAATCCGGGTGCATCCGGCGTAAATTTCGCTGCGCCGTCCGTTTCGGCTCCCGCGTCTTCGGGCGTCGAATTCCCTGCTCCGCCGATCCAGAATCCGGGTGCATCGGGCGTAAATTTCGCCGCGCCGTCCGTTTCGGCTCCCGCGTCTTCGGGCGTCGAATTCCCTGCTCCGCCGATCCAGAATCCGGGTGCATCCGGCGTGAATTTCGCCGCGCCGTCCGTTTCGGCTCCCGCGTCTTCGGTCCATCCGCCTGTTCCGCCAGTGCCGCCGACACCTCCGATCCCGCCAACGCCTCCTGCTCCGCCAGTTCCTCCAGCCCCGCCGGTTTCCGGAACGCCTTCGGATCGGGCATCCACCAAAAAACGGACCGGGAGATCCGAGCCGGTGCGTTTTTCGCGAAAAAAGATTTTAGCGATCGGGATCCCTGCTGCAGGACTCCTGATTTTGGCCATGCTGATGATCGTGCCTCAGGAAAAAAAGCCCGATCCTTCCGAAGAGAATGCGAAAACACCGGAAAGTCAGGAAGATTTCTATGATTTTTCGATGGTGGTCGAGGGACGCGGTCCCGCAAATCCCGAACCGTCTCCAGTTGACGGACCGGCAAAAGATCCGGCATCCGAAAAGAATGGAGCGGCGGCTCCTGCGGCAATTCGGGCTTCAACACCACCCACAGCGCCTGCATCCGGAAAGCCAACGGCAGTTCCAGCAGGAAAAAGTCCGGATTTCGCTCTGGTCCTGGCTCATTTAAAGAAACTGGATTTCCAGACTGCCGGAAATCTGATCGATCAGTGGAAAGCACAGCCTCTCTCGGATGCAAATCAGAAACGGGCGGTGCGTCTTGGTCTTGCGGTACAGTATGCCGGGAATTACTATCGCGGAGTCCAGAAAGCACTTCAACGCTACAGTCCCCCCAAGGAATTGTGCGGCGGTGAGTGCATTCTCGTGGAAAACGGCGAGAATCCGGTGATTCGGATCGCGGGGGAAAATCTGCGTTTTTCACTTCAGAAACCGAAACAGAAAGGGCACGATCTTTTCGAGCTTCTTTTCCGTCACCGTTACGCAAAAGTCCTGGAAAAAGGCAAAATGGCTCCGGCTTTGGAATACGCAGCCTTCCTGTTGACGGCTCCGGAAGGAGATCGGACAAAAGCGGCTGAACTTTTGAAGCAGATCCAGGAAAAAGGAGATGATGCGGAACGCGAACACGCAGCATTTTTGAAACTGGAGTTTGGCATTTGAGAAAATTTTCCAGTCCCCCTTGACAAAAAAACAGAATATGATAAGATGAGTATACTATGAAAAGATTTTTGATTGCCAAATTCGATACCCTCCTCCTTACCAGGCCGCTCGGCGGCGGTTGGAATGGTCTTCGTATGGCTTCGTTCGGCAGATGATTTAGGGTCCTGCCTTTATCGAATCAATACTAAACCGTGAAATCGCTTGCCGGGGTTTCACGGTTTTTTTATTTTGAAAAAAATTCAAATTTCACTTTACTTTTAATTCCACCAAGGAGAATACCATGTCTGACAGAAAGATCGTCATTTTCGACACGACGCTGCGTGACGGCGAACAGTCCCCGGGAGCAAGCATGAACATTCCGGAAAAACTGGAAGTGGCGCAGATGCTCTCCGCGTTGGGGGTAGACGTGATCGAAGCCGGTTTCCCGGTCGTTTCTCCGGGAGATTTTGAGTCGGTCCAGAAAATTGCGGGAGTCGTAAAAGGAAGCAGTGTTTGCGCTCTGGCCCGGTGCAAGGATCGGGACATTGAGGCAGCATGGGAAGCCATCAAAGGAGCGGAACGTCCGAGGATCCACGTTTTCCTCGCCACCAGTCCCATTCACCGCGAATACAAACTCCGCATGACGAAGGAGCAGGTCCTGGAAAACACGGCCCACTTTGTAAAAAAAGCCGTCTCGCTGTGTCCGGATATTGAATTTTCTGCGGAAGATGCGAGCCGGACTGAGATCGACTTCCTGTGCGAGGTCGTTGAAGTCGCGATCCGCGCCGGAGCCAAAACAGTGAACATTCCGGATACCGTCGGATACGCGATCCCGAATCAGTTTGCCGAGTACATCCGCGCGCTGAAAACGAACGTTCCGAATATCGATGAGGCCATTATTTCCGTGCACTGCCATAACGACCTGGGACTGGCGATGGCGAACTCCATGGCCGCGATCGAAGCGGGAGCCGGACAGGTGGAATGCACCATCAACGGACTGGGCGAACGAGCTGGAAACTGTGCACTGGAAGAGGTCGTCATGGCACTGAAAACGCGCCATGAGTACTTCAAGGCGTACACGGACGTCGTGACGCGCCGTCTGGTTCCCGCAAGCTGCCTGGTCTCCGGGATCACCGGACTGGACGTTCCGCGAAATAAGGCGATCGTCGGACGAAATGCCTTCGCGCATGAATCCGGGATCCATCAGGATGGAATGCTGAAAAACAGCATGACGTACGAGATCATGCGTCCGGAAGATGTCGGTTTCCAGAAAACGGATCTGGTTTTGGGAAAACACAGCGGCCGCGCGGCTCTGAACGATAAAGTCACGACGCTGGGTTACTCACTGGATCAGGACCAGCTGAACAAGCTGTTTGAAGAATTCAAGGTCCTGACAGACCGCAAAAAGGAGATCTACGATGCAGACATTCGTGCGCTGGTCCAGCAGATCCTGCTGAAAGAGGTCACGAACGTGAGCTGGACGCTGGAATCCTACTCGAGCACCTCCGCGACCGGCAAGAAACCAACCACGAGCATCAAACTGCGCCGCGGCGATTTCGTCGTTGAGACGCAGAGTGAAATGACGACGGGCGACGGACCGGTCGACGGTATTTTCCTGGCGATCTGCCAGCTCACCGGACTGGATCTGAAATGCCGTGAATATCGCGTCCACAGTGTCTCCGTCGGCCATGATGCGCAGGGGAAAGTGGACGTCGTGATCGAATTCAACGGTCAGGAATTCCGCGGTCAGGCCACTTCGACCGACTGCATCGAAGCGAGCATCATGGCATTCCTGGATGCCGTAAACCGTATCGCAGCCTGATCTTTTTTCGACCGTGCATCCTCGCCAGCCCGTAAAAGTACGGCACACACGGCGTCGGTGAACTGGAAGGAAAGGCGCAATTGACGAAAAACGCAGGCCTCCCGAAGTGATTTAAAAACGCTCAAAATCATTTCGTGGGCGTCTGCGTTTTTTTGTGAATTTCACGCATGACGGCATTTTGTCCCATTCCTATCCGTATGTTTCTGGGCATTTTCTATCTTTCCAGCTGAAAATTTCAATTTCTTAAGAACATGCAAACAGAAAAAAACACACACAGACTGCAAAACTCTGTATTCTGCAGCGGAACGGTATTAGTGCCTCTGTTTTACTCGGACTCAGCAGCATCCATCGGTGCACTTTCGTTTTCCGGGGATGCGAGTGTTTCGGGGGACGCGGTTTGCGGGGAATCGTTTCGGCGGTAGATCGAAAGCATTTTTTCGGCCTGCGTGCGTACGAGTTCCCGGAGGGGCGGCGGTTCCAGAACTTCGACTTCGGGACCGTAACCGAGGATCCACCACA
>JAGBAA010000028.1 GCA_017939795.1 Thermoguttaceae bacterium
AGAGCCGTCTGGCTGCCCGTCATGTCGTGACGCTCGTGAGGGAGAAACATCTTGAAAGTTGTTTCTCCCTCAGACTCCCTCTTCAAGAACTTTTTGATGTTTTGTATGTTTTTGAGGTTGAGATCCTTCGGCTGAAGGTCCCACGCGCGACGGCACTCTGCGAGAGCCGTCTGGCTGCCCGTTATGTCGTGACGCTCGTGAGGGAGAAACATCTTGAAAGTTGTTTCTCCCTCAGACTCCCTCTTCAAGAACTTTTTGATGTTGATGTTTTGATGTTTTTTTCTTTTTTCCCTGTTTTATTTTTGGCGTCGGCACCGGTCAAACTCCAACGCCCGCGCCAATATCTCCCGCGCCTCCGAAAGCCGAAGCTGATTCGCTGCGTCCGAAATCGCCCGGTCCGGATCCGGATGGATCTCCGCAAAAACCGCATCCACTCCAACTGCCAGAGCCGCGTTCATCAGCGGAGGAACAAACTCGCGGTTCCCGCCGCTGCTCGTGCCGTTTCCTCCGGGTTTCTGGACACTGTGCGTCGCGTCAAAAACGACCGGAAATCCCAGTTCCTGCATCTCAAGAATTCCCGTGAAATCGACCACCAGACGATGGTATCCGAACGATGTGCCGCGCTCGCAGAGGAGGATCTTTTCATTTCCCGCTTCGCAGAGTTTTGCCGCGGCATTCTTCATGTCATCCGGGGCCATGAACTGGCCTTTCTTGACATTCACGGCCTTCCCGGTTCGTGCGGCAGCAATGAGAAGATCCGTCTGTCTGGCAAGAAACGCCGGGATCTGGAGCATGTCGACCACTTCTCCGACCGGGGCGCACTGCGTCGTTTCGTGAACGTCCGTGACGACCGGGATGCCGAAGGTGCTTCGGACTTTCTCAAGGATCCGAAGCCCTTCTTCCAGCCCGACACCGCGCGGAGAAAAGATCGACGTCCGATTCGCTTTGTCGAACGATCCCTTAAAAACGAACGGGATGCGCAGTCCCCCGCAGATCTTCGTCAGTTTTTCGGCCGTTTCCATGACCATTGCCTCGCCCTCGATCGCACACGGCCCGGCAATGAGCGTGAACGTCCCGGCATCCGCACCGCCGATACTGACATTCGGCGTGATCTCAATTTTTCGACTCGTCATTCTTTCCTCCACACGAACAGGCCCCCCAAAAAATATTCTAGCCTTCATTATACCAGACTTCGTTTGCAGGCGCAAGGAGGACCCAAAAAATGCAAAAATATCCAGAAATGCAGCTCCGCTCACGAGATCGTTGCGTAAGGTTCGTGTGAATGTATGTGTTGCGGGCTTTGGCGTCCCTTTTCCAGAACGAAAGTCTCCCAGCTGACATAGAATGAAGAGCTGAAATACTACGAATACATTCAGCGCGTTTACGCCCGTTCCACGTGGGGCCGTCGGATAAAGCACATAAAAACGATGTTTGATCTGGCCGTCTCGCTGAAATGGATCGAGCAGAATCCCTTCACAAAATTTAAGGGAAGCTCGACGCTGACGCGAACACGGGATTTTTTCATAAGTACGGAACTTGCGGAAACCGTGCTTCGGGCGTGTCCGGATGCCCGGTGGCGTCTTCTGTTCAGTTTCGCGCGTTGGGGAGGTCTGCGGATGCCGTCCGAGGTCACGTACCTTCGGTGGTCCGATATTTTGTGGCAGGAAGACAAGATC
>JAGBAA010000029.1 GCA_017939795.1 Thermoguttaceae bacterium
ACGCTTGTTACGCCGTCGAAGAACGTCACGGATTGAGAGCATGATAACGCTTGTTACACCGTCGAAGAACGTCGCGGTTTGAGAGTGTAATAACGTTTGTTACACCATCAAAAAACGTCGCGGTTTGGGAGCGTGATAACACTTGTTACACCAACGAGAAACATCACGGTTTTGAGCGTGATAACACTTGTTACACCATCGGAAAACGTCACGATTTGAGAGCGTGACAACACTTGTTACACCGTCAAAAAACGTCGCGGTTTGGGAGTGTGATAACACTTGCTACGCCATCAAAAAACGTCACGATTTGAGAGCGTGATAATGCCTGTTACGCCGTTGGGAACGTCGCGGTTTTTGAGCGTGATAACGCTTGTTACGCCATCAAAAAACGTCACGGTTTGGGAGTGTAACAACGTTTGTTACACCGTCGGGAAGTGTCACGGTTTGGGAGTGTGATAACGCTTGTTACGCCGTCGGGAAGTGTCGCGGTTTAGGAGCGTGATAACGTTTGTTACACCGTCAAGAATGTCGCGGTTTGAGAGTGTGATAACACTTGTTACGTAATCAAAAAACGTCACGGTTTGGGAGTGTAACAACGCTTGTTACGCCATCAAGAAACGTCACGGTTTTGTGCGAGATAACGCTTATTACACCGTCAAAAAACGTCACGATTTGGGGGCGTGACAACACTTCTTACGCCATCAAGAAACGTCACGGTTTGGGAGTGTAACAACGCTTGTTACACCGTCGGGAAACGTCGCGGTTTGGGAGTGTGACAACGCTTGTTACGCCATCGGGAACGTCGCGGTTTGGAAGCGAGATAACGTTTGTTACACCGTCAAAAAACGTCACGGTTTGGGAGCGCAACACACTCATTACACCGTCGAAGAACGTCACGGTTTGAGAGAGTGATAACGTTTGTTACGCAATCAAAAAACGTCACGGTTTGGGAGTGTGATAACACTTGCTACGCAATCAAAAAACATCACGGTTTTGAGCGCGATAACGCTTGTTACGCCGTCAAAAAACGTCACGGTTTGGGGGCGTGACAACACTTATTACACCGTCAAGAAACGTCGCGGTTTTTGAGCGTGATAACACTTGCTACACCATCGGAAAACATCACGATTTGAGAGTGTAACAACACTCATTACACCGTCGGGAAGTGTCGCGGTTTGAGAGTGTGATAACACTTGTTACGCCATCAAAAAACGTCACGGTTTGGGAGCGTGATAACGCTTGTTACGCCGTCGAAGAACGTCACGGTTTGGGAGCGTGATAACGTTTGTTACACCATCAAGAAACATCGCGGTTTGGGAACGTGATAACGCTTGTCACACCTTCGAGAAACATCACGGTTTGGAAGTGTGACAACACTTATTACACCATCAAAAAACGTCACAGTTTGGGAGCGTGATAACGTTTATTACACCATCAAAGAACGTCGCGGTTTGGGAACGTGACAACACTTGTTACGCCGTCGGAAACGACGTGGTTTTGTGCGAGATAACGCTTGTTACGCAATCAAAAAACGTCACGGTTTGGGAGAGTGATAACGTTTGTTACACCATCAAAGAACGTCGCGGTTTGGGAGAGTGATAGTGCTAAAAACGTCACGGTTTGGGAGTGTGATAACACTTGTTACACCGTCAAAAAACGTCACGGTTTGGGAGTGTGATAACGCTTGTTACACCGTCAAAGAATGTCATAGTTTTTGTGTGTGATAACGTTTGTTACGCCGTTGGGGAACGCTGCGGTTGAAAATGTCCGTCGGATCGCGATCGACGAGATCGCGGTGAAGAACGGGCATCGATACGTCACGCTGGTCATGGACCTTGATTCCAGAAGGATCCTGCATGTCGGAGAGGGGCGCGGGGCGGATCCTCTGAATGGATCCTGGAAGAAACTCAGGCCCAGAAAAAAGCAGATCGAATGCGCTGACGCGGACCTTTCGCCGGCGTATACGAAAGCGGTCCGGGAGAATCTTCCGAATTCTATACTTATCTACGACCGATTTCATATCATGCAGATGCTGCATCGGACGATCACGGACTGTCGACGTACGATCTATCGCAAATTGCCGGACGAAACCGCCCGTCGAGCCATTAAGGGAAGCCGATTTATTTTGCTAAAAAGACGCTCCGACCTTGACCCGGCACGTTCTGGAACGCATCATATGAACAACAAATCAAGCCGTACAGACCGAAAAAATTTTTTGAAAAATTTCCCCAAATCCGCACACCTCCCGTTGACTTTTTTTTCTTTAAGTATACTTAAGTCTTTGGAGACATTTTCCAGATCCAAACCGTATCGATCAAGGAGACTCAAATGAAAAAGATCATCGCTTTGCTGCTCGTTTCCATTTTCCTGGGACTCACCGGATGCAGTGCCCCTCCCGACCACGGTCCGACCAAAACTGGAGGCGGCGGTCATCAGCAGCCGTACGATCCGGGAACCGGACGCTACAGATAGGCAAAACGTTTTAAAACTGTCCCTCTTTCCAGTTTTCTCGAACCACTGAAAGAGGGACCTTTTTTATACTCACCGTCCCAGACGCATCGGGATCCCGGCGTCGGCCATGAATCGCTTGGCGTCCTGGATGGTGAATTCTCCGTAATGGAAGATGCTTGCGGCGAGGACCGCGTCGGCGTGTCCGATCTTGACGGCCTCGACCAGGTGGGTGAGGTTTCCGGCCCCTCCGCTGGCGACGACGGGGATCGAAACGGCATCGGCGACCGCGCGCGTGATCTCCAGATCGTATCCGTCTTTCGTCCCGTCAGCGTCCATGCTCGTCAGGACGATCTCGCCCGCACCGAGTTCCTCGACTCTCTTTGCCCATTCGACCGCCTGAAGCCCCGTCGGGATGCGCCCGCCGTTGATGAAAACTTCCCAGACTTCCCGACCGTCTTTCATGACGCGCTTCGGATCGATGTTCACGGTGATGCACTGACTTCCGAAACGGCGCGCCGACTCACGGATGAGTTCCGGATCACGCACCGCGGCGGAATTGATGGAGACTTTGTCGCTTCCGGCATTCAGCAGTGCGCGAATATCGTCGATCGACCGGATGCCGCCTCCGACAGTGACGGGCATGAAGCACTGTTCTGCTGTTCTGCGCACGACGTCCAGCATGATCCCGCGCTCTTCGTGGCTTGCCGTGATGTCGAGAAAGACCAGCTCGTCCGCCCCTTCCTGCTCGTACCGTTTTGCCGTCTCGACCGGGTCGCCGGCATCGCGGAGTTCCAGAAAGTTCGTCCCCTTCACCACTCGGCCGCAATGGACGTCGAGACACGGAATGATTCGTTTCGCCAACATAAAAAATCGTCTTTCGTTTCGTTAAATCAAAAACATCGGCAGACTTCCGCGAGTTCCCGGACCCACGGCAGGACGCGCGTTCCGACCGGTATCAGAAGTCCGTTCTGCCAAACCGCCGCGAGCATGAAACCGTTTTCGTTGTCGTAAAATTTCGCTTCACCACAAAACGGCAGGATCCGCCGCAGGTCCGCCATTCGTTTCTGAAACCTTCTCCGAACATCCGCCTCGGGAATATCGTGTCCTCCGCGCCTTACCCGGTTCGCGATGCGGCAAAGACTTTCCTCCAGGGACCCCAGCCCAATATAATGCATTCGGATCTGAAATCCGCACGCCAGTGCTTCCTGCACCGTCTCCAGAGGCTGCCGCTCAGAAAGCGTGGTTTCCTGAGTGAAAGAAATTCCGTTTTTCAGGCAATTGCGGATCTGCTCCAGTGCCGCTTTTCCACCGGCAAGCCGATCTCCGCCATAAGCGGCCGTCAGCCGGTCCGTGTCGATGAAAGATCCCAGTTCATTGTTCGGCTGTGCAAGCAGCGCTCCCGCAAAACTGCTCTTTCCGACTCCATTGACTCCCGCAATGAGCGTAAACGTTTTCTGCATTTCATTCCCGCATCTATTTAAACCGGCATTTCTCTCCAGGTACTTCTATGAGTTCCCGGACCCGCACAGAGAAAACTCAAACTTCCAGTTTCGCGAACTCGGCGACCGCGTCTTCAAGCCGACTGTACTCAAACCGCCAGCAATCGCAGTGGTGGATGATGTTCGCGACGGTCTCGAAGCCCTTCTGTCCCAGCATACTGTAGCCCCGGCCGTGCCCTCCGAACTTGATGAGCGCCTCGGCTTTCTCCCACGGCGTCCATTTCGGCTCGCTCCCCGGAACGTATTTCGGAAAGATGATCCATCGCGGAGCAGGGCGTTCCAGCATCCGGTCAACGGCACTCTTCAGCGGCTTGACGTGCGTGACGCGCCCCTTCGTCGTCTCCGGATACGTCAGCGAAAACGTCAGGTCCGGATGAAACGCCTTCAGGACGTCGATCGATTCATTCTTCAGGCAGATCGGACGCGGTACCGGGACCATCCGCGCGATGGGCGGCTCTCCGTCCTTCAGAGTCACCGTGTCTTCCGGGTCGATGAGCGTCAGTTCATCCGAAAGCAGCCGCCATCCGGAAAACGCCAGCGCGGCAGCCAGCGTACTCTTTCCATCCCCGGAATCGGCCGCCAGGATCAGTCCGCGTCCGTCTTTCTCCAGCATCGCCGCGTGAAAGACGATCCAGTGAAAGAGATTCAGCCACAGACACCAGTTCATGCCCCATTCCAGGATCGCGCCGGCCTGATCCTGATGAAAGACTCCAAACGGCTCCGCATTGTCGAGAAAAAGCCTCGCCTGCGGCTTCACGAACTGCCGGATCAAGCTCCCCTCCGGAACGACACGGACATGAAAATCCGTCCAATCGCTCTCCGACAGTTTCGGATAGTCCGAGTACATTTTCTCTACAGCCTGCACGACACAGGGAATTTTGGAGTCGATCCGATACGCAAACGGACCAACGGAAAAATGGAATCGAGCCATGAGATCTAAACCTGAAAAAATAAAAAACTCGAAAATTCCGTCACCGGTCCTGTGCATTATACCCGAAATCTTGAAAGATTTCAAGAATCCCCACACCAAAATTCTTCGCATTTCCGGAAACCGACCAGTTAAGTAGGCTTTCCTTTTTCAGTATCTTCGCCGACACAGAACGTTTTTTCGGGATGAATTACGGATAAATTTTGGAAAAAGCATGAGAAAACCGGAAAAAAAACGCTGCCGGGGCTTGCACAAAATCCGATTTCAGAATAAGATAGTAGAGTAAAGATTTTTTTGTCAAGAAAGGAAGATCCCATGAAAGCCATTTTTTACTCCACCCTGTTGGCGTGCCTCGCTTTCTGTTCAGCCGTCCTGGCTGAAAACGCCGACTATTCCCGGGACGAAGCCTACCGCGGTCCGCACGCATCTGTCGTCTCGCAGGATCAGAAATTCGTTTACGTCGTAGAGTTTGACGGAGCCAAAGTCATCCAGATCGACACGGCTTCGTATCAGGTCACGAAAGAGCTTGCGGTCGCCGGTACGCCGACTGCCGCCGTTCTCTGGCAGAATGACTCGAAACTCCTCGTGACGGTCGCTCCGCAGGGAAAAGTCCTCTGCATCGACATCGCCAGCGGAAACGTTGACTGGGAAACCGCCGTCGGCTACTGCCCGGAAAGCATCGTCGTTCATCCGAACGGCAAGCTCGCCTACACGGCCAACCGCTACTCGACGGACATCTCGGTCGTTGACCTGGAAGCGAAGAAAGAAATCAAGCGCGTCAAGGCGCTCCACGAGCCGATCTCCGTCGACATCACGCCGGACGGCAAGACGCTCTACGCCGCCAACTACCTGCCGATCGATCCCTCCGACGGATACGATGTCGCGGCAGAAGTCACCTGGATGGATACCGAAACCTACGAGACCGGAAATATCCGTCTGCTCAACGGCTGTGTTTCTCTCCATGAAGTGAAAGTCTCCGCAGACGGCAAATACGCATTCGTGACGAACAACCTGGCCCGCTACCAGATGCCGACCACGCAGCTGGAACGCGGCTGGATGAACACGAACGCCGTCGCCATCATCGATGCGCAGGCCCGTAAACTCATCAACGTCGTGCTTCTGGACGACATCGACCTCGGTGCCGCCAATCCGTGGGGCGTCGACATGACCGACGACGGCAAAACGCTCATCGTCTCCCATGCCGGTACCCATGAGATCAGCATCATCGACGCGGCCGCCATGTTCGATAAACTGACCAAGATCGCCGAAGCGGAAGAATCCTCCGACGCTCAGGGCCAGAAAAGCAACTACGGCTACAGTTCCGCCTCCAGTGCCGACGTTCCGAACGACCTCGCCTTCCTCGTCGGTCTGCGCACCCGCGTGAAGCTCTCCGGAAATGGTCCGCGTACGGTCTCCCTGGCCAACGGAAAAGCCTTCATCCCGATGTATTTCAGCGATACGATCAGCGTCGTGGATCTCGAAAGCAAAAAAGAAGTCCAGAACATGGTCCTCAACCCGAACTTCGAGCTGAGCCTGGCGCGTAAAGGGATCCTGACCTTCAACGACGGCGAAGCGTGCTTCCAGCAATGGCAGTCCTGCGCCTCGTGCCATCCGTACACGCGCATGGACGGTCTGAACTGGGACCTCATGAATGACGGCCTCGGCAATCCGAAAAACGCGAAATCCCTGCTTCTCTCGCACGAAACGCCCCCGACGATGATCTCCGGCATTCGTGCTGACGCGGAACACTGTGTCCGTTCGGGCTTCAAGCACATCCTCTTCTCGGTCCGTCCGGAATCCGACATGGTCTCGATCGACGAATACCTCAAGACCATGAAACCGCTCCCCAGCCCGGCTCTGGTCAATGGCGAACTCTCGGAAGCAGCCAAACGCGGAAAGGACGTCTTCTACCGCGTCAACTGCCATCAGTGCCATGACCCGGAATGGTACTATACCGACATGCAGATGCACGACGTCAACACGGAAAACCCGTTTGACCGCCGCCGCGATTTCGACTGCCCGACGCTTTGCGAAGTGTGGCGTACCGCGCCGTATCTGCACGACGGACGCTACCCGACGCTCTACCAGCTCTTCAAAGACGGCCAGCACGGCGTCCAGAAGGGGGCGGTCGACAAGCTGACGGAACAGGAACTGCAGGACCTCTGCGAATTCGTCCGTTCACTCTAGATCGAAACCTGACGAGCTCGGGATCCGGGCTTCCTGCCTGAATTTCGATCGGAAACCTTGGGAGCAGACTGACCGTCTGCTCCTTTTTTAGACCATCTATGGAAGATTTTCTCTCCTTTTCTGCAAATATTTTCCAAAAAAATGAAAATTGCTCTGGATTTTCTTTCCGGAAAAAACTAAAATGGAATCGATTTTATTTTCAAGCCCCCAAAGAGTGCCATGCAAAACCAATTGAATCGCCATTCCGCAAATCAAATTTCACGCCGGGACGTCCTGCGTCTGACGGTCTGTCTGGTTTTCTGCACGCTGTTTCTCGGAAACTTCACCGGCTGCGTCCGCCGCAGAATGACCATCAACAGTAATCCTCAGGGGGCGATGGTCTACGTCGACGGACATCAGATCGGAAAGACGCCGGTCTCTACTGACTTCACGTACTATGGGACCCGCAATATCCGGCTCGAGCTGGAAAACCACCAGACGCTGAACGTGAAACAGAAGATCACTCCGCCATGGTACCAGTTTCCGCCTTTTGAATTTTTTGCGGAAACATGCACTCCGGCCGACATAAAAGATGATCGGATCTGGACTTACGATCTCCAGCAAAAAACAGCGACCAGCGATGAGCAGGTCCTTGAACGCGCCAAAAACTTCTCCTATGAAGGAAGCCGAAGCGTCAACGAAGACGGTTCTCTGGGACCACCCATCACCTCGGAGAATTTTCATCTCAAGGACGGCAGTCCTTCAAACGGCACGACTCCGAACGGCAGTGATCCGAATGCGGGTGTCCCGAACGGCAGTGATCCGAATGCCGGAGCCAGCACGATGCAGCAGGAGTCTCCCAAAGAAGTACCTCAAACGCCTGCAGACCCCAACGCATTTCCCACTGGAAGCGCGGACTGGGACACGCCCTACCGTTACCCGCAAAATATTCCCCCGAAAACGCACTGAAGTCTCGCAAGATCCGCCTTTCGACGAACCGGTCGAATACCATTACCGGAATCTGCGAGACTTTCCTTTTTCCGTTTCCTTTTTCCATATCCGGAGAAACGCATGGATCTCACCGCACTTTTGCTATCGCTGGCGTTCCTGCCGACAGTCCTGACGCCAGCAAACTCCACACAATTTTTCATTCCGCCCGACACCGGATCCGCCATCGTGTTCGAATCGGCTCCATCTTTGGAGACGTCGGAAAAAAACGCGGAAAATACACCCTCTGCCGATTCCTCAAACCGCACAGACCGTCAGGAAACAGAATTTATTCTCTGCGGTGTCGGCGGGCAGGAACTTCAGCGGCTGAACGCAACGACGCAGGCGATTCCGAACTCCGAAAAAAAACGAGTCGTTCTGGAACTCTCACTCCCGCAGGGATACTATGAGCTGATCTCCGCCGAAACGGGCCAGACATTCGGAGTCGTTTCGCTCCCGGCATTCTGCGAAAAGGAAACGCAGGATCTCCAAAAACTCGCAGATCCATTTTTTGCGATCGACGGCGCGATGTCGTGGCTGGTCCGCCAGAAAAATTTTGACCGGCAGCGGGACGAAATGGTACAGATCGCACGGCGAAGCGGCATCGGCATGATCCGGGACCGTCTGAGCTGGAACGGATGCCAAACGAAACCCGGAACGGAAAACATTCAGCTCGAAACGCCCCGTCACTACGATTCCTGCCGAAAAACGGCGATGCGCCGCGGTGTCCTCGTCCTGGAACTCTGCCATGACGCCCCGTCATGGATGGAAAAAACGGGAACCCGGTATCCGAAAGATCTCCACGCAGCCCGCGATTTCTGGAATTTCGTCACTCCGGCATGGAATCGGACCTGGGGCGGCATGGAAGTCTGGAATGAACCGGACATTTTCTTCGGCGGGGACCTGCCGGCAGATCAGTACGCCGCCATCCTGAAAACAGTCGCGTATCAGCAGCAGAATTCGCCTGCCGAAAAACAGAAATTTCACGAAACCGGTGCGCGAACTCCGCTGGTCGGCGGCGTCATGGCGACCTGCCATCGCAAATGGCTCGATACGGCACACGAATGCGGAGTGCTGGACTGCTGCGATGTTTTCAGCTTCCACACTTACGCAAAAGCCCCTGCGGTCGAGAAGATCTACGGCAATTTCCAGGCGTGGCTGCGCGATTCCGGTCAACCGGGCAAGCCGATGTGGCTCACGGAATGCGGAAGACCCTGGACACTCGGTCCCGGCAGGCCTCCGCGTGAGCAGGATCTCACCAGCGCGATCGACATCGTGATGAAAGGCGTCGAAGCCAAAGCGTTCGGCATCCAGCGGTACTTCCCGTTCGTTTTTCCATACTATGAGGAACGCGAACATAATTTCGGCATGATGTCCCGCGACTACACGCCGCTGCGTTCGATCGCGGCTTACGCGCAGTTTGTCCGCGTCATGGCGCATCGGGAATATCTCGGAGATCTGCCGCTCCCGAAGACTGGAAACTGGACGCACGCCCGCGTCTTTTCTCCCTCCAGTTCCGAATCCGCCTCTCTTTCTGACGCGGAGAAAAAGGCTCTCGTCGCCGTTCTTTACGCTCCCGACATTGCCCCGCGCACACTCGCACTTCCCTGTCCGATCCTCCGTGCGGAACGGGTCACGGGCGAAGTTCTGCCGGTCGATCCCCAAACCAATTCCCTGGGATCCCCGGACGGTTTCGTTTACGTCTGGATCGCAGAAGCGGAGGCCCGAAAGTTCCTCAACACACAGACGAACATGAACCGGTTCCATGCTGAGAAACTGGGAGATCCCAATGCCGAAACCGACATGAAAGCCAACATTTCGCCCATCGTTCTCCGATACGAACTGGACGAAAAAAAGGTCAACTGGACGGCCTCCGGCTATCTGTTCCCCACGAACTGCGAGGAAGAGATCACGCTGAAATTTACGGTCTCCAATCTCTCCGGAAATACCAAAACGGTTCCCGTTTCCTTCCGCGCATTGTGTGCAGGAACAAAACTTCGCGGTCCCTCCGAGATCACCGTACCGGCAAACGGTACCGCGTCCTTTGACCTTCAGGTCTTTCCGGGAACAGAGTACCTGAAAACTCACGAATTCTGCCCCATCGAGATCACGGCAGAGGACCGCATCATCGTGAAGTTCCGCACCGCCGTTACGCTGAAACAGCTTGTCTCGGCAACTGCGGGATCCCGAAGGATCGAGCTGCTCGACCTGTCCCGATGGCGTCACTCCTCGGCATCATGCTGCGACGAAAGGAAATTCGCGCAGTCCGGCGATACGTGGACCCTCATGGCTCACTTTACGGAAGGAGACCATTGGATCTATCCGCACTTCACGCTTCCGGAAGATGTGGATCTCTCCCAATTTGACGGCATCATCGTTCAGGCGAGATGCTGGGATTTCCACAACAAGACACAGATCCGATTCTTCGCCTACCAGCCGGAAGGAGCTTTCTTCACCCCAGAGAGCATCATCCCGACTGACGGCGAATGGCATACTGTGCAGATCCCCTTCTCAAACCTCTCGCTCTGTACGGCTGCTGGAGGCGGATATGCTGGAGAATTTGAACCTCAAAAAGTCCGCGACATCTCATTCGGAGCAAATACGAAAGGGGAATCGGTCTTCGTAGAGGTCAAAGATCTCATCCTCTACAAAAAATAGTCTCAGAAAAAAAACGCTGCCTCCGAAAAGACAGCGTTTTTGTATTTTTTGAGAAAAAGAATTTCAAATTACTCTTCTTCGTCAATGACTTCTTCTTCAGCTTCTTCGTCTTCAACGACTTCTTCTTCAGCTTCTTCGTCTTCAACGACTTCTTCTTCAGCTTCTTCGTCTTCGACGACTTCTTCTTCAGCTTCTTCGTCTTCAACGACTTCTTCTTCAGCTTCTTCGTCTTCGACGACTTCTTCTTCAGCTTCTTCGTCTTCAACGACTTCTTCTTCAGCTTCTTCGTCTTCAACGACTTCTTCTTC
>JAGBAA010000030.1 GCA_017939795.1 Thermoguttaceae bacterium
CTTCAGCTTCTTCGTCTTCAACGACTTCTTCTTCAGCTTCTTCGTCTTCAACGACTTCTTCTTCAGCTTCTTCGTCTTCAACGACTTCTTCTTCAGCTTCTTCTTCGTCAGCGACTTCTTCTTCAGCTTCTTCGTCAGCGACTTCTTCTTCAGCTTCTTCGTCAGCGACTTCTTCGTCAGCTTCTTCGTCAGCTTCTTCGTCAGCAGCTTCTTCGTCGGCGACTTCTTCTTCGGCTTCTTCAGCGGCGGCTTCGGTTTCTTCAGCCGGTTCTTCAGCGACAGCTTCTTCAGCCGGTTCCGCAACCGGAACAGCTTCGGCAGCCGGAGCTTCCGTCACTTCAGCCGGAGCCGGAACGGACACTTCGGGAGCAGCTTCTTCAACCGGAACATCCTGGACAGCCGGGGCAGCCGGGGCAGCCGGAGCGGCTTCTGCCGGTTTCACTTCTTCAACCGGAGCGGCCGGAGCAGCCGGAGCAGCCGGAGCAGCTTCTGCCGGTTTCACTTCTTCAGCCGGGGCAGCCGGAGCGGCCGGAGCGGCTTCTTCAGCTTTTGCATCTTCCGCCGGGGCTGCCGGAGCAGCAGCGGCAGCTTCTTCCTTAGCTTTCACAGCACTGCAGCAAGCCGGAACCGTTTTAATATTGTCTTCCTGAACCTGAGCGCAGGCTTTCGGAGCGCGATAGATCGCACGGCGCAGACCTGCTTCAACATTCACGGCAACAAACATAACCGCGACTGCGGTAATCATCATAGCAAAGTTACCAATCTGGCGCATTCCAGAATCTCCTTAATAAATTTTAGTGGGAAAATTTTCCAAATTCTTTTTTATTTTATTCGGTAAAATTTTCATTCCTGTTTGAAGATTTCGTTCCTCTTTCGAAGACAAAACTTTCTAAAAATTTCAAATTTTACCAAGTGAGTCAAAACACTCTTTGAGTGATTCCTCAATCTACTTCTATTTTAACTCATTTTTCAATTAATTCAACCACTCTCATCCATTTTCGGCAAAAAATTTACCAAAAATCTACAAATTTTCCATTTTCCTCACCCGGCACATCTTCTCAGTTGAATTTTGGGGCATTTGTAGCGTTTTTTTCAATTATTTCGTTCTATTTTGGGACATTTTTTTCCGTTTTGCGTCCGTTCTGAAAATTTCACTTCGCATATTTGCACCAAAAAATCCGCAAAATCATAAAATTCATCACGCGACCCTCTTTTTTGATGCCTTTTTGACGAAAAAAAAATTAAATTTTTATTCCATACGATCCATACAGACTCTACCATCCGACCCCCAAAACACGGATCTGCCGTTTTCTGAAAAATTTCGATTTCAGAAATTTAAAGTTTTTTCAGAATCCAGCTCCTCCTGTTTGCCGCACCTCGATCAAAATCAGGGGTTCGATTCGATGAGTCGTATTCAGCAAATTTAAAGAACTTCCTTCGCCAGCCGAGGTCAGGGGCGGGGTAAGCCCTGGTGAAAGAAGAAATATTTTCTCGCTATTCCATCGGTAACGTTCCCGAAAACGAAACTGTCCGATCAGCGGCACTTCGATCTTTTCTGTCTCCTTTCCGATTTTCGTGTACTTCGTCATGCTGATCGGAAAGAGACGGTCCAGATGATTTACCTGAAATTTGATCTGCGCATCTACCAGCCCGCCGTCCAGCGAAACCAGCGGCATCATCTCAAACGTAAATCCGTCGTCCATCAGCACCCCTTCCGTCCCCTCGCCGCCTGCCTGGACTTCCGTCTGGACACTTCGCGCATATCGCCGGGTCCGGATCCATTTCAGCTCCATTCGCTGTCCGTTCGGGACCGCTTTGGTCTCTACGGTATGATTCATAAATCCCGGTGAATCTTCCAAAATATCCAACACAGACCGAAGGTCATCTGCACGGATCGTCCAAGCCTGCGATCCCATGGAAAAACTCGGGACCTGAGTCAGCAGATTCCCCATTTTCTGCCTCCAATACGGCGTACTTACGGTAAAGATCCTGACGCGAAAATGATGCGAGACCGGATCGATCCCAATGAAACGCTGCACGACGTCTTTGACCTGAAGCTGGACCTGCGGAATATGGTAAACATTCACACTGTTTCTCGTTACGTTCAGCATCGCCGGGATCTCTGAATGCCAGATCTCAAATCCGGTTTCCATCAGGATCCAGTCCATGACGGCGGTTTCAGGACGGCTCATCTGCGGGAAATGCGACGTATATGCCGAAATATCATACGATTGCCAGATCTGCCCATGCTGATTCGGCAAAGCCGGAGTCTGCGCCTCGGCAGGTGCCGTGAAAAAGAGCAAAACGCAGGATCCGCAAAAAAGTCCAACGAGCAGCACAAAACGCCAGAACCCTTTTTTTTCCATCTTCTTTTTCTCCCTTTTTCCATCATCCCGCAAAATACCAGACATTCCGCACTCTGAAATCAGACCGGAAATTCCGGATCCGGAAAGAAAAAGAGGGGGACTCTGCGGGAATCCCTCCTCTTTCTCGATTCAAAATCTCCGCGTCAATTCGGTTTGCCGAATCGCGGTCTTCTCCGAAGCTCAGTCTTCTTCATCAAGCTGTTCTTCGATCTCTGCCGTGAACTGGTAGTTGGAGTAAACTGCAGAGACGTCATCGTGATCTTCCAGACGGCTGATCAGACGCTGGATCTTCTGGGCATCTTCCAGATTGGAGATCTCGATCGTGTTCTGCGGAATACGGGAAATATTCGCTTCGACGACGGAAACTTCCGCCTTTTCAAGTGCTTCCGCCAGCGCGGTGAAGTTTTCCGGCTCGCAGGTGATCTCGTAGATGCCGTCACTCAGCGAATAGTCGCCGTCGACTTCCATGAGCAGTTCCATGAGAGCTTCTTCGTCGATCTTCTCTTCTTCCACGACGACCAGACCTTTACGGTCGAACATGTATCCAACGCAGCCGGTGTTGCCCATTTTGCCGCCGCAGGATTCAAAGATCTTGCGCACTTCCGGTGCCGTACGATTTCGATTGTCCGTCAGGATCTCGCAAATGACCGCAGTACCGGCACATCCGTAACCTTCATAGAGGATCTCTTCCATGACGGCGCCGGCAGAAGCCTCACCCGAACCTTTTTTGATCGCACGTTCAATATTGTCGCGCGGCATGCCGACCGATTTGGCCGCATCCACCGCAAGACGAAGACGTGCGTTCATGGACGGATCCGAACCGCCGCGAGCAGCCGTGATGATGCTCTTCGCCAGACGGCTCCAGACCTTGCCTTTCTTCGCGTCGACGGCAGCCTTCTTGTGCTTGATATTCGCCCATTTTGAATGTCCAGACATACTTTTCTCCTCACGAGTTTTTCAAAATTTTTAACTGAGACTCAACATGCTCCAGGTCCCTGGGATCCATGTCCTGATTCTTCTGCTGAGCCTCCTTAAACTGTTCCTGTGCTTTTTTAAAATACCGGATCGCCTCGTCCTTTTGCTTCAGCGCAAGAGCGGTATCGCCAAGATGACTGAATACGACCGGGTCTTCCAACCCCTCCGCAGCCTCTTTCAGCGTCTCGTACGCCAACTCAAATTCTCCAAGCCGATAGTAGATCCATCCCAATGTATCGAGATACATCGGATTTCCAGGCTCCGCCTTCAGCGATTCCCGGGAATATTGCAATGCGCGGTCCAAACGCCGATCCTTGCAGGCCCAGAAGTACGCCAGGGAATTCATGGCGGAAGCATCATCCGGAAATTCATCCAAAACGCTCCGCATCAGCTCTTCTGCAGCATCCATGTTTCCAAGACGTTCCTCGATCACGGCCGTCATGTTTCGGATCATCGAAACCGCCCGGCGGTTAAATTCCGCACTGTAGTCATCCTGAAGTTCCTTCAGAAGATCCCGCAGAAGCGTCCGCGCCTCCTCGTACTTCTGCGTCTGCTGAAGCTGATCCGCTCGCAGAAAAATGAACTCCAGATTGTCCGGCTCTCTTTCCAGGAGGATCTGGATCTTCTTTTCCGCATCCGCAAACCGCCCAAGCGCCATCAGCACATGACAGTATGCGATCGAAAAACGGATCTCTCCCGGGATCCGGCTCTGAACTGTCCGATAGAACTCTTCGGCCAATTCAAATTTCTCTTCTTCCGCCAGAATATCGCCAACATCCAGCATAAACTGCACGATATTCTCACGGTTTCGGTTCGTGAGCTTCGTCCGCTTAAACGCATTCATCGCCTGCGAACAAAATTCCAGAGCCAGCTCCGGCCGTTCCATCCGATGTGCCGTCACGGCAAGGAATCCGTACCTTGCCCACTGAAGTTCCTGCGAACTGCGGACATTCTTTCCTTCTGCCTCCGCGCGGTCTTCCGCCTTCTTCGACGCAGCAAAAAGCTGCTCGGCAAAAGCCGTAAATGCCTCTTCCTGAAGGAACGATTTGACGTCATCCTCCGAAACCGAAGCAGGAGCTGCCGTTTCCGCCTTCTTCGAAACGGAAACTTCATCAGGATCGGCAGGATCCGCAGACTCTGCGTTTTCAGACTCTGCGTTTTCAGACTCTGCGTTTTCAGACTCTGTGCTTTCTTTTTTTTCGGTTTTGGCCGAGGCTCTCTCTTTTTCTTCCAAAATCACGCCGCAAAGATCTTCAAGGAGCAGTTCCGGACCAAAAACCGCCTCGGAACTCTTCATGAGCTTCTGAAACGCTTCTTCAAAATGCCCGACCTCTCCCAATTTCAGAGCCAGAGCCATCTGATCCAGCGCGTATCGTTCCAGATTCTGGCCGCACAACTCCCGGTAAAGCGCAAACGCACGTTCCTTAGCATCCTTCGCCGCCGCTTTTTTCCCCGTCTTCGATGTCCCGGTCCCAGAGTCTGCCGCGATCCGGGCATATTCCTGCGCGATCCGGGCTTTCAGTGCCGTACGGTTCGGCTGCTTCTTAAGGATCTTTTCCAGGATCTCCAGCGTTTCCTCTTCCCGTCCCAGTGTCTGAAGGACCGCATCGAGCAGCGAGTACGGAACCTCCTCTTCATAGCCTGCCTCGTATGCATCCAGCATCAGTTTCAGCGCACGCTCCGCATCTTTCCGCACATACGCGATCCTGGCCGATTCAAAGAGACACTGCGGTTCCCATTCCCTGCGCTGAGCCTGCGCCTCTTCTTCCGAAAGCTCTTCAGCCGCCAGCTTTTTCTCAAACCACTGCGTCAGCTCGCCAAGGATCTCTTCCGCTTCATCCGCCAGCTCTTTCGCGATGCAGATGTCCAAAAGCAGAAGCAGATTGATCTCCCGGCTGTGCTCAAAAAGGACCTGTTCTTCCTCACGGATCCCAAACCGCTGCGGCTCCTTCAGCATCATGTGGACCGCACATAAGGAAGTCAATGCCCGATCCAGCTCACCCGCCTGATATTCCGCCCAGCCAAGCCGATCGTGGATCAGCATACGCATCGGTCCCGCTTCATTCACCGGGATCGAATCAAGGATCGCCCGATACGTCTGCGCGACTCTTTCATTTTTATCCAACCGGGCCGCACACGTCGCCAGCCGATCCAAAACCGGGATCCCAAGAAGTGACGGATCAGAAATTTTGTCAAAGTATCGAAAGGCTTCCTCATAGCGTTTTTGCTTGACCGCCAGTGAAACCAAAGAAATCAGAACCGCATCAGAAGAAACATACTGACAGGCACGCTCATAGCACTGGATCGCCTGTCTTTCGCGCTTTTCCGCCTCAAAGACCCGTCCCTGAAGGAAAAGATATTCTGCCGTGAGCATATCCTGCTCAAGCTGTCCAGGTCCTTTCAGCACCGGCTGAAAATCCCCGTAAAATGCCGCATTCTCCGTCACCGGAGCGTCTCCGCCCGTTTTCAGTTCCTGACCGGCACACACTCCGTCCGTTCCGCAAAGAAAAATAGGGCACAAAAAGGCAGAGCAGATATTCAGTGCATTCTGCAAATGAATTCTCATCCTGATCTCCTCTGCCTGATCGTCCCCAAAATTCTCAACCCCGAAGCACTCCCCAGACCTCAGTCTCCCAATGCTGAAAAGTGCCGGAGGGTGCTATTTTCCGCTCTTCGACGATTTCGCTGCCTTAGCGGTCTTCTTCACCGTTTTCGTCTCCGCCGTTTTCTCCGACTTTGCCGATGCTTTTGCCGCCTTTTCAGCTTTCGCCGCCTTTTCAGCTTTCGCCGCCTTTTCAGCTTTCGCTGCCGTTTCAGCTTTCGCCGCCGTTTCTGCTTTCGCTGCCTTCCCAGTCTTCTTTCCCTTTTCGGATCTTTCGGCCGGCTCCGCCTTCTTCACTGCCTTTTTCTCCGCAGCAGATTCAGCGTCTTTCTTCACGGATTTCCGAAGAGTCTTCTTTCCAGCAGGCTCCTCCGCAGGAAGAACTTCCGAGACCTCTTTGGCTCCTTTTTTCACAGACTTTTTGGGTGCCGCCGGTTCAGCTTCCACCGGAACTTCCTCAACCGCCTGCTTTTTGCTCTTTACCGATTTGCGGACCGGTTTCTCAACCGCCTCTTCCCGCTCTTCAGCAGCCCGGGAACCTTTTCCCCGTTTCTGACCGCGGGCGATCTCTTCCAGGTACGTCTGCTTCGCCAGCTCTTCCTGATTTTCGTAAAGGTCCTCGTAGCGGTCTTCCTGTTCCCGAACATAATAGTCCGGATCGTTCTTCAGAACTTCCTCAATATTCTCCTTCTTCGGCACCACGACCGGTTCCGGAGTTTCCATCGAGTTCTCAATACGAACTTCGCGGCGGCGGGGCATACGGTCACGAAAATCCGGCGCAAAGGATCTCAGGAACGAAATGATCTTGCGCGCTTCCGGATTCTGCACAAACATCGCAGCCATCTGATGGACCAGAGAGAAAAATTCCATTCCCTGGCTCTTCGAGATCGCACGATTCAGGCCCGCAACTTCGCACTGTTCAATGTCCTTCTCCGAAATGATCCCCAGAACATACAGAAGCCGCTTTTCGCCGTTTCCAACCGGGATCCCATGACGGCCGAATGCGACCTGTGCCGTATAGTTGATCGAAAACGGCGTACCGCCGGGGATCGACTCCAGTTTTTCGTAGGCTTCCTTGATGTTCTTCTTGCGAATATCATCCAGATCGAATGTGTACCGCTCTTCAAAAACAGACCGGAGGATCTTTCGGATCTTCACGGCAGCTCCGCGCGGATCAGGAAGCTGAGGCATCAGTTCCGCAAGTTCCGCAGTACTGCTGACCCGGACCTCGTTCCAGCCGGACATCGTCTGGACCAGGGCGTTGAATGCCGTATCCGCAGCCTCAAACGTCGCGTCTTCCAGGCACGTCGCATACAGAAAATGCTCCAAAACCGTCCGCTCTACCGGCTCAACGGCGGAAAATTTCTTTTTCAGTTCCGAATAGAAACGCTTCAAAACGTCCGTACGGTTTGATGAACTCATCTATTCCCCCTCATTGAAAAGTCTGTGCGGTTACGCCGCCTGAATCACTCATTTCCTTCATTCGGAGTCTCTGCAGAACGTTCTGCCGCATCGTCCTTCAGCTCGCCAATACAGGAACCACGCTCTTCCTCCGGAGGAAGGACCTCACGAAGAAGTTTCGCGATCTGGATCGAATGCTTCACCCCTTTATCCAGTACAAACAAAACACGCGGGGTATAGCGGGTCTGGATCCGGTCCGCGATCTTCCTCTGGAAAAAACCGGCCGCATTTTGAAGCCCTTTCAGGCACAGTTTCTGCTTGGCTTCCGTTCCCATGATGGAAACATGGACCTTCGCCTGCTGCATATCGCCCGAAACTTCGACGTACGTCACCGTCACGTCAGAAACACGGGGATCCTGAATGTCGCGCAAGATCGACATCCCGATCACTTCCCGGATCGCTTCCGCAGCTTTCAAAACTCTTCTCGTAGCCATTCACTACCCTTCTTTGACTTTTTCAATTTTCTCTCGGACACACTGCTCAAAATGTACGCGCGACCGACTCGATCTGGAATGCTTCGAAAATGTCGCCTTCCTTCACGTCGTTGAAGCCCGCAAGACGCATACCGCATTCGTAGCCGTCACGCACTTCCTTAACGTCATCCTTTTCGCGCTTGAGCGTATCCAGAGAGTAGGTGCCGATCACGCGGTTGTTGCGGATGATCCGGATCTTGCAGTCACGCAGGATCGAACCGGAGATCACGCGGCAGCCGGCCACGGTACCCACTTTCGAGATCTGGAATGTCTGCTGAACGATCGCACGGCCAAGCTCTTTTTCGTGTTCTTCCGGCGTCAGCATACCTTCCAGTGCCGCTTTCACGTCCGCAGTCAGCTGGTAGATGATGTCGTAGCGGCGGACCTGAACGCCCTTCTGCTCGGCAAGTGCACGCGCATTTTCGTCCGGGACCACGTTGAAGCCGACGATGATCGCATCCGACGCATCCGCAAGCTGAACGTCCGCTTCCGTAATGCCGCCGACAGAAGCCTGAAGGATCGAGATCTGCACTTCCTCATGCTCCAGTTTGCCAAGTTCTTTCTTGATGGCCTCGATCGAACCGCGGACGTCCGTACGCAGAATGATATTCAGCGTCTTGACTTCCCTGCTGCCCAGAGAATCGAAAAGTCCTTCCAGCGTAATGTGCGATTTCGCGCTTCCGGCAAGCTGGGAAAGATGCTCCTGCTCCGCACGTTCTTCTGCAAGACGGCGGGCATCCGCGATCTCATCCAAAACGTAAAATTTATCGCCGGCTCCCGGTGCGGAATCCAGACCAAGGACATTCACCGGGATCGCCGGTCCTGCCGTCTGGTACTTTTTATGCGGATCCAGCGTATCGACCATCACCTTCACGCGGCCGTACGTGGAACCGCAGACCATGACGTCGCCCGTATGGAGCGTACCATTCTGCACAAGCAGTTTCGCCACGACACCGCGTCCCTGCTGGATCGAAGATTCCACGCAGACACCGCGGGCGGCCCGCTTCGGATTTGCACGGAATTCCTGGAGTTCCGCGACCATCAGGATCGTTTCCATCAAATTATCGATCCCTTCGCCAGTCAAGGCAGAGCAGCGGACCACTTCCACTTCACCGCCCCATTCGCTCGGAGTCAGTTCGTTTGCCGCGAGTTCCTGAAGAATGCGCATTTCATTCACGCCCGGAAGGTCGATCTTGTTCAGCGCCACGATGATCGGCACTTCGGCAGCACGCGCATGGCTGATCGCTTCTTCGGTCTGGGGCATGACGCCGTCATCGGCAGCGACGACGATCACCGCAATGTCCGTCGTATTCGCACCGCGGGCGCGCATTTCCGTAAAGGCTTCGTGACCCGGAGTATCCACGAACGTCACGGATCGGTCCTCATACTTCACATTGTACGCACGGATATGCTGCGTGATCCCGCCTTTTTCACCGGAGACCACATTGATGTTGATGATCCGGTCAAGCAGCGACGTCTTCCCGTGGTCGACATGGCCAAGGAACGTCACGACAGGCGGACGGGCGACGAGATCTTCTTCATTATCGTCGTCTTTGTCCAGATCGCCGAGAAGACGTTCTTCCAGCGTCACTTCCGGGCGAATATCGACCGGAATGCCGAAAGATTCCGCAAGAAGCTGGACCGTTGTTTCATCCAGCGCAGAGGTGATCGTCATCGGCATGCCGAATTCCATCATCAGTTTGCCGAGCACCTTCGCAGCCGTCAGACCGACACCTTCAGCAAAGGAACGAACGGTAAGCGGCAGCTGAAGCACGTAGCTGCTCTTGCGCGGAGCCGCGACATTGACAGAACCTCCGCCCTTCTGTTTCTTCCAGCGGACCCGGGAACCATCATCGTCATCGTCGTCCATATGGATCCGGCGGCTGCGTCCGCGTTTATCCGCAGCTCCAAAACGGGAATCGCGTCCGGGAGCGTGCTGGCTTTCCATCTCGCCCATCCCGGCACGTTTTCCAAGTTCCTTCCGCTGTTTTCCAGCCGTTTTCTTACCGAATTTTGACGAAGTATCGTCCATCGCAGCCGGCGTCGGCACAGAGGGACGGACCCCCTTCTCCGCGATCCCGGTCCCACGGCGTCCTTTTTTATCGCCCTGACGGTCGGCGGTGCCCATATTGGCTCCGGACTTTTCACGGCCTTTCCCGTCTTTACTGCGGTTCCGGCTTTCTTTGCCGGCATCTTTCGTACGATTTTTTTCCAGTTCCTGCTCCATACGGCGCATGATGGAATCATCACCAGCCCGGGCAGCAAGGATCTCTTCTTTGGTCAAACGGAGCGCAGGCTTCATGCCGCCTTCCGATTCCGCCGGTTTTTTCGCAACGGGGATCTTCGCAGCAGGCAGCGGCGCAAGGCGCAGCCCCGGCGCACGGCGTTCTTCACGATGAGCATTGCTCTTCGGAACGTCCTTTTCCTCATGACGGGCAGGACGATTGCCGGAAAGCGTCGGCATCGACGTATCGAATACCGGACGAACAGGCGCCTCCATCTGAGCCTGCATCGCGATTTTTTCCGCTACGGAAAGCCCCTGCGGACGAACTACCGGTTCCGCGGCGGCTTCCTTTTTGGATTTTCTGGACGAAGCGGAAGTGCTCTTGCGGCGTTCTTTGCCGGCACTTTCCTTCGTTTCTTTTGCTTCTTTCGTCTCTTTCGATTTTTTGCTTCCGCTTTCCTTCACAGAAGAACGGCCAGCCGAAGAGGTACGTTTTTCATCAGCCGCATCCGTACTCGAAACATCCGCTGTGCCGGCCTTCTTTTCCTTCTGTTTTTCCGAACTGTCCTCCGCACTTTCCGTCAGAGTTTCCGCTTCCGAAACAGTTTCCGGTTCAGCCGGCTCTTTCCCGGCCGGTTCCACGGACATCGTCTCATCTTTCGATTCGGGCATTTTCTCAGAAACTTGCGGTCCGGCAGACTCCGGTTCCATCACCGCAGAAACAGAATTTTCCTCAGAAACGGTCTCCGCAGCAGCGGTCCCGGTCTCATTCTGCAAAATATCATCCTGAAGAAGCGTTTCCTCAACAGCAATATTTCCCGCTTCTTTTGTGGTCTCCACCTTCGCCGGATCCGCTTTCTCCGTTCGGCGCGGTTTGGAGGGGAGCGTGGGAACACGTCCGGAAACCAGTCCTTTGGGAGGTTCCACGGGCCGCTGCGTATCCGCGATCGGAGTCCGGGAAGGACGTGCCGTGCCCTTCGCAAAGTGCTCTCTGACCTTTACAGCATCCTCATCGGAAATGCTGGCCAGTGCAGAACGTCCCATAGTAACGAGACCGTTCTGGCTGCACCACTCCATCACCAAATTTTTATCGACATTTAAATCTTTAGCTAATGCGAAAACCCGAATTGACAATCGACACACTCCCTGGCAGCACGCCTGCCGCCTCATGGCTAATCAATTTACATGGAGAGCCTCCCGGCACGCCGCCAAGGCTCTGCCGTACGGAAACGCAAGCCGTCACGGCTTTCGACTCCCCCGTAATGGAAAAAATTCGCTGGCTCGAAGATCGAAGCAGGGCGTTCGTCAGTCCTGTTCATCTTCCACCACATTCTGCTGGTTGTCCTGCTCTTCACTGCGGCGTTCCGCCTCTTCGATGATCGCGTTCACTTCCTCTTCCGAAAGTCCGCTCATCTCCATCAGCGCATCCGGCTCAATGATCGAAAGGTCATCATACGACATGAATCCCTCACCCGTAAGACTTTCCGCAAGATCCGTAGAAACGCCTTCGATCGAACAGAACGCAGCGACCGCCTGGTCAAGCTGTCCCTGCAGTTTATCCGCGGTCATGATCTCGATATCCCAGCCGCACAGCTTGCTTGCAAGCAGAACGTTCTGTCCGTGACGGCCGATGGCGAGCGAAAGATTCTGCTCGTTCACCAGAACGATCGCACGGCCAAGCATACTGCAAAGGATCACTTCTTCAACTTCCGCAGGCTGAAGCGATTCCTTGATAAACTCGACCGGATCGCTGGACCACAGCACGATATCGATGCGTTCACCGCCAAGTTCATCCACGATATTCCTGACACGGCTGCCGCGCATACCGACGCAGGCACCCTTACAGTCAACACGCTGGTCAACGCTCCAAACCGCAACTTTCGTACGGACTCCGGGCTTGCGCGCGATGCTCTTGATCTCGATCACGCCGTCCGCGATCTCCGGGACCTCGTGTTCAAAAAGGCGGGCCACAAACACAGGACGGACTCGGCTGAGCGTCACTTTCACGCGGGAAGCCTGCTTGCGCACATCCACGATCACCGCACGGACCCGGTCACCGATCCGGTATCCTTCGCCGCGTCCGCCGCGGGAAGTGCCATGGATCTGCTCCGATTTCGGAAGAAGCGCGTCCATCCCGGGGAGTTTCACCGTGCAGCCGCCCTGTTCGAACCGGCCGACGACACCCATGACCATCTGATTGATCAGTCCCTGGAATTCCGCATACACGCGGTCGCACTCCGCCTCACGGATCTTCTGGATCATCACCTGTTTTGCCGTCTGCGCACCGATACGCTTCACGATCTCTTCCAGCGAGATCGGCTCACCGCCAAAGGCGGCATTCACTTCGCCAGATTCGCGGTCGATGTGCACAGAAATCATATTTTCATCGCCGCCGGCATAATTCTTCTTCATCGCAGAGATCAGAGCCGCCTCAATTCCCTGAAACACCTCTTCCTTGCCGATGCCTTTGTCACGATGAATCGTATCTACGTACCTAAGCAGTTCACTTGGGTTCATTGACTTCCTTCCATTCGATTAAGCGAATCTGAAAAGTTCCGCATCCGCACAGACTCCGCGTCCTGCAAATACAGAAAACCGGCACATGAGCAGAATTTCCCCCCACGCCAGCGAAACCTTTCATTTCCTGTATTCCAACGACAAAAAGCCGTGTGCAGGAAAAACCTTTCCCACACCGGCTTAAAACCGAAAATGGAGCGGAGGAGAGTCGAACTCCCGGCCTCAACATTGCGAACGTTGCGCTCTGCCAACTGAGCTACCGCCCCGAATTTTTCCATCGTATCTTCTTTACTGAAGATGGCCTAGAGTATAGCGGATTTTTTTATTTTGTAAATGGGGGGCAGGGCGTTTTTGGGACAATTTCTCTTAAAATTCCACTTTTTTTGAAAAATTTCTTCTTCTGCCCCGTTTCTTCCATTCTCCACTTCACGTAATTTCCCTATTCTTCCAACTGCCCCCTTGACAAAATCACCCGTCAGAGATAAATTATTCTAAACAGGAAGTCAATCCTCTCTGTTTTTTATTTTACGTTAAGGAGATCATTATGAAAACCAACCGCCGTCAATTTCTTTCCGCAGCCGGAGCTGCCGTTCTGGGAAGCGCGCTGTGCGTGAACTTTCCCCTTTCCGCTCAGACGCCCGATGAAGTCGAAATGACCGTCTGCCAGCTCACGAACAAGACGCACTCGCAGATGATGTCCTACATTATCCGCACGAAGACCGGGGAACTGATCGTCGTGGACGGCGGGATGCCCGGCGACGCGGACCACCTGCTTGAGATGCTCGAAAAACTGGGCGGCCCGAACCCGAAAGTTTCCGCGTGGTTCCTCTCTCACTGTCATGGAGACCACGTCATGGCACTGACGGAACTCATCCGGACGGACCGGCTGCCGGAAGTCGAGAAATTCTGTTTCCATTTCCCCTCGAAAGAGTGGCTTGGCGGCGTGGAGCTGGGAGGCATTCCCTACCGCACGAAGTTCTTTGAGGCGATGGAAAAGGTGCAGGACCGCATCATCACGACGCAGAAGGACCAGAAATTCACCTTTGGACCGCTGACCGTCACGGTGCTGAACGATCCGTATCTGTGCGAGCGCAACCCGATCAACAACTCGAACGTCTGCTTCCGTTTCGAGACCAGAAATTCCTCGCTCATCTTCCTTGGAGACCTCGGAAACGAAGGAAGTACGGAACTCCTCAAACTTCAGCCCGCGGAAATGCTCCGTGCCGAGGCCGTCCAGATGGCACACCACGGACAGCAGGGAGCCACTCGGGAACTTTACGCCGTCATCGCGCCGAAGATCTGTTTCTGGCCGACCCCAGACTGGCTCTGGAACAACGACCGCGGAAAAGGTCCCGACTCCGGACCGTGGAAGATCCGTCTCGAACAGCAGTGGATGAAGGAACTCAACGTTCAGACCCACTACATCGGGAAAGACGGCACCGTCTGCGTCGATCTCGACTGAAAACGCCCGTCCCCCCCAGGATCCGCACCTTTTCTCACCGCGGATCCTGTTTTCTGAAAAATTTTCAAAAAAATCTAAAAAATCCCAGCCCAGCCCCTTGCATTTTTATTCCGTTTGAGTTATACTGAAAGTTAGAGAGATGTGTCTCTCTGCCAAATCGTTTCAAACACTTCACACAAGGAGAAAATCTCATGACTCGAATTTTCAAAAAATTTCGGAATGCATACTTCAATTTCTCCAATCGTTCCTCCATGGATAAAGGAGAACAAAGAAGGCTTTGCCGACTTGAGGCACTGGAAGACAGGACGATGCTGAGTGCTGTCGGGATCACCTCCAACCCCATACCCGATACCGGGCCGGAGGAAGATACAGCAGCGATCATACAACCCTATAACCTAAATAACCCCATCCCCTCCGTTTATATTTCTACCGCAAACAATTCTGGAAGTTCTTTCTTTACCGTCGATGAAGGCGACGACCTCGAACTGGTTCTGACACGCGATCATACCGAAGGAAGTGTCACCGTATACTATACGATCCAGCCCAATACTTCCAGCTGCCGCGCGGGAGATGACTTTAACAGTACCGCAAGCTATACCAACCCCGGATCCGTAACGTTCGCGGACGGAAGCAGTACGGCAACGCTTTCCATCAGCATGATCGATGATAATTACATCGAAAACCCGGAAGAATTCAATCTTTCGCTCATTTGTTATCCGAGTTATTATGATTGTGCCTACACGCTGAATTCCAGTGAATGCACGAACGTTTACTGTACCATCACGGATAATGATGACTGGACGGTCTCGGTCACGCGGACTGGAAACAGCATGTACGAAATGAACGGTACCGCCAGCAACGGAAACGATTACTCTACAAATAATCCTAAATTCACCATCAGCCATACCGGGATCACGGATCCCGAGGACGCATACGCTCCGGAATTAAAAGTTTACTTCACCCTTTCCGGCACAGCCTCCTCTGATGATTACGATCTCTGCCGAAACGGAGGGTCATGGAGCAAATACTACGATCAGCCGAATGAATTTTCTTTCAACGGCGCACAGTCTTTTGACCTGTACATCAACCCGTACAATCATTACTGTGACCCGGAAGAAGACGAAACGATCATCCTCACGCTCATCACCAACCCGAACTCATGGGGCGATGCCGGCACGGATTATACGATCAGCGGGACCGCCTCGCAGACGATCACGATTTTGGATGACGACCACTTCGATGTCATTCTGGAAGCTGTAGACACGACTGCCACGGAAAGACTGGACGGCGTCACGCCGGATGACGGTCTGTTTAAGATCTCCCGTGTCGCCAGTAACGGCAGGACCGTGCTGGATACCAGTTATGCTCTGAATATGGAATTTTACGCATACGACATGTCGGAAGAAGGTGCACTCATCCCGAATACGACACTCTATGCCGCACGGGATTCCTATGATTTCAACTTCCGCACTATCGCGGCAGACAGTACGGATGCAACAGATTACCTGTTCAGTTTCACGAATAATGGCAATTGGAGCATTTACGATGAAGATGGAGATTTCCTCTACTGGCAGGACCGTTATTCCGGAACGCTTGCCGCCGGGAAATCAGAAGGGTATGTCCGCGTAGACCCGACTTTTGACTGGGAAGACGAAGGCGACCTGTTCTCGGGAACCGATCTGGAAGACGCATTTACTCAAACCGGAGAAACCGTCCGCCTCACGCTGGAAAAGGCGACCTGGGGCTACGGTTCCCAGCGCACATGGACCGCCGGAACAGCCGGTAAAACTGCCGACATCGAGATCAAGGACGGAGCCATCTGCAAACTGCTCACCGACATCAACAATGACGGAAGCATCACGGCCGCGGATGATTCCAGAGTGGAAGACTATGATTCGTTAGGAACCATTATCAGACGCAACAATGACGATGACAACTCAGATAACGTCATGGATTCCGTTATTACAAATTATACACTTCCAATATCAAACAATGAGGCCTTCAATAGTACTACGGGAACAACTATAATAGATGAAGATGATTTGGAACAGGTCAGAATGCTTGCCGGTGTTGAATCTCTTGCCGGTACTGATTTTGAAATCGATGTTTATTTTACGCTATTGGAATCCCGTATTAACCTTTGGACCAACACAACAAAAGGCGAACTGTTACTTGAAGGAGATACCAGTTCCGGAAGAGTCTGCGATAATACCGCGCTTGCACGTTTATCCAGCACCAACCTCATATTTAACCAGAACGTTTACGCAGAGTCCATTTCCGACCAATATGACCAATTGAGTCTTTATGCCCAGGTTTATGATTCAAATGATTCCAGCAAAAGCAGTGCCGTCGATACGGTCCAATTCTTCCCTGTTACACTGAATCCATACACTCCGGATACGACCTATATCGATCCGATGATCCTGCCGAATTCCACTTGGCAGGAAATCGGTGTTGGTATTCGAAGAAATACAGACGATGTCGATGCCAACAATAATGTGATCGAAACCGACGAAAATGATTTGATCCGCCTGGACCTTGGATTTGATAGTAATAACTTCAATTACACTTATGAACTGGTCCGTTCCTCCTCAAATCTAAAACTTTGGCAAGGAGATGAGGAAATTAATGCTTATTTTAATAATGATAATGAAACATCTGTTATAATTTCATCGCCTCGCAGTATTTGGGTCGAATATGATTCAGCAGGTGATACGACAGAAACACTGACATTCAGGGTAAAATCTGGAGATCTTGTTCTCTATGAAGAAGATATTGATTTTAAACCGTTTAATGGAATTACCATGGCATTTGTAGGAGAATTACAGCAAGCAGGCAATGTAACAAGAGATCCTGGAATAAACACTTGGGTCATTCAGGAACTGCGTGCCGGTTATGATGTACATGTATGGGATGATGGCTATGATATTTCAATCTTAGGATCCGACAATCCGCTTTGGAACGAAAGCGGTGTATACAATAATTATGTAGTTGATTGTAATCGCGTAGGCAATGGTCGGGCATTTAGTGAACTATGTTCAGCCATTAATTACAGAAAACAAACAAAAGTATCATTAGTTGGTTATAGTCATGGTGGTGGTTCCGTCTATAATATTGCCAGACGGCTGAACTACGATGGAGCCTATGATCCCGAAACCTTTATTACATATACAAAGCAATTAACAAACGATTACGAACTTGTATTTTCTTCGTATATCGATGCGGTTCAGAATAACACAAGTCTCAATCCTTTGGCGGAAACTCGATTGCCGCCAGGTACCCAATTTCATGTAAATCAATATCAGCGTTCCTCTTTCTATAATTCTTTCATAAACGAGACTTGCTTCTGGGGAAATTCAGTAGCAGGTTCTGATGATAATTTAGATCGTACAATACTTGGTGTCAACCATGCAACGATAGATGAAGATTTACGAATTCTTGACTTGCTTACTGCACGTTTCCATGACTGGGGTACCCGCTAAATAGGAGAAAGAAATGTTTCAATATTCCGATATCAAATACTGTATTTTGTTCCACCTCACACTCGTAGTTTCTACGGGATTGTTCATTCCTACGGCAGCAATATATATTTATCAATTGCTCAACCTTCCCTTTGTTTTTTGGAACTACCTCCCGTTTGTCGGTCTGCTGCTGGGAGTCTGGACGATGTTGACTGCATTGTGCGCAAAGGAAAAAAAAATATCAGAACGGATATTTTTCACCCTTCTGCCGCTCCCTGCATGTATCGTCTCTTTCAGTTACGCAGGATTCGTCCTCACAAGATTATTAATGTCCTAAAACAGGAGGATCGATATGTTTAAATATACAAACCTGAAATACTGGTGTCTATTTTCCTTTGCCTTCTATACGGCACTTGGCCCGTTATTTGGCGGTACACTCATGTGGATGTCGTATAAAGTCAATATCTCAATTGTCGTTTATACCGGAATGATCATACAGACGTATTTTTTTCCATTCATTTCCCTGCTTGCAAGTACATTAGCCATGCTGATGGTCCTATGTTCCGCAGAAAAAGCGTGGAAAAAGTTGGCATTTACTCTGTTTCTGCTCCCGGTGTGGTTTCCCGCTCTACAACTTTCCTGGCAGTGGATCCAAAATTGAAATAGCCTGAACCCCAGGATCCGCGCCTCTTTTTTCAACGCGGATCCTGTTTTCTGAAAAATTTTCAAAAAAATCTAAAAAATCCTATCCCAGCCCCTTGCATTTTTATTCCGTTTGAGTTATCCTGAAAGTTGGAGAGATCTCCCGTTCTCCCGTCCAGTTCGTCTCCCTCATTCAAGGAGTTTTTGCCATGAAAGAACGTTCAAGGCTCGCTGACGTATTTTATGTCCTCACGATCATGGGGACCGTGTGGGGCATGATCTGGTTATTTCCATTTATTTGGACCGTAGTGATACTTGGGATCAAGCAGTGTTTTTCCTGTCGGCTTGATTTTTCGGCTCAAATTGATAAGCTGCCATTTTTATGTGCGCTGGGGGCTGGTATCCTCCTGCTTTTGAACCGAAAAACCAGTCTGTCTCTCTGGGGGGGCTTTCTTTTGATGATAAACCTTGAGAGTATCGTTGTGCTCGCCATTTATTCATTCCTTCGATAGAAAGCCGTTACCTTCCCAAAACTCGTAAAGCAGGAAACATATTATGAAAAAAACTGTATCGCTCATTCTGTGCGCACTCGTTATCGCGGGAACCGCATGTTTCATGACCCTGGAATTTCCCGGTCTCTGGCTATGGACACTGTTTGGAGTCGGCGAACGGACCCGCTCGATCCCCTGGTTTCCGTTCCTTTGGAAGAGCCATGTGGCTTTTACGTCTTTCCTTCCGATCCCATGCTGTCTGGCCGGATATTATTTCATGCGCCGCGGCAGAAAAGAAGCTCATTATCCGGCCGCAAAATTCATTTTTTGGATAAATCTTGCCCTGATCGTGAGCCTTGGTCTGATCCTGGGTTGGAAACTTTGTTTTTAGGAGCTGAGAATCGTTATTCAAGGAGTTTTTGCCATGAAAGAACGTTCCATTACTGCTGACGTATTTTACGTCCTCACGATCATGGGGACTGCGTGGTTCATGTTCTGGGCATTTCCCGGTCTGTGGGTGTGGACGACGCTGGCGATCTGCCAGTGGATGGCTCGTCTGTTTCCTCACTTCAAGGAGCTGATGGTGTTCTGCCATATCCTCGCGTGTCTCTTTCCGATCCCGTGCTGTCTGGCCGGATACTTTCTCATGCGCCGGAATAAAGAGGAAACCCGCTATCCGGGGGCGGCATTCATTTTTTGGCTGAATCTCGCGGTCATCCTGTTTTTTGGGTCATTCCTCCTCTGGGGAGCCCTCACCGACAAACTTCCATTTTAACGGACGCTTGAAAAACAGATACCCCGCAGGTCCCAAATCTGCGGGGGAAATGAAAGGAGGTCTCCATGTTTCGCTATACCGACCTGAAATACATCCTGCTGGCGTTGCTTTCGGCGTTTGCTGCGGCGGGACCAATTCTGGGTCTCCTGATACTCGCGATCCTCCATGGGGATACCCCGCCGGCGAAGGAGTTCCGCTTTCCGCTCACCGTCTTCGGAGCGTTTGCGGTGTGGGTATTTCCTTTCCTCTCTTTTCTGTTGAGTTCCGCACTCATCGTGATGCTGCTGCGTTCCTCGGAAAAGATCTGGAAAAAGATACTCCTGACGCTTTTGCTGCTCCCCCTATACTGGTGGACCTGTCCATGCTGCCAAATGGCGCTGACGGAATTGTTTAGATGATTTGGACCCGAACCTCAAGGAGAACCATCATGAAACAGTTTTTCACCTGGTTTTTGCCGATCTTCACATACATTTACATGATTGTGGCGGTGTTGGCGATCTTCAATATCGTCGGATTCGCGGACAGTCCGCAGGATCCATACTGTTATGGTCTGGCGGTTCTGCACTTTCTGCTGAGCTGCTGCTATCTCCCGGTATTTCTCCTGGGGATCATCTTCGTGAGGTCCGCCGCCTCGCTGATCTGGACGCTGATTCCGTTTTTCCTGTTTTTCGCTGCGGGCAACGGGATATCCCTCATGTATAATTTCACCTCGTGGGCGAACATGATCTCCCGCTGATGTTTTTTACCACTGAAAACACAGAAGGACCGCGGAAACACACAGAAAAGAAGGGAGAGATCCCAGACACGAAATTCACGGAATGCGCGAAAAAATACGAAAATGGATCTTTAAGATCGCTTCGAGAAATTCGTTTCTTTTTGTGTTTTTCGTGTTTCCCCTGATATTTTTCCCCCTGATATTTCCGGGAGCTTTCCTTGTTTTTCATATTAGGAATCCGCGTTTCTTCCGTGTTTTCAGTGGTAAAATTCGGACGCGGACCCGATGGAGCTTCTTTTTCTTGACATCTCGGATAGAATATCGTGACCAAAGCGTGAAATGCGCGGAAGTTCTGTGCCTCAAACCTGAAACAGGAGGAAGATATGCGAATCCTTTACCTTGCGGGCGCGATCGCGATGCCCGTTCTTTTCATCCTTGGCATCAACATGATGCCGGTGAAAGATCCGACTTTTTTCAGCCGGGTCTTCATTCCTTTTGCCATTTTCGCGGGTCCCGTTGTGGGTCTGATCGCCGCGATGATCTACCTGTGGAAACTCCAGCGGGAAAGCGTCCCCGGCACGTACCGCACGATGCGCCGCTGGCTCGGCTGGGGTCTGATGCTGGTGAATCTCCTGACGATCTACCCGATCTACTACCTCATCGCCTCACTCGTCACCTGACCCGAAAACACGGCCGCGTACACTCGCGCAGAGCATCTTTTTGCCTGACCGGCCCCGATGCTCTGCGTCTCTCCGTTTTTTAGCCCAAAAATTCTCCCACCCCGCCTTGAATTTTTTCTGTCCTGGATTAAAATAGTATTCAAAATGTTTTCTTTTCCTTTAACCCATGGAGGTGAATTGTGGCTTACGATGTTACTTTGATCACTGGCGACGGTACCGGACCCGAACTCGCGGAAGCCGCACGCCGATGCGTGGACGCCACGGGCGTGAAGATCGACTGGGATGTTCAGGAAGCCGGGATCGACGTCATGGAACGTATCGGCACCCCGCTGCCGGAACCGCTTCTCGAATCGCTTGACCGCACCAAGCTCGCTCTGAAAGCCCCGATCACGACCCCGGTCGGAACGGGTTTCCGCAGCATCAACGTCCATCTGCGTCAGGCTCTGGGCCTCTACGCCTGTGTCCGCCCGTGCAAATACTACCCCGGCGTGCGCAGCTTCTTCTCCTCCGTCCCGGTCGACCTGGTCATCGTGCGTGAAAATACCGAAGACCTCTACGCCGGTATCGAATTCCAGCGCGGTACGGAAGAATGCGGAAAGCTCTACGATTTCATCAACGAAATGTCCCCGAACCGTCCGATCCGCTCCGGCCGTGACGAAACGGGCATCTCCATCAAACCGATCTCCGTCGCGGGTACCGAACGCATCATCCGCTACGCTTTCGAATATGCGAAGCGCGAAAACCGCAAAAAGGTCACCTACGTCCACAAAGCCAACATCATGAAGTTCTCCGACGGCCTGTTCCAGGAAGTCTGCGAGGGCGTGGCGAAAGAGTATCCGGAGATCGAATCGGAATTCCGTCTCATCGACAACATGTGCATGCAGCTCGCGCAGAAACCGGAACAGTACGACGTGATCTGCCTTCCGAACCTCTACGGCGACATCCTGAGCGACCTGGCGGCCGGTCTGGTCGGCGGTCTGGGAGTGGCTCCGGGCGCGAATATCGGAAAAGACGGCGCGGTGTTTGAAGCGACTCACGGTTCCGCTCCGAAATACAAGGGGCTGAACAAGGTGAATCCGACCGCGATGATCCTCTCCGGTATGCTGATGCTCCGTCATCTGGGCGAAAAAGAAGCTGCGGACAAACTGGAAAACGCCGTCGCGAAAGTGATCGCGGAAGGCAAGTCGGTCACGTACGACATGAAAGCCGACCGCAACGATCCGACCGCCGTCGGAACGCAGGAAATGGCCGACGCCATCTGCGAAGCCATGGCGTAAGAAAACGTTCTTCACTCGGGGAGGTCTCGGCCTCCCTTTTCTTTTGAAAGTTTCTTTCTTTTCAGAGGACTCCGTTTTGTTTGAGTTTGAAAGATCACCCGGCGGCGTGATGCTTACCCGGTTTCGGGGTGAGGGAGTTTCCAGAGCCGCGGTTCCTGAAATCGTGGAAGGTCTGCCCGTCGTGCGGATCGCGGAGGAGGCGTTCGCGAATGTACGGGGACTCCGGGAGGTCATGCTTCCCCAAACCGTCCAGTCCCTCGGACGTTCCGTCTTTTACGGATGCCGGGATCTGGAAAAAGCGGTCCTTCCCGACGGGCTTGAGGTCCTGCCCCCTTCCGCGTTCAGCTACTGCGGGGCACTCCGCGAGGTTCGGCTTCCTTCCCGGCTTAAGGCTCTGTGCGAAAATGCGTTCTGGTCCTGCGGAAATCTGGAAAACGTCTCGCTTCCCCACGGTCTGCGATTCATTGGAGGCTCGGCTTTTCATGAATGTTTCTCGCTCCGTTCGGTCTTCCTTCCCGCCGCGGTCCGGCACGTTGGAGTCCCCGCGTTTGATGACTGCCGGAGTCTGCGAAGTATCCGCGTTTCGGAACAGAATCCGTTTTTTACCGCGCCTTCCGGTCTTCTTTTGGGGGAAGGAGGCCGAACGCTCCTCTGCTTCCCGGCAGGCATGGAAACCTCAAATTTTACGCTCCCTCCCAACTGCGTGAAACTCTCCCGGTATGCCTTCTGCGGAAATGTCCATCTGCGCAGCATCACGCTTCCCGAGGGACTTTCCGTCCTGCCCGAAGAAGTTTTCCGCGACTGTTCCGGCCTTGAAGAAGTCCGTCTTCCCTCCACCCTGCGCGAGATCGGCGAAGGCGCCTTCCGCAGATGCCTGCGTCTGCATCGGCTCGTACTTCCTGAGGGATTGCGCGTCATCGGCGATTCCGCGTTCAGTGCGTGCGAAAGTCTTTCAAACCTCCGTCTTCCTGCGGGTCTTCAACATTTGGGAGAGGACGTTTTCTCGTTCTGCCGTCCGGATGTCTGCCTGGACCAATGAACCTCCGCACGTTTCCGACTGTCAGCTCCCCCTTGACAAAATCACCGCTTCCGGGTACATTATTTTAAAAAGAACGTTCATTCCCCCCCACCTTTTTATTTTCAGGGAGATCCTCATGAAAACCAACCGCCGTCAATTTCTTTCCGCAGCCGGAGCTGCCGTTCTGGGAAGCGCGCTGTGCGTGAACTTTCCCCTTTCCGCTCAGACGCCCGACGAAATCGAAATGACCGTCTGCCAGCTCACGAATAAGACCCGCTCGCAGATGATGTCCTACATTATCCGCACGAAGACCGGAGAACTGATCGTCGTGGACGGCGGGATGGCCGGCGATGCAGATCATTTGCTTGAGATGCTCGAAAAGCTGGGCGGACCGAAACCGAAAGTTACCGCGTGGTTCCTCTCCCACTGCCATTCGGACCACTTTATGGCACTCACGGAACTCATCCGGACGGACCGGCTGCCGGAGGTCGAGAAATTCTACTTCAACTTCCCAGAACTGAAATGGATCGAAACGTACGAGGCCGTCTGGGCGCACGAAGCGAAATGTTTCTTTGAGCATATCGTGAAGGTCCAGGACCGCATCATCACGACGCGGAAGGACCAGAAACTCACCTTTGGCCCCCTGACCGTCACGGTGCTGAACGATCCGTATCTGTGCGAGCGCAATCCGGTCAACAACTCGAACGTCTGTTTCCGTTTCGAGACCAGAAATTCCTCCCTCATCTTCCTTGGAGACCTCGGAAAAGAAGGAAGCACGGAACTCCTCAAACTTCAGCCCGCGGAAATGCTCCGTGCCGAGGCCGTCCAGATGGCCCACCACGGACAGCAGGGAGCCACTCGGGAACTCTACGCCGTCATCGCGCCGAAGATCTGTTTCTGGCCCACTCCTGACTGGCTCTGGAACAACGACCGCGGAAAAGGTCCCGACTCCGGACCGTGGAAGATCCGCCTCGAACAGCAGTGGATGAAGGAACTCAACGTTCAGACCCACTACATCGGGAAAGACGGCACCGTCTGCGTCGATCTCGACTGAAATTGTGCACGACACGAATTTCACGCAAAAAGCCTTCCCGTATTTGCGGAGACAGAACTCGGGATGTGGATCGGTACACAGCTTCCGGACAAACCAGCCGCAAGCAGGAGAACACGATATGAAAAGAAGATCCTGACGGCACTTTACTATTTTGCCATTTCGGGAGTCTTCTGGCTCGTCGTCTGGTTCCTCATCCTGCCTGGTCTGCTGTTCTATTTTTTGCCGGAGATCCCGATCTGGATCTGGTATGCGATCCAGCTGGACATGAATCGGTGAGGGAGCGGGGTCTTTCAAAAATTTCGACAAAAAAACTCCCCGAACGTTCCTTTTCGTGAACACTCGGGGAGCTGTTTTTTACTGTTTCGCTTGATCTTCCCAAACCAGCTGACCGTCTTTCAGGACTGCCGACCGGGCAAGCGCCCAATTGCGGTTCGCTTCGCCATTCTCGCGGCGGTGTGTCGCGATCATGAGGCGCGGTTCACCATTTTCCGACGGCGGAAGCTCGTAAACGCCGACACTCGCGTCGATCTTATGCTTCCCGACGACCTTCAGGTCCGCATCGCACTGGATCGTCCCTTCCTTGCCGTACGTGCCGAGCCAAAAAGATCCGTTCGCCCACGCAAACGCCTGGATCCCGTAAACAGTCCGGCCGGGAACATGACGGCGGTCAACGACCTGGAAATCTTTCGTCATTTTGAAAACCCGGCAGAACGGCGTCGGGTCTTCAACGACCTTCCCGCAGCAGAGATAAAAAAAGCCGTCATGGAACGAGATCCCGTCCAGCCCCACCGTATCCAGTTCCGGAATGCTGATCTTTTCCAGAAGCGTAAGGTCTTTGCAGTCGTAAATATAGATCCATGCCGACTGATCCTCATTCGGCCAGTTCAGGTGCGTCGCGACGTAGAGTTTTCCATCCGCGACACAGCAGTCGCCGTGGTGTGACGGAACGTCGATCTGGATGAGACGCTTTCCGTTCAGGTCGCTTTTCATCAAAACGCTGGTGAAGCTCCAGAAGATCGACTCGCCGTCCGACGCAAACCCCTGAAGATGATGCGGATACTCACCTTCACAGCGAAATTCGACCGCAGATACCGTCCCCATGCTCAACGCCAGCACAAGAAGGGCAGAAGCCAAAGAAAAAACAAAACGAAACATTTTCATACGCATTCCTTTCAAACAGCTCGGTGGGACGGAAAATCTCTTTCTGGCAAAAACGCCCGATCCTGATTTTAGCACGAACCTCCCCTTCTGTCAAGCACCCGGACCAGAGATCCGCAAAAAGAAACGGCAAAAAATGCCGTAAAAAAAGCAGAACAGCCCGGATGAGCCATTCTGCTTTTCGTAGATCCGATCCGATCTTCGTCTGAAATTACTCAGCGTCGAAGCTCGGTTTCACAGCTTCCGCCTTGCGCTCGTTCTTGACGAACTCAAGGATCGCACGGGTACCAGCGTCGCCAAGACGCGGCTTGGCCAGACGAAGGATGCGCGTGTAACCGCCCTGGCGATCAACGAACATCGGAGCGACGACGTCGAACAGGAGTTTCACAGCGGTTTCATCATGGAGAAGCTGGGCCAGACGGCGGCGGGCAGCCACGACCGGCGCATTCACTTTGTTCCATTCCTGCCACGCTTCGCTCTTGCGCCATTCTTTGTATTCGGCACTGCGGCGGTCACGGGTCGGAACCATCGCGTCGGCGGCAGCTTTGGCAGCCAGAGCATTCTTGGCGATCGTGACGCACTTTTCGACGAACGGACGAACTTCCTTCGCCTTCTGGATCGTCGTGATGATGCGGCCTTTCACTTTCGGAGCCTGCTTGGCATCATAGTAATCTTCCACATCGCGTTCCGTCAGAATGAGGGAAACGGCCAGCATACGGAGAAGGGCGCGCTGATGCTTCGGGTTACGACCAAATTTACGACCTGCAAAACGATGTCTCATGGATTTACCTTTTCTTTTTTCTGGGGTAGGGGACTCCTAAAAAGTCCCAAATCAATTTCGAGCCATGCCCGGCTTCGATTCTGAAATCTCTCAGTCTCCCAAAGGAAACAGGAAGCCGTTCACGCCCCAACGCAAAAACGAGCCGGACGCCCGGCCCGTGGATTTTTTTAGTACTGCTGCGTACGCATCACAGGAAGACGCATTCCGAGCTGGAGTCCATTTTCCTGCAATTTTTCGCGGATCTCCTTCAAAGAAGTTTCACCGAAGTTACGCACTTCCAGAAGCTGATCCTCTGTTTTGGAAACGAGCTCGCGGATCGTCGTAATGTGCGCCGATTCCAGGCAGTTGCTCGCGCGAACGCCCAGATGCAGCTCCGACACGTTCATGGAGAGCTTGGCTTCCATGATCGGATCGATCTCATTTCCGGTAACCTTACCTTCCGTATGGATCTGTTCGCCCAGTTCAGAATACTGAACAAAGGGATTCAGATGCTTACGAAGGATCTTGGCCGCTTCGACCAGCGCGATCTGAGGATTGATCGAACCATCCGTCCAAATTTCCATAATCAATTTGTCGTAGTTCGTCTTCTGACCGACGCGCGTCTCAACGACTTCATACCGCACTCTTCTCACAGGGCTGAACGTGGCATCCAGCGGGAGGGATTCCTGCACGGAATTTCTTCTTTCCGTAGCCGGGACATACCCGCGCCCCTTTTCGACCACCATTTCCATGACGAAATTCACGTCTTTGGTCAGGGTGGCGATCACATGGTCTTTGTTGATGACTTCGACCATGTGGTCCGTCTGAATATCAGCACCCGTGATCGGACCAGGCGTATGCTTCTCAATACGAAGGATACGCGGGGTTTCCGATTCGGAACGGACCACAAGGGATTTCACATTCAGCACAATATCCGTAACATCTTCCAGGACACCATCGAGAGGAAGGAATTCATGCGAAACGCCCTGCAGTTTCATCTGCGTGACGGCACTTCCTTCCAGACTGGAGAGAAGAATGCGCCGGATACTGTTTCCGATCGTCGTTCCAAAACCGCGTTCAAACGGCTCAGCAATAAATTTGCCATATCGATCCGTCAACGTTTCCTTGTCGCATGAAACCAAACTGGGAAGTTCCAGATCACGCCATCGCATTCGCTTAAGCATTCAAATTCTCCTGGCAAAAATTACTGTTTTAGTTTAGGATACAAGGTGCAATCAGACACGACGACGCTTCGGGGGACGGCAGCCGTTGTGGGGCAGCGGCGTGACGTCTTCAATGGTCTTCACAGCAAGACCGGCAGCTTCCAGCGCATTGATGGCGCTTTCACGGCCGCTTCCCGGACCCTTCACGCGGACGTCAACGTCCTTCATGCCGCATTTGATCGCTTTTTCGGCAGCAGCCTGCGCAGCAAGCTGACCTGCGAACGGCGTGCTCTTACGGCTTCCTTTGAAACCACTGTTGCCAGCGGTCGACCAGCAGATCGTATCGCCTTTGGTATCGGTAATCGTAACGATCGTATTGTTGAACGTCGCTTTGATGTGAACGATACCGCTCGTTACATTACGACGGACTTTTCTCTTCTTTGCCTTCGCCACTTGGGACACTCCTAACTTGATCCAGCCTCCCGCACAACGGTCATGGTAAAACCGCGGGGACGGCTGAAATTCTGATTCTTTTATACGCTACACCGGGATCCGGACCATCCGGACCCTGATCTCGACACGATCGGACTGCGAATTAACGCATGTCCTTAACACCCTTCTTACCAGCGACCGTCTTGGCCGGACCTTTACGGGTACGCGCATTGGTCTTGGTACGCTGACCGCGAACCGGGAGACCGCGGCGGTGACGGAGACCGCGATAGCACGCGATCTCCTTCAGACGCGCGATGTTCTGATTGACCGTACGGCGAAGGTGACCTTCCACGACGTAGTCATCGCTGTCGAGCAGGGCAGCCAGTTCGGCGACCTGCTTTTCGGTCATCTCACGAGCCTTGATCGTCGGGTCAACACCGACGGTACGGCACAAATCCAATGCGGTTTTCAAGCCAATTCCGTAAAGATACGTCAACGAATACGCTGCAGGGCGATCGTTCGGAATATCAACACCTAACAAACGAGGCATGAAGCCCTCCTAATGAATCAAATGACACTTCTCTTTGACGCTTATTTCGGCTTTTTGCCCAACTCCCCCTTCAGCTCCGGATCCCGAAAGAGACCGACGCCTCAGAAAAAGCAGACACTTGAGCACCAAACATCAAAACTGACTAAAATTAACCCTGACGCTGCTTATGACGCGGGTTCTTACAAATCACGCGAACGACGCCCTGGCGACGGATCACCTTGCAGTCTTCGCAAATACGCTTAACACTGGCACGAACTTTCATAATATTCTTCCTGTTTAAGGAGCCAAATATACCATAAGAAATCGAATTATACCAGATTTCACGTTTTTTTCAAGGGCGGGTTTCTCTTTTTTCACCAAACTTTTTGCTTTTTTTTCAAATTTTTTTTATTTTCCTGAAATTTTCTCACTTCTCTTCCCTCCTGGCCTCCCTGCCTTAAAGCTCCCGAAATACCCATCCTCGCTATTTTCCAAAAGGGATCCGGCTCCGATATTTTTTCTTCACAGTTCCCGAAGCCGGGCGGAGAGTTCCGTGTAGTGGAAGAGTTTATGGTAGTCCATCAGGCCGGAGATGGCCCAGGAACGGAAGACGGGTTTTCCCGCTTCGACGAGTACCGCGATGGGATTCAGACCGCCGACCACGATCGCGCCGACGTACCCCTCGCTCACCGGGATGCCGAGGATCGACTGGTTCGGAAGTCCGAATTTCAGGAATCCGCCCAGCCCGATCTTCTCCATCCGCTCAATGATCCCCTCCACCCGCGGCCGGCTTTCATCCGGCAACTCACGAAACGCCGCGCCGATCAGACCGCTGCCTGTCCGCAGCGCGTCGCGGTAGTTCGTCATCCCCGCACGAATGAAAATGGCCAGCGGGTCCACGGTCGTCGCGTTGTAGTTGATGATCTCGGTAAAACGTGACGGTTTGGAGTTTTCCAGCTCCAAAAGCCCGCTGAACCGCGAAAGCATCGGGATCCCGTGTTTCAGCAGTACGCCGTTGAACGTCACGGAGCAGACGGTACAGAATCCAACGTGTCCCGGCGGAATGACCGTCCCCTGCCAGCTTTCGCCCGGCCGCAGGAGCGAGACCATTTCTCCCATGGCGTATCCGTGCTGGAAAACGCGGCAGATGTCGTCGAGACACTCCAGAAGGTCGCGGACCGGCAGGATCGACATGTTGACGATGACCTCTCCCGAACAGGTCGGCAGGTCAAAGGTCATTCGGTACGTCATTCGGTCGATCTTGGCCGAAAGAAATCCGAGACCGCGTCCTCCGTCGTTTTCCTGAAGCTCACGCAGCCCGGCAGGAGTGATGATCCGCCCCTTTCGCCCCTGGGGCTGGGTCAGACCTTCCTGATCCATGCTCTGGAGGTACATGCGGACGGCCCGCTCACTGTAGCTGACCCCTGCGGAGTGCAGGATCTCCACGATCTGTGCCGAAGTGAGCAGTTTTCCCTCTTCCTTCAGTACACGCAGGATCTCGATCTTCTTTCGGTCTTTTTTATCCATGAGGAGCCCTCTTTCGTTTCACTAAAAAACGCCGGCACAAAAGAAAATGCCGACGTTTATCTCATGCGGGAAATTTACTCAGTCCTATGCGGCTCAGACGACACCCTGAGCCAGCATGGCTTCCGCGACTTTCAGGAAACCGGCGATATTCGCGCCGGCGGCCAGATTGCCTTTTTCGCCGTAGGCTTCCGCCGCGGCGGTGCACTGATCGTAGATCGCGTTCATGATGCCGTGAAGTTTCTGATCCACTTCATCAAACGTCCAGGAGAGACGGATGCTGTTCTGCGTCATTTCCAGCGAAGAGGTGGAAACACCGCCCGCGTTCGCGGCTTTGGCCGGACCAAAGGCGACGCCGTTCCCCTGCAGGGTGGCGATGGCTTCCGGAGTGCTCGGCATGTTCGCGCCTTCCGCGAGGAATTTGCAGCCGTTGCTCACCAGGATGGCGGCTTCTTCACCGTTCAGTTCGTTCTGCGTCGCGCACGGAAGAGCCACGTCGCACGGCACGCTCCAGATACCGCGGCAGCCTTCCACATACTGGGAACCCGGAACGATGTCCGCGTATTCCTTAATGCGGGCACGGCGAACTTCTTTGATGTCCTTAATGACGTCGAGGTTGATCCCCGCTTCGTCCACGATGTATCCGTTGGAGTCGGACATGGCGATGACTTTCGCGCCGAGGCTCGTCGCTTTCTGATTCGCGTAGATCGCGACGTTTCCGGAACCGGAGATGACGACTTTCTTGCCGTTCCAGTCCGTACCGGCATCCTGAAGCATACGGGTCGCGTAGTAGACGAGACCGAAACCGGTCGCTTCCTTACGGGCCAGAGAACCGCCCCACGTGAGGCCTTTGCCCGTCAGAACGCCCGTGAACGTGTTAGTCAGACGCTTGTACTGGCCGAACATGTAGCCGATCTCGCGCGCGCCCGTTCCAATATCGCCGGCCGGAACGTCCGTGTCGGGACCGACGTGACGGAACATTTCGTTCATGAAGCTCTGGCAGAACGACATCACTTCACGGTCGCTCTTTCCCTTCGGGTCGAAGTCGGAACCGCCTTTACCGCCGCCGATCGGCGTGGTGGTCAGCGCGTTCTTGAAGATCTGCTCGAAACCGAGGAACTTGATGATGCCGAGGTAAACGGACGGATGAAGACGGATACCGCCTTTGTACGGACCGATCGCCGAGTTGAACTGAACGCGGAAACCGCGGTTGACCTGCACGTCGCCATTGTCGTCCACCCACGGAACACGGAAAACGATCTGACGTTCCGGTTCCACGATACGGTCAACGATCTTCGCTTTCACGAATTCCGGACGTTTTTCGAGCACCGGAGCGATCGTTTCCAGAACTTCTTTCACGGCCTGATGGAATTCAGCTTCGCCGGCGTTACGTTTGATGACGGTTTCCATCACGGAATCCAAATACTGAGACATCGTTGACTCCTTCGAAATTTCGGGTAAAAAAAAGGAACGTTTGCGTCCAACATACGGAGTTGGCCGCCAGGATGCCGGAGAGAACAAAAAACTCCGGGACATTTTCTTATTTTACCCGATTATCGGTAAATTTCAAGGAGGACTTCGGCACGTTTTGCCGATAAAGATCCGTCAAACGGCACTTCTGCCGTGAAAGTCAAACTTTTTTGGGAAGAATTTTGAAATTTTCAAAAATTTTCGGCAATTTAACGGCAAAATATTTTTCACTTTTTTGCCAAAACTTCTCAAATATCTGCGAGTCCGCCCTCTTCTTCGGTTTCCCTTTCTCTCCGCTCCTCCTCCTTTTGAAAATGCCGGACCGCCAGCATCTGCGCTCCTTTCATCATGACCGCTCCGGCAAGTCCAGGCAGCGGAACCACAAAGAAGAAAAAACACGATTCGGAAAACGAAACGGACTGCATTTCCAGAAAAGCCCCCAAAAACAGGAAAAGAGAATATGCTTCTCCCAGAAGGACCGAAACAAAAGCCGCGCGAGACAGGTCAGGCATGGGCAGCCCCGTAAAAATGCGGCGGTAGAGGAAAATTCCAAAAAACAGGAAAAAAACCAGACCGCCAAGACCGCCCCCGCAAATAAAGGAAAAGAACGCACAAATAACGGAAGAAATCAAAAATACGAAACTTTCCGCGAAACTCCGGATCTTTTCTTCCGAAACCAGACTGACGGAAAAGTACGGAATGAACAGCAATCCGGGAATCGACAAAGCCGCCCAGCCGCCATGTACGCCGTACTCATCCCAGATCCCCGGCTCCTGACGAAGTTCAGGACAAAAAGCCCAGAGGATCTCCTTCACCAAAATGACGGTAAGCGGAAAATGGTAGACCAGGATAAGAAAAGAGTAAAAAAAGAAACTTTTAGCCAACGGCTTCATTCTCTTCCCTCACATTCTGGATCACCGCCAAGTCCGGCAAGCGTTCGGACACCCGCAAGAAAAAACCAGGAAACTTTCGGAAGTGTTTCGTTCCACACGAAAAGCTCTCCCGATCCGGCGTGCGCCTTCCCGCTGGGAACGATGTTCCGGAAGGAGTCTTTTCAGTGTTTCTTTCGGATCGCGGATCGCGTCGGGGATCCGGTATTTTTTCTGACGGGCATATTTCGTGACGTCTTTTCCGTAAGCCTCGGAAACTGCCGCAAGATCCCCAAAATACCACGCCTCAAGCTCCTGGCAGGCGATCCGGATGCGAAAATCATGAACCGTACCGCGGCACAGAGCACGGATCTCCTCTTTCAGCGCGATACAGTCATGGGAATCCCGGTCCAGAACGATCATGAAACGCACGTCTTCAGCTTCACGCCAATGATGAAGTTTCACTGGGATGGATTTTTTCAGTTCACCGACCCCCTCGTGCGGCACGATTTGAAAATGGCACTCTTCCGGCAGGATCTTCGGAAGGATCTGCTTCAAAAACTCAGCCATGGACGGTTCTTCTGTCAGAAAAATGATCTTCACGGCTCACCTGCTTCCGACATCAAAATTCCCTGCCTCCACAAGCTGCCGAGCATATCGCCGCCGTTAATGAGAGAAAGGATATTCGCGTCGCCTGCTGCTTTTCGGACTGTCGTGAAACCATCTTTTTTGAACAGACAGAAGACTTCTTTCGGATGAACGACGTTCAGGAAATCCGGCGAATGCGTTGAAATGAAGACCTGCCCGCCTTCTGCCGAGTACTCCCGAAATTCTTCAGCCAGATCCCCGAGAAGTTCCGGATAAAGCTGATTTTCCGGCTCCTCAATACACAAAAGCGCAGGGTGTTTTGGCGAATGGAGCAGGACGAGGTACGTAAACATTTTCATCGTACCGTCCGACACGTAGTTGCCCGTAAACGGCGTTTTAAACGCGCGATCCTGAAATCGAAGAACGAGGTAGTTGTCGAGCGTCACTTCCGCCTTGACTTCTCGGATCCCCTGAATGCGTTCCTCCATCTTTTTCAGGATCTTCTGAAATCTCTCCGGGTGTTTTTCGTAGAGAAATTTCGCGACCAGTGCCAGATTCTCACCGGTTTGTACGAGCGTATCCGCAGCTCCGTTTCTTACACGATTCCGTGCTTCGTCAATATGGAGATCATACACACTCCAATCTTCTATCAGACGCCGAAGACTCGAGACGGCATGAAAATCCTTCAGTTTCCCCAATGCGCTCACGGCAAGAATATCCGGAGAATCAAGCCGCTGCTCAACGCGTTCTTCGATTTTTTTGGCCTCTTCAAGTGTTTTTATATCGCCTTCGATCGCTCGGCCGACACCTTCCTGAAAATCCAGAACTGCCCATGGCTGCCCCTTGGAACCGCGCCGAAAACCCAGACGCTCATGCTTCACGACCGGCACACCATTCTCATCTGCTCCAAGACGCAGCTCGTAGCTGATCAGCGGCGATTTGCCGTCTGCTCGAAATTTCAGAGTAAACTGAATATCTCCGTCCTGATCTCTGGAACGGACTTCCTGAAATCCGCCGCGCCGTTCCAGTGCCATACTGACGTTCTGTTTCAGGCAATCCTGAAGAAAACCGAAAATATCGAAAAACGTAGATTTCCCCGCACCGTTCCGTCCCACAAAGACGGCGAAACCGGGGATCTTTTCGACTTTGATCTGCCGAAAGACCTTAAAGTTCTCGACTTCCAAATATTCGATTTTCATTTTCGACTCTCCTCTTGCTATTCAGTCTCTTTTATTCTACCATGAAAAACAGAAAAGTCAAGAATTTTCTCAAAAAATATCGTTTCGGAAAAAAGAAGAGAACACAAAAAAGCCTCAAGAGGCGTGCGGTCTCTTGAGGCGGAAAGCGTTAAAAAGTTCAGGCGGTCTGTTTTCGCCCCTTGCGGCGGAGCAGGAGGAGCGAACTGCTGCCGAGGACCAGAAGCGCCCACGTTGAGGGTTCCGGAACGTACTCCGAAACGCGGACATTATCGACCAGACCATAGTAGTTCCAGCTCGCTGCCGAAGAAGAGAGGATCGCGAAAAGGTCCGTCGTCTCAAATGTCAGCCCATTCAGAGCAGAATAATCCGCGACCGAACCTTCAAGACCGACTCCCACGAGCGTCGCCGTTTCGCCGTCGTCGGAGAACGCGAGCGTCATGTCCAGCTCATACCATTCACTGGCGTCGAACGCGGATCCGTCTTCGGAAAGGTACGCGACTGCATCAGAGATCAATGCGTCTTCCTTCACTTCACCCAAAGCATTTTCGTAGAACATCAATTCACCGGCAGGATTCAGGACCAGACCACTGAAACCGATGCCGGATTCTTTACTCACACCGACGCCATCACGGGAGAATCCAATACCGATACCGCGGGCATACTGCGCACCTCCGCCGCCGTTAAGCGTGTTGATCTTCAGATCGGCGGAAATATCGATCCATTTCCCGGCAAGAAGGCTCGTGTCAATGTCCATCATGCTCACGCAGTTCGCGCCGGTACGCAATGCGCCGTCCTGGATCAATGCGAATTTGGGCAGATTCGCGGCATTTTCACCCCCCCGCAGCTGCCATTTTTCACTGCCGGCCGGAGAAATGAAGTTCACCACATCCGCGACCGTATTTGAAATCGCCATTCCATTGTATCCGTCTCCGTTCGGACCGCCGAAATTCGTGGCGAGCAGAAGGTTCGTCCCCGACGTTTCCGGGGTCTGTCCCGGCGTCACTTCGTTGGAGAGACCGTAAATGTGCAGCGTTTCGCTCGAATGCGCGAAACTGAAAGTCAGCGTTCCATCCTCCGCCGCACGGCCCGTCCATTTCACCAGTCCGCCGCTTCGGTCGCCATTTTCCGCATGGTAGAAGTTCTCTTCCACGGCAAACAGCGTTCCGTCGTTCGCTCCGACATATCCGGTACGTCTCGCATTCAGATTTTTATCAAACGCGGCGAGGTAGAGCGTCGTCGTGTATTCCACACCGGGAACGAGACCGTCCAGCCGGATCTCCTGGAATTTATAGAGGAAGCTCTTCGCCAGCGTCTGGCTTCCCGGATTTTCCGTGCCGTACAGATTCACCAGATCATTGTCGTTTCCAAACCGGTTGCTATTTTTAATGGTCACGTTCCCGTCGGAGTAATTATTGTCCGTGATCGCCTTGAACGGCACATCAAGGACCGTCTTGGACTCGGCCGTCTGACCGAAATTCAGCGTATGCGTGTACGTCTTATTCGCACTGATCCCCAGATCCGCATCCGCCGCCCAGTCGGACTGACGCCATGGATTATCCTGCGCAAGCGTCATGGAGACCGCATCGACCAGCAGTGAAGAGTCCCTGGCCTGATCGTAGGTATTCTTAAATGAGATCGCCGCGGTATCGCTTGTCGCCTGGAAGATCACATCATAGGTATGGAAAGGATTCTGCGAATTGCACGTATGGCTAAGCAGTCGGTAATCGTCAAGCCATGCCTGAACACCGGCTTTTTTGTCTTCGGCATTTCGAGCATCATAGGTAAAAGAGTAGGTATAGTACTCACCCGGCGTCAGGCCCGTCACGGTCTGCGACATCGTTCCCGGACGCTGCATGAACAGTGCGTACGTTCCGTCGATCGGACCACAGTTTTTCACGAACTCGCCGCTCGTTTGACCGATCCCGAAACCATAGTCCGTTGTCGTACCGTTCGGTGTGTAGGTCCAGCCGGGAAGCGTCGCATATTCGGTCCCGTTCTTGTACAGGTAACCATGATTCTGCATATTGCCGGTATACTGCTCAAAACTGCCGTTCTGAACGAGATTCACCGCATCTGCCGAGGCAGACGACACTCCAAACGCTGCCAAAAGGACCGCGATCCCGATATTTTTTGCGGAAAACTTGTTCTGTTTCATTGGGACACCATGATTAAAATTTCCAAATACTGAAAATTATCTTTTAATATAGTATAGTCCGATACGCCGTTCTGTCAAGAAATTTTTTTCAAAAAAACAGAAAAAAGCACGCGCCCCATTACCCCAATCCCTAAATTCGCTACCTTTTCGCAGGCACAACAAAAAAACCTCCTCTTTTCGGAGGAGGTCAAATTCAAAAAAATCAGATTCCGAACGGAGTGCTCCGTCTCTCTGCTTTTTTATTTCCGGTTCCTTCTGCGAATCATGAAAAGCGATCCGGCACCGAGGACCAGAAGCGCCCACGTCGAGGGTTCCGGAACGTACTCCGAAACGCGGACATTATCCACGAATCCGTAGTAGTCCCAGCTCACTGCCGAAGAAGAGAGGACCGCGAAAAGATCCGTCGTCTTAAACGTCGCGCCGAGAAGCGTCGAGTAATCCGCAACGGAACCTTCAAGACCGACTCCCACGAGCGTCGCCGTTTCGCCGTCGTCGGAGAACGCAAGCGTCATGTCCAGCTCATACCAGTCATTCACGTCGAACGCGGAACCGTCTTCGGAAAGATACTTGATCGATTCCGAAATGTCCGCATCCCCGATCGCACTGCCGTTCGCATTTTCGTAGAACATCAAATCACCGGCAGGATTCAGGACCAGGCCGCTGAAACCGATCCCGGCTTCCCCCTGCAGCGTTTTTTTGCTCTCATCCATGAAACCGATGCCGATACCGCGCGCGTTCGGTTTTTCATTGCCTCGAAGCGTGTTGATCTTCAGATCGGCGGAAATATCGATCCATTTCCCGGCAAGCAGGCTGGAATCGATCTCCATCATGTTCACGGAGTTGGCACCCGTGCGCAGCGCACCGTTCTCAACGAATGAGTAAACCGTCGCACTGCTCTCGTTTTCACGAAGCTGCCATTTCTCACTGCCGGCCGGAGAAATGAAGTTCACGACATCCGCGACCGTATCGATGACCTTCATCCCCTCATAGCTGTTTCCGTTCGGACCGCCGAAATTCGTGGCCAGCAGAAGGTTCGTATTCACACTGTCCGGCGTCTGTCCCGGCGTCACCATATTGGAAATGCCGTAGATGTGTACCGTATCTCCACTGTGCGGCGAGTGGATCCCGAAGTCCAGCGTTCCGTCTTCCGACGCATACCCGGTCCACGTGAGCAGAGCACCCGCGCGTCCTCCGTTTTCCGTACGCAGTTTGTTTTCATTCAGAATAAACGAAGTCCCGTCCGGAGCAGTGAATTCACCCGTTCGTATCGTATTGTTCCACGAAGCAAGATAGAACGTCGTCGTATACTGCACTCCCGGTTCCAGCCCGGTCAGCGTCACGCCGGTCATGCTGGTGAAAAAACCTTTCGCCATTTCATTGCTTCCGGTATTCGCCGTACCGAAAACTCCCTGAAGCCCGGTATCCACCCCCTGTACACCAGCATTCGGGAGCGAGTAAAGATCGGTTGCTCCCTTCCCCGCGACTTTCGCGAACGGCACGCCGTTGACCATCGCTTTGTCGGAGACCTTGTTGCCGAAATTCAGCGTGTGCGTGTAGGTGTTGGATGGATCGACTCCGATCGTCGCGTCACTGAGCCAGAGATCCGCCGTCCCGGAACAGGTCCACGGATTGTCTGCCGACGCTTCCACAAGCTGGACTTTATCCACCAGGACCGACGTGTCCGAATTTCCGTGCGTATTAGCGAACGAAATGTTCATCGTTTCTTCCGTCGCACGGAACGTCACTTCGTAATCGTAGAACGGATTCCGTGTGCTGTACTTCACATTATTCAGCACGTTCAGATCGCCAACCTTCGCCAGGATCGTGGATTCCTTATGAACATTACGCGCATCGTAACGGAAGGAATACGTATACAGTTCCCCCGGCACCAGTCCCGTGATCGTCTGAGAGAGCGTTCCGGAACGCTGAATAAAAAGCGCGTAGTCACCGTCAAAATCACCGGTATTTTTACCGAACTCTTCCGTCTTCAGCGTCGTGCCGTATCCATAAACATCGCTGGAAGCCGTCCAGTTGGGGATCGATCCGTTGACCTTCCCATTATGCACGACATACCCATGCTGCGCACGGTTTCCTGTCCAATTCGTCGTCTCAAAACTGCCGTTCTGCACAAGATTCACGGCCTGCGCCGACGCAGAGGACACACTCAATGCAGCCAAAAGGACCGCGATCCCGATATTTTTTGCAGAAAATTTCTTTTGATCCATGAAAACACCATCCAATATTCCCAAATTTTAAAACTTTTATAGTTTATAGTATATTCCCAATTGCAATTTTGTCAAGAAAAAAATTAAAAAATCGCAAAAAACAGCCAAAAAGCAGACCGCAACATCCGCAAAATCAACAAACTCCAACACCGCACCAACAAAAAAACCTCCCCATTTCTGAGGAGGCCATGCACTCACCGCGTCTCTCAATAATTCAGAAACGCTTTATTATTGTAGTCGTCGTCCGATGCCGTTAAAACGTAAGGGCCGTTCTCGGTGATGGCGACCGTATGCTCAAAGTGCGCACTCGGTTTCCCGTCTGCCGTGCTCTGCACCCAGCCGTCTTTTCCTTCCCGAACTTTATGCGTACCGACATTCACCATCGGCTCGATCGCAATGACCAGCCCCGTCTGGATCCGGAAATCCGCGTGCGGACAATAGTAGTTCGCGACCTGCGGCTCCATGTGCATCTCACGTCCGATGCCGTGTCCCACAAAATCATCCACGACCGAGAAACCATGGTCTTCCACGAAGATCTCCATCTCCTTCGCGATCGCGTTCCAGTGCGTCTTCTGCGACAAAAGCGAGATCGCCAGATCCAGCGTCCCCTTCGTGACGTCCAGCAGTTTCTGCTTTTCAGCCGAGATCTTCCCCACGGCGTACGTCGCCGCCGAGTCGCCGCACCAGCCCGCGATCCTCGACCCGATGTCCACGCTCAGAACATCACCCTCGACCAAGACCCGGTCACTCGGGATCCCATGGACCACTTCCTCATTCACCGACATACAGCACGCCGCCGGAAACGGCTTGTGGCGGGAATGAAGCTGGACGCCCTTGAACATGCACTCGATGTTCTTGGAATGAAAGTACTTCTCCACCAGCTCGTTTGCTTCCCGAGTCGTGATTCCCGGCTTGACCGCGTCCTTGATCAGCTGATGAGCATGCCAGACCTGAAGACCTGCCCGACGCATCAGGCGAATTTCACGTTTTGTCTTTAATTCAATCATTTTCGTCTTCTTTCTTATCCAGTGCGCGGGGAGACGCACATCATGAAACCGTTACGCTCCTATTCTACTCCTTTTTCCATAAAGAGCAAGAGGGGGTACGGGAAGATTTTCGGCAGATATGAAAAAAGAAAGCCGCAAAACGATTCACGGCTTTCTTTGATTTAAGAGTCTGCACAAACTGCATCACGCAATTTTGTCCAGCACCGTTTCAATACGGGACCAGATCTCTTCGATCGCGCCAAGACCGTCGATAGTCTGAAGCAGCCCCTGCTTGCCGTAGTAGTCAAGCAGCGGGGAAGTCTGATTGCGGTAACCGACCAGACGGGTACGGATCGCTTCGGGCTGATCGTCCGCACGGCCGCGGCTCGCCAGACGGGTGAAGAGTTCTTCTTCCGGAACACGCAGTTCAAGAACAACGTCCAGCGGAGTGCCAGCTTCCTTGAGCATCACGTCAAGCGCTTCCGCCTGCGCGATCGTACGGGGGAAACCATCCAGAAGGAAACCTTCCTTGCAGTCGTCCTGAGTCAGACGCTCTTTGATGATGTCCACGATCACCTGGTCCGGGACCAATTCGCCCTTGGACATGTATTCGTTCGCTTTCAGACCAACTTCGGTTCCCGCATCACGGGCAGCACGAAGCATGTCGCCGGTGGAAAGATGAGCGGGATGATATTTTTTGATCAGATATTCAGCCTGAGTGCCTTTTCCGGCTCCCGGAGGACCAATGAAAACCAAACGCATGGAAATTCTCCGTATGTTTCAATTTCAGGATAAAAAACAGGAAAACGAACAAACGCTCCAGCCGAAACCGGAGCCGTCTGTTCGAAAATGAACACTGCGGTCCACGTAAAACTATTTCTCAAGCAGACCTTTGTGATTGACCATCACGAGGTGACTGTCGATCTTCTGCACGAGGTCGAACGCCACACTGACGGCGATCAGGAGGCTGGTGCCGCCGTAGAAGCTCGCCAGATTGTAGTCGATGTGCATCGCATTCGCCATGATGTGCGGCAGGATCGCCACGACTGCCAGGAAGCCCGCCCCCACATACGTGATGTGAAGCATGACCTTTTCAAGGTAGTCCTGCGTACGCTTGCCCGGACGATGACCGCGAATGATCGTATTGTTCCGCTTCAGGTTCTCTGCCATGTCTTTCGGATTGAACGTAATGGCCGTCCAGAAATAGCAGAAGAAGTAGATCAGCACGATGTAGAAGAAATTGTACGTAAACATGCTGTCATGCGAGAACCAGCCGGCCGCGGAACCAAACCACTGACCAAGCCACACCGTGTTCGCATTGCCGCCGAAAGACTGCGCAAGCATACCGAAGAGCCACGCCGGGATCATGAGCAGGGAGCTGGCGAAAATGATCGGCATGACGCCCGCCTGATTCACTTTGATCGGCAGGTACTGACGCATACCGCCCATGACGCGGCGGCCGCGGACGTGCTTCGCACTCTGGGACGGAATGCGGCGCTGACCAAGCGTGATGAACACAACGCCCGTCACGACGGCGAAGAACAGGAACGCCAGCATGAGCAGGTTCACGAGACTGGCATCACCGCCGCTGATCTTCAGACCGCTCAGACCGCCGCTGCGGTGGAAGTCCGCGTACAGCTTGATGATCGGTTCCGGCATACGGGCAAGGATGCCTGCCATGATGAGGAGGCTGATCCCGTTACCGATACCGTAAGCATCGATCTGTTCGCCAAGCCACATGAGGAACGCCGTTCCGCACGTCATGATGAAGACCGCAATGATCTGCCAGGAAAGATAAAGCGTACCGGTCCCCGGATCACAGAAACCGTCCAGGAAGATTTTGTTGCTTCCGAAAATGGTCGGCATGGCGATCAGGTAGAACCAGCTCTGGAAAATGCAGAGCACGATCGTCGCATAGCGCGTGTACTCATTGATCTTTTTACGTCCGCTCTCCCCTTCCTTCTGAAGTTTCTCCAGCGGAGCGTAAACACTCGCCAGAAGCTGGAAAATGATCGAAGCGGAAATGTACGGCATGATCCCCAGACCAAAGATCGTGATCTGACGAATATCCGACGCACTGAAAACCGCAGCCTGATTCAACAGGGTCTGAAGAGCATCACTCGTTCCGGTGTTTTCGATCGCGACTTCCGCCGGATTGACCATCGGAAGATTGATCTGGTAGCCAACACGAAAGATCGCCAGGAGCAGAAGAGTCAGGAAGATCTTGCGACGCAGCTCCGGGATGGTAAAGATGACTCGAATCTTTTCAAACATGAATGATTCATCCTTGTATACACTGTGCCCGAAATGAAAAAATCATCCCGAACGAAATATGTGGGGAAACCCACTCCAACAGGAAACGATACTGTACCGGGCCGCTCCCGTTCATACGGCTCCGAAAGCAGCCGCTGCCCGAAAGCAGAACGGCGATGAAAGGAATTTGCCGCAGCACAGTAAACAACATCAGGATTTTATCACATTAATCCAGTTTCCACTAGGGGGAATGGTGCAATAAATCCATGTTTTCATGCAAAAAAACGAAAAAACGCTTTTCTTTCGAAAAAGATGGAGATCCCCATCCCAGCTGAGAGAGGGTAGGTTCGAGAAACCGCCAGTCCAGCCGAACTGAAACGATAAAGTCAGTGAACCGATACCGTCTGAAAGCTGCCGCGCTTGCGCTCCTGCATAAAAACAAAGGCGTAAAACCACCCTATGTGCAGTCTTACGCCGTGTAGATCAAAAAGCTGGCGAAATATTAAGCCTTGACTTTTTTCTGAAATTTGACGACCGGAGCTTTGCCCGGAAGTACTTCCATTTCACTGCCGGCGGCCTTGATCTTTTCTTCAGCACTCTTGCTGAAACGATGAGCCTGGACCTTCACCTTTTTGGTCAGTTCACCATCGCCAAGAACCTTCAGAACATCGTAACGATATTTGATGAGTCCCTTGGACTTGAGCGTTTCGGGGGAAACGACTTCACCGTCTTCAAAGAACTTGTCAATGTCGCACACGTTGATGTTGGCAACCTTCGCAGCGCCGGCGTTGTTGAAACCACGCTTCGGAATGCGGCGGAAGAGCGGCATCTGACCGCCTTCAAAACTCACGTTCTGGGAAGAACCGTTACGGCTTCCAAAACCTTTGTGACCGCGGCCAGCGGTTTTGCCCTGACCGGTACCTTTACCACGACCCAGACGAGTCGGCTTCTTGTTTTTATGAATTCCGACGTTTACATTAGTTAAGTTCATGAATCACCCTCCTTACAATTCCACTCCGCGAAGTTTTTCGACTTCTTCTTTGGAACGGATCTGCTGCAGCGCATTCAACGTGGCCTTGACCAGGTTCAAAGGGTTATTCGAAGAAAAACTCTTTGTCAAAATATCACGAATACCACATGCTTCACAGACGGCACGGACCGCTGCGCCTGCAATGATTCCTGTTCCAGGACGGGCAGGAACGAGCACGACGCGAGCTGTACCAAAACGACCATGCACTTCGTGCGGGATCGTTGTACCAGACAGGGTGACGCTCATCATACTTCTGCGACCATCCTTCGCCGCTTTTTCGACGGAAGGCGGAACTTCATTGGCTTTGCCATAACCACAGCCAACGCGCCCCTTCTCATCGCCAACGACTACCAAAGCTGCGAAACTGAAACGACGACCGCCTTTGACGACTGCGGCACAACGTCGGATCTTCACAACTTTCTCTACAATTCCGTCTCTTGTTTCATTAATTTCGTTTGACATGGATCTTATTCGTTTCGTCGTTAAAGGTTATTTCGACTACTCGGCGGATTCCGTTTTGCCGCCAAGGTCCAAACCGGCTGCTCTGGCTGCTTCGGCAAGAGCTTCGACACGACCGTGATAACGGTAATGACGACGGTCAAGCGTTGCACAGGTCACGCCCTTCGCAAGTGCGCGTTCCGCCAGGATCTGACCAATTTTGGCTGCAGCCGCAACATTTCCACCATATTTCAACTCAGACGCAAGGTCCTTTTCCAGAGAACTGGCACAAGCCAGGGTGGTTCCCGTTGTGTCATCAATGATCTGGGCACTGATGTTCTTCAGGCTGCGGAAAACCGCAAGACGGGGACGCGTCGAATTCGCCTTGATGCGATTCGTAACTCTCCAGCAGCGACGCTGACGCTGTTTCTGATTAATTTTAGTACGTTCCACGGCTAAATCTCTTTTTCTACATTGATGTCAGCATGTCAACGGCCATCGAAGACCGCTGACGGTGCATTCTGCCTGCTGACGTTTACTATTTCGCAACAACTTTACCCTGCTTGCGGCGGACATTTTCGCCCTGATAACGAATACCCTTGCCTTTGTACGGCTCGACCGGGCGCTTCGCTCTCGTCGCGGCAGCGAACTGGGTCACTTGCTGCTTGTCAATACCAGTGATCAGAACGTGCGTCTGATCAGGACAGGTAACACTCAGGCCTTCCGGAATCGGGATCTGAAGCTCATTCGCCATCCCAACACGCAGCTGAAGAGTATTGTTCTGAACGGCGGCAATGTAACCAACACCAACCAGCTCAAGACGCTTCTCATATCCAGCCGTGACGCCGATCACCATGTTATTGATCATGGCGCGGGTCAGTCCGTGAAATGCGCGGCTCTGACGTTCGTCGTCAGCGCGGTCCACAATAACTTTACCATCTTCAACAGTAACCGTGATGAAGGAAGCTACCGGGAATTCCAACTTTCCTTTGGGGCCTTCGACGGTGACTTTCGAAGCTTCGGCCGTAACCGTCACTCCAGCAGGCACCAAAACAGGTTTCTTTCCAATACGTGACATTGAATCTACCTTCGCTATTTCTGTCTGGCGGAACCTATGCTCCGCCAGCTGTTCCTTTTGAGGCGCAATGAATACGGCTATGTCGGCAAATCACCAGATCTCACAAATGATCTCGCCGCCGTTCTTCTTCGCTTTGGCCTCACGGTCACTCATCAACCCCTGGCTTGTGCTGACCACGGAAATACCCAAACCGTTCAGAACGGGTTTCAGGTCTTCAGCGCTCGAATAAACACGGCATCCAGGTTTACTCACTCGTTTAATGTGCCGAATAACACGTTCGCCATTGGGGCCGTATTTCAACTGAATACGGATGACGTTCACAGGCTGGGCTTCAATGATCTGATAGTCCCAAATGTAACCTTCCCGCTTCATCACTTCCGCGATGTTCTTCTTCAGATTCGAGAACGGAAGGTCTACATACTGCTTTTCAACTCGCACGGAGTTCCGAATACGTGTCAACATATCGGCGATAGGATCGGTCATCATAATTTTCGTTCCTTTACCAGCTCGCCTTCTTCACGCCAGGGATAAGACCCTGGTCTGCCAATTTACGAAAGCAAATACGACAAACACCGAATTTACGATAAACTGCACGTGGTCTTCCACACAAAAGACAACGATTCTCGCTGCGCGTGGAAAATTTGGGCGTTCTGCTTGCTTTTGCAATCTTTGATTTACTAGCCATTTGAAGTTCCCTTATTTGTCTGCGCGAAACGGCATGCCGAATTTCTTCAAAAGAACGCGGGCATCGTCGTCGCTCTTCGCAGTGGTCACGATCGTAATCGTCATACCCTGCGGACGGGTAAATTTATCCGGATTCAGTTCCGGGAACACGATCTGTTCAGTCAATCCCATGTTGTAATTGCCGCGCTTGTCAAATCCATTCGGATTCAGACCGCGGAAGTCACGAACTCGCGGGAGAGCAATGCTGATCAGACGGTCCAAAAACTCGTACATCCGCTGATGACGAAGTGTAACTTTGCACCCAATTTTCATACCTTCACGGAGACGAAATCCTGCGATGGATTTGCGAGCAGCCGTAATGACAGGCTTCTGACCCGTAATCTGGGAAAGCGCATCAACCGCTTCTTCAAGGTGTTTTTTCTCGTTGATGGCGGAACCAACACCCATGTTGATCACGATTTTTTCCAGCTTGGGAAGAGCCATGGGATTCTGAATGCCAAGCTCGTTGCCAAGCGCCGGCAGAATCTCATTCTTATATTTTTCCTGAAGTCGGGGAATCATATCTCTTACCGTTCTGTTGGATTGCTTATACAATCCACTCTTGCTTCCTTAACTTGCTGTATACCAATCATACTGCATGACTGGTCTTAAGTATGGAGAAGATTATTATAACCTTCTCCAAAAAAATTTCAAGGGTTCCCAGGCGTTTTTTATCGAAAAAACTTCAATAAATCAAAATTTAAGCCGTTAAACTTAATTCTTCGCCTTGGAAATCTGACCATTACCCGCTCCGCACTTCTTGCAGAAACGTTCTTTCGTGCCGTCTGCCGTGACGCGCGCTCCCATGCGGGCCGCTTTGCCGCAGGCTTCACAAACGACCTGCACGTTGGACATATCGATCGGTTTATCGATCTCAAGGCGTCCGCCCTGCGGGTTCTTCTGACTCGGACGAATGTGTTTGGTAACGGTATTCACACCTTCGACAACAACTTTGCCAGCTTCACGGTCAATGCTCACAACGCGCGATTCAACGCCCTTGGAACGACCGGAAATGACCTTAACTTTATCACCCTTACGAATACGCATCAGAGCACCTCACTTGCGAGACTCACAATCTTCAGGAAGCCCTGGTCGCGAAGTTCACGAGCCACTGCACCAAAGATACGCGTTCCACGCGGATTGTTGTCTTTATCAATAATCACCGCAGCGTTTGAATCGAAGCGGACGTAACTGCCGTCTTCACGACGGACCGGATAGGCAGTACGCACAATGACCGCGCGACAAACGCCACCCTTTTTCATATCGCTGCCCGGGATAACACTCTTGATGCTGCAGACAATGACATCACCGATCTTTGCAGTACGTCTGTGGGTACCGCCAAGAACCTTGATGCACATCAGTTCTTTTGCACCAGTGTTATCGGCCACTGCGAGCCGGGTCTGCATCTGGATCATTACAACACCTGATCTTTTCTATTCTAAAATTATGGTTGAAACAACCCTTAATTCACTATTTCGCGGCTTCTGCGTTCGCGCGCATCGCGTTCACATCCACCAGACGACTCTTCTGTTCGACGCTGACCAAGGTCCAGCGCTTCATCTTCGATTTCGGCGGGCATTCTTCGATCTTGACCGTATCACCAAGACGAGATTCATTGTTCTCATCATGAACGGTGCAGACGGTCTTCTGACGAATGAATTTCCCGTACTTTGCATGCTTCACGAGACGGGAAATCTCAACCCGACGCGTTTTGCTGGCTTTATCGCTCGTAACGACACCGACAACTACTCTTTTCGGCATAATTCATCAATCCTTCTTTTCAATGAGTTAGACTTCTTCTGCCACGCGTTCCCGGAGGATCGTTTTGACCTGAGCAATCAACTTGCGATTACGCTTCAGTTCACTCGGAGCATTCTGACGTTCGTTCTGCGCTTGAAGACGCAAGGTGAAGAGCGCATCAGTCGCCTCTTTCAACGTGTTCTGAAGCTGCTCGTTACTCTGTTCACGGAGTACTTTCGCTTTCATGGTTTACTCTCTTCCTCTTGTTAAGGCAATTTACTTCAAACGTCTGCGGATCATGCGGACCCGGATCGGCATCTTGTGGGCAAGACGAGCAAGGCAAAGACGCGCAGCATCTTCCGTCGTTCCGCCAACTTCATAGAGGACCGTGCCCGGCTTCACAACGGCAGCCCAGTACTCAGGTTCACCCTTTCCCTTACCCATTCGCGTTTCCAACGGAATCGACGTGATCGGCTTGTTCGGGAAAATACGGATGTAAAGTTTACCTTCACCGCGCAGATACTGCTGCGCAGCAATACGGCCTGCTTCAATGGTCTTCGCCGGGATCCAGCCGCCCTGGACAGCCTGAAGGGCATAGTCACCAAAGACGACTCGGCAGCCGCGGGACGCGACACCGGTGATACGGCCTCTCTGCACTTTTCTGTGCTTAATTCGTTTCGGCATCATCGCCATGATTACTACCCTCGCTTATACGATTTTCTCGGACCACGGGACGTTTTCACGTCTTCCGCTTCTTCCTCTTTGTCACCATATTCGCCTTTATTGATCCAAACCTGGATGCCGATGTGGCCCTGGGCGATCTTCGCTTCATAGAAGCCATAATCAATATTGGCACGCAGTGTCGAAAGCGGGATCGATCCCTGAATGGACGTTTCCGTTCGAGACATCTCCGCTCCGCCAAGACGACCGGAAAGCTGGATCTTGATCCCCTTCGCACCGTCTTTCATCGCGTCTTCCATCGCACGCTTCATCACGCGGCGGAAGCTGGCACGCTTCACAAGCTGTTCGCCAATATCTTCGGCAACAAGCTGAGCATCTTTGTGATAGGAACGAATTTCGCGAACTTCAATCTTGAAAACACGTCCAATAAGGTTCTGCAGATCTTCGGTAAGGTCTGCGATCACTTTACCTTCGTTGCGCGTCAGGTCACGTGCACGGCTGGAGAAGATGATCAGTTTCACGGCGTCACGGGTACGTTCGATCTCGATCTTCGAGATCATCGGGTACATGTTGACTTCGTGATTGTCTTTCGTTGTCGCTTTACGAGTCTTGATGAACTTGCGGATCTTCTGATCTTCGACCAGCAGTTCGCTGAACTCTTTCTTCGAAGCATACCAACGGCTCTTCCATCCAAGGAAAACACCCGTGCGATAACCAGTTGGATTAACTTTCTGTCCCATTTCATTCCTCTTTCGGTAAGTCCAAAGTAACCCGAATGTGCGACATTCTCTTCTTGATCACTGTGGCAGAACCACGTGCTTTCGGACGGAAACGCTTGAACATCGGTCCGCCATCGACACAAAGTTCCGCGATGTAAAGCTCATCGCAATTCTGTTCGTTCTTATCACGAGCATTCCCCAGTGCACTCTTGATGACCAGTTCGACCATACGAGCGCCGCGGTTCGGCTGATATTTCAAAATTTCGAGAGCTTCATCCGCATTCTTCCCACGAACAAGATCTGCCATGTAACGCAGCTTGCGCGGGCTAATTCTTGCATAACGATACAATGCTTTGTACGGCATGACTACTTTCCTCTATAAGGCGAACTGAACCTCACGGCTCGTCCGCATTGTTCTTCTATTAACGTTTGCCTTTGCCACCGTGGCCGCGGAAAATACGCGTAGGTGCAAATTCACCAAGTCTGTGTCCGACCATTTCTTCGGTAACGAAGCAATTGACGAACTGTTTTCCATTATGAACCATGAAGGTGAAACCTACAAATTCAGGAATAATGACACAACGGCGTGACCAGGTTTTGATCGGTTCCTTCGTGCCGGCTTCCAGCTGCTTTTCAACCTTGATGAACAATTTCCGCTCAACAAACGGTCCTTTTTTTGACGATCGTCCCATTGTACTTTAATCCTAACCTGGAAGTTTAAGTTGACCATAACGACGTGACTTGCGACGACGAACGATGGCTTTGTTCGAGGCCTTATGACGATTACGGGTGCTGTGACCTTTGGTCGGTTTACCCTGCGGAGTGACCGGGTTGCGGCCTCCCTTGGTACGGCCTTCACCACCACCGTGCGGGTGGTCGATCGGGTTCATCGCAGTACCGCGAACGTGAGGACGACGACCCATCCAGCGAACACGCCCGGCTTTGCCAAGCACGATGTTCATGTGGTCGGAGTTCCCGACGACGCCAATGACCGCGCGGCACGTGGACGGAACACGGCGGATTTCACCGCTCGGAAGAATGATCTGAGCCCATTCCGTGTCCTTCGCAACAAGCGTCGCGTACGTTCCAGCCGAACGGCACATGCAGGCACCGGTTCCAGGCTGAAGTTCAATGTTATGGATCATGCTTCCCTGCGGGATCTTCGAAAGCGGGAGGCAGTTGCCGACATCACTGACTGCGTCAGCGCCGGAAACCACTTTCATTCCCTTCTTCAGTCCGTTCGGGGCGATGATGTAGCGTTTCTCACCATCAGCATAAACGAGAAGAGCAATACGGGCCGTGCGGTTCGGATCGTACTGGATCGAGTCAACGATCGCCGGAACTCCGTCCTTGTTGCGACGGAAGTCGATCAGACGATAGGCACGCTTGTGGCCGCCGCCGCGATGACGGCAGGTGATGATGCCCTGATTGTTGCGGCCACTGGAACGACGCTTCGGTTCAAGAAGCGACTTCTCTACCTTTGCGCCCGGAGTCAGATCAGCAAAATCGCTGACGCTGGCATTGCGGCGGCCCGGAGAGGTGGGTTTGTAATGACGAATTCCCATTTTACTAATTCCATTCTAAGTTGTATGGACAACTTTGTGATCGTTTTACTGATATAAAGGATACCTTTGCACGACCACTTACCTGAACCGGATCGCGCCTGTTCAAGCGCGGTGCCGGCAACACATGTTAAACAAAGTCAATACGGCTCTCAGCATCGAGATAAACGATCGCTTTTTTCCAGTCGCCCGTGTAGGAAACACGCTGCTTGAAGCGGCGCTGCTTGCCTTTGCGGTTCTGGGTGTTCACTTTCACGACTTTCACATCGTAAAGCTTTTCGATCGCGTCTTTGATCTCTTCTTTCGTAGCGTCCGTGTGGACCTGGAAAGAGTATGCGTTCTGGATCACTTCTTCCCAGACCACATTGCCTTTCGAATCGCGAACTTTGTTGCCTTCAGCATCACGCTTCGCGCGCTTGAAGGTCTTGTCCGTCAACATAACGCCTTTTTCCGTGACGAGCGGACGGATAATAATCTGATACGGCTCAAGAAGCAGGCCTGCACTCATAATATCTTTCATTGTTCGTCCCTTTCTCAAGCGTTTTTAGCAGCAGCAACAGTACCACGGAACGCATCCAGCGCAGCACGGGTAACGACCATGCATTTCGGTTTCAGGACTTCCAGAGCATTGATGTCGCTCATCGGGAGGACCTGGAGACCCGGGATATTGCGTCCGCTCTTGTAGATGTTCACATTGTAACCGAAGGTCGCGAAAAGCGCGGTTCCAGTGACATTCAGAGCTTTGAGAACAGCAGCCATTTCCTTCGTTTTCGGAGCTTCGATGGCGAAGTCTTCCACGATGATGACTTTTTCACTTTCGAACTTGGAACGGAGAGCCATGCGCGTCGCAAGCTGCATCGCTTTGCGCGGCATTGCAAGACGCCAGTCGCGCGGGGTCTTGGCCTTGATGTGACCACCGCCGCGGCGAACGCCGGAGCGTTTGGATCCGGCACGAGCGTTACCAGTACCCTTCTGACGGTACATTTTCTTCGTAGAACCAGAGACTTCGCCGCGGGTCTTCGTTTTAGCCGTACCCTGGCGCATGTTCGACTGATACATAACGACCGCATCATGAAGAAGCTGAACACTGATACGATCCGCGAGTTCATTCACGTCGAATTCGTACGTGTCAACCTGTTTTCCAGTGCGATCATAAATCGGCAGACTGACCATGATAAAAATCTTTCTTAAATTGAGTTTCTAACCAAACGCTCTAAGGTGAATGGGTAATGGCCATCCAAATCAAGCGCCTTGCGAACCTGTCAATCCGTTCGGCATGAGCAGAACTTGAGGTTATATTCTTTTACACGCCGTGAAGCATTGTAAAAATACGGTTCGACCGGATCCACCGGTAAAGAAAAAACTTTCTTTATGCACTGACGGGTTTTCACCGTCTCACTTTTTATCCGCGGGGGAGTAAACTCCCCCTGAATGTTTCGTTTTCGACAGATGTCAGTTAGCGACCAGCTCGCCTTCGAATTTACGGGCGCGCGGCTGCATATTCGTGGGACGGACAATGATGTAACCGCCGTTCGGTCCCGGGATGCCGCCTTTGATGAGCATCAGGTTGTTCTCTTTATCCATCTTGATGATGGCGAGATTACGGACCGTCGTGCGAACGCTGCCATACTGACCAGGCATTTTCTTGCCTTTCAGAACACGGGACGGATAGGCACTGCAGCCCGTACCACCCATGTGGCGATGGCATTTCTTGACACCGTGGCTGGCGCGCTGACCGGCAAAATTATGACGGGTCATCGTACCTGCATATCCGCGGCCTTTGCTGATCCCGACAACATCGACGGCCGTGACCGAATCAAAAACGGAAAGATCCAGTTTCTGACCGACTTCATAACCTTCGACGGAGGTAGCAAATTCCTTAACGAATTTCTTCACTTCACAGCCGGCTTTCGGAGCAGCTTCAACTCCGGATGCAGCTTTCTTTTCCTGACGTTTGCTGTCGATATTAGCGACATGACCACGTTCTGAACGTGTCGCGCAAGAACTTTTCTTGTCTTCGAATCCCACCTGGATAGCCTGATAGCCATCACGTTCAGTGGTTTTCACCTGAAGGACATCACAGGGACCCAACTCCACGACCGTGACCGGGATCGATTTTCCAGTCACTTCATAGACCTGCGTCATTCCAACTTTGCGTCCGAGCAATCCAACTGCCATGTTCTCACCTTCTTTTTTATCGCCTTCCGGGAACTCTCCGCTTTCTCAAGACGCGGCATTTACCCGAAAATCATCAACTTTTACTGCTTATAAATGAATTTGTTTACCGCGATTGTGCGGCTTAACCTAGCGACTGCGGCGACCGACGGTGCCTGGCACTTGCGTCTCCTGCCGCGCAATCTGAAATTAACGACCATTCGCCTTGATCTTAATCTCAACTCCAGCCGGAAGACTCAGCTTGTTCAGTGCTTCGATCGTCTTCGGCGTGACATCAATAATGTCAATCAAACGCTTGTGAGTACGAATCTCATACTGCTGACGAGATTTTTTATCAACATGCGGACTGGAGTTGACAGTGTAACGCTCGATCCGGGTCGGGAGCGGGATCGGACCGCAAACAACGGAACCGGTACGCTTTGCAGTATCGATGATCTCCGTCGCGCTCTGATCGATGACCGAGTGATCATAAGCCTCCATCCGGATTCTGATTGAATTGTTACTCTGTCCAGCCACAAGTGCCTCCTGTTACATCACACATTTCCAAAGATAATAACAATTGAGCGAACTCAACTGCGGGTATTTTACCCAAAATAATCTTTTTGTCAACGGGGGGGTCTTTGCACAAAATCCCCTCCGGCAACAAAGAAGACGTCATTTTACTACATATTCTTAAATTTACAAGGGGGGGACTCCATTATTTTAAAATTTTCCCGGAAAATTTTTACACTTTTTCCATTTTTTGAAAAATTTCCTTCCATCATCTCTCCCAAGCCCTTGAAATTTCTTCTTTTTTCCGATATAATATCTCTTTATTGACCACCTTTATCCTACCTGTTTGGACCTTCGCGGACAAGATCATGCCAGACATTCCCGACTATAGAAAATTCGGCATCCCATCCGTCTATCAGAGACGCATCGCAGATTTTGCAAATATCGAGTTCGCAGATTCAGACCGATTTCCTGTCGCAGCGCGGCTTCAGGGAAAAGTCGTCGGCCTTCAGACTCCCTTTCCTTCAGAGGGTCCCATCGAAGACGTTGAGTTCCTCCACACAGACTCCCCCGCAGCACTGGAAGTCCTCCGTCACAGCACCGCCCATCTCCTTGCCCGGGCGGTCATCCGTCTTTTTAAAAATGTCCACCTGGCATTTGGACCGGCCGTCGAGAACGGATTCTACTACGATCTTCATACAGAACATCCCATCACGGAAGATGATTTTCCCAGGATCGAAGCAGAAATGCGCCGGCTCATCAGCCAGAATGAAACATTTGAGTGTTTTGAAGTCCCGCGTCCTCAGGCCGTCCGTCTGCTTGAAGAAATGGATCAGCCGCTGAAGCTCGAGCATTTGCGCACGCATTTAAAAGACACTGAAAAACTGTACTTTTACCGACAGGGGGAATTTCTCGACCTCACACGGGGACCTCATGTACTGAATGCCGAACTTCTGCAGCACTTCAAACTCCTCTCCGTCGCCAGCACCCACTGGAGAGGCGATCCGCAGCGTCAGCCGCTTCAGAGGATCTACGGGACCGCGTTTTTCAGCGAGAAAGACCTGACTCTCTACCTGGAGCAGATGCAGGAAGCCCGAAAACGCGACCACCGCATCCTTGGACGCCAGCTTGAACTCTACGCCATCGATCCCCGCGTCGGTTCCGGTCTTGTCCTCTGGCTGCCGAAAGGGGCAGTCATCCGGCAGCAGCTCGAAAGTTTCCTTTGCGGCAAACTGGTCAAAAACGGTTTCCAGAGAGTCTATTCCCCCGAAATGGGCAGAACGGTCCTCTACCGCATGACGAGCAGCAATCCCTACGCCGCAGACAGTTCCTTTCCGCGGTTTGAAGTAGAACGGCACGACAGCTATACGCTGCGCTCCACGTGCGGACTTCACCACGTCGCCATCTATCAGAATCACCCCAGAAGCTACCGGGAACTGCCGCTGCGTTTTTTTGAATTCGGAAACGTCTGCTGCTATGAGCAGTCCGGCGAACTGAGCGGCCTGAAGCGGGTCCGGGCCTTCACCCGCAATGACACGCACATTTTCTGCACTTCCGCCCAGCTGCCTCAGGAATTTGGACGCTGTCTGCGGATCCTCCAGGAAAACCTCCAGACTCTCGGCTTCACGGACCTGAAGATCCAGACCTGCTTCCGCTCGAAAAACGAAGTCCAGTACAGCGGTACGCCGGAAGAGTGGAAACACTGGGAAGACGTCATCCTTGCGGAATGCGCCAAACTCGGCCTCCCCACGATCCCGGACGGCATCGTGCATCCGGAAGGCCCCGGCATCGATTTTATTGCCAGAGATTCCCTTGGACGGGAAGCGCATTTTGGAATGATCCACATCGATTTCAAACTTCCAGGCAAAGAGAGCTTTGATCTTTCCTACGTCGGCGCAGACAATGCCCAGCACCGCCCCATGATGATCCACTGCACGCCGCTGGATTCCTTTGAGCGCTTCATCGGCATCCTGATCGAACATTTTGCCGGCGCATTTCCGCTCTGGCTGGCTCCGGAACAGGTGAAGATCCTGATCGTCAGCCCTAAATTCGAAGAATACGCGCAGGAGATCGAAGAAAAACTGCGCTCCTGCGGGATCCGTGTCAGCGGCGATTACCGCTCGGAAAAGATCGGAGCAAAGATCCGACGCGCCCAGCTCCAGCTCGTACCGTATATGTTCATCATCGGCGAACGCGAAACGGAAGGCCGAACGGTCACCATCCGGGATCGTCTTGCCGGAAGTCTGGGGACATTCTCACCGGAGGAAGCGGTCGAAATGCTCACGAAAGAAATTCAGGAAAAGACTCTTAAACACGCCCCGGGAACTGTCTGATCCCGCCTGAAAAAACAGAGGACCGGTATTTGCCAGTCCTCTTTTGCAGTTCTGCACATATTTAAATGACGAAACAAAAAAACAGCGTCACGAGAAGCACCATTTTTCGCGTTCTTTTCCCTGGAAAAACGGTATATTCTTCGGATCCGGATCTTAAAAGGAATATCCAGCTCATTTCGGCATTCTCCTTCTGCGCGCATCGGCAAAACCATTCCGAAAACATCGGCAAAATATTGCCAATGACCGGCAATCGCCTACCGAAGCGTATTTTTCATGGACTGTACTTTTCCGAGTGTACGCCAACAGGAGGGTTTTGCATGACTTCTGCTGCGGCGTTTGGGGGCCTGTTCATCGGAAATCATGCAAAGTTCCTTACGATAGACCGACACATTTCCCGGGGCCATGATCCCAAGCGAAACCTTGTTCCCGGAGATCCCCGTCACTACGATCTCGATCCGGCCGTCAATGATCAGGCTTTCATCCAACTTCCTTGAAAGTACCAGCATTTGCGTCTCCTTACGTCTTGAAAAACAATTCCAATTATCCTGTTTATTCCAATTATTCCATATTTTCCGCTCATCTGCAAGAAAATTTTTCCTATTTTGTCCAAAATATTCAAATTTTCATAAAAATTTCCATTTTTGGAGCGAAAACCAGGCGCACAGCCCCTTTCTCCGCTAAAATATCTCTCCATAAAATGCGTTTCCGCTCCCATTTTTTCATTGACGGCTTGATTTTTTTCGTTTCTCTGTTAAAATCCGGAATGATGGAGGATCCTCACTCTGGATCCATCCCGCCCACAGCGCGGCATATTCCCCAGGAAAACGAAAGTGAACATCCCCATGAAAATGAATATTGACCGGATCTCTCTTCTGGCGGCAGGCGCAGTATTGGCAGTCATTCTGCTTCTCCTGTCGGTCTCCTATCTTCAGGAACGGACAGCAGGACCGTCGGAGCAGGGGACTGCGGCAGAAAAAACGGAAAAAGCAAAGGAACCGCCGCGCCGTCTGACGAAGGAAGAGCGGGAAGAGAAACTTCTTGAACGCGAAGCCGAGCGGATGGGCCAGAGTACCGAAGAGCTGAAGAATGCAGAGAAAGACCCGCTTTCCACAGCGGAAAAGGAAGCACAAAGGGCTGAGTCCCTGACGAATGACGAGGCGCGCAGCGAGCTGGTTCGGAGAAAGCGTCAGCTCTCGAAAATGTCGGAGGAAAAGGTCGGCGAGATCGTGGAATTCGTGACGCCGGAGGAGCCGGAGCGGGAAACTTCCGTCAAGCAGGAAGTCCCCGTCGAGGATTTTGATGCGGAAACGGCCCAGATCGACGACTGCGAGAAGACGCAGAACGCAGACGGGACCTTCCGATACACAGCCGTGCTGGTGGATGCGAAGGGAAACTCGATCCGCGTGGAGATGGATCCGAAAGAGGGCGAACGTACCTACCAGACGATGCAGATGATCCGCAGCAATCCGCTCATGGAGATGATCTACCGCCGCTCCGTCATGCCGATGCTGGACCAGAAGGCGAAAAATCATGAATAAAACTGAGCGATACGCCATCGCATTGGGATGTGACGCGTCCCGCGTCACGAAATGGGAGGTGACGCGTCCCGCGTCACAAAATGGGAGGTGACGCGTCTCGCGTCACAAACAGACGATACGACTCAATGCACTAACTATAGCGACGCGGGACGCGCCGCCTCCCAGATCCCGTCACGAAATAGACGGTACGATAAAATACATCAACTATAGCGACGAAAACTGGGATGTGACGCGTCCCGCGTCACAAAATGGGAGGTGACGCGTCTCGCGTCACAAACAGACGATACGACTCAATGCACTAACAATAGCGACGCGGGACGCGCCGCCTCCCAGATCCCGTCACGAAATAAACGGTACGATAAAAAACATCAACTATAGCGACGAAAACTGGGACGTGACGCGTCCCGCGTCACGAACAGACGATACGACTCAAAGCACTAGCAATAGCGACGCGGGACGCGTCGCCTCCCAGATCCCGTCACGAAATAGACAGTACGATAAAAAACACCAACTATTGCGACGCGGGACGCGCCGCCTCCCAGATCCCGTCACGAAATAGACAGTACGATAAAATACATCAACTGTAGCGACGTAAACTGGGACGTGACGCGTCCCGCGTCACGAACAAAAATATACAACTCGATAAAAAGCACCAATAATTGCGACGCGAGACGCGTCGCCTCCCAGATCGCATCACGAACAAAAGGGCCGAACAAGATGAAAAAAATACGACACACTAGCCAAAGCAACACAAACTGGGATGTGACGCGTCCCGCGTCACGAAATAGACCGTATGATCAAAACGCCAGCAATTGCGACGCGGGACGCGTCGCCTCCCAGATTGCAGTCCGGAGATCCTGCTCTCCATTCTATGATCCAGATGAGAAGATCGTCCTTAGCCATGGACATCTGCCTCATTGGCATCAATTTGAAAAAATACAATTCGCAACCTTTCACTTAGCCGATTCCATTCCGCAAACACAGTTAAACAAGCTGAAAATAAAAATCAAACAATGGCTGGAAAGACATCCCAAACCCTGGAAAAAAGACGAGGAGGAAGAATATTATTCCATTTTTGGGGAAAAAATCGATGAGTACCTTGATGCCGGTTACGGAAGCTGCTGTCTGAAAATTCCGGAAGTACGCACTGTCGTGAAAGAGGCTCTTTTCTATTTTCACGGCCAAAGATACCAGCTGCTTGCGTTCGTGATCATGTCCAATCACGTTCATGTACTTTTAGTTCCGTTCGAAAAATATCTTCTCGGAGACATTCTTCACTCATGGAAAAGTTTTACCGCACACAAAATAAACAGGATCCTCGGAAAAAACGGTTCTGTCTGGCATAAAGAGTCGTTTGACAGGATCATCCGAAATGAAAATCATTTCCAAAAGGTCCTGGCATACATTCGCCAAAATGCAGAATATGGCCCCTGCGGTCCAGATACTTATTGGAATGCAGATTCAGATGAAATATCTTCGGATACTGTAAAGATGCAGGATACGCCGCCAATTGGGACTGGGATGTGACGCGTCCCGCGTCACGAAATGGGAGGTGACGCGTCTCGCGTCACAAAATGGGAGGTGACGCGTCCCGCGTCACAAAATGGGAGGTGATGCGTCCCGCGTCACAAAATGGGAGGTGATGCGTCCCGCGTCACAAAATGGGAGGTGATGCGTCCCGCGTCACAAACAGACGATACGACTCAATGCACTAACTATAGCGACGCGGGACGCGTCGCCTCCCAGATCCCGTCACGAAATAGACCGTACGATAAAATACATCAACTGTAGCGACGCGAGACGCGCCGCCTCCCAAACCGTCACGAACAGAAACAAATACCAGCAATAGCGACGCGGGACGCGTCGCCTCCCAGACCGTCACGAACAGAAACAAATACCAGCAATAGCGACGCGGGACGCGTCGCCTCCCAGACCGTCACGAACAGAATCTAATACCAGCAATAGCGACGCGGGACGCGCCGCCTCCCAAATTGGGACGCGGCGCCTTCCAGGGACGCTTTAAGTTCAGAGCGTCGGCAGTTCCCATCCTTCACGGCGAGGACGGGAGAGCATGGCGTTGGCTTCCGGGAGGTCCGTGAAGAGTTCCTTTTCCGGATCCCAGTGGACTTCCTTGCCGACGGGTGCCGTGTCGCGCACGATGTTCACGAGATGGCAGATCGTAGTGGAACGGTGCCCGATCTCGACATCCGCCGCGCATTTTTCGCCCGTGCGGATACAATCGAGCCAGTTTTCCACATGGTAGACGGTCTCATCGCGCGTGTTGCGGAATTCTTCGGGCATTTCCGTGACGATCGATTTCGGGTTGGAGGCCAGTTTATGGCGGTTGATCTCGATCTTCCCGTTTTCGCCGGTGACGATGCAGCCCAGTCCCGGACCGCGGTCGCCGTCGAGGCAGAAATCCAGCTCGATGTCGCCGAAGTACATTTTCATCCTGGCACGCGGACCGGCGACTTTCGCCATGGCGTAGTAGGACGCACCCGTTTCATCGTCGTCCGGAACGCGGTTCGGGTATTTGCCGGAATCCTGGAACGTGCACGGTTCCTCGAGCAGGATGCGTGTCGGACCGGTGAGGCTCGTACCCATGGCCATCATCGCCTGGTCGAAGGAGTGGGTCCCCCAGCCGGAGACGCCGAAGCACAGACCGCCGTCATCGTAATCCGCCCAGCGGCTCCAGGAGAACTGAACTTCCGGCACGATAGGACGCAGCACGGACTGGTTCGTCCAGATGTCCCACCATTTCGGGCAGTCTTTCGGATCGAGCGTATCGGGTTTCGGATACGGGATCGGACCGACGAAATTCGGGACCTGCACGCGCTTGATCTTTCCGATCACGCCGTCCGCGATCTGCTGGCATCCCCATTTGCACAGCGGGAGCGAACGCTGCTGGGTGCCGACCTGAGTGACTTTCTTGTACTTTTTCGCGGCGTTGACGAGATAGCGTCCTTCTTCGACAGTCAGAGCCATCGGTTTTTCAAGATAGATATGCGCACCGGCCTGCATCGCCATCGCGCCGATCCACGCACGCTGATGCGTTGCCGTTTCGACAAAAACGCCGTCAAGTTTTTCCACTTCGATCATCTTGCGGAAATCTTCATAGACGTTCTTGCCTTTGTAGGTCTCCATGAATTTCTTTCTGCGCGGTTCGTAAATATCGCAGCCGCACGTCCATTCGGCACCTTTGGCGTCCGGAATGCTCCGGGACATCATCCAGCGCGCACGGCCTCCGAGACCGATGACACCGACACGCACACGTTCACTGGGCGCAGTCTCACCCGCACGCCCCAGAGTCGGAGCCGCGGCAAAAAGCGGAAGAGCCAGCGAGGATTTCAAAAACGAACGACGATAGATCTTCATCATAATTTTCCTTTCTAAACTGGGAGGGAGGCAGGAATGGAAATGCAAAACATGCTGCACTTCCGAACTTCTTTCATTTTACTATTTCGTCTAAAAAAAGTCAAGGGGTCGTCAAAATCCCCACAAAAAGCAAAATTCCTCAAAAAAACTCAAAATTTGAAAAAATTCAAAAGAAAAACGCTTGACATTTGCGTACCTTGGAGTACCATGGAAGCATTGAGATATTTTTTTATTTCAGGGCCTGAAGATTTTTTAGCAGTAACAACATGAAAAGATCCATGCAGAATTTGCCGTCCATGCTTCGTGACCGTATGATGTCCGGTAAAAGAATCACCGCAGTTTCCGCACTTGCCGTCTCTGCCGTCCTCGCTGGGCTTCCGACCGCCTGGGGCGCGACGCAGTACTGGTCCGGGAACACGAACACCAACTGGGGCACCGGCACGAACTGGCAGGCCGGCTCCGTTCCGGCGAATACAGACATCATCCGCATTCAAAACCCTGCGGAAAATTTCCCGGTCATCACGGAAGGCGACACCATCACGACGGGAAACATCTACACTCACGGCGACACGACCGTCACGATCGAAGGCGGAACGCTGAATCTGAACGGACGCTGGCGCATCGGCGGTGAAACAAATCCCAAAGGTCATGCGGTCGTCAACTTCACCGGCGGTACGATCAATGTCGGAAACAACAACGACTACGGTTTCACCATGGGTGCGCAGCAGGTCATGACGCTGAACATCAGCGGAACGGCCAAGATGGTCAACCCGCAGATCTTCGACCTTCACGCAGGCGCCTCCACGACCGAAGCCTCCACGATCAACATGTCCGGCGGTTCGCTCTTCCTCACGAACAACCGTTTCATCGTCGCGGAAGGCGGTTTCGGCGTCATGAACCTCACCGGCGGCGTCGTTTCCACGAACTTCCTCCAGATGGGCCGCAATCAAAGCGACTCGCTCAACGGAAACGTTGCGTACCGCAATCCCAACGGTTTCCTGAACATCGGCACGGAAGACGGGACCGGCGATGGACAGATCTACATCTGCGACACCGCAAACATCGGCACGAAACAGACCGAAGCGACCGGCCGAGGCACGATCAACCTGAATTCCGGCATCTTCTCCGTCAGAAACCTGAATCTCACCGACGGACGCAGCACGCTGAACCTCAACGGCGGTACGTTCCTGGCGCAGAAAGTCACCGGAAACATTACGAACACCGGAAGCACCGTCGAGATCTCCCCGAACTTCAATGCCTACCAGGCCGATATTGAAGGACTCGCGGAAGGCCAGACCATTTATTCTGTAAAACAAAAAGGCAAGGTCGGCACGATGACCGTCTCGGGCACCTACGCGCAGACCGGAGGCACGCTCGTGCTGGACTACACCGGGGCAAGCTCGTTCGATAAACTCACTGCCGCGAACTTCAACATCACCGGCGGTACGCTCCGCATCAACGACTCCGGCACCATGCCGACGCAAGAGACCATCGTCGGTTTCTTCGGTGATTCGCCGACCGGCACGATCCATTTCGATTCCGTCACCGCGACCACAAATACCCGCGCATGGTCCGTGGATAATAATGTCGTCTCCTACCGCGTGAAGGAAGACTTCCACTGGCTCGGCGGAACCAGTACCGACTGGTCCGACAAATCCAACTGGGCCGCCAACGCGAGCCAGTTCCTCCCGGATCAGATGGACTCGGTCTACATCGGCTCGTACCACGATAAAGACTACAAACAGAAGGCGGTCATCGCGGACGGCGACAGCGCGAGATGGCATCTTGCCTACATCAACGGCGGTCAGCTCGACATTACCGGCGGTACGCTTGAGACCTCAAGCCGTCTGCGTGTAGGAAATCAGACCTCCGGCATCGTCAACTTCTCCGGCGGAAAATGGACCGCAAAAGCCACCGACGGCGACGGCGGCATCATGCTCTCCGGCAAGACGAGCAAGACCGAATACAGCGAAATGAACATCAGCGGGACCGCCTACCTTGAAAACCACGGCGCCTTCGGCATCCACGGATACTCTCGCGGTACGATCAATCAGTCCGGCGGGACCGTGTTCAACGCAAAAGGCACGATGGTACAGTTCGGCGAAGGTACGGAAGAAGCCGTCTACAACCTTTCCGGCGGAACGTTCTACAATATCGCGAAAACGAACGTCGGCACGAATAACACCTACACGGCCAACGCAGGAAACGGACGCATGAACGTCAGCGGAACCGGCGAACTCTACGGCGGCGACGAAATGCGTCTCGGAAAAAGCGGCAAAGGCTACGGCGAGCTGAACATGACCGGCGGTCTCGTTTCCATACCGGACCTTGGTATGAACAACGGTGTCTTTACCTTCACAGGCGGAACCTTCACCGCGGTGACTGTCCGAGGAGGCAACCTCGTCAACGCAGGCGGTACGGTTGAAATCGCGACGAACTTCCTCAACCAGGAACGCTATGACGCCCTGGCCGAAGGCGAGAACTACTTCGAGAAGTACCAGAAAGGCTCCATCGGCACGATGACCCTCTCCGCGAACCGCAGTTACGTTCAGACTGCCGGTACGCTCGTACTCGACATCAAGAGCGACACGGAATTCGACAAGATCACCGCTCCGGGCGGCTACAACATCACCGGCGGTACGCTGCAAGTCAACGCTCCGGAGAAACTCCCATCCAAAGAAACGGTCTATGCCGTCTTCGGCGATACCTCGAACAGCAAGCTCGAGTTCGAGAACATCACCGCGGACAAAGGAACGTGGAAGATCGAAAACAACATTTTCGCCTACCGCGCAAAGGAGACCTTCACCTGGACCGGCGGAACCAGCTCCGACTGGGATACGAAAGCGAACTGGAAAGACAATTCCAGCCTCTTCACCCCGGACTACATGGACACCGTCCAGATCGGCACGGCCTACGCCAAGTACACGAACAAACCGGTCATCTCCGACGGCATGAACGCGGAGTGGAACCTCGCGTACATCAACGGAGGTACGCTTGACATCACCGGCGGTACGCTGCACACACAGAGCCGTCTCCGTCTTGGAAATACCGCATCCGCTACCCTGAATTTCTCCGGCGGAACGTGGACCGCGGACATGACCAACGGCGACGGCGGCATCATGATCGGCGCGGCCAGAGGCGACTCGTTCTATTCCGAAATGAACATCAGCGGCACGGCTCACTTCCAGAACGCCGGCTGGTTCGGCATCCACGGATACCATCCCGCTGCCATCAATCAGACAGGCGGCACAGTGTTCAACTCGGCTGGAACCAAGGTCCAGTTCGGCGAAGGCGCGTACGAAGCCGCCTACAATCTCTCCGGCGGTACGTTATACAGCATCACCGACGTCAATGTTGGAACGAACTTTGGAATCGAAGGTGACGGAAAAGGATCCATGAATGTCAGCGGTACCGGTGAGCTTTACGGTGCTGCGAAACTGCGCCTTGGAAACGAGAAAGGCAATAACGAGAACAACGGTTACGGAAATCTTAATATGACCGGCGGTCTCGTTTCCGTGCCGACGATCGCTCAGAACAAAGGGTCCATCAGCCTCACCGGCGGTACGCTCGTGACGCAGCAGATCACCAGGGGCGGCCTGACCAACAATGGCGGTACGATCGAGATCGCGCCGAACTACCTGACGCAGGAACGCTACGATTCCCTGAAGGACGGCGAGAATTACTTCGAGAAATAC
>JAGBAA010000031.1 GCA_017939795.1 Thermoguttaceae bacterium
CAGAAACAGAAACAGAAGCAGAAGCAGAAACGGAGCGTATTCGTGAATGGAACGCACATCAGGCTGCTTCGAGAGATCCGGCCGAAACGGACTGGAAATTGGAGCGGCTCGGCGATGAACTTTGTGCGGTACGATATTTAGGAAAGGATGGGAAGGTCCGGATCCCGAAGGGGGTCACCTGCCTCTCGAAAGAACTTTTTCGGAACGCCTCGGAACTGCGGTCGGTCCAGATCCCTTCCAGTGTGGCGCAGATCCCGGCCAATCCGTTTGCGTTCTGTCCGAAACTGGAAAACGTGCAGATCCGGGACGACCATCGGCATTTTCAGATGACCGGGAAGGTCCTCTTCTCGCAGGACGGCCGAACACTGGTGGCGTTTCTGGATCGGAAGGCGGAATCGTACGAGATTCCCGCACGCGTTCAGGAAGTCGCGGAGCTCGCATTCGGAAACTGCGAAAATCTGCGTTCCCTGACGATTCCGAAAGGAGTCCGAAAAATTGGACTTGGGGCATTCTGGAACTGTCCGGACCTGCTGATTTACGCTCCCAAAGATTCCGAAGGGCTGAAATGTGCAAAAAAACGAGGCATTCCGCATCGGGCGATCCTTGAAGAACCGGAAGATTCCGGGATCCGGGCTGTTTTGGGACGATGGCTCCGCTCCAATGAGGACGAGCAGGGTCGATGAGGGACGCACTGGGACTGGGACCGTCCGTGAATTGCAGGACGGTGTCCGAAAACTGAGAGTTTTTGCATGAAGATCGGAAAGTCGAAAAATTTGGAATTTTGTGCGGCACTTGAGCTCCTCGAGAAGGCTGCGCTGGAAGGGCTGAGTCGAACATTTCTGCTTCTTGGCCCGGACAGTTTGGCGAAAATGGAGTGGGTCCGGGCATTTACTGCGAGGAACGGAGGGACGCTGACGGAAATCCCCTGCGGAACGGCGGCCGACTCTCTGATCGAGCGTCTTGCGCTGGCGCAGAAAACAGACGGAGTGCTTCTCCTGAAAGATGTGGAGGCACTGGAGTCCGGAACGCAGAAACTTTTGCTCCATCTGCTGGACCGGGAATCTCTGATCTGTTTTGCGCTGACTGGTCAGGAACTTTCAGAGTGCGTGAAAAACGGCACTTTTTCTTCAGAACTGTACGCAATGCTTGGGGGGTGGACGTTTGTTTTTCCTCCTCTTTCCGCGCGTCCTGAGGATCTTGCGGATACGCTTGAGCTGGAACTTGAGCGCTGGAGTGCCGGCACTGGCCGTCAGGTCTCGCTGGAAGAGAATGCGCTCCAGAAATTCCTGAAATTTGCGGGGTCGATGGAAGCTGTTTGGAGTTCCGGACTGCGGGATCTCCGCGCCAGCGTCTCCAGAATGTCTGCGATGGCGGTCTTAAAGTCCGGAAACCGGCCGGGCGGCGTCCGGATCTCTTCGGAGATCGTTCAGGAGGAGATCGTGCGTCTTCGAGGACTTTGGGCTGGTGAGCCTCCGGTCATCCGGGAAGCCCGCGGCGAAACTGCGGCAGAGACTGCCCGAAAGATCCTCGGCGAAGAACGCTGGGAGGGACTGGACCGATTTGCGAAAGCGCAGCTGGCCGACGTTTTGTTCGTCTGCCGTCAGGCACAGAGTCTTTCCGAAGCCGGGCGCGTCCTCTTTTCTTCCTCCCGGCTGGAAAAAAGGACGGCGAACGATACGGACCGCCTCCGGAAGTACCTCCTGAAATTTGGGATCACGTGGAACGAGATCCTGAATTTACCGAATGAATGAATTTACCGGCATTCGATCCCTCGAATGCTTCCCGCCTGTTTCAGGCACCGTTTCTATATTTTTGCTGGACCACGCTGAATTTTAGAGTGGTCTGAGCCGGAGTTTCGGATAGCTCACGCTGTTTCGAGCCTGAATTTTTAATTTTTGCCTGCCTTCCTGCCCGTTTTTTTGAGAGTGAGAGATGAACAGAATTTTGCGATTTGTGCTGATCGGGACAGTGTGTCTGTCTGCGTGCGGAGCTTGTGTTTTCGCGGATGAAATTTCTTCCGGAAACGGTCCTGCTGAGACCATTTTTCAAATCGGATCTCCGGACTATTCGAGTGCGGAATTCGCGCACCATGTCCGGTTTGAGGATTTTTTTGGAAAACCGGATGAACCGGTCGTGAATTACGTCGTGGGACGGGATCGGGCGCGGAACTGGACGCCCACTTTGTGCAGTACGCGCGATTTCCATAATGCGGGGCACGCATTCTCGGCACGGATCGAATTTACGTCTCCGACGGCGGTGGACGTTCCGCTTTACCTCATCGCGGCAATGTGCTATGGACATCCGACCGAGCCGTCTCTGCTTCAGCTCACAGTCAACGGGACGCAGCTGGAACCCAAACGCGTGGTTCCTGGTCAGGAAGGTTTCCCTCCGTTCGATCCCAAGGTTCAGGACGGCTGGCCGTCGCACATTGCGCTTCCAATTCCCGCAGGACTGGTAAAGGCCGGGCAGAATGAGATCCGAATGAAGATCTTTGACGGAAGCTGGATCTACTTTGACTATCTTGCGCTTCGGACGCAGCCGGAACCGCTGGCACTTGAGCGCCGCTCGGAAATGCTGGCGAAAGCGCGAGCCGCCGGAGGTCCCATGGAGGACGTGAAGGAGATCCTTTTCGCGGTACGTCAGCCGAGTTTCGACGGACACTGGTACGCCAACTTTGGATACTATGCGTGCGATACGAATGCGTTTCCCTTCCCGCTTGGAGGGGGCGGGGCACTTCGGATCCTGAATCTTGAGACCGGAGAGGTCCGCACGCTTTTCGAGGATCCTCAGGGGAATATTCGCGATCCGCAGGTCCACTATGATGCGAAAAAGTGCATTTTTTCCTACCTGAAGGCCGGAACGCGCCACTACCATCTCTACGAGATCAATCTGGACGGCACGGGACTGCGTCAGCTGACGGACGGAAACTGGGACGACATTGAGCCGACGTACCTCCCCAACGGCGACATCGTGTTTCCCTCAAGCCGCGCCAAACGCTGGGTCCAGTGCTGGCTGACCGGCGTGGCGAATCTCCACCGGTGCGGTCCCAACGGCGAGGATATTCGGCCGATCTCTTCCAATCCGGAACAGGAAAATACTCCGTGGGTCCTGCCGAACGGGCAGCTCCTCTACATGCGGTGGGAGTACATTGACCGCTCTCAGGTCCACTACCATCATCTCTGGACTGCGAATCCGGACGGAACACGCCATCAGGTCTTCTACGGGAATCAGACGCCGGGGATCTGTATGCTCGGCGCGAAACCGATCCGCTACCGGAAAGACGTTCCGCCGGAAGATCGGAAATTTGAGGTCTGCGCGACTTTTTCACCCGGGCACGGTACGCGGGAACACTATGGGGCCATCGCGCTGGTGAATCCGCGAAAAGGACCGGATGCGCCGGAAGGGGCGAAGCAGATCTCGCTGACGCAGTGGGATTTTGCGGATCCATGGGCGTTCGGCGAAGACTGCATCCTGTGCGTTTCGCGGTCCCGGATCCTTCTGATGGACGGTGAAGGACGGCTTTGCCCGGTCTATGCGCTCCCGCAGGAAGAAGCGGACCGGAAATTCTACGTCGCGGACGTTCAGCCGATCATCGTACGGGAACGTGAGCAGCTCATCGCCGACGTGACGGACCGGTCGCAGAAGACCGGCACGCTCGCCATGGCGAACATCTACGAGGGACGCCAAATGAAGGATCTTGCGCCGGGGACGGTGAAGGAACTGCTCGTGATGGAACCGCTTCCGATCCCCGTCCATTTCAACGGCGGAATGATGAGCGTTTCGTCGGGCGGAACGTTTGCTCTGACGCGCATTCTCGGCACAGTCCCGGTAAATGAAGACGGCTCGGCATTCATGGAGCTTCCGGCGATGCGGTCTCTTTTCTTCATTGCACTGGACGGAGAAGGAAAGGCCGTGAAGCGGATGCACAGTTTCACGACGCTCATGCCGGGCGAAAACGCGGCGTGCATCGGCTGCCATGAGGATCGGACCATGACGCCGACCCAGCAAGACCGCCTTCAGATGATGCGCGCCATGAATCAGCCGCCGGCGAGACCGAAGCCGGTGGAAGGCGTGCCGGAACTTTTCGACTACTTCCGCGACATCGTGCCGATTTGGGAGCGTCACTGCGTCGCGTGCCATAATGAGGACCGGCGTGACGGCGGGATCTCGCTGGACAGTGACCTCCGGCCGGGAGAATTCGTGGAATCGTATGCCGTTCTGAGCTGGAAAGGCTTCCTCGGCGACAATCGGAACCGTCCGATGAGCAATTTCAAACCGTACGAGATCGGGAGCTGCGCGAGCCGTTTGATGCAGATCGTGGATTCCGGCCATCCCGACGCAGAAGGCAAGCCGAGAACGAACGTGAGTCCTGAAGAAAAACGCACGATCCGCTTCTGGCTTGAAGCTGGAGCGAACTACGCAGGGACCTACGCGGCAAACGCGACCGGCTCGCTCATCTGGTACTATTCGCCGTACGGACAGGACGGCCGAGAGGTCGGGACGGTCCCGACGCCGGTGAATGACTGGCCCGAAACGCACGCGATGGCGGAAGTCGTCCGGAGAAAATGCACCTCCTGCCATGCCGACTCGGAAAACTGGCCGTTCCGCCTTCCGGAAACGATGGTGCATCAGGGGCTGAAATTCAGCGTGAACTGGGTCTTCAATCTCTCAAAGCCGGAAATGTCGCGGATGCTCCGTGCGCCGCTGAGTGCCGACGCTGGCGGTCTGGGACGCTGCCGGGTTCGGGGAGAAGACGGAAATTGGGCTGGACCGGCGAATGTTTTCCAGACGAAAGAAGATCCGGACTACCAGACCATACTGCGCGGTATCGAGCGGGGAAAACGGTACGTCACCGGAAGCGAAAGCACGCATTTCAGCATCCGCCCGTTCTATCCTAATCCATGGTACGTGCGCGAGATGCTGCGATACGGAGTCCTCCCGGAAGACTACGTTCCCGGCACGCCGATCGATCCGTACGAGACCGATCGAAAATACTGGGAACTGCTCCAGAAATTTTAAACGCGCTTCCGTTGAGCCGTGAGCTGCGCTCTCAAGAAGCCCCTCCATGAGGAAGGGCGTGCGAGCCGCAGATGCGCACAGGCAGCATCCCGCGTCATTTCAGGCTGTTCAGTTTTCGAGAGCCTGCTTCACGACGGCACGCATCCGGAGCAGCGGCGGATCGGTCTGCGTGAATCGCTCAAACTGAAGTCCCGCCTGCTTCACGAACATCTGGAGACCATTGACGGTCGCGCAGCCTTTCTCTTTCGCGGAACGGATGAAGAGCGTTTCCTCCGGATTGTAGACGGCATCAAAACAGACGTGAGCGGGACACAGATGCGCAGGATCCCAGGGAGAAGCGTCCACTTTCGGCGACATTCCGATCGGCGTGCAGTTGACGAGGAAATCGGCGTCCTGTTCGTGACGCACGGCCCAATCTACCGCCTGCGTTTCAAATCCGTCCTGCGCAAGCCGTTCCGCCAGTGCCTGCGCTCTGGAGAGGTCGATGTCGGTCAGGATAAGTTTTGCGCCGCGGCGCGCCAATCCGATCGCGAGTGCTTTTCCGACGCCGCCGGAACCGAGGATCATGGCGGTTTTTCCGAGGATAGGCTGAGCGAGGATCTCTCCGGTCTTCGGATCGTCCAGCGGTTCTGTCCAGCCTTCCACATGGTGCGGTCCCGGAGCAGAAAGCGTTTCCGCGAAACTGCTCATGGCGGCCTGGTAGTCCGTGTTCGTCCCTTCGGAGACCCCATTCAGGTCCCAGAGGACCGTATTGCACGCCGCGATGAGCTTCACCGACGTGTCGACGGAATCCAGAAGCGGAATGACCTTCTCCTTGTGCGGGATAGTGACGCTCAGCCCACGCATTTTCAGGACTTTGGGAGCCATTTCCATGAAAGCGTCCAGATCCTTCGGCGGAATGCGGAGCGGAAGGTAAACGCGATCCGGAAGCCCATTCTCGATGAATGCGGAATTGTGGATGAGCGGACTCATGGAGTGACCGACCGGGTCTGCGATGACGCCGAAGACTTCCGTTTCTTCGGTAAGTTCCTCAGCGCGGTAAAGCGAACGCATTTCTTCCCAGGAGATCATTCCAGGAGCGGCGATGTCCTGCGCACTCGGGGCACAGTACGTAAACGGCGAGCCGAACGCCTGGCAGAGGATCCGGCTCGGCTTTCCCATTTCGCCCATGCAGAAACCGACGACGGGGACTTTGGCGTTCCGTTTCCGCTTCACCAGATCGAGCATCCGCAGGCTGTCCATCGGGGTCTGGGCCATGCACGCGATCTTCACGAGATCCGCATCCTGGGCCGCGAGGCGGTCGTAGAGGGCATCCAGATCTTCCGGAGTGCCGACGAAATCATGGAAGCTGACCAGACGTTTGGCGTTCCCCCTGCGCGGAAGTTCCGCAGCCGTTCCGTCTTCCAGATCGACGTACTCGGCACCCGATCCCATGGCGGCAAGGAGAAGCTGACGGCGTTTCTCTTCCGTTCCGCAAAAGATCCCGCCGTCCTCGGCTTTTCGGACCGTCAGGATGACTTTTGCTGCGGAACAGCCGGCTAAAAGGGCCGTGATGTCCGGAGTTTCCTGAAGATGATCGAGGCGCAGTTCAGCAAGAGAGATCCCCTGGCTGGTCAAAGACTGGCAGTCCGAGAGCATCTGGCGGTGAGTCGGACGCGCAATGGTTACGCAAATCATGGAAAGTCCTTTCGATTTTGAGTGAACCGGCAGAACCGGCAGAACGAAACTGAATGAATGTTTTGGGGAGGATCAGAAGTCGCCTCTTCTCCTTCCCTGACCATGTTCCACATTTTAGCATTTTGGCCATTTCTGTCAAGGTGCGTTTCCGGACTTTTACGGAAAATTTGTTCCATGAAACGCAATAAATCGGCGGGACGGTGCGTTAAAGAAAAAGAGAGAAACTGCGTCCAGACTGAAAAAAAGACGTGGTGGAAAGATTTTGAGTTCAATGAGGAGTCGATGCATGAAAGATCCAGTTTCGGATACTTTAGGACGCCGTGATTTTTTGACGCGAAGTCTGGCGGTCTCTGCCGTTTTCCTGCATGGTGCCGCCTGGGCGTCTGAAATGACGGAAGCCGAGGCGGGATCTGCCAGCTCCGGCGGGAATTCCGAAACCGGGACGGCTGGAAATGCAGCGTCGGCTGAAAATACGGGACCGGCCGACGTTTCCGGAGAATCTGAAAACGCCGGCCAAAATTCCGGCGATCCGTCAGAAAAACACGCTGCGCCAGAAGCACCGGCGGACCGAAGCGTCTGGGAAATGGACGACGGGAATCAGCCGCGGAATGAGATCGACTCGGCAGTTTTGGCGGATTTGGCGAGAAAAGGGATCCCGCCGGCGCGATTGGCCTCGGATGCTGTTTTTCTGCGGAGAGTCTGGCTTGACGTGACGGGCAGGGTGCCGAGAATGGATGAAGCCAGAGCGTTTCTGAATGATCCGGATCCGGAAAAGAGACGGCGCCTGATCGATCGTCTGCTCGAAAGTCCGGGCTATGCAGACCTCTGGGCGATGCGGTGGGCGGATCTTCTGCGGGTGAAGGCGGAATTCCCAATCAATCTCTGGCCTCACGGAGCGGCAGTCTATTTCCGATGGATCCACGATCAGATCCGGGAGAATGTACCGTACGATTCCTTCGCGCGTCAGCTGCTCATGGGGCAGGGGAGCTGCTTTCGGGTACCCGCAGCAAACTTTTACCGTGCGGTCGAACGGCGGGAACCGGTGGAGCTGGCGTCCGCTGCCGTCCTGACTTTTCTTGGCGAGAGACTGGACCTTTGGCCGGCGAAAGAACGCGAAAACACCGCGAAATTCTTTTCCCGCGTGGCGTTTAAGGGATCCGCGCAGTGGAAAGAAGAGATCGTTTTTCAGGATCCGCGTCCTCTGGATGACCCAACGCTGACTTTTCCCGACGGCACGCAGAAGACCGCCGAGCCAAATCAGGATCCGAGGGCACTTTTCGCGGATTGGCTGATCTCTTCGGAAAATCGCGGATTTCGGCGTCAGATCGTGAATCGGCTCTGGTTTTGGCTCATGGGCGTAGGGATCATCGACCCGCCGGATGACCTTCGGGAGGTTTACGCAGAACGTCAGCCCTCTCCATACCCCAGCGGTCTGAATCCTGCCGTGAATCCGGAACTTCTGGAGGTTCTGGAAGGGAAACTCATTGCGTCGCGGTGGGATCTGAAGGAAGTGCTCCGTTTCATTCTGAATTCGCGGACCTACCAGCAGTCTTCCTTCCCCCATGAAAATGTACCGAAAGGCGTTTCTGCAGAGAAAAACCTGGCCGTTTATCCCATTCGGAGACTTGAGGCGGAAGTACTTCAGGATCTTTTCCGGGAACATTTTACGGCACGGATCGCGTACGTAAGTGAGGTCCCGGAACCGTTTTCCTACATTCCGGGCCGGATCCGGACGGTGGAACTTTACGATGCGGGGCTGACGAATCCGTTTCTGGAAATGTTTGGCCGGTCGACCCGGGACAGCGGACTGACGACGGATCGGAATTTCGGGATCACGGAGGCCCAGCAGATGTTTCTGATGAACTCCAGCGAAGTCAATGACTGGATCACCAAATCGCAGCTGGGCCGGGATGTCCGAAAACGCGGCGAAGAGATCCGAATGCTGAAATGGAAGGATCCGGAACGCTATGCCCGGAGAACGAAGGAGTGGGGGACGAATCTCTGGCTTCGGATGCTCTCCCGCCGTCCGACGGAAGGTGAACTTGCGCTGATTGCCGACCTGATGGAAAAAAATGCCCAGGAAGAGATCCTTTGGATCCTCGTGAATTCCCGTGAATTTCTCTGTCGGCACTGACGGCATAGAGCCGAAGGTAAGGGAGCTGAAAATCGCAGAGTGCGGAAAATCGCAGAGTGCGGGCAACAAAATTGGATCTAAAAGAAAAGGAAGGAAAGAAAGAAAAATGCTTGATCGGCGGCAGTTTTTGAGTGCGTGTGCAGGTGGTCTGGCGTTCTCGGGCGGTCTGGCGGTTTCTGGAAGTTTTCCGCAAATCGCCTCTGCTGAGGAGTCTGTTTCGTCAGCGGGAGGTCCGGTTTCGGCAGGCGATTTGGTTGCGTCTGGAAGTCCGGTTTCGGCTTCGGCGATACGCCCCGGCAAAGCGAAACACGTGATCCAGATCTGGATGTGGGGCGGACCGAGCCACTTGGAGACCTTTGATCCGAAACCGGGTGCAGGACCGGCGTATTGCGGTACGTGGGACTCGCCGCTCGTGACGAACGTTCCGCAGATGGAGATCAGCCAGTCGCTTCCCGAACTTGCACGGTGTGCGGATCTCTACTCTTGCATCCGTACGATGACGCACGAAACGAACCATCACGAGTCGGCCTCATACCGGATGCAGACGGGACGAATGCCCGGCGAAAAGGTCTTTCCGAATCTGGGTGCGGTGATCTCAAAAATGCGCGGATACGATGCGGGGTACGATTCACCGATCCCGCCGTATGTGGTCCTCACGACGGGGCAGGGGCGTTTTTCGGAATCCGGTTTCCTTGGTGCGCGGTACAAGCCGTTCATCACGGGCGGCGATCCCTCCAAAACCCCCTTTCTGGTCTCCGGGTATGTTTTGCCGGGGATCGATCAGGCACGGCAGGCGAGACGCCAGGAACTGCTGCGCAATCTGGATTCCTGGGGAAATGCGCATTCTTCGGGGCACGAACTGCTCGATGAAGTCCTGTCCGCCCGCCAAAATGCGTTCCAGCTCATTTCCGGAACGGCGGCGGAGACGTTCGATCTCGGAAAAGAGACAGACTCAGTTCGCGACGCCTACGGCCGAAACTGGTTCGGGCAGTCCTGCCTGATGGCCCGGCGTCTCGTGGAGCGCGGCGTGCCGTACATCACCATCAACTACCGGGGCTGGGACACCCACAAGCGGCACTTCGAGACCCTGACGCGTCGGCAGCCGGAGTGGGACGTCGGACTCGCGATGCTTCTGAAGGATCTCCGCGACCGAAATCTGCTGGACGAGACCATCATCTGGTGGGGCGGCGAGTTCGGAAGAACGCCGAAGATCCAAACCGAGCCGCCGTGGTTCGGAGGACGCGGACATTTTGGGCGCTGCTTCAGCGTCATGCTCGCCGGAGGCGGATTCCAAGGCGGAAAGATCGTCGGAAAGTCAGATGAGACCGGAGAGCATGTCGCCGAACGTCCCGTTTGGCCGCAGGATCTGCTGGGGTCCATCTACTGGCAGATGGGGATCGATCCGACCGCCAAAATGCCGAACGAAAAAGGATTTGATCTGCCGATCATGGATCCGCCTTCAGAGAACGGCTGGCTCACGGAGCTGATGGACGCTGCGTGAACTGTTTGAGGCTGAGTGTTTGGCGGACTGTTTGGCTGAGTGTTTGGCTGAGTGTTTGGCTGAGTGTTTGACGGACTGTTTGACGGACTGTTTGACGGACTGTTTGACGGACTGTTTGACGGACTGTTTGACGGACTGTTTGACGGACTGTTTGACGGACTGTTTGACGGACTGTTTGACGGACTG
>JAGBAA010000032.1 GCA_017939795.1 Thermoguttaceae bacterium
GTCACGCTGTCGGGGATCGTTACGGACCTGAGGCTCTCGCACCAGCCGAACGCTTCATTTCCAATGCTCGTCACGCCGTCGGGGATGGCAAGAGTCTTGCTGGAGCCGGTGTATTTGGTGATCGTGACGGAATCGCCGGAAATCTCGTATTCAAACTGTCCTTTCAGTTCATCTTCCAATTTTTCACGGGGAGTTTTTTCCTGTTCCAGTCGTTCCTGTTCCAGTCGTTCCTGTTCCAGTCGTTCCTGTTCCAGTCGTTCCTGCTCCAGTCGTTCCTGCTCCAGTCGTTCCTGCTCCAGTCGTTCCTGTTCTTCACCATTGCGGAGGGCTTCGAAAAATGCGGTGCAGGTGGGGAATCGGGCGGTCATTTCCCAGTTCAGGGCGCGGAAGAGAGCGTTGTTGACGGAAGCGGCAAGGTGTGCGATCGGGGAGGGCGGGAGCGTTTTCAGTACGGCGTAGTGTTCACGGTTTCTGCCGGAGAATGGGAGTCGACCGGCAAGGAGTTCGTACGTCAGGACGGCAAGTGAGTACTGGTCCGTGGACGCGTTCTGCTGTTCGGCCATATGCTGTTCCGGAGCCATGTACGCCGGCGTTCCGGAGTTGGTGCGGCTTCTGCCGGTCGTCGTGTTCGTCTCCTCGGTGTGAATGCGCGCGGCGATGCCGAAATCCAGAAGCAGCGGGTGGTCAAACTCTCCCGGTTTGCGGAAAACGATGTTTTCCGGTTTCACGTCCCGGTGAAAAACGCCTTCCCGGTGGACCGTGTCCAGCGCGTCGGCGATCGGATGCAGGATCGGAAGGACAGACGACATTGGGAGGCCGTTTTCGTGACCGGGCTGGGCCTGAAACCACTCGCGGAGCGTCTCGCCTTCCGCGTACGCCATCACGAGAAACGTTCCGAAAACCGGGTCCATATCGATCCCCAGAAGCGGGCAGATGTTCGGATGGTAGAGCGATTGCGTCAGGTGAAAAACGCGCTCGACCTCCTTCATCGCGTCGGCATCGTCGCGGAGTTCCTGCACAAGGAGCTTGCAGACGACTTTCTGAAAATCGCGTCCTCCCACGACCTTCACCGCCAGCCACGTCTGCCCCATTCCGCCCTCGCCGAGCTTCTTCTCGAGACGGTAGTTCTGGTGTTCACCCAAAAAATAACCGGGCGCGAGGTCCTGAAATTGTGCGGGATCCGGCTGAAAACCGCCGCCAAGAGTTGGGAGCGAATTATCGGAGGTCATAAAAATCTCTCAAAAAAGGAAATTTTGTGTGAAACTTTTTCCATTTTACTCCAAATGCCAAAAGTTTCAAGGTCCGGAATCAAAAATTTCAGAAAATTTCTCAGAAACACGCGGACCACCCACTTTGGGGATCTCCGAATCGACAAAAAAAGAGGGAAACACTCGGTGCGTTTCCCCCTTTTATCCTAAAAATTCAAGCGTTCAGGAACTCAGACTTCGTCCACAGACGGGCAGACGAAACCTTCGCGCCATTCGCGGTTGAGCTGGTCTTTCGCGTAGGCGCAGCAATCGCAGAATTCTTCCTTTTCCGGATCGAATTTGAGCTGCGGACCAAGGGACAGCGGAGTGGCTTCAAGATCCACACCGTTCGCCTTGAGATGTTCGACCGTGCGCAGGACGGTGTCTTTGTTGTCGTCGCGGCTTTCGATCTTTTCCATCTCTTTGCAGAGCGTATCGACGGAGACTTTGTTTTTCTCGCCGAGATAGTAGCTCGCATTTCCGAGGTGGGCCATCGCGGCGGAAAGGTGACCGTCGAGGATCGGAGCGTTCAGGCTGGACGCATCGCGGGAAACGACGGCGTTGATGAAGTTGTCGAAATGGAACTGATCGCTGCTGCCCTTGAATTCCTTGATGACGTTGCCCTGCTTGTCGTAGGCGATGCACAGGCCGTAGTTGACCTGAACGAGCTTGCCTTCGGTTCCGTAGAACACGACACCGATCTTGGCACCGTCAATATCCGGAGTCTCCAGACCGCGGGTCTCGAACACGATCGTCTTGTCGCCGTAATCGAAGACGGAGACTTCGGTGTTCGCCGTATCGCCGGCATCGACGTACGTCGGATCCTTGCGTTCCGCCTGGTAGCCGAGACGGCCGCCGTAGGTGACTACTTTGTTCGGGTGACGCATCAGGCCGAGACCCCAGCGCGCGATGTCGAGCTGGTGAGGCCCCTGGTTTCCAGAGTCGCCGTTTCCGTACAGACGCTGCCAGTGCCAATCATAGTGGAACTGCTGCCGGGTGAGTTTCGGTTCGGTGAAGATTGCCGGGCCGCTCCAGAGGTTGAAATCGACGGAACCCGGAATATTCTGCGTGTAGTCGCCGAGCGCACCGATGGCCTTGCGGCGTTTGTAGCAGAGACCGCGAGCGAAATCGACTTTTCCAATGCCGCCTTCGTGCATGAATTTCATGGCATCACGCAGAGCCGGGTTGGAACGGCACTGGGTACCGACCTGGCACATGCGGCCGTACTTCTTCGCGGCAGCGACCATGGTCTTGCCTTCGAAGAGATTGTGCGTGGCGGGTTTTTCAACGTAAACGTCTTTTCCAGCCTGCATCGCCCAGATCGCGGACAGACCGTGCCAGTAGTTCGGCGTCGCGCTGCCGACAACATCGAGGTTCTTGTCGGCGAACGCTTCGCGCATATCTTTCACGAACTTCGGACGGAAGCCCTGTTTCTTTTCGACCTGATCGCAGCGGGACTGACCAACGGCTTCGTCAACATCGACGAGGTAGGTGATGACGGTACGCGGATCGTTGATGAAACCGCTGATGTGGGATCCGCCGCGGCCGCGAATACCGACGACGGCGCATTCGATCTTATCGTTGGCGGCAGGGCCGTCATTGGCGAACGTGAAAGCCGGAGAGACAGCACCGGCGACAGCACTTGTGTACAGCGAGGTACGGAGGAAATTACGGCGGGAAATATGAGCCATTTCAGTTTCCTTTCCAAAAGGGGGGTGAGGGGGAATTTTTCCGGTTTTTTCGCGGAAACAGCCTGTTTCCGACCGGTTTGAGTTTCATTATGCCACACGGACCGTATTTTGTCAAGACTTTCAAGTCCGCTTTTTGAGAATTTTTTGGAAAAAATTTTGTTTATCCGGGTTTACCTTTGGATATTTTAGAGGTATTTTGAGGAACAAAAAAATGACAGAAACGGAGAGTTTGAGACTTGGATCCATGCGGAAATTCCAGAGTATACTGTCCTGAACGCAGAAGGACCTCTCTTTTCAAAATCAATCCTGCTGATTATACGTAAAGAGCGAGAAAAAAGTGTCTGCGTCGATCGCGTCACTGTGAAAGTGCACCGATCCGTCCGCGTACACATAAAAGCAGCCGTTCCGGTGGAAACTGTAGACCTCATTGTGATTGTTCTGATTGATGAATCGGTTCCCGGTCACGGAGTGCGTGTAGAAGAAGGCATCCACATCCGCCCAGCGGGAGCCGGTGATCTTCGACCCATCCGCCTCATGCCGCGTATAGCCGATCGGTCTGCCGCAGTCTTCGAAAAAGAGGAACGTATTTGAGAGACCATCCCGGATCTCCGACGCATACAGTGCCCGGGCGTCCGGACGAAGCATTCCGTACCAGAGACTCCGTTTCTTCGCCAATCCCGCTTTCACGAACACATTGTAGACTGCGGGCTGGATCTTCGTATTGGCGGCATAGTCCGAGATGAAATCCTCTTTCTCCGGAGTCGCAGGACACCGAAATACCGGAATGTTCGTCTTGCTCACCGTCGAATTCGGCACCTTGTTCCAGTTCACGTTCAGATCCATCTGCACGGCCGTGTTTCCCTGTTCGAGATACGAAAGGATCAGCGAGAGAACATTATGTTCGGCCGGTTTGATCGTATGCGAGGGCGGAAACTTCCGATTCGCGGTCTCGTACTGGAGCATCGCCAGACCGATCTGTTTCAGATTGTTCGAGCACTGAAGATTCCGCGCTGCATCCCGCGCCGCCTGGACCGCTGGAAGAAGGAGACCGACGAGCATTCCGATGATGGCGATCACGACGAGAAGCTCCACGAGCGTAAACCCGTGAAAATTCCGAAACCGCCGTCTCCGTTCAACCTTATTGCCCATATTGCCTTCCCGATGTTTTTCCCGTTACCAAATCATAGTACCGATCAGCCAAAACACAAATGCTGCCCAACTGCGCATTATAGCAGACTCCAGTGCAAATGCAAGGGGGCGTTTGCCAAAAGTTTTTATTCCACCATACAAAATTGGAAAATCAACATACTCGATGATAGAATGTTGATTTTTTATCGTGAAATGGGAAGAAATGATGGGATTGCGGAACTTTTTATTTTTAAAGGCCGCCCCAAATGAAAAAAGAGGGAAACACTCAGTGCGTTTCCCTCTTTCGTCCTAAAATTCAAGCGTTCAGGAACTCAGACTTCGTCCACGGACGGGCAGACGAAACCTTCGCGCCATTCTTCGCGGTCAAGCAGGCCGTTTGCATAGGCGCAGCTGTCGCAGAATCCTTCCTTTTCCGGATCGAATTTGAGCTGCGGACCAAGGGACAGCGGAGTGGCTTCGAGATCCACGCCGTTCGCCTTGAGATGTTCGACCGTACACAGGACGGTGTCTTTGTTGTCGTCGCGGCTTTCGATCTTTTCCATCTCTTTGCAGAGCGTGTCGACCGAGACTTTGTTTTTCTCGCCGAGATACCAGCTCGCATTCCCGAGGTGGGCCATCGCTGCGGAAAGGTGCCCTTCGAGGATCGGAGCGTTCAGGACAGACGCATCCCTCGCCGCGACGGCATCGAGGAAATTCGCGAAATGATCCTGCAGATCGCCGCCCCGGAACTCACGGATAACTTTCCCGTTTTTGTCGTAGGCGATGCACAGCGTGTAGTTGAACATGACGAGCTTTCCTTCGGTCCCGTAGAAAATGACGCCGATCTTTGTGCCGTCCAGATCCGGAGTTTCCAGACCGCGGGTCTCGAACACGATGGTTTTATCGCCGTAATCGAAGACGGAGACTTCCGTGTTCGGCGTGTCGCCCGCATCGACGTAGTTCGGGTCCTTCCGCTCCGCCTGGTAGCCGAGCCGACCGCCGTAGGAGACCACCTTGTTCGGGTGACGCTTCAGACCGAGTCCCCAGCGCGCAATATCGAGTTCATGGGCCCCCTGATTGCCGGAGTCTCCGTTTCCGTACAGACGCTGCCAGTGCCAATCGTAGTGCAGGTTGGGACGGGTGAGTTTCGGCTCGGTGAGGATGGCCGGTCCGCTCCAGAGATCGAAATCGAGAGACTTCGGAATGTTTTGCGTGCAGTCGCCGAGTGCGCCGATGGACTTGCGGCGTTTGTAGCAGAGTCCGCGGGCAAGATCGACTTTGCCGATCCCGCCTTCATGAATGAATTTCATCGCTTCTGAGATCGCCCGTAGAGAACGGCTCTGCGTGCCGACCTGGCACATGCGGCCGTACTTCTTCGCAGCGGCGACCATGGCCTTGCCTTCGAAGAGGTTCTGAGAAGCCGGTTTTTCGACATAAACGTCCTTTCCCGCCTGCATTGCCCAGATCGCGGACAGACCGTGCCAGAAGTTCGGCGTCGCACTGCTGACGGCATCGAGGTTTTTATCGGCGAATGCGTCCCGCATGTCTTTCACGAACTTCGGACGGAACCCCTGCTTCTTTTCGACCAGATCGCAGCAGGCCTGACCGAAAGATCCATCCGGATCGACGAGCCAGGTAATGACCGAGCGCGGATCATTAAGGAAACCATTGATGTGCGCTTTTCCACGGCTCCGGAGTCCGAGGACGGCACACTCGATCCGTTCATTCGCGGCAAGTCCGTCATTCGCGAAAGTAAATGCCGGAGAAACGGCACCGGCAGCGGCACTCGTATATAGAGAGGTACGGAGAAAATTGCGGCGGGAAATATGCGTCATTTCAGCTTCCTTTCGAACAGGAGGTGAGGATATTTTTGGTTTTGTGAAACAGACAGAAACCATTCGGGGGCTATTCAACGGCTCCGCGTGCACGAAAACGGGTCCAAAATCCCCCGAAACAGCCGGTTTCCTGATCGTCCAGGTCTCATTATGCCACACGATCTGCTTTTTGTCAAGCCGTTCAGATTCATCCGGAAAGGAATTTTTTTGAAAAAAACTTTCCCGGCCTATTGCATTTCGGCATAAATCATCTATAATGGGAGGAAATGTTTAAAACTTACCTGAAAACTTTGACTTTAAATCAAATTCAGTTTGGAGATATGCACAGGATGAAAAGAAAGGGTATTTGGACCGTGAGTTTTCTGATTCTGAATCTGTTCACGGCAGCAGGGAATTTTTCGTCCGTGCTTGCCGAGGAAGTGCGGATCTTCATCGGAGCGTACGACCGCAGTGCGGAAAATCGCGGGATCTACACCGTAACGCTTGATGAACAGAACGCGAAACTCAGCAAACCGGTACGTGCGGCAGAACTTTCCAATCCCGGATTTCTTGTTTTTTCATCGGATTTTGAGCATCTTTATGCCGTTTGCGGCGAGAAAAAGGATTCTGTCGCGGCATTTCGGGTGAATGATCCGGAAAAGAAAAAGAAGGGACCGATCCTCGAAGAAGTGAACCGTCTGACGGACCTTGGCCGATCGGTCTGCCATTTAACGCTGGACGCCTCGCAGATGCACATTCTGACGGCCCATTACGGCACGTCGCAGGTCGCGCTCCACCAGCTGAAAAACGATCGGTCTCTGGATCGTGAAGTCCAGAAGATCGAGCTTTCCGGCACGGGACCGAATGCCAAACGTCAGGATCGATCCCATCCGCACAGCGTGAAATTCGGATCGGAAGACGTTTTTTATGTGCCGGACCTGGGGACGGACAAAATCATGATCTACCGTCTGGATCCAGTCATGCATACCTTCGCGCCGAACGATCCGCCGTTCTTTGCCTCCGAACCAGGCAGCGGACCGCGGCATCTTTGTTTCTCTCCGGACCGCCGGACACTCTACGCAGCCAATGAGCTTTCCTGTACCGTGACGGCGTGCCGAGTCCTGAAAAACGGCGGGCTGGAAGCGTTTCAGACCATCTCGACGCTCCCCGAAGGAGTGAAGCCGGAAGACGGCGGGACCGTCAGTACGGCCGCAGAAATCGCACGGACTCCGGACGGGCGTTTTCTTTACGTCTCGAACCGCGGACACGATTCCCTCGCGTGTTTCAAGATCATGGCAGACGGTACGCTGACGCTGCGTGAGATCGTGCCGGTGAATGGGAAAACTCCGCGTCATTTCGCGATCTCGCCGACCGGAAAATATCTCGCTGCGGCGAATCAGGACTCCGATTCCGTCACGCTTTTCCGCATCCATCCCGATACCGGGAAACTCCAGTTCGTTTCCGAGCAGAAACTCCCTGTCTCGCCGGTCTGCATCACGTTTGAAAAAATCCGGATGAACGTGGATGTGGAGCGTGAATTCCGGGAACTCGCAAAAATGAAACTGGATCCGGTTTCCCCGCACTGGAAGACACTTGGCGAATACCCGCTGAAAGAGACCCAGACGAAAGTCGAAAAACTGCCGAAAAAATCGTTCCCGGAAGAACTGATCCTGGCGCGCGCGACCGTAGAAACACTGGAGCAGCTTCAGGACTTCATTCAGCTTGCTTTCGAAATGGAAAAACGCTGCGGTGAAGGAGAAGACCGTGATTTCGTGCGCGAAATGGCAGTTCAGGCTGTCCTGCAGCGTTCGTCTCTGATCGTGCAGCGGCTCGAATCGCTGAAAGTCCTCCAGCTCCAGATGCTCTCTGGTCTCCTGAAACGGGAATTGGAATTTCTCAGCCGGATCGCAGAATGGAACGTGAACTCCCCAACTCTGGATCTTTGCCGCGGATGGCTGACACACTACCAGAAACTCGCGGAAAAGAAGGGGGCGGAGATCCCGTCAACGGTGCTCATCGCAGAGCCGGAGGCGCAAAAGTATCTCGTCTCCGGGATCGAGCAGGCACTGAAACAGCAGGATCTTGCGGAGTACGCCAAACTTCTCGCCCGGTCTCTGATGGCGCGCGGCGTATGGCAGGCCGACTCGGAACCGGCAAAAGCTCTGGAAGATATTCAGCTCGCCTGCACGCTTGATCCGTCGCTGAAAGAGCGTGCCCAGGAAGCCTCGCTTCTGCTCTTCGTCCACACGGAAAAATACGCGGAAGCACTGTCGGTCCTTGACGAACGGCTTGCCGATTGGGAGGCACGAAAACTGGCGGCAGAAAAACTGGCGGCAGAGAAACTGGCGGCAGAGAAACCCACCGTCGAGCCGAAAGACTCTTCGGAAGCTGAAAAAATGCAGCCGGAAGAAGCAAAAAGCGAAGAAACTGAACCAGTGCGCGATGAGAAGAAAGAGAACGCACTGTATCTGAACATTCAGAAACTGCGCATCGAGATCCTTCTGAAACTCGAGCGTCTGGAGGAGGCGGTCAAGGCAGCAGATGCGTCTTTGAAAGTCGACCCGAAGGACACGATGCTTTTGAATCTGAAGCTTCAGGCACTTACCCTGATGGAAAATTTTGAAGGGTGCCTAGCGGTCGTGAACGCACTGATCGAGGAAAACCCGCTCAACGAACAGCTCTACATTCTGCGTGCCCAGCTTTATTCAATGCTCGGGCAGGAAGAAAAGGCTCTGGAAGATTTCGATGAAGCCTCTTCGCTCTCCGGCGGTCTGCCTGAGATCCGGATGCAGAAACTCCAGCTTCTGATCGAGATGAAACGTTACGAAGAAGCGGAAAAGGAAACGTTCGCGCTGCTGGAAAAGGATCCGGAAAACGTCCCCCTCCTCTTCCAGGCCGCCCTGCTCTGTCTGGAACGAGAAGCTTACGCAAAGGCACTGGAAACCGGCTTGAAAGCGGACGCACTGCTCGCAAAAGAGGACAGCACGAATGAAGATCCGGAATCGGCAGAAATGCGCAGACGGCAGAAACTCGCAGTCTGGCAGTTCCTCGCAAATTTCTTCCTCATGTCCGGTGAACATTCCCGCGCAGTGGAATTCTATGCTCGGTATGTCGAAGTGGATGCCGAAAACGCGCTGATCCTGAATAATTATGCGTGGATCCTCTGCACCTCACCGGACGATGCAGTCCGCGACGGCAAAAAAGCGGTAGAGCTTGCTGAAAAAGCGATCGCGCTCGACCACCGTGCGGGATACGTGAGTACGCTGGCTGCTGCATATGCGGAACTGGGGAATTTTGAGGAGGCAAAAAAGCGGGTCGATGAAGCGATCCGTCTTGCAGAGAATGCCGCCAAAGAAACGGCCGAAAATGCGAAAAAAGAAACCGAAGATGCTTCCCCGAATGAAACGGAGGAACGTCCGGATGAAGAACAGGATGCCGCACTGGTCGAATCGCTAAAGCAGGAACGTGCCTCCTACGAAGCCGGAAAGCCGATCCGCGAAAAGGTCGAGACTTACCGTGTGGAAACGAACGGAAGCACGGAAGAAAATGCTCCCAAAAAATGAGTTCGCCGATCCAGGGTGAGTGTTTCATCCCGGCAAAAGACACCGGATCAAAGACAGTGACTGCGTCCGTTTTTGACCCGGTGTTTCTGTTTCAGCATAGAACAGGCAATTCGCGATCTGATTTTGGATCCATTTCACGACATTCGGAATTCGCTCCCCAATCGTTTGATCTTCATTGGCCGCAAGTTTTTGATTCATGATGGACCGCAGGCATATTTTCCGTAAAATCTTCAAAACTTTTCTCAGATTTGAGAAATATTTGCTTCTCCTTCCTTGCACAAAAACGCGATTTGTGCTAAAATAACTACTGGAATATTTTTTCGTTTTACTGCGTTCCGTTTTATTTTGTTCCATTTCAAAATTTTACGGTACTCAGCCGCAAATTGGAGCCGCCCGGCGTTCCATTCCGTCCTCGCAGTCTGCGTTTTTTCTCCTTGACTGGCAGAGCCTGCCGGATGCGATGCGGTCGTCCGATTCGCCTTGCGCCGCGCCTGAAGAGGGGGCATTTTGAGGAATTCGGCCGGGACGGCAGTTTCCTCTTCCTCAGTGTCGGCAAAGTGCAGCCGCTTGATCCCTCACGTTAGCCGCATCATGCTCAGGAAGCATCAAATCGAAAAATTCCCAAATATTCGTGTCTCGAAACTTCGGAATACGTCCCGCTCCGCGAGCTGCATTCCCCCAAAAGTTTCATTTCCTCATTCATTCACTAACCCACTTGAACCCATGAAAGACCTCATCATCATCGGAGCCGGAGCCATTGGTTCCGCTGCGGCACGTACGCTGGCGCAGTATGAGCTTGACATTTTGGTCCTTGAAAAAGAAAGCGACGTCGGCGAAGTCACCTCCTCCGCCAATTCTGCCATCGTCCATTCCGGATACGACCCGGTCCCCGGCAGCGAAAAAGCCGCCATGAATGTGCGAGGAAACCTCCTCTACGATCAAATGTGCGAGGAACTCGACATCGATATGCGGAAGATCGGCTCCCTCACTATCGCTACGAATGACGAAGAGGTCGAGATCCTTCGCGGACTCGAAGAACGCGGTCGGCAGAACGGCGTGCCGGTCCAGATGCTTAATCGGGAAGAAACATTGGCCCTTGAACCGAATCTCACGCCGGAAGTCAAGCTCGCGCTCCTCGCGCCGACCGCCGGGATCGTGAATACGTTCGAGCTAAGTGTTGCCCTGATGGAAAATGCCATGGACAACGGGGTCAAACTTAACCTGAACGAAGCCGTCACGGGCATCCGCGCTATTGAGGGCGGATACGAAGTCACGACGAACCGCGCGGTTTACCAGACCCGGGCCATCGTCAACGCAGCCGGTCTTTTCTCGGACGAGATCAATAATTTCGTGAATCCCGTCAAATACGAGATCCAGCCGCGAAAAGGTGAATATTTCGTCCTTGACCATTTTGATCCGGACTTCATCCGCCACACCATCTTCACGGTCCCCTCCTCAAAAGGGAAAGGGATCCTCGTCAGCCCCACGACGCACGGCAACTACATTCTGGGACCGTCTGCGGAATTCGTCGAAGAAAAAGACGACTACTCGACCGATGGCGAGACACTTGCGCAGGTCCTGGCCACCGCGAAAAAACTCGTACCGTCGATCCCAATGAATCAGGTCATCCGTGAATTCTCCGGCCTGCGCGCGGTCGAAAAGAGCGGGCACTTCATCATCGAGGAGTCTCTCCCCGGTTTCGTCAACCTCGTCGGCATTCAGTCCCCCGGTCTGACGTCCTGCCCGGCCATCGCAGAAGAAGTCGTCAAATTCCTCTCCAATACGATGGAGATGAAGAAAAAGGCCGATTTCAACCCACGCCGCCGTCCCATGGTCCGTCTGAACCGCATGACGCCGGAAGAAAGAGCAGAATTTGTCAAAAAGAATCCGAAATTCGGAAACATCATCTGCCGCTGCGAGATGGTCTCGGAAGGCGAAGTACTGGACTGCATCCACCGGAACTGCGGTGCGGCGACCATTCGCGGAGTCAAACGCCGTGTCCGTCCCGGAATGGGAAAATGCCAGGGCGGATTCTGCCAGCCGCGGATCATCAAGATCCTCGCAAGAGAACTGGGGATCAAAAACGAAGACGTACGGATGAAGTCCCCCGGCTCCTTCATTCTCATGGGTGAAACAAAATAGAATTTTCTTCTCCCGAACTTCTCCGGTCTGGGAGACTTCAAAAAAGGAAAGCAAATGGAAACGAAACAGTACGATTTGATCATCATCGGAGGCGGGTCGGCAGGACTCGCCGCCGCGATTGCCGCCGCGGATCACGGCGTTGAAAAGATCCTGATCCTTGAAAAAGAAGATGAAGCCGGCGGGATCCTTCTTCAGTGTATCCACAATGGGTTCGGTCTTCACCGTTTCAAGGAAGAGCTGACCGGTCCGGAATATGCCGCGCGATTCGCCAGCGAAGCAGAAAAACGCAGCGGGATCGAGATCAAGGTCCGTTCCATGGTCCTGAAGATCACGGCAGAAAAAGAGGTCCACTACTCCAGCGAAGCAGAAGGCTACTGTGTCGTACAGGGCAAGGCGATCGTCTGCGCGACAGGATGCAGTGAACGCACCCGCGGCGCGATCAAGATCCCCGGTGACCGTCCCACCGGCGTCATGACGGCGGGTTTGGCACAGCGTTACCTGAATATCGACGGCTACTTCGTCGGCAAGAAAGTCTTTATCCTCGGTTCCGGCGATATTGGGCTGATCATGGCGCGCCGCATGACGCTTGAGGGAAGCAAAGTCCTCGGTGTCGCGGAACTCATGCCCTACTCGAACGGCCTGACGCGAAATATCGTCCAGTGCCTGAACGATTTCGACATTCCGCTTTACCTGAGCCATACCGTGAAGAAGATCATCGGAAAAGAACGTCTTGAAAAGATCGTTCTGGCGCAGGTGGACGAAAAATTCCAGTTCATCCCCGGCACGGATCAGGAATTTGAGGTGGATACGCTGCTTCTTTCTGTGGGGCTGATTCCCTCGAATCCGCTTCTGACGGAAATCGGCGTTCAGATCCATCCGAAAACATCCGGACCGCTCGTTGACGAAAATATGCAGACGTCCATTCCCGGCATTTTCAGCTGCGGGAATTCGCTGCATGTTCACGATCTGGTCGACTTCGTGAGTATGGAAGGCGAAACGGCCGGAATCGCGGCGGCGCAGTTCATTCAGGGAACGTTGGCGACCTCTGAAGACGTCATTCGCACGGAACCCGGTCCGGGAGTCGGCTATTTGCTGCCGGCGTCGCTTCACTGCGGAAAAGACGCGGACGGAAAAGAGAACGATTTCGTCCTGAAATTCCGTGTGCAGAAACCGTTCCAGAATGTTTCGCTCGTCGTGAAGCAGAACGGTCAGATCCTGAAAAAAGTCAAAAAAGCGTTCCTGATCCCGGCGGAAATGGAGAATTTAACGATTCGGCAGGCTGATCTTCTGGAGAAGAACGGCATCCTGTCTGTGGAGGTGTCCAATGAGTGAGAAAAAAGAACTGATCTGCATCGTCTGCCCGCGCGGCTGCCATCTGACCGTGGATGAAAACATGAACGTGACGGGAAATTTCTGCAAACGGGGCGAAGTGTACGGGAAAAATGAGGTCACGAATCCCACCCGAACCATTACTTCCACCGTGAAGATCGCTGGCGGAACCATTCCGCGCCTCCCGGTCAAGACGTCCCAGCCGATTCCGAAAGGACGCATTTTTGACGTCATGGCAGAGATCGACCGACTTACCGTTCAGGCTCCCGTCGAAATGAACGCGGTCCTGCTTCCCAACGTCTTGGGGACCGGGGCGGATATTCTCGCAACGCGTGAAATCGCTGCCGCCAATTCCTGAGATCCTTCAGATCGGTAAGCGTGCTGCGTTTTTGGCTTCCTGGTGCGGAAGTGGATTCAAAAATTCCCCCTCTCATGGGAAAACGTCTCAAAAAGTAAAACGGGGCGGTCAATACGGCCGGCCCCGTATCGTACTTCCGTACCAAGGCCTCTCCCCTTCCTGTTGGTTGTTGACCATCTAGAAAAATGTGAAATATTCAACACAGATTTCACAGAAAGTAATTCGGAGGAAAAATGACGAGAACTCCTGAAAAAATGCAGCCTGAGCCGACTGTATTGGCTCGCGGTATTGCACGTACGGCAAATTTCTTCATTTTTCTTCTCGGTCTAACTTTTTTATCCGTCGATCTGACCAATACGCTGATGCCTTCCTATCCTTTGGAAGGTCCCCAATGGGTCGATGAGATTTTACTGCCCATACTTTTGATGTTGGGAATCTTCATTTTTTTTGCGGCTCTCTGTTTTTCCCTCTTTCAGCTTGCATCGGCCTGCCAGCACACTAACCGGTCTCTTTTGTGCGGCGGTATCTGGAAAACGCTCCTGCTGTCCAGTATGATGGCTTTTGCGGTCATGCTTCCGCCGAGCAGCACAGCTCGGGGAACCGCTCTTGCAATGCAGAACACGAATAATCTGAAACAGCTTCAGTTTGCGCTTTTAAATTACGCACGTACGCACGACGGTCAGCTTCCACCGCATTGGCTGGGATACGAGCCGGATGAAAACGGCATTTACCCGCATTCGTGGCGCGTACATATTTTGCCGTTCATGGAACAAAAATGGCTTTACGAGCAGATCCGGCTCAATGAACCGTGGGACAGTGAGTGGAACCGGCAGTTCCACGACCAGATGCCGTTGACCTTTCAGAATCCATTTTTCAGCCAACAGGGAATGCGTTATGCGAATGATCTGGAAACGCAGCCCAAACCGTCGGAAACTTCGTATTGTCTCGTGAAAGGTCCAAGCGGGAACATGCTGAAAAACGGAGAGGAAACGCAGTTTTTTCTTGCGGAATCGGCCCTTGGATGCTGGATGGATCCGGCTCACAATATTTCGATGGAAGACGTAAGAAAAAATGGTCTGGATACACAGAAAGGCTTCCGCACCTACTATCGGAAACTGTTTTTCATCGTTTCGGTTTCCGACCTTCTGACATTGCGGGTCCAGCATCTGACCCGTGAAGAACTAGAGGAGTCTCTTCACCTCGGCCAAAGGTCAGAGACTACCGGATCAAACGAACCATGAAAGTCTCATGCTGGTGCGAAAAAGGCGTACGTTTCCGTACCATGACAAGCTCCCCTCCTGTTGGCTGCTGACCATCTGAAACAGGCAAAATATTTCGACGTGAATTTCAAAGAAAACGCAAAATACGCCAACTGTTTTAAATTTTTCAAGAATTCTTCGAGAATTTTACGTCACTTCGCTCTTTTCGCGTTTCTCTTCTGTGCGTGTGAAATTTCCGTCCCCCGAGCGGCACATGGAAGAGGAGCAAAAAAAGCCCCCCTTTCACCATTTGCGATCGCGAAAGAGGGGACGTTGCAGTTTCTCAGGAAAATTTCGGTCAGTTCTTCTTTCTCTTCACCGCCAGGATCCCAAGAGTTCCGAAAACCAGAAGTACCCACGTTGCAGGTTCCGGAACGCCGGAACTATCTGCCGAATTAAAGTTCAGCTGGTAGGCGAAGCCGGAATCGAGCGAAACGAGGTCAGCGAAAAGCTCAAAACCTTCCTCAGGAATCAGGCTTTCCGGAAGAGCGATTTGGACCTTTTCCGGACCTTCGATCGTTGCGGCCGTCAGGAGATTCAGAACTCCGAGGTCGGCGAGGTCGAAAGTGTCGTCCGTCGTGAAGCGGAAGACCGCGTCGTCCGCGAAAACTGCCGCACCGGTCACGTCGATCTGCGGGACGCTGACCGTTCCATCATCCAGAAGTTCCAGCGCGAATTCCTGCGTGCCGTTGAGCGTGAAGGTGTTCATGGCGAAATCGTTTTCCGCACGCAGGACAGCTCCGGCATCGACCGTCACGTTCGCCTGCGGGAAGCTCGCGCCGTTGGTGAGAGTCACTTTTCCTGCCTTGACTCCAAAATCCTTGCGGAAATCATTCTGCGGATTGCTCAAGACCAGCTCACCGGCTCCGATTTTATTCAGATTTCCCGTTTGATTATTGTGGAAATACGAGTACAGTTTGCCGGACAAAAGCATTTTGCTCGTCGCATCCTGTACGTCGATACTTACCGTGTCGGTGAAAATATTCAGCTGTCTGGCAGAGATCGTCGTTTCGGCATTCGCGCCGGTCAGTGTGAGTTTCGCACCGCCGCCGCGCAGCCAGAACTGTCCGGTTCCTGTGATGTCGCCGCCGCCGATGAAGGTGATGCCGCGGCTGTTTCCGATGGAAGTGTCGTCGCCGTTGATCTCGATCCTCGCTCCTTTGTAGACTGTGACGGACGCACCGTGGTCGTCGACCGCTTTTCTGGCGTTCAGTCTCAAAACGGCTTCCGCGCCGGAAGCGGAACCAACGGTGATCGGGGCGGATTCCAGGATCGTGCCGCCTTCTTTCGCCAGCGTCAGTGTGCCGCCGGTGACGGTGATGCTGGAGAATCGGTTCAGTTGGCTGAACGTCGGCGTTCCGCCGGTGACGGTCAGCGCGCCGGTCGCAGTGTTGGAGGCGGTGAAGGATGGGTTGCCGTACGCGACGGTAACGTTGAGTTTCCCGCCGTTTTCGCCGTCAGAAATGACTCCGGAGAACGTGCCGTTTCCTTTTTCGTTGGCCGTGCCGAGCGTGAATGTATGGGCCTGTCCTTCGGCCGCACTCCCCATGATCTTGCCGGAAACGCTTCCGCCGCCAAGTCCGAAGTTCGCGTCTGCGGTGAGGGTGATCGTCCCGGAAATCATTCCGCTGCAATGCCGAATAGCACCGCGGTTTTCTCCATTGCCGGTTCCTGCGATCCGGATTGCGTTGGGGATCGTACCGACCTGGCCGGAGGTAAAGATCTGACCGCCGGAAAGGACTTCAAGCGTGATCTCCGGATTCGAGGTCAACTTGTTTCCGTTACCTAAATTCAGTTTGGTCGAACCGCCGCCGGACGCGATCTGGATAGTACCGGTGAAATCGTCAAAATTCCCGCTGGTCACGACCGAGTTGCTGTTCGTCGGCGTGAGTTTGACGGTCCCGCCGCCGGTGAAGGTCATGTTCGCGAAATTGGAGCCGGAATTGCTGAATCGCATATCCAGCCGCCCGCCGTCGTTGATCTGGTAGTTTCCGGCGACTCGCGCAGCATCGGCGAGCGTTGCGGCCGCTCCGCTATTGACGGTCAGTCCGCCGGTGAACGTGTTCGCGGCATTGAACGTTGGTGTTCCGTACGCGACGACGACCGCGAGTTTCCCGCCGTTCGCGCCGTCGGAGATCACGCCGTTCAACGCGGCATTGCCATTCTGTGCCGAAGTTCCAATCGTGAGCGTGTGCGTTTCCCCCGCCGCGGCAGTCCCCGCGATCTTCCCATTGTACGTGACTCTATCCATCGCGGAAGTCAGGTCGCCTTTGAGGTAAAGGTCGCCGTTGACCGTCAGATTGTAGAGGCGCAAACCGCCGCGGTTCTCTCCGTTTTGATGGCCGGTCCCAATGGCGTAGATGTCGCAGTTCAGTGTATCGATCTCCGAGTACATCTGCGCACCGTCCATAATGTCGATCGTAATGTTTTCTTTGGAAGTGAAAGTACTGGTGCGCGAATTCAGCTTCACGCTGCCGGAGTAACCGCTGCCGTTCTGGACACGGATCGTGCCGGTGAAATTATCGAAATTGGACTTCACGTAGGTGTTCGACTTCAGGAGATTCAAAACGAGCGTACCATCGCCGGTGAACGTGTGCGCATCAATGACTCCGGTCGTGTTCGTCAGCGTGTACTCCTGCGTCGTTCCTGCCGGAATGTCGATCGTGTCCGCGACGAGAGAAGCTGCCGGAACCGCGGCAAACGCGGCCGCAGCAAGAGTGCGGAGGTAACGATTAATGGATTTCTGTTTTTTTTTCATAGCCGGGTTCTTATTCAAGTACGTAAAATCATGAAACAATGGCGGAATGGCAAACTGTTCGTCTGAGTGATCGATCAGCTTCCAGTTTGGTATTTGAAGTCTCCCAAACACTCCTTCCAATATCTTCATGGAATATATTATGCACGGAAACATCTAAAATGCAAGAACTTTTTCCAAAAAAAGTCAAAAAAAGAAAAATTTTCCAAAATCAGGAGGGATTTTTTGCAAATTGGGTATTGACACTATATCTGGACTGTATTAAAATCGACATTAAAATTGAATATTTCGTTTTGTTTTTCACAAACTGAAATTTCATATTCTTTCGACATATCGGAACTCGGAGAGTAAAATCTTGTTCAAACCCAGGTTTATGGAGAGCTTGCTATGGAATGGATGCTGATTTTGTTGGTGTTTCTATTTTTAATCGTACTTTTTTGTCTTGCCGGATACCGAAGGTGGGTGAACTGGCCGTTCTGGCTGATTTTGACGGGATCTCTTTTCTGGATCGGTGCAGAAACAGAAAAAGCAGTTCAGCGATGGGATGAAGTCCATACGCTGATGCCTCTTGCCTCACTATGGAAGGCGGATATTGCCGCCGGAATGAATTCCAGTGAAACGAAAGCATGGAAGTTTGCGCTTGAAAAAGTGAATGAAAAAGCAAACGGCGAAAGACAGAAATTAAACTTCACGGCAGAAGAAGTAAAGAAACACTTCCAGGAGTTTGAAGAAGAATTCCGAAAAGAACTTGCGCAGGCACAGAAAGATGGAAACGTGAAGGAAGTCATGAACTGGACGTTCATGAACGATCAAATTATGGATCTGGTCTTGAATGAGCCAGACACGTACATTCGCAGGGTGCTGATGATTGCGATGGTGTGGGGCGTTCTGCCGATTTGGTTCCTGTTTGAGCTGTTTCTGCTTCTTTGCTGGAGGATAAGCTGGCGGTGCAGTCCGTTTGGAAAAAAAACAGAGTCTGACTCGCAGAATGACGGTCCCGCCGACGATTCCGCGATGGCATCGTAGATGGACTGGGAACAGAGCTGGCTGCGGCTGAATGAAGAAAAACGCGGCACGGTATCCAGAAACGTACGTATGCCGGAAAACCGGAAACAGTTTGTTTCAATATACGGTCTGCGTATTGAATGAGTAAAAGAGGAAAGCCGTTTCAGTCATCTGCTTTCCTCTTTTTTCAGAATCGGTTTGCGTTTACCTTTGGTTTTCGAAATCTGTTTCTTAAAGTTGAGTCTGCCGTTTTTTCCGCCTGAGGAGGAACAGGGATCCGGAAAGAAGCAGGATCCACGTTCCCGGTTCCGGCACGTTCTGTCCGGAGAATCCAATGATGGCGAGATCGTTGAATCCTGCCGATGAAAGAGTGGAGAGATCCCACGCAAACATCGCGTCGGAAAAACCGGAACCAAGATCCGTCAGGAGGACTTGCTGCTCCGAGACCGCTTCCGCACGGAATGTCGTGAAGGACTCGTTCAGGATGTCCACGAACGCCGTCATGGAGTCCATATCTCCCAGCCCGTCGACCGTCATGGTCAACTGGAACGGGTCGGTACTTTCAGCATCGATCCAAACCCAGCCGCTTTCCGCCGGAGTTTTGAGCTGGAGTTCAGGACCATTTGCCGAGACGGTGCCGAGTGCGTTGGAATTCCGTTTTGCCGAGACGGTCTTTTTGTCTGCCGAGAGCGAAGCCGTCCAGTCCCCGCTGGTCAAGGTGCCGGAGAATGCCGAGATCGTTCCGCCGGACGTCATGAGCGCAATGCCGTTTTCTGCAGAGTAGCCGTTCTGAAGGATGATCGGCGCCGCGGCGTCAAGAACGTAGTCAACGTTTGCGCTGGAAATGTTTCCCTGCGCCGAGATCAGACCAAAACCGGTCTCCGCAGCCTGCAGGTTGACCGTGACTTTGTCGCGGCTGGTATTTCCAAATATGATCGTGCCGGAGGACTCGAATTTACTCCCGGCTCCGGAGATCGTCAGGTCTCCTGTGCGTGTGTCTGCCGGATCGCTGCCGGTATTGCTGTTGAATGTGATGGAGGAGGCGGAAATCGTCCCGCCGTTCGAGACCTCAACGTCCATCGGTCCCCACCAGCCAAGATTCAGGATCTCTGCCTGGAACGTTCCGCCGCTGACTACGGCTTTCGCATACGCTCCGCTTCGGTGGTCTGCGAGATAGGCGGTTCCCTTGACGGAAACTTTCCCTCCGTCCCGGATCTCCAGATCAGCCGTCATGTTCGCCGCGTTTGCCATCCAGAAACCGTTTTTCAGTTCCAGATGCCCGCCTTCACCAACGATCATCGTCGAGCTGTTTCCCGCACCGGCGGCAGAGTTGATCCGGAAATTACCGTTGAACGTGAGCGTCATGTTTTTGAGTTCCGTCACGCTGTCCACGGACTGGCTTCCCCAGACGTAGGTGTTTTGCATAATGGAAGAGTTCAGCGTCACGTTGTCGAGCGTCAGTTTCCCGCTTTTGTGAAAGAACGGTTCTGCCGAGGTGAGCGTCACGGCGGAATCCTTGATCAATACCGTTCCGTTTGCGCCCGCAACATTGGCGACGACCATGGAAGAGGCATTGAGCGTTGAATTTTCGATCCGAACGTCTGCCGTTCCCTGATTCCCGAAATAGATCGGCTTGCCGGAAATGTCGAGCTGGACGTTTTTCAGATCCAGAATACCATGGCTTCCCGCTTCATGACCGACCGAAAATTCGCTCCCGGACCGGATCGTTCCGCCGTTCGCGATGAGGGTCCCGGTCTGGTACTGTCCGACAAAAATCGTACTGTCAGAAAGGATGGATCCGCTTTCGAGAATGACCTTTCCATTTGCGTGCGATCCGATGGAGAAGCTCTTGGCCTGCAGAACGCTCTGGTCTTCGGAAGATCCGGATGTTCCGATCGTAAGGATACGCTCTGCCGGAATGTTGGTGCTCGCGCTTCCCTTATCGCCGGCCCCGAAAACGATCGTTCCGGTGGATTCGAGCCGTCCGTTATTCTTCAGCTCCATCGTAATGGCGCCGTGATGCCCGAAGTTGACTAGATTGCCATTTGGAAAATTCATCGTCCCTCCGTTAATGATGACGGTAGAGACGGCCGATTTGTTGTCTGAAATGTAGGAGGAGTCCCCCGTCACGTTCAGCGTTCCGCCGGGATCGATCGTGAGCGACGGCGTGTAGTTCCCGTTCGCAAGCCAAAGTCCTCCCTGAATGTTGACCGTTCCGCCCGCATTGATGGTGAGTGAGGAATTGTCGCGCACCTTGCCGTCAAAAGTGACCGCGGCATTTTCGACCGTGAGGGACTCCTGCACACTGTTCAGAATGCTTTCCCCCGAAAACAGTGCGTTCGCGCCGTTCGTGACCCACTTGCCGGTCTTCGAAGTGTCGGAGCTCCACGGCGGATCGGCAGTTCCCGCGTAGGCATATCCGGTACCATCAACCCCGTTCCAGATATACTGTCCATACACAGAATCTGTGATTCCAACACTCCAGACCGCCGTCAGACCGACAGCCAGCAGGAAACGGCCGGGCACATTCCGAAATCGGGCGGATCTTTCCGTACCGGCAAGGTCGGCAACAGTGCGTATTTTCATTTTCTGGCTCCTGAAATCCAAATCAACAAAATATCCTGAGGCAAATTCCCTGACGGGAAAATCCCAAAAATGCAAACTTAAAAAACGTCTTCCAAACGTTCAGTCCTGCCGAACCTGTTTCCGGAACAGGAACAGCATTCCGGAAAGAAGCAGGATCCACGTTCCCGGTTCCGGCACGTTGTCGAACGTGAGGCTTGAACCATTCAGGGCGTTAAAGGCCGAGAGATCGTAGTTCATGAAGCTCAGTCCATCGTCGTCGAGCGTCAGGTTGGTGAACGCGATGAATTCCCCCCGATGCTCAGCCGTGATCTCGGAATTGGCATCGGCCATCTGAAGGGTGAGGTACTCCGCCAGCTCATCCAGGTCCCCTTCGCCAGAGGCATGGAGAAGGAGCGTGAAGTCGGAATTGGGCGTGCCGCTGATGGTGACCCAGCCGGATTCACCGATATTTCCTTCTGCAGTTGCCAGTCCGTCTGCGACGAGCGCTTCGGCAGCCAGTTCTTCATTGAAGACCAACTCTGCCGTGTTGCCATTCACCTGGAGATCCCAGTATTCGCCGACCGTCGTGAGAGACGCGGGATCCCAGGTCAGCGTCCCCGCAGTGGAGACGACCGTATTATTCGGAACATCATCCATAAACGCCGCGCCGTCGTAGAAGTACTTCGACGTGTCGACCGTGACGGCACTCAGGATCCGCCCGATGCCGTTTGCCCGGACTGTCGAGACTGCAGGAACGAGTGAACCGTCAGCGTTCAGTTTAAGTCCGTCGGCAATGAAGTTCACGTTTCCGGTCGATTTCCAGTCCAGGTCTCTTCCGATGCTCCACGTGGATCCGGAGCCATAAATATTCACGTCCGCGCCGGCCGGGTGAGCCGCACCGCTGTTTCCGTCATCCTGGAACGCAACGCGCATATCTCCGCCGACCGTAATGTCGCCGTCCCAGACGTTGACCGTCGAGTGCGCACGGTAACCGATCCGGAAGTTTCCGCCTCCGATCTTGAGCGTCCCGCCGGTCATGTTGAACGTATTGCATGGGGAATCGCCGACCACATTCTGCCCCAGCGAAAGCCACTCCGTGTCGATCGTTCCGTTTTCTTTCAGCTCAAGGAACGTCCCGGTCTCGCCGTTATTCGACGCAGCATTGACGATGAAATTGCCTTTCCCGTTCTGGCTGTATGTCCCGTTCCCGCCGACGGACATCGTGGTGACTCCACCTCCCGCGCCGAGAATGAAGTCAGCATTGGGTCCGTAGACCGTACCGCCGGTGATCGTGATGGAATCGCTGCTTCCTTGATTCCATCCCATTTCCACGCGGCCGTTAAATCGGACCGTACCGCCGGAAACGTTCAGCTCGACGTCCGATTTGTCGCCGTAGCCGGAGCGTACGATCTTCTGGAAAACGGTCTCGCCGCCGGTGACGTTCATGCGGGTCGTGCTTTCACCGCCCTGTCCAAGGAACGTTTCGTGCGCGAAATCGAGTTTTCCGCCGCTGACGTTTACGTTTGCCGTCCCGCGCCAGTTCGCGATATACGCATGGCCGGTGACTTTCATGTTTCCGCCGGAAACGTTGATCGTGCCGGTCGATTTCTCGCCGTAGCCGACGTTCAGCGCGACCATGTCGCTGCCGCTTGCATAGCTTGCCTTTCCGAACGTAATGTTTCCGCCTTCAGAAACATTCAGGATGCCGATCCCGCCGCGGGTATTCTGACCGCGGTGTCCAATGAAGGATTGATTCACGAAATTAACTGTGCCCCCAGAAACATTGACGGTCCCCGTGCCGATCTTCGTGGAATCGAGACCATGATGGGGCTGATTTCCGACGTAAAGCGCATGCCCGTCGAACGTTCCGCCCGAAATATTAAGCTCGGAACCGTCCGATTTGTCGGAGAAGTAGCCGACGTAGACGTCTTTCGCATCGACGTCCGCCGTCCCGGAAACGTTCATGACCCCCTTGCTTCGGCGTCCGATGACCAGGTAGTGACCGGGGACGAGCTGACCGCCGGTCATATCGTAGGTTCCTGTACTTCCTTCACCGATGTTGAGCCAGCTGCGGGTCGTGAGTTTTCCGCCGCTCTGGAGCAGATGGCCGACGGCTCCGTTTCCAATGTGGAGATCCGAACCGCCGACGTAAACGTCAGCCGTCCCGGAGATTTCCATTTTACCGCCCGCGCCGCGCATACCGATATTCAGAGCGACGTCCGTCCGATTGAAATCCACGTCTCCGGCCGTGATTTTCAGCATTCCGGCCGCACCGTAACCGACGAGGATCTCATTACTGAACGCGGCATCTCCCGCGATCTCGAGCGTTCCAGTTCCAGAGTGCGTTCCCTCTTTAATGAATCCGACGTAGATCTGGTTACTGAACGAGTTCGCGCCGCCGGTGATCTTCAACGTGCCGTTCGCGCCGTTCTTCGTGGAGATCAGGACCGGTTTCGCGAAATTGGAAGTTCCGCCTGAAAGGTGCATGACGGCATTCGCCCCGGTACCGGCACCGATGTGGACCTCATCCTTAAAATTGGCCGTTCCGCCGGTGACGTTGAAGTTCACGAGGTTTCTGTCGCTGGCCGTCGTGTTTGCACCGCCGCCGAGATAGACCATTCCCTGACTGGTCCACGTACCGCCGGAAATCTCGATGAGCGTTTTCTGCACCGAGGTGAAGTTCCCCGTTTTTCCGACGATGACCTCACCGTTCGCAGTAAAGCTCCCGGACTTCAGCAGCATGGTATTCGTACCGAGATAGTTCCCCTGCTCACTCGCATTGTCGCCGCCAAGCAGGGTATTTGCAGAAACGGTCAGCGAGCCGCCGTCGATGGTGAGGGTGGAATCTCCGGATTTCAGCGGGGCGTATCCGAGGATCAGGTTCCCGACCGTCGCGGACGCTGTGCCGGTAATGTTCATCTGACCGGGCCCGCGGCGTCCGACGCAGAGATAGTTGACGTTGGAGAGCTCACCGCCTGAGAAATTATAGACCGCGACGGCATCGCCGGGAGTCTCGCCGATATTCAGCCACCGGTCGTTGGAATCTTTGGAATAGTGCAGCGTTCCGCCCGTCTGATTCATGACGGTCCCGCCGTAAAGATGAATATCGTGCCATGCCTCGTTAAAGGTCCCGCCATTCAAATTGACCGTCATATTCCGGAATCCAAGAGTCGCAGGACTCGTGACGGTCCCGGCATTGATCGTGACGGTATCTCCGTTTGCCGGCGCACTTGCGGAGGGGGTGGTCCCATCGACGAGCCAGTTCCCTGCACTCGTCCAGCTTCCGTCACTTCCATCCCACGTCAGCGACGCGGCAGAAACGGTCCCCGTCGCCCCGGAAAGCGACGCTGCCAGGATAGATCCCAGCAAAACATTCAGCGAAACACGGTTTCGGACTTTCATTTCTTCACCTCAAAAGGAGAAAACTACACGATGATTCAAAATTTCACTATTCCAGTATATTCCGAAATTTCTGTTCGTCAATAAAAATTTCAAAAAATTTCAAAAAAAGACAAAATTGTGGTTCATCCGACAACAGAGCAGCGCAGATAGTTAAAATGGCGGCGGCACCAGATCCATTCAGACTGTTTTTGGGAAGAATCTCATCATGGCAATTCAGCTCTGTATGAAGGCCTCTCCTGCCTGAATTGCTTGGGTACTCATAAAAAACCTCTTGATTAATATTTTGTTTTATGGTATGATAAAACAAAATTATTTATGAAAGGAATGAAATGGACGAAAACAAAATGGATGAATATGAGGATCTGCAGGTCGTTGAAGACCCGGACTACAAACCACCGCCGCCAATCGAGGAATATCCAAGATGGCGCGATGAAACACCGCCGCGAACACCAAGAACGATACTTTTAGGATGCCTGTTATGGATCGTGTTGATCTGGTTGGGACTCGCTGCAATCGCAGTCGTTATTACATTTTTTCAACACATTAACAAAACAGCCCCATTATTAGGATTGACGCTCTTGATCGCGTTTGGTCTGCTTAATTTTCATGGTTTTATGTATCGAAAAAGGCACTAACCCACCGCGTTCCTCCACAGTTCGACGAGTTTATTTTTGCATTTTTCGAGTGCGGGGAGCATGAAGGGACGGGGTTCGACCTTGCCGACGGTTTTCGTCGTCGGGCGGATCTTGCGTAAAGCGAGCAGGATCTCATACTGCCGTTCCGCGTTTTCGGCCTCCTTTTCGGTCCGGAGCTTTCTCCAGATCGGGTACGTGTAGTGGCTCCAGCCGGCATTCGCGCCGAAGAATTTCGGATCCTTCGTGCCGTAGCCGAACGGGGAAGTCCAGGCGTTTTCCGTCTGCCGGATCGTGACCGGTCCGTGACCGCCCGCGTTTCCGGGAAGTCCGGGCGCAAAACGCCGGATACGCACTCATCATCCA
>JAGBAA010000033.1 GCA_017939795.1 Thermoguttaceae bacterium
AACTTCTGCCGGAACTTCTGCCGGAACTTCTGCCGGAACTTCTGCCGGAACTTCTGCCGGAACTTCTGCCGGAACTTCTGCCGGAACTTCTGCCGGAACTTCTGCCGGAACTTCTGCCGGAACTTCTGCCGGAACTGCTGCCGGAGCGGTATTCTCTCCCAGTTCCTCAAGCGTCAAAAGTGCCGACTCCCCTTCATTCATCTCCAGCTCATTTTCCGGCACCAGTGCGGCCGGTGCTCCTGCATGGGAAGCCGTCACGTCCAAAGGAAGCTCCTCCGACGGAATACTCTCCTCATTCTCCAGAAAAATCAGGCTCTGCGGCGGATCCTGACGCCATTCCTCAGCAAGAAACGTCAGATTCTCAAGCGCGATCTGCATCTCCTCCTGCCATTTTCCGTCCGGATCCTTCGCTACCAGCTCTTCCGCATTCTTTCGGCATTCCTCGTACGACGTGTAGTCCCGGCAGACAAGATTGCTCTCGGCGTAACTGATGTAGATCCCCGCACGGACCTGCGGATCTTCCACTTTGGGGATCAGCTGTTCACTCTCATAAAGCAGCCGAAGCGCCGCAGTCTGGTCTCCCATCACACAATAAAGTTCCGCAACTCGCGGAAGCACTCGAAGCTGTGCCGTCAGGGAACCCGATTTCGCGACCTCTTCTCCAACCGCAGCAAGCTCCTGCTCGATCTGTTCATCGATCTTCTGGATCTTCTCCCGGATCTCATCCAGCGACGCAAACGAATCCGACTCCAGCTCTTCCAGATCCGGAGCCAAAACCGCCTGTTCCTGAAGTGTTTTCCGCTCAGCCATCAGTTCGTGAAGTCCGGCGATCCGCTCGGTCCAGACTGCGACCTCCTGCTTCAGCTGATACTGTGAACAGGAACGATACATCATGACCATCGTGCCGACCGACAACAGGAAAAAAATACCGATAAAAATATGAAGGAACGTTTTATTCATGCGTTTTTTGACAATATTCTATATATAGTATTCAATTGGCGGATCGGACAGATCGTTCCGGCTCCATCGCCTTTGGATCCGCATGAAAATGGCATCATAAAACCGCCTGTTTCTCATCATAGCATCTTTTCTCTTTCCAGACCAGACGAAAATCCTGTTTTTTTGCGACAATTCATGAAAAAACAGAAAATTTACGGAATCAGCGATCAGTTTTTCCTAAATACTTCGTTCTCTCATCTTTTCCACACTTGCCGCATCTTAACAAAATATTAAAATACACAAAATAAAACCATTCAAGGGGTTTTGATCTTTCAAGTAATTTTAAGTTTTGTCAGAATATTTCCGCTTATGGCTGTACTATCAGTGGAATTTTGCCGATTATATGGGTAAGCAGACTTCCGGAGATAATATTGTGGAGGTATGCAATTAATATTCGAATGAGGAGGACCTCGTGAGTAACAAATGTAAATTAGGACTAATTAGCCGGAGTTTCATTGTGCTGAGCTTCGTCGCTGTCCTTAGCGGCGGCCTGGCAAAAGCGCAAAATCCGTATGACTCCGCCATGGCTAATTCGCAGACGGATGGGAATGGAATCGCGCCGTCTGCCGCAGCATCCCCGCAGGGAAACGGGATGCCTGCACCGTTTGCTGTACCTTATGGAGGCACGGCAGCTCCCCAGACAGCATTGCCGGCAGACGGAGTAAATGCTCCGGTCTCTGCATACGGCAGCGGTGCCGTGGGACAGAATGCGGGAGAAGTTTATGCAACGCCGGTTTCCTATGAGGAACAGCCGACGTATGGTGCCGGATTCAGTACGCTTCCGGATTATCCGCGCAATGAAGGTTTCAATGCGCCGGCCGTTTCTACTCCGGATCCGGAACCTTCCTATCCGAAGAGCCGTGCAGATATGGCTCCGGAACGCATTCACCGCAACCCGCCGCTTACTCCGTACGATCAGCAGGAGACCTACTCCTACATCACGGAAACGACTACATCCAGCAGCTCCAGCTGCCAGCGATGCAATGAAGGCTACGGCAATCCGTACCTCTGGCAGATCGGTGCGGCTGCTAAAGTGAAACATCGTGCCAAGTTCGACAAGAGCGATCCGGCGTTTTTCACCGGAAACGGCTACTCGGTGATCGATTCGAACACGAGTTTCCCGGTCAGTGCCGGTGCAGAGATCTTCCTGACCCGTTACCTCGGCCGTAATGCGTTCAATTTCGACATCTGGACCGAACTGAAATTTGACGGTCTGTACGAGTGGGAAAACACGAAAACCTACTATCCGCAGGATAATTTCTACTCGAATTTCGGCGTCGGCGGTCTGACCACCTACACGTGGGAAGAATCGAAGACGGCGGAAGACGGCACGACCAGCACGACGAAATATACTTCGACCCCCTCAATGCTGCACATGGACTATTCTGCGACCATGAACAGTGGTGAGATCATGTTCCAGTTCCGCAAACGCGGACGTCCGGATCCGCTCGTCGGTCATCCGAACGGAACGTGGACCCGTGAATGCCAGGGTGGGATCCGCTACACCCACATGGTCGGCGTGAACTACACGTCCTATAATGAAGAACTGACCTGGACCGGGACTGGCGAAGTCTATGATTCCAACAAGAATTTCATCGGCACGCAGTCCGGACGCGCCGCCATCGAGGCGGACAACAACCTGCTCGGTCTCGCTTTCGGCGGAGAAATGGTCGATAAGCACTGTGTCTGGAGCTGGGGTATGCGCTGGAGATTCACTCCGTACCTGAACTTCATGGAAACGCAGATGAATTCCACCGACGGTTCCGCGAACTACATGGCGAAGTGCTCCGAAACGGACATTTCCTATGAAGCCAAGTGGGGGATCTTCACCACCCTGAAGACCGGAAAACATATGGTCTGGCGTCTTGGATACGACCTGTCCTGCCTCGGCAACATCGCTCTGGCGAACCAGAACATGGATATCGGTGAGACGATCCACAACAACAACTACAACATCCTCCAGGAATTCACCCTCGGCTGTACGCTCGTCTGGTAGTTCCAGAGAACTCACGAATCCTCAAAAAAATGGACTTTGGGTAACGGATACTCAAAGTCCATTTTGTTTATTTTACGTTCTGAAAAAAATCAAAGCTCAGCGGCTGCCCGAATCGTCCGAGTGCATCTGCGTCGTGCGTTCCACCGTCAGCGTCATCTGCTGCGATTTACTCGAATTCTGCGAATCGATCACCAACATCTGCCGGCCCTGCTCCGGAACATCGATCCGAAGCATGAACGTTCCGTCCGGCTGGACCGCGACCCATTCCGAGTTGATCGTCACCTGATTGTCCGGCGTCGTACTTCCGTACACGATCATCTCCGTAGTGACCCGAAGCGGAAATTCTTCCTGCGTGACTTCCGGCGCATCCACTTTCAGCGTCGAGCTGTCCGACGCCAGCGTCCGTGCCGTTCGTTCCGACCATTTCTTGTACAGATTGTGATTGTTCGGCGACCAGGACGGCGTTTTCGACGGCTGGATCCCGCAGACAGACATCCACGCGACCTCAGCGGATTTCTCATACCGAAGTGCACTGCGGACCTGCGGTGTCGAAACGACATTACTGCGGATGAGCGTGAAAAACTTCTTCTGGACCGTACAGAAGAAACCGAGTTCCACGACATACGTCGCCGGCGGATTCGAGACGGGGATGAACCAGTGGTTGACGTGTCCGTGAATGAACATATCGCGCAGATGGTGGAATCGTCCGCCGCTTCCGTCTCCGTCATTCAATACCGTAATGCGAAGCATCGGCCGGGCAGTGAACCAGTACTGGCCAAGTCCGGCTTTCGCACGTTCCAGCGTCTTTCGGCGAAGACACCACGTTACGTGGAGCCAGTAGGGATCGATCATGTCCAGAATGAACGAATCCTCGGCAATATCGCTCTGCGCATCCGGAAGATACGCCAGCTCATTCGGACGGGAACGTGTCGAATAAAGCTGCGGCATCCTCTGATTCTGGGCGGCCGCGACTTTCGCGATCGACGATTCCGTTTTTTTCAGAGAACTGCTGGCACGCTCCGTAAACGCACGCATCAGCTGTGCGTCCTGCTCCGAAAGCGGCACGGGAGACGGCGGTTCCTGATCTTTCTGCTGACTCGGAAGTTCCGGAAGTTCCGATTTCTCCGGAGCCAGAAGCCCCTTCTCTTCCAAGGATTTCAGGATCCGGGAGACCAATTCAGCCTTGCGCAGACTGTGAGTACGCGTGATCCCGCAATCGCGGGCGATCGGCTCCAGCTGCTGGACCGTCATTTTCCGTAGATCGGAAGCACAATACACAATAAAAACTCCTGTTCTGAGTCCGATTCAACACCGCGTCCCTGCCTGTCCCCGCCATTGGGAAGCATAAAATGTCTCAAACAGCACCCGGGAAAGCAAAACGGCAGCTATTGCGGCAGTTTGATTTTTAAACGTAACCATTATAGCAAAAATTCTTTTTTTTTCAATGGCAAAATAAAAATATTCTCTCTTTTTTCTGAAAATCCCATTTTAAATGGACTGAAATTCTGTTTTTTCCCCGTTTTTTTAAAATCACTCTTTACAGAACGTCTATCTTTTCTGTATGATGGAATGCAGAATGATCCGTTCTGCCGAAAACACTTCCGCAGACTCCCCGCAGGGGACCAGCGGACTATTTGAGGACAAGAAAATGAAAAATACGCAGAAAATATACCGATCCATCATTTCCGCAGCCGCGGCTGCCCTGTTCCTGTTCACGGCTGCGGGAACCGGAATACTGTTTGCCGAGGAGTCCAGGACCGGCTATCGTCTTATCTCGCAGCGAACATCCGGAGATGTCGATCTGGTCGAAAAAACCTTTGATGCCGCAGGAAATCTTCTTCTGGAAATGGACCCGCAGACCCAGCAGAACGTTTCCGTTCCGAAGACCGAAGAAAATGGCGGAGAAACTGCAAAAGAGACCTCAGAAGAAAACAAAACTGAGAAAGACACGCCGCGGACCGTCATCCAGAAGATCCCCATGAAGGTCACGAGCCGGCAGAAATACGAAGAAATGTACATTCAGGAAGGAAATCTCCTTCCCGGAGAGCGCGCAAAATCGACGCTTGGCGCATGGCATTTTCTCGAAAACGACACACTCGTCAAGATCGAAGAGACAGCCATGAAGCAGGAGATCGATCTCTCGCAGCCTCTTCTCGGCGTCGACATCAAGGACTCGCACATCCATATCTTCCGCCCCGAGGGATTCCTCACGCGCAATGAGCTGGATACCGTCAATATTCAGGGAAACACGCTGCTGGCCGACTACATTCTCCCGAATCGAACGAACGTTCAGATCGGTGAAAGCTGGAAACAGTCCCCCGACACGATGGGGATGCTTCTTCAGATGGACCTTGTTTTCAATCTGGACATCCGAACAAAACTGGCAGATGTGCAGAAAAACATCGCGATCCTCGAAACCTCCGGCTGGCTGGAAGGAAGCTATGAGGGCAATACGTCGAAGCTGGAAGTCAAAGGAAAATCCTACTTCGATCTGAACCGCGGACGGATCGTCTGGTTTGGACTCGTCATTGAGGAAAAACGGACTGCCGGATACATCACGCCGGGAATGGACGTCACCGCCAAGATCCAGTACAAGATCACGCCCATGACAGAATCCAAAAATCTCACCGACGCGACTGTCGGAAAGATCGCATTCGATGAGGCGCAGTACGGACTGCTGCTTTTCGAAGATCCCGGAAAAGCCTGGCGTGTCGTCCTGACGCCCGAGTGGGAGCCGATGAACCACAATGAATACCAGAGCAATTTCCGACTCATTTCCGATGGCGAGCTGGTCGCGCAGTGCTCGATCGCTTCCATCCGGGATACGAAAAACACACTGGAACTCAAACCGGAAGAGTACGCCGCCAAGGTGCGTGAAATGCTCAAAGAACAGTTTGAGAGCATTCTGGACGTCAAGACGATGCAGCGGGACGACAAAACGGAGATCACGCGCGTTGACGTTTCCGCAAAATATGAAGACTTGAATCTCCGAATGTACTATTATCTCCTGACGCAAAAAGGCACGTCTCCCAAACAGTGCACGGTCGTCTTCACCCTGGAGGAGAACCTGGTGGAAAAATTCGGCGAAGCCAACGAAGAGATCATCCAGTCATTCACATGGGGACAGTAAACGCGGACGCGAAAATTTGCTGAAAAAATGAGCCTCCCTGTCCAAAACAGAGAGGCTTTTTTCGCAAAGGATCCCGCAAAAAACTACTTCACGATCTCCACCGCACGCTCAAAGATCCCCATGGACCACGCGATGATCATGCCGTAGTTCGTGACCGGCACATTTTGTTCCCGTGCCTGCATGATCCGTGAGAGAATGGCACGCCGGTTCGTCATGCAGCCGCCGCAGTGGATGATGAGTTTCCAGGGAGACAGATCCTGCGGAAAATCATTTCCCTGCACATGGTCAAACTGGATCTCTCCGCCGACCGCCTCCTGAAGCCAGCGCGGGATCTTCACCCGGCCAATGTCTTCACCGATGGGATGGTGCGTGCACGATTCCGCAATAAGGACCCGATCTCCCGGTTTCAGATCCGCGACTGCCCGCGTTCCCTCAATGAACGTCGTCAGATCTCCCTTAAACCGCGCAAAAAGGACCGAGAATCCCGTCAGCGGCACTTCCCGGGGAACGATCTGCGCGACCTGACGGAAGACCTGCGAGTCCGTGACCACCAGAGCCGGCGGTTCCCGAAGTTTCTCAAGCGTCTCCGCCAACTCCGTTTCCCGCGTCACGACGGCGGTGATCCCGGAGTCCAAAAGCTCACGCAGGACCTGGACCTGCGGAAGGATGAGCCGGCCTTTCGGTGCCTCTTTGTCGATCGGGACGACCAGAACGACGGTACTTCCGGCAGGCACAAGATCCGAAATGATCTGCGGAGATGAGATCCATTCCTCGGAAACATTCTCCAGGAGTTTCTGCTTCAGTTCCGCAAACCCGCGCCGTTCTCTCGCCGAGACCGAGACCGTCGGCAGACCGAATTCTTCCGAAAGGCGGGTACGCAGCGTCTCGTCCGGTTCATGAAGATCCGTTTTATTGAAAACGACCAGGACAGGGACGTTTCTTCGCTGGAATTCAAGACGGAGTTCCTCCTCATACGGAGTCCATTCGTTTTCGCCAAGCACGAGGATCGCCAGTTCCGTCCGGTCAAAAACACGCCGGGTACGCTGAGCACGCTCTTCTCCAAGTGCCCCTGCATCATCGTCGATCCCCGCCGTATCGATAAAAAGGACCGGCCCGATCGGCAAAAGTTCCATCGGTTTTTCGACCGGATCGGTCGTCGTTCCCGCTACGTCGGACACGATCGAAACGTTTTGAGCCGTCATCATGTTCAAAAGCGAGGACTTTCCGGCATTCCGGCGTCCAAAGATCCCGATATGAAGCCGCATCCCGCGCGGCGCAGCCTGCATCTGACTCATTTTCTTCCTCTTTTCCATCCATTTCTGAAATAAAAAAAGCCGAACACCCGAAAGTGCTCGGCAAACAAATCAGTGATTTGTCTGAGAGTGATCTCACTCAGCAGCCGGGGCAGCTTCTTCAGCGGCCGGAGCGGCTTCTTCAGCAGCCGGAGCAGCTTCTTCAGCGGCCGGGGCAGCTTCTTCAGCAGCAGCTTCTTCAGCCGGAGCGGCTTCGGTAGCTTCAGCGGTCGGGGCGGCAGCGTCTTCAGCCGGGGCGGCAGCTTCTTCAGCCTTCTGGCAGCCGACGAACATGACACAGCTCAGCAGGATGGCGAGAAATCCAAGTTTTTTCATAGTACTTTCCTCCAAATGGAATAAATTCTAATTTTTGATTTGCGGGAACACTCCCGCTTAAGAATCCGAAGATACTGAATCTTTGATTCTTTTATCGACTTTATTTTAACTGAATTTCAGTAAAATTCCAGAGTATCCCCGCGAAAAAAAACAAAATAATTGAAAATTTACAAAAAACACCCCGAAAAATAGTAAATTCAGGGGGTATCCTGTTCCCAAAACTCTCAAACCATACTATTCCCGAAACATAAAATAGAAAAAAAAAGGAAACCTATTCAATCAAAGTCCCAAAACAAAGATGTTTCTCCTTTTTAAGTACTCGGCGTTTTTCAGATAAAAATTAACGTCATTTTCCTCAAACAAGGAATTTTTGATCCGAAATATTCTCTGAATATTCCGAAATTTTCCTGTCCGGATACTGGACGAAAAGGCAAGTTTGGTGTATGATGTATAGAAATTGAAAAGATAGATCTTCCGCACTGTCTCCCAAGACTGTTCCGGTCCGTGTCCGCAGTCTTCGGCAGAAAACCCAAAACAGAAAAATTCAGACCGACCGTCCGACCGTCAGAATATTTTTCCTGCGGCGGAAGAAACAGGATCCGTTCCCTCGTTGGCCCGGCAGGTCCGAAAGAACGCCTCGTTGGTACGGCGGTTCAAAAACAGAACAGAACAAATTTCAGAAAAACTGTAAATCAGAAAAACTGTAAAACGGATAAAAAAACCAATGGCAGCAGGAATAGAAAAAATTCGCAATTTGGGGATCATCGCTCACATTGACGCCGGTAAAACGACGGTAACGGAGCGTATGCTTTACTATTCGGGCTTCAATCACAGAGTCGGTTCAGTAGATGAAGGAACGACCACGACGGACTTCGACGAAGAGGAGCAGGAGCGCGGGATCACGATTTATTCTGCCGCCATCACGTTCGACTGGAACGACTGCATCGTGAATCTGATCGACACGCCGGGCCACGTGGACTTTACAGCCGAAGTGGAACGCAGTCTCCGAGTTCTCGACGGTGCTGTCGTGATCTTCAGTGCCCGTGAGGGAGTGGAGGCACAGAGCGAAACGGTCTGGCGTCAGGCAGACAAATACAATGTGCCCCGCATGGCGTTCATCAACAAAATGGACCGCGAAGGGGCGAATTTTGAAGATACGGTCTCCGAGATCGAAAAGCGGCTGAATGCCAACCCGCTCGTTCTGACGATCCCCATCGGTGCCGGTCCGGAACATATGCCGGATCCATTCCGCGGCACGATCGACCTGATCCGGATGAAGATGTACGTCTGGGATCAGGAGTCCAAGGGAATGAAGTTTGAAGTGCGTGAAATTCCTGAAGAGATGCAGGATGAAGCGGAACTCTGGCGTTCGCAGATGCTCGATCAGCTTTCGATGTTCAGCGACGAGATCACGGAACTGATGCTTTCCGAAGAACCGATCCCGGAAGATCTGATCCACCGGGTGATCCGTGACGCGACGATCCATCTTCTCTGTGTACCGGTACTTTGCGGAACGGCACTGCACTATATCGGCGTCCAGCCGCTGATGGATGCAATGTGCGCCTACCTTCCGTCTCCGCTGGACATCCCGCCGGTGGAAGGGATCGATCCGAAGGCGAAAGATCCCAAAAATCCGGAAGAGAACAAAAAGATCACGCGCAAGACCGATCCGAAAGAACCGTTCTGCGGCCTCGTTTTCAAAGTGGTTCCGGGCAAGCACGGCGACCTGTCCTACCTGCGCATCTATTCCGGAACGCTCAAACCGGGTTCCCGGGTTCTGAATGTCGGAAAGAACGAAAAGGAAAATGTGCCGCAGATCTACCGGCTCCTGGCCGGCCACAAAGAACTCATGAAAGACCCGGTCTACGCGGGCGACATCGTGGGGATCGTGGGTCTGAACCGGACGGTAACGGGCGATACGCTCTGCGAAACAGGCAAGCCGATCCTGCTGGAATCGATCGAATTCCCCGAAACGGTCATTTCCATGTCGATCGAACCGGAAACGTCAGCGGAACGCAAAAAACTTGACGAGACGCTGGCGATGATGCGCCGTCAGGATCCGACCTTCCAGGCTGTCGTGAATCCGGAGACCGGTCAGACGCTCATCAGCGGCATGGGCGAACTTCATCTGGAGATCATCAAGCACCGTCTTCTGCGCGACTTCAAACTCAACGTCCGTGTCCGTCCTCCGCGCGTCAGCTATCGTGAAACGCTCCGCAATACGGCAGAAGTGGTGGGGGAATGCAATCGCAAGATCGGCGATACGCAGCTCTTCGCGCAGGTCAAGATCAAAATGGAGCCGTTCACGAAGGGAGACAAATCGGTCCTGGTGATCCCGATGCTTCCGATCGAAACGCCCTGCCCGTTTGAGCTTCAGGATGCGGCAGTCCAGACGCTCCGCGAACAGGCAGACGGCGGCGGAATGTTCGGATTCCCGCTCATCCACATCAAAACGACGGTCCAGGATGTCGTGATCGATGAGACGTCCAATGAAACGGCCGTCAATATCGCGGCGGCGGATGCGTTCAACAAAGCGATCCTCGCAGCCGGCATCGATCTGATGGAACCGATCATGAAGGTCGAGGTCACGACACCGGACGAATGCGTCGGCGGCATCATCGGCGACCTTCAGCAAAGACGCGCCCAGATCAACCAGACGTACGTCCGCGGACGCAGCACCATCATTGAAGCGGAAGCACCGCTGGCGACTCTCTTCGGCTACGCCAACGACGTAAAGGGGCTGAGTCAGGGGCACGCCTCCTTCACGATGGAACCGTTCACCTACCGGCCGGCTCCGAAAGAAGTGATGGACAGTTTCATCTAAGATCCGACTGTTTTTTGAAGATCTCGTTCAGGGGATGAGACATTTCGTCCCCTGATCTTTCATTTGACGGAGTTCCGTTCCTTTATGCTTCCCGAACCGCTTCTTTCCAAACTCACGGATGCACAGCGTCAGGCAGTCCTGCACAGGGATGGTCCGCTGCTGGTCGTGGCGGGGCCGGGAAGCGGAAAGACCCGCGTCGTGACGCACCGGGTCGCGCAGCTTCTGAGTGAAGGCGTTCTGCCGGAATCGATCCTCGTCCTCACCTTCACCAACAAAGCGGCGGATGAAATGAAGGAGCGGGTCCGTCAGCTCACCGGCTCGGCAAACGTCTGGATCGGGACCTTCCACCGGTTCTGCGCAAGACTCCTTCGTCAGTATGCAGACCGCGTCGGACTGGATCCCGGATACACGATCTACTCCGGAAACGAATCGGCCGCGGCAGTCCGCAGCGCCATGGCGCGTCTGAAGGAAATGGATGCGGAAAAAGAGGGACGGTACGCTGAGGTCAAATACTCTGCCGATTCCATCATGCACGCCGTCAGCGCCCTGAAAAACCGCTTTCTGGATCCGGTCTCCGAATTCGTTCCGGCACCGGGGAATGAACGGGAGGAATTTCTCCATGATCTGCTTCCAGTCCTCGCACATGAAATGCAGCTGGCGAATGCCGTGGATTTCGACGATCTGCTTCTTCTGTCTGTCCGGCTCTTCCGTGAGGATCCAATGCTCCGGCGATCCATCGCGCGGCAGTTTGAGTACGTGCTGATCGATGAATACCAGGACACGAATCTGGCACAGTATGCGATCTCGCACGCACTGACGCTCGAAAGCACGAATCTTATGGCGGCGGGAGACCCGGATCAGTCGATCTACGGCTGGCGCGGCGCAAATATCGCGAATATTCTGGAATTCGAGAAAGATTTTCCGACGGCGAAAGTCGTGCATCTGGAAGAAAATTTCCGTTCCACCCAGTTCATCCTGAATGCCGCTGCCCAGCTGATCGAACACAATACGCAGCGAAAACCCAAAGCACTCTTCAGCCATCTCGGCGACGGACTGCCTGTACGTTTTCAAAGCAGCGCGAATGAAACGGAGGAAGCGGAACGGATCGCACGTGAGATCGCCGACGCACTGTCCAGCGGAGTGCGGGATGCATCGGAATTCGCGGTCTTTTACCGAATGAATGCCGCCAGCATCCATTTTGAAAAAGCGTTTCGGCTCCATGGCGTTCCATTCCGGATCGTGCACGGCACAGAGTTTTTTGACCGAACGGAGATCCGTGACCTGCTCGCCTACTTCCGTCTTCTTGCCAATCCGCACGACAACGAAGCGTTCCTCCGTGTCGTGAACGTCCCGGCCCGCGGGATCGGAAAGACGTCCCTTGACCATCTTCAGCGTTTCGCATGGGCCAACGGCTACTCACTCTGGGAAGCCGCGTCTCGGGCTTCGGAATGCACGGCACTGAAAAACCGGGCGATCGCCGCACTGGGAGGATTTACGGAATCGATCCTGGCCCTGAATGAGGTCCACGTTCAGACAGTCCAGAACTTCCGGAAGGCCGAGGGATCCAATGCCCCCCGTCTGCTGACTCTTCTGGCTCTTCAGCTGCTCGAAAAAACAGCGTATCGCGAGCAGTTTGATCCGACGGATGAACAGGATGCCCAGCGGCTGCGGAATATCGAAGAATTCGTTTCTCTGGCCTCCCGATTTGACGAAACGTCCGAATTCCCATCCCTCGCCGCGTTTTTGGAGCAGAATTCTCTGGCAGGAGAAACCGACGACTGGGCCTCTCCAGACGTCTTCGAAACTGCGGACGACGAAGGAAATGCGGCAGCTGCCCGAAATGGCGGCGTGGCGCTCATGACGCTTCATGCAGCAAAGGGGCTGGAGTTCCCATGCGTTTACCTCACCGGATGCGAACACGGGATCCTGCCGCACGAACGCGCTTTTGAAGATCCCATTCAGCTGGAAGAAGAACGCCGGCTCATGTTCGTCGGCATGACGCGCGCCAAGGAAGAACTGATCCTTTCCATGGCAGAATCGCGGGAATTGATGGGGAAACGGCGCACTTCGGCTCCCAGTCCGTTCCTTATGGAGCTTCCGCGGCATGAAATGCTGATGGAGAATTTCCAGATGACGCTTTCCTTCGGCGAATTTCGGCAGGCAGACCGTCTGGACGAATCATTTGGTGAAGGACCGCAGGAAGAGATCTTTCGCCAGGAAACAGGTGAGCCGTCAGAGGCAGCTCCTGCGTTTTCGACATCCGGGAACCCGAAACAGTCCCCCGCCGGCAATGAGAACCAAACCGCAAAACAAGAATTTCCAGTGCGCCCGATCCCGCCGTTTTGCGATGAATCAGAAGCCTTCGGCACCGAGGAAACATTTGCGGAACCGGAAGATTTTGATCCCGGAATGTTTCGTCCTGCCGCACATTCAGAAAAGACCGGACGGACACAGGAACAGAAACCGCTTTCCAAACGCGAAGTTCTGCGGGAACGCCTCAAGATGGAAAAAAATCAGCCGAAAGGTGCCGATTCCACGATCTCTCAAACTCCGGCACTCAGAAAACTTCCCGTCATTCCAGGATTGATGACGGGAGCGGATCTGCTTCGCCAAAAAGACGCACCGCAGGACAAAGACCCGTTTTGAGCGTCGATCTCCGTTCCGCAGGGACCTGACGCAGAGATCAACGCACGTTGGGGAACTGACTCACACTCATTTTTGAGCCGCCGCTTTTGAAGCGCAGACCCGGCACAAACGCAGACCATTCACTTCTTCGAGACGCGTTTCCATCGTCCCTTCGCCGCACTGAGCACAAGGGATCGTCTTGTGCAGGCGCGCACATTGGGGCATCGGCTCATTGGGAATACTCACGAGAAAAACGTCTTCCAGTTCCGCATCCATCAGCCGGTCGATCATCTCCTGACGCAGTTTCTTTCCTTCTTCACTGTCGCGGGCCGCTCCTTCCATACGGGTCCGCAGGTCGGCACACAGGTCCGGATCCAGAATGATGCGGGCACACTTTCCATCGGAACGGCGAAAGAACGTAAATGCGGCTTTTCCATAGTCGCGGAAAATGAAATTTCCCTTTCCGAAAGTACATCCGGTAAGGAACTGAACGGCATCGACCGCGCACATATCGTTTTCCACGACCGCGACGATCTCTTCATCTTTTGCTGAACCGATCTCCTTCAGACAGTATTCGGCAGCGCGCAGGCCAATAGTCAGGCCGGGGCAATGATGTCCGTGAAATGAAACCGCAGCCTGGATCTGCTCCGGAGTAAGTTTCGTCATGGGAAATCCTCCTTTGATCTGAATTTCAAATTGATCTCAACTTTCAAAAATTTTGTTTTTTTATTTTTGGTTTTCCCGCTCATTCCTGAACGAACGCCGTGCGCATTCCCTGGATCTCATGGATCCGGATCGGAAGTCCGTAGACCTCTGAAAGTCTGGTTTCCGCCATATCCTCCGGGGCAGCTTCCGCAGCGGCCTCTCCATTTTTCAGAAGGAGAAGCCGATCCGCATGACGCAGCGCATCGTTAATGTCGTGGATCGTCAGGAGGATCGAGACGCCGTCCTCCCGGGCGATCCTGCGCAAAAGCCTCAGGATCTCCGTCCGATTTTTCCAGTCCAGCGCACTCGTCGGTTCATCCAGCAGAATGAGCCGAGGTTCCTGAGCCAAAACACGAGCCAGCGCAGCTTTCTGCAATTCCCCTCCACTGAGCGTATCCAGCGGACGGAGAGCTTTTTCCGTCAAATCAAGACGCGCAAGCACGTCCCGCACTTTCTGCTCATCAGTCCGTCCGGAATTCCACGTCCGATGCGGAAGCCGGCCAAGAAGTACGGAATCAAAGACCGTCAAACCGCTTGAGACAGTACGCTGCGGCGCATACGCAACCAATTTTGCCCGACGTTCCGGACACATTTTCAAAAGATCGTGCTTCCCCAAACAGACCTGACCGGACGTCGGCATCAGGATCTGGTTCAGGCAGCGCAGAAGCGTCGTTTTTCCGGATCCGTTTGGCCCCAGGATCGCAAAAACGCAGCCCGGCGGGACCTCAAAAGAAACTCCACGGAGGATCTCGCGTTTTCCGTAACGAAATACGACAGAATCCACACGCAGAGGCTCGCCGTGACCCAGTATTCCGCCAAAGATCCCCGTTTCGCCTAAAGATCCCGTTTTGTCCGCAGGCGAAGCAGAAACGATGGAGGCAAAAGCGCGAAAAAGTGTCTTCATTCCGAGCTCCCTCCTTTCCGATCAGCCAGCTGAACGAGCATCAGGAGGAAAAGCGGCGCGCCGATGAACGCCGTCAGGATCGCGACGGGCATCAAACGCGGCGCGAGGACCAGACGCGCGGCAGTGTCGGAGACAAGAAGCAGGATCGCACCGCTGAAAAACGACATCGGAAGCACAAAACGGTAGTCTTCACCCACGATCAGACGGCACAGATGCGGCACAACGAGCCCGACGAAACCGATGATCCCGAGCGCAGCGGTCAGGATCGCCGTAAGAAAAGACCCCAGGACCATCACCGCAAGCCGGATCCGTCGTGTTCGGACCCCAAGTCCGCGGGCGGTTTCTTCTCCAAGGGAAAGCGCGTTGAATCTCCAGCTCTGAAGCATGAACCAGACCCCCGCAAGCGGCACGAGAACAGCCAAAGTGCCGATCGTCGGCCACGTTCCGCGCTGAGTGTCTCCGAAGGACCAGTAAACGATCGACGCCAGCTGCTGTTCGTCCGCGATGTACTGCATGAGCATGATCCCGGCAGAATAAAACGTACTGAGCGCCACGCCGATGAGGATGATGGTCTCTGGACGAACATTTCGTTTCGCGGCCAAAAGCAGGATCAGAAGGACCGCAAGCAGTGCACTGAGGAATGCTCCGCCGGTCACCTGAAACGCCGAGACTGCCGTTCCTCCCAAAATGACCGCCAGTGCCGCACCGAATGCCGCCGCACTCGAAACGCCAAGCGTAAACGGCGAACTCAGCGGATTGCGAAGGACCGCCTGCATCGAGGCCCCCGTCACGGAAAGTCCCGCTCCTGCAAGAATGGCCGTAAGGGCCTGCGGGATCCGCGAATGAAACAGAATGGCTTTCCCCGCAGTGTCCAGATCCCAAAGCGAAATACGGGCGGTTCCAAGCAAAACACAGACCGCAAAAACAAACGGAAGCACCAGGGCCGCGGCCAGGACCCAAAAGAAACGCCAGTTCATGGATCCTCCTCCATCGGAATCGTTTCTGCTGAAGCCGTTTCCGCCGAAGCCGTTTCTGCCTGGCGCGTTTCTTCTGGAACATTTTCCATCAAGACAGGACGAAAGACCTGACTCCGAAGCGGTCCGGCGACTTCATCCAAGACCGGAGAACCCGTCAAAAACTCGAAGATCTCACGGACTTTCGCGTCGAGATCCACGTCTGCGAACGCATCCGGATAGAGCGTCTTGCCGATGAACCACGCATTGGCGAGCCGGGCCTCAAGATTCGCCTGATAGGAAGAATTCGGGTAAAGCGCGAACACACGGCCGTTCTTCACCGCATCCAGCTGACGATAGATCGGGTCGGTCCGAAGTTCCTGGAGTCCGTTTTTCCCCGGAACATCCATCGTCCCCAGATCCAGAAAAACCACCTGAGGATCCCAAAGCAGGATCTGTTCGCGAGTCACGGCCAACTGTTCGGCAGGAATGAAGTCCTGAACGCCGTCCCGGACAACATTTTGCGCTCCGACCCACTCAAACGGCGGATAGTTGGACGACGTTGAATGGATCCCGTGTGCTCCGCGATACGAAAGACCTCCCAGATAGACCCTCGGTCTTTGATCCAGCGGAAGCTCCGGAGCACGTCTCTGGAGTTCACGCACATTCTCTTCAATGAACGCAATGACGGCCTCAGCACGCTCCGAAACGCCAAGGACTCTGCCGATCTGCCGGAGGGAAGCGTAAAGCGTCTCGCGATTTTCTCCAAGATCTCCGTAGAGAAACTCTTCTACCGGGATCCCCGTCCGCGATCCCAGAACTTTCGGATCCATTCCCGCCCCGGTATTTTTCGAGCGCAGAATGAGTTCCGGCTTTTTCTCAAGCGTCAGGATCGCTTCAACATTCTGCCGGCCGTGGCTTTCGCCCGTAACGGGCAGACGGCGCAAATTCGGGCACGCGATCCGGTAGGGGACCGTCTGGGACTCGTCCTTCTCGATCTGCTCGACTCCAACCGCCCGGTCCGCACAGCCAAGATAGACGGCAAGACGCAGACTCCCCGCTCCGTCGCAGAGTATGGCAGACGGAACGGCATCGCAGGACAGCGTTTCGGCAGGATCCAGAACTTCACGGGTTCCCTTTTCTGAACCATCGGAAGAGATCCCCGAACCGGACATTCCGCATCCGCAGAGAAAAACGGGAAAAATCAAAAGAAGCAGAGCGGCCGTTTTGCGTACCGATGCCGAAATACGATGCGGCAGAATTCCGCGTACCGAAGATCCGGACAGCAGGAACCGGCCCCAAAGACGGAGCGTCTTCTTCTCTGTTTCCAGCTCCGCAAAGCGTGACGGAGCACTCGATCCTGCTCTCGATCCTGCTCTCGATCCTGCTCTCGATCCTGCTCTCGATCCTGCTCTCGATCCTACTCTCTTTTCTCTCATTCTACGCCGCTCTCCTCTTCTTTTCCGTTTCGGCTTCCCATCGCCTGAAAGAGGCTCCGCTCGATCCCGTTCGAGAAAAATCGGCAGGAACCGTCCGCCGTCATGCAGTTTGCGCCGCCGAAATGGGCACTTCGGGCAAAATAGAATCCCATCTGTTGGGAACTCGATCCCGTACTGTCCGGAAATGCCGGATTCGGAGGAAGTGCCGCGACGGCTCCCGTGAAAAGCGAACGGCCGAAGAGCCAGGACGCTCCGCGATTTCCCTGAAATTTGGAGGCTTCCGATCCCCAGGAACGCAGCTGGGACTCCGACGGATCCGAAACTCCCGCAAACCCAGGTTCTGCCGAGTTCCCTTTCAAACTGCCGCTGACTCCGACCTGACGCCCGATGATGGGGTCTTTTTCCGTATCCTGATGATTCCCGAGAAGCGATTCCGCAAGCATCAGCGTGTTGCTCGTTCCATCCGGGATCATGCCGAACGTGACTTTCGACTCACAGTAAAAGATCCCGTCCGTCGGAAACCGCATATCGTAGCTGGTCCCTTTTCCGGAACCGACGACGACCATGAAATTCGTTCCGTTCAGGCTCGCCCCCTCACCGGCTCCGTCAAGCTGGTACTCGGTAAAGACCGGATCTTCACCGTCGCTCGGGCAAAGATAGGACGCGATCCGCACCGAAGCCGCACGCGACTGGGCCGGATTGAGCTTCATGTTTCCTTTACTTCCGCTCATCGGAGGCACGGTATAGTCGATCAGCTGATTCACGCCGTCCTGCTCCATAAACGGCAGGATCCGCGCCTGCACAGAGAATCCGCACATTTCCGTCACGGAAGACCCCATTCCTGGGAAAGCCCCCGTCTGGCTCTCATAGTTCAGGATGGCCAGCCCGGTCTGACGCAGATGATTCGCGCAGTTCATCCGCCGCGCGGCTTCCCTGGCCTGCTGGACCGCCGGAAGAAGCAGACCGACCAGCATACCGATGATGGCGATGACGACCAGAAGCTCCACGAGCGTAAAACCGCCGGAACAGGCTGACGCTGACTGCCGTGCAGATGCAGAGCCGCCAAAATGCACGAATGCAAATTTCCTTTTTCCAAACAGACGAAAAACTGGCAGGCGGCTGGACATGAGAGGGATCCTCAGGGTAAATAATACGAATTCCAAAATCGTAATACTATTTTAGCAAAAATATCCACATTGTCAAGACTTTCCCCGCCGAAAAAAGAAATTTCGGCCAAAAATTCTTCAAATCAGACGAAATTGTCCACAGAACTTCTTTTTTTCAAAAATGATGCCCCGCCGTCGTCATGGTGAGCGAACAGTGCGTCATTCCCTTGATGGTCTCCAGACCGTGAAAGAGTTTTTTCAGCTCTTCGACCGGGCCTTTCACGATGATGTTTTCCATGCAGTTGTGGTGGTCGAGATGCGCGTGCTGCGAGCACAGGACCAGGGAGCCAAAATCGTGCTGTTTGCCGATGATCTCATCCAGCATCCGCGATTTGTGGTGGTCGTAGACCAGCGTAATGACGCCGGCGACGACTTCCCCGTCTTTCCATTCCTGCTCGATCAGCGAGGCTTTGATCAGCTGCTTCACGGCCTCCGAGCGAGTCGGAAATCCCTGACGTTTGATCTGTGCATCAAACTGTTCAAGTACGTTCTCTTCCAGCGTGATCGAAATTCGCGAAAGCTGACTTCCCATAAAATTTCCTCCGGCAATTCGGAATTTTTCTCTTTTTTTTCCCAAAGGACCTTTTCCCAAAACTTCTTTCATTTTAATTGGAAAAGAACATTTTGTCAAGAGTCCGCTCAAAAATCTGGAAAAGAAGATAAAAAACGTTTCCTCCCGGCACGTGCCGACTTTGGCGAACGAAATCGCGAAGCGCAGCAGACTCCATTCCCCAATGAACCAAAATCTTTAAATTTTCAAAAAAACAGACGTCCTCGCTATTGACAAAATATCTTGGCCGGGTAAAATCAACCTTCGCCATCGTACAGAACATCCCCAAGCCCCAGGGACTTCACGAGGCTGGTTTCCATTTCCAATGACTCCAAATCAGAAGGAAGATCCACCTATGCATGAAGAAAACGCATTCCTTCGCGAAGCCGCCCGTTCATGGCTGGTTTTTGCAGTCCACCTGCTGATTTCCATCGGGATCCTTGCCCTGGGGGTCTTCGTGACGCTAAGCATCAGTGCCGGCCGCAGTCCGCAGGAAGCCGCCCCGGTCCAGGAGATCATCCCGACAGTAGAGACGGAAACGGCCTTCCGCGAGACAGGCGGGATCACGTTTCAGGTCGACGGTGTGGTGATCCCATTCCGTAAGGTCGCCGTTGCATCAGAAGTCTCTGGAAACATCACGTTCCTTTCTCCTAACTGCCGCGTCGGACGCTACATTCAGAAAGGCGATATCCTCATGGAGATCGACCAGCAGGATTACCGGCACGCTCTGCAGGAAGCGCAGCAGTCGCTCATCAAGGCGGCACGCGAGATCGAAGAATGGAAGGTCGCCGTCCAGAACAATCTGAAGCGCCTGGAGATCGCGCAGGAGCAGTTCAACACACAGAAACTCGAAGTGGAACGCTGCCTGGCACTGCATGAAAAAGGCGCGGTCTCGCAGACGGAACTCGATACGGCAAGACTGAACCTCCTGACGCGGGAAGAGGCGGTCGTGACGCAAAGGAATGAAAATGAGTCGCTCCTTGCACAGGAAGAGCGACTCAATGCCGTTCAGGAACTGGCGCGGGTCGCCGTAGAGAAAGCCGAACTGAATCTCTCGCGATGCACGCTCCGTGCGCCGCTCACCGGGCTGGTCGTGAGCCTTGATGTTGAGCAGGACAAATTCATACAGCGCGGCGAAGATCTCGTTTCCATCCATGATACTTCCCGCCTGGAAGTCCAGTGCAGCCTCTACATGAAGCAGGTCGAATGGCTCTGGAGCGAAAATCTGGTGAACCACGATACGGCAGATGAAAACACAGCCTCCGAAACATCTTCCGAACAGTCTCAGCTCCACACGAAACAGGAGACCGCCAAGCCGGAGACCGTTTCCGATCCATCCGCGTTTCGCCAATTCTACCAGTTTGCAGACACTCCGGTCCGGCTCAAGTACGAGCTGAACGACACGGTCTACGAATGGGCAGGAACGCTGACGTACCTTGACGGTCCGGGGCTGGATTCCCGAACACGCATGATGCCGTGCCGTGTCGTCGTCGAGGATCCGCTGAACGTCCAGGCTTTCAGCATCGAAGGACGCCCGCTGAAACGTGCGGTCTCGCCGACCCTGATGCCCGGAATGTTCGTCTCGGTGGAGATCCACGCCAATCCGGCCCGGCCTCTTCTGAATCTTTCCGAAATGGCGGTCCTGCCCGGAGGAACCGTCTGGAAAGCCGGCAAAAACGAAGCGGGTGAAGATGTGCTCGTGCGTGCCTCCAAAATCATGACGGCCCACTTCGACACAAAGTCCGGAAGGATCCTCGTCTACGCCAAACGGGGCGTTCTGGAACCCGGCGATGAAGTCATCGTTTCCCCGCTGGCGTCTCCGGTCGAAGGAACGCGCATTCACGTGCAGAAGAAAACGCAGGAATCGACATCCAGCGAAAACTCCGACGCCATTTCCGCTTCCGTTCCCTCCGCATCACAGAACGGCACGGTCCCCGCGTCGGAAAACAGCACGGTATCTGGATCGGATGACGATGCGAAAAAGGAGGAGATCCCATGAAATCAGTCTTTCAGTGGGCAGTCTCCAACGTTCCGGCGATGAATCTCATCATGATCGCCGTCCTTTTGATGGGATTCTGGGGACTCAAAAGCCTGAATCGGGAAACGTTTCCCAATTTCGACATCGACATGATCTCGGTCTCCGTCATGTATCCGGGCGCGACACCGGAAGAGGTGGAAGAGGCGATCTGCCAGAAGATCGAAGAAGAAGTCCGCGACATCGTCGGCATCAAAAAGGTGACGTCGACGGCGTCTGAAAACGTCGGATCCGTCATGATCGAACTGGAATCCAACGTCGACGACCAGAACCGCGTTCTGAATGAAGTGGACAGTGCGGTCGGAAGGATCTCCACGTTTCCGGAACTCTGCGAGAGGCCGGATGTACGCCTGCTTCAAATCGAGGAAACGATCATCCGCGTCGGGATCCTCGGTCCTCCGGACTGGAGTGTTGACGCACAGCTGAAACTGCGCGGCGTTGCCGAAGAGGTCCGAAACGAACTCCTCCAGCTGCCGAATATTTCGCGCGTCGATATCGTAGGGAGCAAAGACTACCAGATCGACGTGGAATTGAACGAAAACACGCTCCGCAGCTACGGTCTGACGCTTCAGGAAGTCGCCGGGATCATCGCCCGCGAAAATCATCAGCAGGCCGGAGGCACTATCCGCGGCAAATCGCAGGAGATCCTCCTTCGCAGCGACACGAAACAGGACTGGGGGGAAGGGATCGCACGGCTTCCGCTTCTCGGAACGGAAGAGGGGGCGATCCTCACGGTCGGCGACCTCGGCAATGTGCGCGATGAATTCGTAGATACGGCCAGCAGCATTTCGATACGCACCGTCATTGACGAAAACACAGAAATCGACGAAACCTCCGAAATCAGCGAAACCGAAGAAATCAGCGAAAACGCCGAAAAGGATCCGTCTCCGGAAGAAAAAAAACGGATCCGCTACCGTCCGGACCGGCCGTTTCTTGCCCTCAACATTCAGCGCAATCCGGAAGAAGACCTTTTCGCCATGGTGGATGCCGTCCACGCCTACGTCGCGAAAGCCCAGGTTCCGCAAGGCTATGAGCTTCTGACGTGGGGAGACCGTTCCACCGAAGTCCGCGAACGTCTCGCCATGCTGGGCGAAAACGGCATTCAGGGGCTTCTCATCGTAATTCTCTGCCTCACGCTCTTCCTCGACATGCGCCTCTCGATCTGGGTCTCGCTCGGGATCCCGTTTGCGCTCCTGGGGACCTGCTTTGTGCTGATGCTCATGGGACAGACGCTGAACATGATCTCCTCCTTCGCGCTGATCATGGGGCTTGGGATCGTCGTGGATGATGCCATCGTCATCGGAGAAAACGTCTACACGCACCGCCAGATGGGCAAATCCGCGCGTCAGGCGGCCATTGACGGGATCCATGAAGTTTTTCCGAGCGTCTGGGCCTCCGTCCTCACGACCATCATCGCGTTTGCGCCGCTTCTGTTCGTGATGGGCACGATGGGAAAGATCATGTTCGTCCTGCCTGCCGTCATGATCTCCATGCTCCTCATCTCGCTTTTTGAATCCTCCACGATCCTTCCCGCGCACCTTTCGCACCGAGACAATCTGCTCTTCCGGATCTGCCGGAATGTTTTCTTCATCTTCTACTGGATCGTTCCGCTTCTCCAGTGGCTCGCACACTATGCGTCTGCGGGAATGGACCGATTCATCCAGTACATTTACCTCCCGCTGCTGCGCCGGATCATGACGCACCGCATGATCTTTCTGTCGGTCTGTTTCTCCGTCATGCTCATCTCAGCCGGAATGTTCCTCGGCGGAGTCGTCCAATTCGTTTTCTTTCCGAAACTGGACGGGACCTCGATCGTCTGCAATGTGCAGTTCCCCAACGGAACGCCGGAAGCACTGACGGCACACTGGGCGGACGTCATTGAAGAATCGTACTGGCGTACCGCGCAGAAGATCCTGGAAGAGACGGGCGAGCAGGTCTCCGTACATTCCATCCGCACCATCGGCTCAAATATGGCGGGACGCGGACACGGGGGCGGAATGTCCGGCGGCGATTCCAGCCATATGGCGAGCGTGGAGATCCAGCTCGTTGACGCGGAGAAGCGAAGCATCCAGAGTTTCGAGATCATCGACCGGTGGCGCAAAGAGACCGGAACGATACCCGGCGCACTGGTCCTCACGTTTGATTCTGCCTTTGCGGGACCGGGAGGAAGCGCGATCGAGTTCAAGGTCACGGCTCCGGCTGAACACGCAGAGGAACTGGAAAAGGCGGTGGAACGGTGCAAGAGCAAACTTGCGTCCTACGAGGGGATCTACGACATTCACGACGACGATCTCCCCGGGAAATGGGAATTTCGCCCGAAAGTCAAGGATTTCGCCGTGACGCAGGGCGTACGTCAGGCGGACATTGCCGACGTTCTACGAAATGCGTACTATGGAGCCGAAGTCATGCGGCTTCAGCGCGGAAGGCATGAAGTCAAACTCATGGTCCGCTACCCGGAATCTGCCCGGCGGTCGCTCGCCAGTTTCGATGAACTCCGCGTCCGGATCAACGGCGTGGAACGTCCCATCGGAGAATTGGCGGATATTGAGATCAAGCGCGGGTACTCCTCCATCAGCCGGATCGACCAGCAGCGAAGCATTCAGATCACCGCGGACGCAGACTACACGAAAGTGCAGCCGAACCGGATCATCGGAGTCCTTCAGGGAACCATTCCGGAATTCGATGCGGAAGGAAAGCCCGTTCCTGCATTTTTGCCGGAATTGAAAAAAGAATTCCCGCACATCAATATCCGGTGGGAAGGTCAGCGGGAACAGGAAGAAGAATCCTTCAATTCGATGAAGATCGGTTTCGCTGTCGCGATGCTTCTGATGTTCATCCTCCTCACCATGCAGTTCGGCTCCTACACGCAGCCGTTCATCATCATGTCCGTCATTCCGTTTGCGGTCGTCATCGTGATCTTGGGGCACGCCGCTTTCCAGATGCAGATGACTTTCTTCTCCGCATTCGGACTCATTGCACTGGCGGGGATCGTCGTGAATGACTCCATCGTCTTCGTCGATTTCATCAATACGCAGGTCCGCGGCCAAAAAAGGAGCATCCGTGAGGCCTGCATCGAAGCGGGAAGGCGGCGTTTTCGCCCGGTCATCCTGACGACCGTCACGACCGTGGGCGGCCTGATGCCGATCTGTTTCGAGACCTCCTTCCAGGCGCACATGATCATCCCCATGGCCTTCACGATGTCCGTTGGCACTGCGGGAGCGACCGTCCTGACGCTTTTCCTCGTACCGGTCCTTTACTCGCTCTACGACGACTTCGCAAAATTCGCGACCCGAACACTTCGGCTGGAACACGAGGATTGAGCCGCAAAAGACTGAAGAGCAGAGATCTTCAACGCGAAATTCACGAAAAAACACGAATTGCACGAAACGATTTTGAAATTTTCCCCAAAATCCATTTCGTGTACTTTCGTGTCTTTCGTGTCTTTCGTGAAATTTGCGTCAAGGCACATTCACTGTGTTTTCCTCCGTCAGCAGCCCTCCCTCAGCTGCACTGGCGGGTCACGATCGTGATCCCGTTCTCGGTGACGTAAAATCCGCGTGCCCGATCCAGTTCCGGGTCAAATCCGATCTCCATCCCCGGATCGATCCGGACTCCGGAATCCAGGATCGCACGGGAAATTCGGGCTTTCCTTCCGATCTCCACGTCGGAAAAGAGGATCGATTCTTCCACCTGCGCGTAGCTGTTGACCCGGCATCGGAATCCCAGCACGCTCCGATTCACGAACGCCCCCGAAATGATGGATCCATTACAGATCAGACTGTCGGTCGCCATTCCGATCCGCTCATCATGGGCAAAAACGAATTTCGGCGGCGGACAGTTCGGCTGGTAGGTCCAGATGGGCCAGCGGCGGTCGTAGAGATTCAGCTGCGGATCCGCGTCGATCAGATCCATGTTTGCGTCAAAAAAAGCATCCAGCGTCCCGACGTCGCGCCAGTAGCTCTCCGACTTTCGGTTTTCATCATTGAACGGGTGCGCGTAGACCGTGTACTGATCGATGACGGACGGAATGATGTCGCCGCCGAAATCGTGCCGGCTGTTTTCGTCCAGCGCATCCTGGCAGAGTTTTTCAAAAAGGAACTCCGTATTGAAGACGTAGATCCCCATGGACGCAAGGCAATAGTCAGGCTGATTGGGGATCTCCCTGGGAATGACGGGTTTCTCGGCAAATCCGATGACGCGGTTCGCCTCATCGACTTCCAGCACACCGAAACGCCGGGCTGCGGTACTCGTAGGAACGCGCAGAGTGCTGATCGTCAGGTCGGCGTGATTCTCGATGTGGGTCTGGATCAGCCGTCGGTAGTCCATTTTGTAGATGTGGTCGCCGGCAAGAATCACGACGTATTTTGGACGCTCGCGCTCGATCGTATAGATATTCTGATAGACGGCGTCTCCCGTTCCCTGGTACCAGTTTTCATCGATGCGCTGCTGCGGAGGCACAATGTCGATGAACTGGCCAAGTTCGCGCTGAAAGTACCTCTGCCAACCGAGATTCACGTGCCGATCGAGACTCATCGTCTTGTACTGGGTGAGCATGAGGACTTTCCGGATCCCGCTGTTGAGGACGTTGGAAAGCGTGAAATCGATGATCCGATAAGCGCCGCCAAACGGAACCGCCGGTTTCGCCCGGTCGCGGGTAAGGGGTTCAAGACGCGAACCTTTTCCACCGGCCAGAATGATGGCCATGGTGTTTTCCGTGAGTGCTGAAGTCATTGGGTCTGATGTCCTTTTATGGCAATGGGTCAAAATGAACAAAATAAACAAAATGGAGATGATTCAGTCTAGCATCATAGTCAAATCAGACCAATGAGTAAATTACGCAGCATGGTTTTTCGCGGAAGAAAAAGATAAAAAACGGAAGCATTTTTAAAATTTGGGAAAAATTTTAAAAAAATCCTCCCCCCCCCATTGACGAAATCTCGAAATGTGGTATATTGATGCGCACTTGAGAGATGAAAGGGAAAATAAAACTTCCGATCGTTTCCACAAGTGGCCTCATCGTCTAGCGGTTAGGACACGGCCCTTTCAAGGCCGCGGCGCGGGTTCGATTCCCGCTGAGGTCATTCCAAGACCTGCGATTTTCGCGGGTCTTTTTTTATTTCTTGCGAAACAATGCCTCTGCGCGACAAAAAGAAACACCGATCTTAACACGAAAGCACAAAATACGCAGATTTGCACTTTGAGTGAAATTATGTTCAAAAAATTTCACTTCCTTTCATTTCCGAGTATGCCGATCCCTTCCGCAGTTTTTGTGATGAACCGACTCGTACTTGCCGGAACACCCGGAAATAAATCAGAAATGCCGTAAACTCTTTAAGGTTTTTGGAAATTTAGACCGATTCCGAAAGAAAACAAAACGTAACCTTTTCAAAATTTACCGATCATGGAGGCAGGTCATGGAAAATATTCAGAAAGTCCCATCCCGCAGCGAAATCGCGCCGGAAGATAAATGGAACGTGGAATCGATCTATGCGTCGATCGAGGCCTGGGAGGCCGATTTTGCGCAGTGGGAAGCGAAGATCGCACAGTATGCGGCATTCCGCGGGACACTTGGAAACGGAGCGGAGGCAGTACGCGAATGCCTGGATTTCTGCTTTGCGATGGATCGCCAGTCGGAAAAACTCGCCGTTTACGCATTTCTTCGCGTCTCTGAGGACGCGGGAAACAGTGAATCGATGGCGCTTCGCGGCAAATTCATGAACGCGGCAAGCCGGGCTGGGCAGGAAGAGAGTTTCCTTTCTCCCGAATTGCTTGCACTCTCGAACGAAACGCTCCAGTCGTATCTGGAATCACCGATCTTGGCGGACTATCAGCTTTGGCTGAAACGGCTCATCGAGGAAAAAGCGCACACGCTCACGGAAGCGGAAGAGCGCATTCTTGCCATGCAGTCCGAAATGGCGCAGACGCCGTCCGCGACCTTTGACCAGCTGGTCGACGTAGACATGACGTTCGGGACCATCACGAACCACCAGGGAGAGACGATGGAGCTGAGCCACGCCTCCTTCGGCGCCCTGCTCCGCGGAAAGAAACGCGAAGTCCGAAAGCAGACGTTTGAGCAGTTCTACGCCGGATTTGACGCACACAAAAACACGCTGGCGTCTCTCTATGCCGGAAACATCCACCAGGATATTTTCTACGCGAAGGTCCGCAATTTCCAGTCCGCGCGGGAAGCGGCGCTTTTCGATGAACGCATTCCGGTTTCCGTCTACGACAATCTGGTGGAGACCGTGCACAAGTACCTGCCGAAGCTCTACGAATACTTCGAGATCCGCCGTCAGGTCATGGGACTGGATTCCATCCACATGTACGATACGTACGTCCCGATGTTTCAGGACACCGAGGTCAACATTCCGTGGGATGACGCCGTGGAAATGGTGCTGGAATCCGTGAAGCCGCTGGGTGAAGCGTACGTTTCCGCCCTGAGCCGAGGTCTGAAGATCGACCGGTGGTGCGACCGGTACGAGAACCGCGGGAAAGACAGCGGAGCGTTCAGCGGCGGCGGGTACGATACATTCCCGTTCATTCTCATGAACTACCGGAAAGACTCGCTCGACAGCGTCTTTACGCTCATTCACGAAGCCGGCCATTCGATGCACTCGTACCTCACGCGGAAAAACCAGCCGTACATTCACGGGGACTACAAGATCTTCGTCGCGGAAGTCGCCAGTACGTTTAATGAACAGCTTCTTCTCCGCCACCTGCTCCAGACGCAGCCGGAACGCCGTCAGAGACTGAATCTGATCAACAAAGCGATCGACGAGATCCGCGGCACGATCTTCCGCCAGACCATGTTCGCGGAATTCGAGCGCGACACCCACGCCGCCGCGGAAGCCGGGGAGCCGATGACGCTGGAATTCTTCCTTTCGACTTACCGGAAACTCCTGGAGCTTTACTTCGGTCCCGATTTCGCACTGGACGGCCTTCTGTCTTTGGAAGGGCTTCGCATCCCGCACTTTTACCGTGCATTCTACGTCTACAAATACGCGATCGGCCTCTCAGCATCCATCGCCCTTTCGCGGAGAGTACTGGAAGGCGGAGAAAAGGAACTCGCGGATTACCTCGGTTTCCTCTCCGGCGGAAGCTCCAAAGAACCGCTGGATCTGCTCCTTGGCGCAGGCGTCGACATGCGGAAACCGGAACCGATCGCGGCTGCGCTGGATCATTTCAGTGAGCTGGTCGATGAACTGAAAAAAGAGATCTGATCCAACCGGAACTCCAGGTCGGTCAACGCCAAATCGGTCAACTCCCGAAACGCTCTTCAGGATCCATTTTTCGAAGAGTTTTCGGGAGTTTTTCTTTGGCTCATCCGATCCGCCCCAAAATCTGATCCGGTTCCGGCAGCAGAAAGGTCAGGGAACGTACCCAGACGCGGATCCCACAAAAAATACAAAAAAACACAAAACGGAATTTTTAAATTTTCAAATCGCTTCGAGACATTCGCATCTTTGCGTGAATTTCGTGTTTAAAAATTTCCATTCCTTCGGCTCCAGTTTATTCGGTCTGTTCCGAAAGTTGACGTTTCCGTGCGATCCCGGATGCAGTAAAAATCGGAAGCGAGAGCAGCAGACGCACGCACAGGAAAACCGTAAAGACCAGAATATAGTGGTCCAAAAGTCCGGGAAATCGATCAAAGATGCTCTTTCCGAAAAATGCACCGCAAATACCGCCGACACCGCTGAGAAATCCGTAGACGGCAGGCCGGGACACTTTGTCCGGTCCGGCATGATCCATCAGAAATTTTGGCAGGGCGACATTCAACCCCACATAAAAGATCCAGACCGCAGAGGCACCATACAAAAACAGGATATTCGGCATCAGGGCCGCGGCAATATAGAAAAGATACGCGAACGCCGTCAGGATCTGAGACAGCCCCATGACCCGCAGTGTTCCCAGACGATCTGTCCATTTCCCAGCAAACGACGCAGCCAGGATCTGTCCTCCGCGAGTCATGAACGTCAGTCCGGCAACGACCCAAAGCATGAACAGACCGTCTCTATTCGTGATCGTGTACTGAAATTTACTCCGGATCGGCTGTTCTGCCTGCGTAAAAAACGCGAAAAGAATTCCATACAATAAGACCCATCGGAAGACCGGATCTTTCAGCGGGCTCCACAACTTCCCAACAAAACGGCAAAACAGACGTTCCTTCCCGGAAGAGACCGCCGGAAGCTCTTCGGCATTCCGCTCTCCAGTTTCTTTCAGATCCGGTCCTGCATCGGTTTCCGCACTCCGATTTGGGAGCTTCCGCAAGAACCAGACACTGCCTCCCGAAAAGATCCCGGCACAGAAAAGAAATCCGGGGTAAATATGCCAGAGATACTCCGCTGGAAATTCTCTGCCGAAATAGATCTCCCGGAACGAATTGATCAAAATGCCGCACAGAAAAAAGACGCAGACTTCCCCCGTAAGACGCCATCGTTCTCTCAGCGCGAAAAAACGGCCCAAACTTTTTCTGTGAAACAGGGACTTCACCCACACGAGAAGAGTCACGTACGCCAGATTTTCGCAAATATTGCTCGTGTACCATAAAATCAGGAACGGACACACAAAATATGCGGCATTTTCCCGGGAAAACCAACAGATCAGAGCAGCCGCACACAAACACACAGCCTGAAGCAGGTAAAGACCAACGCAGAGCGAACGGCAATTCGGGCACATTTTCTGAAGGATCGGGGAAAAGATCCGAAACAGATTCCCAACGATCGGCGCAATGAATGCGTGCATGGAGGCCGTTCCCCATGGAAGACCGCCCCAATGCGTGAGCAGGAGAAGGACTGCTATCCCGCTCGCAAATGCATTGCCGAGGCTCCATACTGCACTGGAAAGATAAAAGGCATGCCTGAAATTTTTCTTTTCCAATGCCGTAGATCCGCTCAAAATATCCTCCCGATCTGAAAATCATCCCCTAATTTTATCTTCATGCACCCTCTAATATTGGGACTGGTCTTCCGCGCAAAATACAGCGTTCCGGTCTTTCTGTCAATAGCGATTTTCTTTATTCGGGAAATCTTTTCCTTTTCCATGCTTTTCTTCCCCAAAAAAACCTGAAAATTCCTCCCAATTCTTTTTTTCCCAACTTTTTCAGTTTCAGAAGACCGCCGATCAGGATACGCAGGACGCATTCACTATTCTTCTTTCTTTCATCTTCTCCAGCTCTTCCATCTCCGGGACAGGGGGAAGCGGATGGGAGGCGGCGCGTCTCGCGTCGCATTTCAAGCTCCCTTTCCGGGACAGGGGGAAGCGGAGGGGAGGCGGCGCGTCTCGCCTCGCATTTCAAGCCCCTTTCCGGGACAGGGAGAAGCGGATGGGAGGCGGCGCGTCTCGCGTCGCATTTCAAGCCCCTTTCCGGGACAGGGGGAAGCAGATGGGAGGCGGCGCGTCTCGCGTCGCATTTCAAGCCCCTTTCCCGGACAGGGGGAAACGGATGGGAGGCGGCGCGTCTCGCGTCGCATTTCAAGCCCCTTTCCGGGACAGGGGGAAGCGGATGATCGGGACATTCCGAACGAAAAGCACTCAAAAAAAGAATGCATTCGGCAAGTTTCGACATTGGGGGGGTTGAAAGGAAAAAATTTTCGTCTATAATAGAAGCATCGTATTTGCGTTTCCTTCATCCAGTCCCCGAGACAAAAGAAAGAAGAAAAAAATGATCCCAGCTCTTCTTGAAAAGATTTTCAAACCGGTTTTGGCAAAGTATTCGGAAACTCCGGACAAATTCCTCGGCATGATCAGCCGATGCGCCGATCCGAAATTTGGCGACTACCAGGCCAATTTTGCGATGGCCATGGGAAAATCTCTCGGCAAAAAACCGCGCGATGTCGCGGAAATGATCCGGACGGACGTCCTCGCAGATCCGACGGCTGCGGCTCTTTTCGAGTCGGTCGAGATCGCAGGCCCCGGTTTTCTGAACCTGAAGATCAGCTCGGAATGGATGATCCGGACCCTGGAAAACGCCGCGAAAGATGAACGTCTCGGGATCCCGGCCGTCAGCGAGCCGAAGACCGTCATCGTTGACTTCTCGTCTCCAAACGTAGCGAAACCGATGCATGTTGGGCACATTCGTTCGACCATCATCGGCGACTCGATGAGCCGAGTTTTGAAATTCCTCGGACACAACGTCATCCGCGACAATCACCTGGGCGACTGGGGAACGCAGTTCGGAATGATCTTCTACGGATGGAAACACTATCTTGATGAAGAAAAATTCCAGAACGATCCGATCATGGAACTTCTGCGCCTCTACCGCATCGCACGCGAAGAAATGGACGCTGACGAAAAAGTGGCGGATGAGTGCCGTAAAGAAACCGAACGTCTGCACGCCGGCGATCCGGAAAATCGCGCACTCTGGGCGAAGATCATGCCGTACTGTCTCCAGGAGATCGACCGGGCGTACGAGCGTCTGGATATTCAGTTTGACGAAACGAACGGCGAGAGCTTCTACAATGACCGGCTTCCGGGCGTCGTGGAGCTTCTGCGCGAAAAGGGACTCGCCACGGACAGCGAAGGAGCCGTTTGCGTCTTCTTCCCGGGACGCGAAACGCCGATGATCGTTCAGAAAAAAGACGGCGCGTATCTCTACGCCACGACCGACATCGCGACGTTCCTCTACCGCATGGAAACCTTTAAGCCGGACGCGATCTACTATGTGGTGGACCATCGCCAGAGCGAGCATTTCGTGAACTTCTTTGAAGTGACCCGTATGCTGGGCTACGAAGGCGTGGATCTGCGCCACGTGAAGTTCGGCACGATCCTCGGCGAGGACGGCAAACCGTTCAAAACGCGCAGCGGCGATACGGTGGGACTTGACGGCCTGCTTGACGAAGCCGTCGAACGCGCCCGGAGTGCGATGCGTCAGAATGAAGCCGGAAATATCCCGGAAGAAGATTTCGAAGACACGGCACAGAAAATCGGCATTGGCGCCCTGAAGTATGCCGACCTTTCGCAAAACCGCGAAAGCGACTACGTTTTCTCGTACGATAAAATGCTTGCGCTCAATGGGAACACCGCGACGTACATGCAGTATGCCTACGCCCGAGTCCGGAGTATTTTCTCCCGCGGCGGTTTCGATGCGTCCGCGATCTGCAAAACATCCAGCATTCAGTTCACGCATCCGACGGAACGCGCTCTGGCGATGGAGCTGATCCGTTTCGGCGAAGCACTGGACGGTGTCGCGCGGGACAATCGTCCGAACTTCCTGACCGCCTACCTTTACGAGCTGGCAAGCAAGTACAGTTCCTTCTTTGAAAACTGCCCGGTCCTCCGTGCAGAAAATGAAGAGATCCGCGACAGCCGACTGGTCCTCTGCGACCTGACGGCCCGTACGATCCAGAAGGGACTTGAGCTTCTCGGCATCCAGACTGTCGAGAAAATGTAGTCTTCCGGCAAATGGTCCAAGTGCGGCATTCCAAACGTGCCGCACTTTCTAAAATTCAGGAAACCGGATTTCTGAAAAAGCACCATCCTTAACGAGAGGCAGATTTTATGGAATTTCCAGCGATTTGCTATGTTTTGGCACTGATCCTCGAAATCGTCCGTCTTTGCAGAAAGCCGGAGGCGTGGGTACGGACCGGACAGGTACTCCTCGGACTTGGGCTTCTGGCACAAAGTGTTTTTCTTGCGAGCCAGATCTTCGATTCCGGCAGGATCCCGCTTTCCTCTCCGCAGGATGCGCTTTTCGTTCTGGTATGGATCCTGATCGGCATCGCGATGGGGTCCTCATCGGTGCGCCGTAAAAAAATTTCCGGCCTCTACCTTCTTTTGACGGCAGTCATTTTGCTGGGGATCGGGATCTTCGCGGCAGACGCTACTCCTTTTGCCGCAGAACCCGCCTCCAAAGTATGGGCCGGCATCCACGGGATCAGTATGCTCTGCGCAGCCGTTTCGATCTTTTTCGGTTTCTTTTCGGGGATCATGTACCTCCGGCAAACCTGGAATCTGAAGCATCCGCGCATTACGTCCGTACAGAAAAACCGCTTTCCGCTTCCATCGCTGGAATGGCTCCACACGCTGAATCAGCATTCTCTGAAATTCGCGACAGGAATGCTCGCCCTCGGAGTCCTTTCCGGAATCGTCATGGACACACTGAAAAAAGACCCGGCCTATTTCCTCGCCGACTGGATGATCCTCGGCACGATGGGACTTCTTTTCTGGTTCATCTTCTCCCTCCTCATGGGATTTTTCTGGAAACGGGCCAATGCCGGACCGCAGATCGCATTCCGGACTATCCTGAATTTCATCGCGCTGTGCACGCTTTTCGGCTTGGTCATTTTTTCCCAGCACCGCAGTATCCCGGCTGAAATTCCGACGCCTCCGGAAGACACTCGCCCGAAAGAAATTCTCCCGGAAGAGATCCCCGCGATCCTCTCCAGCCCGCAGAAAGAAAATGCTCCGGAACTTCCAGTACTTCAGGAAAAAGGGGACCAGAACGTACCGGAACCTGAAGATCCCGAAGAAGAAATGGAGGTGCGCTCATGATCTGGCTTGCCCTTGGATGCCGATACCGGGAAGCAGAAGTCTCCATGCGGGAAAAACTCGCATTTTCTGAGGCTCAGATCCGTGAGGCACTTGAACTTTTGCGCACACGCTATCCGGAACTGGAAACCGTCATTCTCTCGACGTGCAATCGCGTCGAGATCTATGCCGCGCTGGAACTGGGACCCGACGAAGGAACGACTGACGATCCTCCGGGATCTTCTCCAAATTCCAGTACATTTCCTCCAGACGCGCAAACCCCGGGATTTCCAAAAGATCCGGAAGCTGGTTTGGAGACCCTTCTGAAGTTCTGGTCCGAGCTGAAAGGCCAGGATCTGGAGGTCGTCAAGGCGGAATGTTTTCAGCTGACGGGAGCGAAGGCGATCCATCATCTCTTCATGGTCGCTTCATCGCTCGACAGCATGATCGTTGGCGAAGGACAGATCGGCGGGCAGGTCCAATCTGCGTACAATCTGGCGGTGGAATGCGGGTCGGTCGGGCCGCTCCTTCACTCCGCGTTCCAGCGTGCGGGAAATATCGCGCGAAAAGTCACAGCCGAGACTGCCATCCACCAGTACCGAACGAGCGTACCGAGTGTCGCGGTCTCCTGCTTCGCCAGACAGATCTTTGAGCATTTCGAAAGCAAGCATACGCTGGTCATCGGTGCCGGAAAAATGGCAGAAGAAACGCTCCTCTACCTTCGCGATGAAGGGGTGAAGACCATCACGATCGTGAATCGAAACATCGAGAAAGCGCAACGGATGGCGGCGCAATTCCAGGGAAATGTGCGTCCCTGGGAAGAGCTTGACGCAGCACTGACGGAAGCAGATCTCGTCGTCAGCATCACGGGTGCGATGGAGCCGATCGTGACGCTGGAACGATTCCGGGCACTGGAAAACCAGAGAAATTTCCGACCTCTTTTCGTGCTGGACCTGGCCGTTCCGCGTGATTTTGACCCACGGCTCGCGCAGCTGGAAAATGTTTACCTTTACTCGGTCGACGACCTGCAGAGCGTCTGTGATGCGAATCAGGCGGCACGGGAACGGGATCTTCCGGCGGCTCAAAAAATCGTCAATGAGCAGCTTCACGCATTCCTGCTCGACATTCGGCATCGAAAATCCGGACGGGTCATTTCGGAACTGCGTCAGTACTGGGACCAGCCGAAGGAAAAGGAACTGGAGCGTCTTTTCCGAAAACTTCCCGATCTGACCGACGCGGAAAAACGGGAGATCGAGTACTCTTTCGACCGTCTCGTGAACAAACTGCTCCATCCAACGCTCACCTCACTGCACGAAGCAGGCGAAAACCCGGAAAATCAGCGCGGACTGCTCAAAGCGGTGCGGAAGCTTTTCCGGCTCGACTAGTGCATCCCGGGAGAAAAACATCCGGAAGAAAACTCGGTTTTCCGCCATTTCCTGCATCCTGCTGTCCCAAAATCGAAAAAGGATCCAGAAGATCCCGCTGACGTTCCCCAAGACATCAGCATTTTCCCAAAACCTCAGAAAGAAACCTCCAAATGAACGATTTTTTGCTCCTGAAAGACAGGAAATTCCTGATTTTCGGCGTCGCGAACAAAAAGAGCGTCGCGTACCACATCACCCGCAATCTTCTGGATTGCGGCGCACAGTGTGTCCTGGTCGTCCTGAATGATACGATCCGGCAGAAAGTCTCAAAAATTTTCCCCGAAATCGCCGACGCAGGCGAGATCTACTGCTGCGATGTGGAAAAACAGGCGGAGATCGAACGTCTGCGGGATGAGATCGCGTCACGGCATTCTGCAGGATCGTTTGACGGAATGGTCCACTCGCTTGCATTCGCGGACTACTCCGATGGTCTGAAACCGTTCCATGAAACGCGGGCCGAGCAATTTCTTCAGGCCGTCAACATTTCGTGTTTCTCGCTGACGGCACTGGCCAACGCATTTCAGGATCTGCTCTCCCGGACCGCTTCGGTCATCACGATCTCGATCTCGACCACCCGGATGGCGAGCGAAAGCTACGGATACATGGGACCGATCAAAGCCGCGCTGGATTCCTCGCTGGCATTTCTGGCCAAGTCGTTCAGTACATTCTCGCAGATCCGCTTCAATGCCGTCGCTCCCGGTCTGCTGAAAACGTCGGCCTCGGCCGGAATTCCGGGATACGTCGACTCGTATCTGTTTGCCGAGCAGGTGATCCCGCGCGGACGCGCTGTCGAAACGGAAGAAGCCGCCAACGTCGCCGTTTTTCTCCTGAGTCCCCGTTCCAGCGGGATCAATGCCCAAAAAATCGTCGTGGATGCCGGCATGGAGATCAACTATTTCGACAAAGCGATCGTGAAAAAGTTCAGCGAATGAGCCTTTTGCTCCATCCGTTTGTCCCAAACGGAAAACTCCCGCAGTGACGCAATGCCCGCTGCGGGAGTTTTTTATGGCTCTGGCCGTTTTTTCAAGAGCAGCCTCAAAAAATCTCACGATTCGAGATATTTTCGGAGCGCTTCCTTCCAGGGAAGCATCTCCGGTCCGCCAAGTGCATGGTATTTCGCCGTATCGAGCACACTGTAGAGCGGACGCGGAGCCGGCGCGTTCCATTCTGCCGTAGAAATGGGGCCTGCTTCGACTTCGAGACCGCAGAGACGGAAGATCTCCTGCGCAAAATCAAACCAGGTCGTCTCTCCCTGGTCGACCGTATGGTAAAGGCCCCACTTTTCATTCTCAAGAAGCCAAAGTGCGGCCTGCGCGAGATTCGGGACCCACGTCGGCGTGCAGTGCTGGTCATTTACGATACGGAGATTGCGGCGCGACGCACCGAGCCGACGCATCGTTTCCACAAAATTCCCCAGTGTATTGGCTCCCAGTTTTCCGTAAAGTCCGCAGGTTCGCAGGATCAGGTGATTTTCAAGCGTCTTCTGAATGCTGCGTTCCCCTTCCAGTTTCGTCTCGGCATAGACTCCCAGAGGAGCCGGTTCGTCTTCTTCCGTGAGCGGTTCCCGTTTCTGAGTTCCGCAAAAAACGTAGTCTGTGCTGATGTGCACAAGCGGGATCCCGCGTTTTTCGCATTCCTGCGCAAGATAAAGCGGCCCGACCGCATTTACTTTTCGACAGACCGCCGGCTGCTGTTCTGCCGCATCGACCGCCGTGAAGGCCGCGGCATTCAAAACTGCGTCCGGTTTCACGCCGCTGAAGATCTCCTCGACCGCAAACCGGTTCGTGATGTCTCCCTCCGGAAGATCTACCGGGACCGCACATTCACCGAGCTGGCGGCAAAATTCCGTCCCAAGCTGTCCTTTAGCTCCAAAGATCAGGCATTTTTTAAATTTCATCGGGAAACTCCTTCCAGTTTTCCACATTGAGGATTTCGTTTTCTTCTCAGAGGCTCACACGTTCGGGCCCTGTGCCCAATGGGGACCTTCATCATTTCCGCAGAGCCGGATCCCTGTTCCCGGAAGCGGTTCCTCCGGAACGAGAGTACGGACGATCCGTTCCAGAAGCTGCTCCATCCCCGTTTCCTGGAGTGCCGAGACCGCGATCTCCGTCTCCATCAGCGTCTCCATCCCGTTCCACTCAGATTCCGAGACCAGATCCGCTTTATTCCAAACCGTCAGGAGCCGTTTTTCTTTCAAAATGTTTGGAATGTTCAGGTACTCCGAAATTTCAGACGCATCCCGACGTTCCTGTGCCTCACGGATCCAGAGGATCAGATCGGCCGACTCGATCTCCATGCGGGCACGCCGGATCCCTTCACGCTCGATCTCATCCGCCGATTCGTGCAGCCCTGCCGTATCGACCAGTTCCACGTTCCAGCCGTCTAAAACCGTTTTTTCCCGCAGAATATCGCGCGTCGTCCCGGCCTTTTCATAGACGATCGCACGCGGAAATCCAAGAATTCGATTGAAAAGCGAGCTTTTCCCGACATTCGGTCTCCCTACCATCACGACCTTCCATGGTTTCGTCAAACGACACGCCAGTTCGTCCCACTTTTGCGTATCCTCGCCCGCTTTTACGGCTCTCTCAAACGCTCCGTCAAACTGGTCGTGAAGGATCCTGGCGATTTTTTCCGTTTCCGCCCCCAAAAGAGCCTGAAATGCCAACCGCTGATTTTCGGTCTTCTCCGAAAAATTTCTCCGGATCCACATTTCCCGCGAGATCTCCTGCGCCCCCTGCTCTACAAGCAGTTCTCCCAGCCGGGCGACTGCGGCCTGAGAGCCATGGCAGTGGATCTCCATTTCGTTCTCCGAGACGGGGCAGACCAGAACATCTTCCTCAAAAATCGTACCATAGACGATCTCTCCGGGCGGATACTCACCAAGCGGACGGCCGGAACGGGGAGTAAAAAAAGAAGATACGATCTTCGCGGGATCTTCTGCAAAAAGGGAGACCACTGCGATCGCCCCCTTTCCGGGAGGAGTCTGCGTCAGAAATTCAGCCGTCATGCGTCCCTCTCAAAATCTGAAAAAGAAAGCGGATCCTTCACACAAAAAGGACCGGGTAAAAGTCCTCTCAACATTTCGTCGAAAGCCATTCACCCAGTCCTTTCATCTACCGTATGGCGGGGTCCTCTGAAGAGGAAATCCGCCGATTAGTACATTCCGCCCATGTCGCCGCCAGCCGGAGCCGCCGGAGCGTCCGCCTTCGGTTTCTCGGCGATCAGAGCTTCGGAGGTCAGCAGCAGGGACGCGACGCTTGCCGCATTCTGAAGAGCCGTGCGCGTGACTTTGGTCGGGTCGATGACGCCGGATTTCACCAGGTCTTCGAATTTATCCGTCGCCGCATTGTAGCCAAAGTTGCCTTTGCCTTCCGCGACCTTTTCGCAGATGATCCCGCCGTCTTTACCGGCGTTGGCTGCGATCTGGGAAAGCGGAGCACGGCAGGCGCGCAGAATGATGTCGTAGCCGATCTTTTCATCCTGGGTCAGGCCGTCAGCCTTCACCAGCGAGCTGGCACGCAGAAGCGCAACACCGCCGCCCGGGAGGATCCCTTCTTCCACGGCCGCACGGGTCGCGTGAAGAGCGTCTTCGACGCGGGCTTTCTTCTCTTTCATTTCGCTTTCGGTGGCCGCACCGACGAGGACTTTCGCGACGCCGCCGGAGAGTTTCGCAAGACGTTCTTCCAGCTTTTCGCGGTCGTAGTCGCTCGTTGCGTTGCCGATCTCACGGCGAAGCTGCGCGATGCGGGCTTTGATCTCTTCGATGTCGCCGGCACCTTCGATGATCGTCGTATTGTCTTTGTCGATGACCAGCTTCTTCGCACGGCCAAGGTCTTCCAGCGTCACGTTTTCAAGTTTCTTGCCGATGTTCTCGAAAATCGCCGTCGCGCCGGTGAGGATCGCGATGTCTTCCAGCATCGCCTTGCGGCGGTCACCGTATCCCGGAGCCTTGACGGCCGCGATCTGGAGGGAACCGCGCAGACGGTTGATGACCAGCGTCGTGAGAGCTTCACCGTCGATGTCTTCCGCCAGAAGGAGCAGCGGTTTGCCAGTCTGAACGACGGCTTCCAGAACCGGAAGGAGGTCCTTGATGTTGCTGATCTTCTTTTCAAAGACCAGAATGTAGGCGTCTTCCATCACGCACTGCATCGTATTCGGATCGGTGACGAAATACGGAGACAGGTAGCCGCGGTCAAACTGCATACCTTCGACGTACTCGACTTCCATCGCGAGGGATTTGCTTTCGTCCACCGTGATGACGCCGTCTTTACCGACTTTGCTCATCGCCTGGGCCAGGAATTCACCGATCTCGTGATCGTTATTCGCGGCGATCGTTCCGACCTGAGCCATTTCTTTTTCGGTCTGGATCGGGATCGAAAGCTTGTGGAGTTCGTCCGTCACGTCCGCGACGGCTTTGTCGATACCGCGTTTCATCTGAAGCGGATTCACGCCGGAAACGACAGCGCGGAGACCTTCATTGAAGATCGCTTCCGCCATGAGCGTCGCGGTAGTGGTTCCGTCGCCGGCGATGTCGTTCGTCTTGCTGGCCACTTCGCGGACCATTTTGGCGCCCATGTTTTCATAGACATCTTCCAGATCGACTTCTTTCGCGACCGTCACGCCGTCTTTCGTCACGAGCGGACTGCCGAAGCTCTTCTGGATGATGACATTACGGCCGCGCGGACCAAGGGTCACTTTCACAGCCTGAGCCAGTTTGGACACACCGCGGCGCATGGCATCACGGGCTTCCTGATCAAACGCAATCATCTTTGCCATATTTCAATCTCCTTGATTTGTCTTCGAGTTCAGTTTCTATATTTTACTTCTGCATTCTACCTGATTTGCCGAATCAGCCAATGATGGCCAGGATGTCTTCTTCACGCAGAAGCAGGTATTCTTTGCCGTCAAGTTTGAATTCTTCACCCGCGTAGGACAGGAAAAGCACATGATCGCCAGCCTTGACCTGAAGTTCCGAACGGGAACCGTCTTTCAGCAGTTTACCGTTTCCCGTGCAGGCAACGATCCCGCGCGACGGCTTGTTTTTCGCCGTTTCGGGAAGATAGATACCGCCGGCGGAAATACTCTGCGCTTCGTCACGCTCCACAACGATACGATCTCCAAGAGGCTGGATATTCAGTTCCGATTTCTTCTCACAGGCACACGCACACTTTTTCTTGGCCATGGATTGGACCTCCAAAATTCTATGAAATGTCAAATTTTGTCATTTTGCTGACGTTTTTCGCGATACTTACATTAATACAAAATTCGTGTCATTGACATTTTGGCAGAAAAAAAGTCCATTTTTCTCACCAGATGCCTCCGGTTTCACCCTAATACAATTACGCAATTTACGCACGCTCTATATTTTAAATGCCCTTGCGAATTAGCCCCGTCGTCCCATTCATCCCCCCATCTCAAAAAATTTTCTGTCCAGACGGAATGACGGCTCCGCAAGACATAAAAAAACACGAAAAGACGGTTTCCCGACCTCTTCGTGTTTCCTCTTTACTCCTGATTTTCAGTCCGCCCCTTCTTCCACGGCACATTTCTGCCAGGCCCGGAATACAGACCGATCCGGCAAATACGGCACTCAGCCGATCGCGCGCATTGGCTGGCTCTCGCCGTCAGTCCCCTGATTTTCCTGCGCAGTCTGCGGAACAGCTTCAGACATGGAGACCGTCTTTTCTTCCTCTTCCACGCGCACCAGCTTCAGCGGCTTGCTCGGCGTACGGCGTTCCGGAATGAATCCGCGCCGACTGGCAGCAACAAAATCGGCAAATTTCGATGCCATACCTTCCGGAAAACGTTCGCGAAGCACGTCCGCACATTCTCTCAGCGTCCGCTTTTCTTCATAAAGTACATGGTAGGCTTCATAGATCCGATTGATCTCCTGACTCGGGATCCCCGCGCGGCGCAAACCGATCCGGTTCACGCCAACGACCAGCGACGAACCGCCGTCCACATTCACGAAGGGAGGAACATCCTGCACCACAAGCGCATTCCCGCCCACCATGGCAAACGTGCCGACCTGACAGTACTGATGAATGGCGACACCGCCCGAAATATACGCGCGGTCATCGACCCGCACATGACCGGCAAGCATCGCATTGTTCGTAATGATGACATGACTTCCGACGACGCAGTCATGCGCGACATGTGCATTGACCATGAGGAAATTGTCGTCGCCGATGATCGTGTTCTTTTCCGGATACATGGCACAGTGGACCGTGCAGTTTTCGCGGAAAGTATTTCCGTTCCCGATAAGCACCCCGCCGTACTCGCCGTCCAGACAAATATGCTGGGGTTTTCCTCCAAGCACGACGCCTTCATGGATCGTATTGTTTTCACCAAGCGTCACGCCCTTTTTCACAGAAACATGGGCCATCAAAACACAGCCTGCACCAATGGTGACGTCCGATTCAATGATACAGAACGGTCCGATCTCTACATCGTCCGCAATTTTGGCTTCGTCACTGACAATTGCTGTTGGGTGTATTTTCACTGGGATTTCCTTTGTGGCACAAATGCCTCTGATTTGCAGTTTCCGTTCAGAAGTTCTCCTCCTGATCCCTTACCTGAACAGAACACATGGATGCCGTTTTCCAAATTTTATCCGTTTCGACAAAATTTTATCATTTTCGGCATCAGCAGAGCCGAAGATAAGATCCCCAAAACGGCTTTACCTCGGATACTTTTCCATAATGTACTCTTTTTTTGAAACTTTGGCAATGGATATTCAGCAATATTCCGGAAATGTTTCAAAAAAAGTTTAAAATTTAGGAAAAAACTGCCAGTCAGGGAAAATGGAGAAGAACGGCTTTTCCCAAAGTTCCTCCTGTACGTGCAGTTTTGATCCCAAAAACGGAACGATTTTCGATCAGTCGGATCACCGAGGTTTTTCAGAAAAATTTCTGATGTTTATTTTCTTCATTTTGAAAAATTTTTCAAGCCCCCCGTCTGAAAATTCCTGAAAAACATGAAAGAAAAAGTCAAAAGATTTCACTTTTTGTGGATTCCATCAAATAAAATCATGGAAAATTTCCGAAAAAACATCGATTTCCCAGGTTCATCCCGTTTGCAATTTGGCGTTTTTTTGATATAATTGCACATTGATGGATCACAGATCCTCATCCAATTATGGAAAATCCGATCCACTCGCCATCACAGAAAGGGACAAAAAATGGCAGATCTGACCAAAGAGGCACGGTACGACGAAGCGATCGCACTCAAAGAAAAGGGGGATGTCATCCAGGCAGTACAGCTTCTGGAAGACCTTTGCCGGGATCATCCGGACTACGCACTTCCGCACGCGGCACTGAGTATGCTTTACTGCCGTCTCGACAAATTTCAGGAATGCCTGGATCATGCGGAACTCGTCTGCGAGCTGGAACCGGAAGATCCGTTCAGTTTTGTCGCGATGAGCGCACTTGCGATCAAATCCGGCAATCATGCCGCAGCAGAAGAAGCGCTCCAGAAAGCCCAGCTCGCCCAGCTGCGCTATCTGCATTCCCAGGCAAAACCTGCCGGCGGAACGGACACTCCGAATGAAAAAACCGAAAATTGATCCACAGACCTGAATCCGGAAGATCGGGAGAGAAAAAGATGAGCGAAACCATTACGGTTCGATGCCATGGATGCCGTGTCGGCATGAAGATCAAGGCGGAATATGCCGGGAAACTCCGAAAATGCCCAAAATGCGGGACGATCTTCGTCGTTCCGTCTCAGGATGGAGAAACGACGCCGCCTGCGCCTGAAGTTCTTGCAGAATTGCGCCGTCAGGCAGCGTTGGCAAAGAAAAAGGAACAGGAAGCGGAAGCATCGGCAGGATCTCCTGGAAGTTCGGCATCTTCCGCAGGTCCGGCTTCTTCTGCATCCGTTTCCGAAACTTTACCCCGGCCGGCGGCTCCGAAGATCACGTTCGGTTTCGGCGGAGCATCTTCCGAGAATGCGATCGGTGCGTTTGGTTCTGGAGCAGGCACCAGCTCTTCTGAAGAGACCTCCGAAGACATTCAGGCCGAGGGGGGGATCCAGCCCGTGGAACGTCCGAAACGGCTGGAACCGGCGTACCGTTACGTCATTCTGGACTCGGAACGGATGGTCGCGTACTGGCAGAACGAGACCGGCTGGCAGGTCAACGACGGCGTGAAGCTCGTTTCCGCAAGACGGAATGCGCAGGTGATCCCCAAACAGGGCGATTTCCGTTTCCTGGAGCTTCAGCTCGGCACGGTGGACGAAGAATTCCGCATCACGAAGATCCGGATCTTCCAGCTCGCGCGGCAGTATTCCGTCACGAAGATCGCACAGGAAGAAAATGACGTGCTCTCCACCATCACCCGGCACGCCGGTCTGACGCGGAGTCAGAAAAACGCTCTGCTCCAGGGACTGAAAAAGCACTTCATGCGCTCCGTCTGGGCCGATTCGCCGGCGGTGTACGACTATTTGATGAACGAAGACTTCCACAGCCACGAGATCTCCTGAAAGCTCAGAAGCCGCGTTCCTTCCATTCCCCCTGATCCCCACGAAAGGTTTCCCCATGCAGACCGTTTCCGTTTCCCTTGCCGCGAATCCGTATGAGATCGTCATCTCGAGCGGCATTTTCCCGCAATTCGGCGAGTACTTCAAAAAATGGGTCCCTGGTGCCCGACAGGCGGTCGTCGTGACCGATACGAACGTGGAACCGCTTTACGGAATGAAGATCGCGGAGATCCTTGCGGATGCAGGCATCGCGAACGACCTGTGCGTCGTGGAAGCGGGTGAAGAGAGTAAATGCCCCGAAGTCGCGCAGATGCTCTGGGAGCGTCTCATCGAATGCGGAGCGGACCGAAAGACGGTCGTCGTGGCGGTCGGAGGCGGTGTCGTGGGCGATCTGGCCGGTTTCGTTGCGGCGACGCTGAATCGCGGGATTCCGTTCATTCAGGTCCCGACGACTCTTCTGGCGCAGGTGGACAGTTCCGTCGGCGGGAAGACCGGGATCAACATTCCGCAGGGAAAGAATCTGGTCGGTGCGTTCTGGCAGCCGAAGGGCGTGCTGATGGACATGACGTCCCTCCAGACGCTCGATGACCGGCAGTATCGCGCGGGGCTGGCGGAAGTCGTAAAGTACGGCGTCATCCTGGATGCGGATTTCTTCGCGTTTCTGGAGCAAAACATTTCGGCCGTCAATGCACGGCAGGAAGACGTTCTCGCCCGGATCATCGCCCGATCCTGCGAGCTGAAAGCCCAGATCGTGATCGAAGATGAACGGGAAACGTCCGGCCGGCGCGCGATCCTGAATTACGGCCACACGTTCGGACACGCGGTGGAGAAACTCTGCGGTTTCGGAACGTACCTGCACGGCGAGGCGGTCGGGATCGGGATGAGTTTTGCCGCGAAACTCGCGATGAAGCTGGAACCGGAAAAGAAAGAGCTTCAGGAACTCTCCGAGCGGCAGGACGCGCTGCTCGAGGCGCTCCATATTCCGACGCAGGTCCCGGATCTTCCGCGTGATGCCGTCCTCTCGGCGATGCTGCACGACAAAAAGACGGAAAACGGCACCATCCGCTTCGTTTTGCCGAATCGGCTCGGCGAATGCGTCATGAAGACCGTCGAGGGAGTCGAATCGTTCATTTAATCGAATCGTTCATTTAATCGAATCGTTCATCGGAGCAGATCCATCCCGGAAACCGTTCATTCCATCCACGTATTCCTTTAAAAACAAAACGGACAGGAACTTCGGCAAAACACACCGTTCCTGTCCGCGTATTCTTTTAGGAAGGCTCTACTCCGGCAGTGCGCAGATATTCTCGATCCGGCGTACGAGCGAATCCATTTCGAGAACGAGCGGTTTCGGCATTCCGGGAGTCAGGGCTTCAAACATGGCGCGGAAATACCATCCGATCTCCCTTCCGCCGTGAAAATATTGGAAAATTTCGTTCCCCATCTGACCATATTGCCGCAAAATACCGTTCATGTTGTCGATCTTATCGCAGATCATGATCAGACGCGCATCCGCATCCGAATGGGCAGCGTGTGCAATGTGCGCCTCTTTTCGCGGACGCCAGTCGAGCTTCACTTCCGGATCTTCCGTCAGGGAATCGCTGCACGCACGCACGAGCAAAGCGGTACGCTCACCAAAACGCTCAGAAATTTTCTGAAGCATCGCCTCACCGCCGCAGTCTTCTGCCGCATCATGCAGAAGAGCCGCAAGTGCCGTCTCTTCATTCTGCGCCCATTCCATGACCGCACCGCCGACACGCAGCAGATGGCTGACGTATGGATCCTGATTCATTTTTCGCCGCTGCTGAGCATGGATCTCACAGATCCACGCGAGAGCTTCCACATAGCGTTTCGTCAGGTTCAGCATTCCTGTTTCCTCCTGAAATTGGGATCAAAATTCGGCTTAAAGCAAACTTTCCAGCAAAAGACGCATTTTCCTCATTTCCTGCGCGACATCCAGGTCTTTTTCCGGCACGATGTCAACACTCAGAGCACCGCGGTAGCCTTTCTGCTGGAGTTTCGCGATGATCTGACCGAATTCCATCTCCCCCTGACCGACACAGACCTGGAATTTCTTCTCTTTTGTATCGCGCAGCCGGACATGACTGACCAGATCCAGAATACTCTCGAAATTCGGCCGGTTTCCTTCCGGATATTTGTAGATAAAATGGCTTGGGTCAAGCGTCAGTTTCAGTCCCGGGACAAACGAACAGAGCGACTTCGCCGTCTCAATATCTTCCGTCAAACGCTCCCTTTCGGTCAAAAGTCCCAGCAGGATCCCGCGTTTGTTGGCCTCATCCATACACTTGCGGAGACGTTCCACTTCACGGTTAAACGGGAATCCCCACGGTGCGGACCGAACCGTCACGGTGACGACCTGCATGACGCGGGCAAGTTTCAGACAGGCGATGAACTGGCGCACGTACTCCTCCGTATCCTCCGTATCGATCTCCACACTGAAACAGGTCGGATTCAGGCGGAACAGATTCTTCAGCTGGCGATGGACTTCCGGCAGATGATGCTGAATGACGGAAGGTTTCAGATAGTCATTGGACTCATGAAACATCAGTTCCACGTGCGAATATTCCAGATCCGCAATTTTTTCCAGCGCCTGTTCCAGGGGCATATTTCGGAAACAGTTGGTAGTTGCAGCAACAAACACCTGGTTCTCCTTTAAACACTTGACGAAAATGATCTCCTTTTCGGACGGCTCCGTTCCATGGAGACCGGTGCTTCCGAAACAGGAAACGCTCACAGCGCATAGTTTACGAAATTTTCAGGATTCTGCAAGAGCAATTTTCGATTTCCGGCAACTTTTTTGCCAAAATCCCCCAAACAGTGAAAGATTTCCGGAAAATTTCTTTTCCCATATTTTTCTATCTACGTCCAGAAGGAAAAATAAAATATTTCACGAAACAGGAAAATTTTCAAAAAAATGAAGCCATTCTCTTTCAAAAATTTAACGGAGCAGCGGAAAAAATGAAAAAAAATGTCTCTTCCCTATTGGTCAATTTGTCCTGATGTGTTATACTTAGCGTATCGTATATCTTTTTTTGCGGTCAAGTTCAGCCTGATAAGCAAAGAAAAACAAAATTCCAACATAAAAAAGGAAAACAAAACCAATGTCCGAAAATCTGAACTCTGAATCATTCATGGAGTCCGGCGCGTCGGCCATGAACCAGAACCCATATACCGTCTCTGCTTCATCGACTCCTGCAAGATCATTCGTTCCCCCGACGTCTTCAACACCGGCCTCCATGCCGTCCGCGCAGCTTCCTCCGACACAACCGGCTCCGATCCTGGTTCCGACTCGCGGAGGCTGGGCTGCTCCATTTTTTTCCGGCTGTACGCTGGGATGTTCCGGATGTCTTGTGCCGTTCATGCTGTTTCTCATTTTCTGTGCGGTCCTCGGCATGTCGCTGGATACGTCCCTCACTCGAACGGTACTCTCTGGACCGTCCGATGCATTCCGATCTTCCAATACACCCGGAGCCGCCGATCCTTCCATCCCCAAAATCGCGGTCATTGAGATCAGTGAGACCATCATGGAGGACGACGGATTCATTGCGGATCAGATCAACGATGTTTTTAAAGATCCCTCGATCAAAGGCATCGTCCTGCGAATGAACACACCGGGCGGTTCCGTCAGTACTAGTGACCTTTTTTACCATCGTCTGACGAAACTTCGCAAAGAACGCAACATTCCCATCGTCGTCAGCATGGGCGGCGTCTGCGCGAGCGGCGGGTACTATATCGCCATGGCATGCGGCACGGAAAATGAAAACGTTCTCTTTGCTGAACCGACGACCTGGACCGGCTCCATCGGCGTCATCATCAACAGCTATGATTTTTCCGGACTTGCCGATAAAGTCGGGATCAAGGAAGATCCTGTCAAAAGCCATGAACTCAAAGGCATGGGCAGCATGACTCGGCCGATGACCGAGAAGGAACGTGCGATCTTCCAGCGTCTGGTCGACACGGCCTTCAGTCGTTTTAAAGAGGTCGTTTACTCCGGAAGAAAAAAGTTCGCGGATGATCCGGACTCTCTCACGCCTTTGGCGACAGGAGAGGTCTTCACGACACAGGAAGCCATTCAAAACGGACTGGTCGACCGTGAAGGATACCTGGAAGATGCCGTTGACCGGGCGATCGAGCTGGCGGGACTTTCAAAAGAAACGACACAGGTCTTCATCTACGAACCAGAGCAGACGCTTTCGGATCTCATGTCTGCGGCACAGGAAAAACTGATCCAATCGCCAGCAGATAACGTCCGTGAAATGATGGTCCCGCGCGCTTGCTATCTCTGGCAAGTCAAAAACTGAGATCAGCTCCACACGGAGACTGGTACTCAAACGGAGACTGGTCCCCATATAAAACAGGAAAGAGGCGGCATGAAACGCAGGACGTTATCTCCGCCGCCGCTCTTTCCGACTGGATCTGTATTTGCCGATCCGCATCACCAATACATTCAGATACGATAAAACGGAGAGAATTCCATGTATTTAGACCGTTTTTTGCCCTCAAAACTTTCCCTGACACTCCTTGCAGCGGGATTGTGCTCTGCCCCGGCATTCGCTCAAACAGCGGGCGGAAATTCCTATTCTCCGGCACAGCCGTTTGCCAGAGCACAGGCAATGCAGACTCCGGGAACTCCAGCGTCGGCGGCTCCGGCGGCGGCACCGATCGTTCAGCAAGCTGACGGCACTCTGGAACGTCCGCTCCCCGTTCCGTTCGTACTTTCGGCCGAAGAGCAGGCACAGACGGACGCGATCCTGAATCGCTGGGAGAAATTCAGCACCGCGATCGAAACATTTGAAACGGAATTCCGCCGTCTCAAATACACGCGTGCTCTGGACAGTTCTCAGCCGGTCACGATCGAAGAAAATGGCGAGATCCGCTACGAAGCACCGGACCACGGAATGTTTTCCGTCCTGACGAAAGATGGAGCACCTTCCGAAAAATGGATCTGCGACGGTGAATTCGTCTACGAGTACAAATACGCCCAGAAACAGATCGACAAATACACGCTTCCGCCGGAAATGCGCGGGAAAGCCATCACACAGGGACCGCTTCCGTTCCTGTTCGGCGCCTCCGCAGAAGAATTAAAAAGCCGATACTATATTCGCCACGTCCAGCCGGCGGCCAATCTGGCGCGCCCCGGTCAGTTCTGGCTGGAAGCCTACCCGAAAAAATCGGAAGATGCGAGTGAATTTCAGCGTGCCGAGATCATCCTTTCTTTTGCAGCGGAAGTGCGTCCCATGGCCATCAAGCTCCATAAGAGCAACGAAGACCAGCACATCTACATTTTCGACCTGAAAGGGATGAAAGTCAACAAAACGAAACTGCTTCCCTCTACCTGGGAACCGACTGTCCCGGATAAAATGAGGATGAAGGTCGTTCCGGTAGAATGATCCGGCAGAAAAGTCCGGGAGATCCTGATTTTCTGCAAACTGAAAAATCTCTGCTCAGGAAACAGAACGTTCCGTTTCCTGAGTTTTTTTGTGTCCGAAAACACCATCTGCATCGCCGCCTGGAGACACTCCGGTCTCTCAGATCTCCGGCAGCTGAAACTGAAGCGTTTCCCGACAGATCTCCCGCAGTTCCACATCCGCATCAAAATGCGTCCGGATCCAGGAAACGACGTCTTCCACGACCGACTCCGGAGCACTCGCACCCGCCGAGACCAATACCGTCTGTTCCGGCGAGAACCATTCTTTCTGCAGATCGTCCGGTCCATCGACCAAATAGGCCGGAACATTCTTCCTCTCGGCAAGTTCACGCAGCCGCTGACTGTTTGAGCTGTTCCGGCTGCCGACGATCAGGACCAGATCCGCTTCCCCTGCCGTTTCACTCACCGCTTTTTGGCGATTCTGTGTCGCGAAGCAGATACAGTTCGTCTTTGGAGGGAGAATGTCTGGGAAACGCCGAGTCAGGACGTCAATGATCTTCTGCGCTTTATCGCCCGCCAGCGTCGTCTGCGTCAGGTAAGCGGCAGGCTTTCCATCCAAAAGGGAAACACGTTCCGCTTCCTCTGCCGATCCAAGAACGATCGTCGCCTCCGGTGCCTCTTCCACGATCCCGACGATCTCGTCATGTCCGGCATGGCCAATGAGGAGGATCTGAAATCCGGCTTCCGCAAGCTGAACTGCCTGTCTGTGGATACGCGTCACCAGCGGACATGTCGCGTCCACGACACGGATCCCTTTTTCTTCGCAGCGTTTCCGGATCTTCGGCGAAACACCATGTGCCGAAAACATCAGATTCGCCCCATTCGGCACATCTTCGACCGAATCGACAAAAAGGACACCTAGCCTCCGAAATTCCTCCACGACCCACGTGTTGTGCACGATCTCATGAAAAACATAAAATGGCGTACCCCAGCGTTCCACGGCTTCATGAAGAGCTGAGATCGCCCGATTCACTCCGGCGCAAAAACCGCGCGGAGACACCAAAAGGATCTTCATCCGGAATTCCTCTCCTGAAAAAACATTTTCTTCACCTGACCAGCCGAAAAATTTCCGACGCTATGGGAGCGGAAGCTGCTTCAGCTCAAACGGCATCCCGACCTCATAGATGCCGCCGGGACGCGGATACACGATCTCCCAGCCGGAAAGATCTTCAAGGATCTCCGGATCTGCCGGAAAGTAAAGATCCAACGCGATCTCATTGGGAGTCTGACGCCGAAGTTCCGAACGCTGCGCCGGAATGCTCCTGCCGTCTGGATGCCGAAGTTCCGCTTCATTCTCGTAGATCCACGTTCGATGCGATTCCAGCGCGTCATGCGGTTCCTCATATCGGTAGCGGATCGAGACCGTCAGGAATTCCTGCACGGTACGGCTTTTTTCCGCCGTATTTTCCGTACTTCCTTCTGCATTTTCTTCCGCACGCCCTTCCGCATTTCCGTCTTCTGCCGTCCGGGACGCTGCCGGTTTTTCATCCGTCCGCGTCTCCGTTTCACGAAAGACCTTTTCTGAGCGCAGATCCGTCATGGTCACGAGCACCGATGCGGTACGCTGCGTCTCCGGAGGAAACGGCCTGTCCAGCTTCAGAGCGAGGTCTCCAAACGTAAAATCCTTCTTCGTCCCGCACGCAACGGCCGAAAAATTCCCGCGCAGCGTCACGAAACGGGCTTCCGCCGGGATCTTCCTGCCGGGAAGCGGCAGATCGCACACGGCACGAAATTCACTCTGCCCGATGAGGATCTCTTGTTCCACGGACGGCAATTTCAGAGGTTTCGCCGTTCCGCTTTCCTCGGCAGAGTCCCCCTCTGCTCCGACCGGCCGGCCCTGCGCGTCAAAAAACTCCGCTTCCGTGAGCGTCAGGTACGCAAAAACCGGCTGGATCCGAGGCTCCCAGGCAAGTTCCAGCTGAAGGATCGTCCCCGGAGCGTCAGACGCCAAAAGAAGCGTCGACGTCGTTTTGAGCGGCTCAAGACGAAACGGTCCAAGATACGCGATCCGTTCATTTTCCGCAGCGTTTCTCGGCATTTCCCGATACGATCTCACCAGCCGAAGCCCTTTCCGGCCGGTCATGGTCTGCGGCTCAAGCTGGAATTCATCACAGAAGGAATCCAGAAATTCCCAGAACGGCACGGCTGCCCGTTCGCCGATTTTGCCGGTTTCCTGCACTCCGTTTTCCTCATCCCGCGGAGGATACACACTCCCGTCCGGCAGCGTGAACTCCACCTGATTCTGCGTCTGCTGAACGATTTTTTCCGCGATCTCATCCGTCGGAGTCCCGGCCTCCAGCGTCACGCGCCCAGCCTCCAGAGAATCCTCTGCCGTTTGACGCTCCAACTGGATCCGGACCCGGTTCAGCCGCATTTGGGCTTCGGGAGAACGGACAGACTCCGGCAAAAACGGCAGGACAGCCGGTCCAAACTCCAAAAGTTCCTTTTCCGCATCCGCCCGTTTTGCGGCAGACGGACTGCTCAGCGCCTTCACCAGCACACCGACGTTCGCTTCATTCGGCATCTCCGCCTGAACACACCACGGAGATGCTCCGATCCCGGCCGTCAAAAAAGCCGCGAGGATCAGACGATTTTTCATGGCGGAACCTCCTCTCTGGAATTCTCTGAAACTTTCTTTTCTTTCACGATCCGCAGGACGCACGGATCTCTCTCATTTTACCAAATCACGAACAAAATGCAAGGGGAATCCTTCGGCATCCCGGCAAGACCGCAAGCCCGCATACCGCGCAAAATCAGCAAAATCGTCCTCTTTTTCCCATTCACCTCAAAAAAACTGGCGGGAAAGCATTGACTTTTTTTGAAGCAGACGCTAAAATGACGTCATCCTGAAATGTTTTTCATTTCAGATCCCTCAAATTTCCTATTCGATCGATTTATTTTACCCAAAGGAGTTCCGCATGGCTGAATACCTCCCCAACATTTCCAAAGTCAATTTTGAAGGTCCCGAAAGCAAGAATCCGCTCGCGTTCCGCTACTATGATCCGAACGAGCTGGTCGAAGGCAAGAGCATGAAAGACCACCTCAATTTCTCTGCCGCGTACTGGCACACCATGCGCATGAACGGCGTGGATCCCTTCGGTTCCGCGACCATGTCCCGTCCGTGGGAAGGTGCCGTCGATGACGTCGCCAACGCGCAGAAACGCGTCCGCGTCTTCTTCGAGATCTGCGAAAAGCTCCAGATGCCGTACTTCTGCTTCCATGACCGCGACGTGGCTCCCGAAGGCGCGACGCTTGCCGAGACGAACAAGAATCTCGACGAAGTCGTGAAGGTCTTCAAGGAAGAGATCGAACGCACCGGCATCCAGATGCTTTGGGGAACGGCGAACCTCTTCAGCAATCCGCGTTTCATGCACGGTGCAGCGACCTCCTGCAATGCGGACAGTTTCGCTTACGCGGCGGCGCAGGTCAAGAAAGCGATCGAAGTTTCCAAGGAACTCGGCGCGAAGGGCTACACGTTCTGGGGCGGCCGTGAAGGCTACATGTGCCTCTGGAACACGAACATGAAGCGCGAGATCGACCATCTTGCCGCGTTCATGCACATGGCTGTCGATTACGCGAAAGAGATCGGCTTCGAAGGTCAGTTCTACTTTGAACCGAAACCGAAAGAACCGACCAAGCACCAGTACGATTTCGACTCGGCCGCGTGCATCAACTTCCTCCGCGCCTACGGTCTGGCGGACAAGGTGAAGATGAACATCGAAACGAACCACGCGACGCTCGCAGGCCACACGGTCGAACACGAGCTGGAATACGCCGCGATGCAGGGCTGCCTCGGCTCCATCGACGCGAACGCCGGCGATATGCTCCTCGGCTGGGACACCGACCAGTTCCCGACCGACATTTACATGACGACGAAGATCATGCTCATCCTTCTGAAATACGGCGGATTCACCACGGGCGGTCTCAACTTCGACGCGAAAGTCCGCCGCGACAGCTGGACGCCGGAAGACATTTTCTACGCGCACATCGGAGGTATGGACACCTTTGCCCGCGGTCTCCAGATCGCCGCGCAGATCCGCAAGGACGGCATCCTCGACGAAATGGTCGCGAAACGCTACGCCAGCTGGGATTCCGGGATCGGAGCCGAGATCGAAGCCGGGAAGCACGACTTCAAATCCCTTGAAAAGTACATGCTGGAAAAGGGCGAAGTCTCCGGCATCGCGTCCGGAAATCAGGAACTTTACGAAAACGTCGTGAACCGCTACATCTTCTAGTCCGGACCTTACGGCATTTCTGAACCTGCGTAAAGCCGCTGGAGTCTCGATACTTCAGCGGCTTTTTCCCGCCTCGCCCCGTCCTGCCAAACACACAACACAAGGAGAACCAGCATGAGACCCGCCGTTTCCATCCCCGCGTTTTTTCTTCTCGGCGCGATGAGCCTCCCGTGGAGTACCGCGTTTTGCGCGGATCCGCAGACGCTGACGGAAGAGCAAACTTCCGTTTCGGCACAGCAAACTCCCGTTTCCGCCTCTCTTTCATCCGAGGAAATTCACGAGCTTCAGGAAACCGCGTTTCAGGCTGCCGAACGCGGAGACGGAGACGAAGTCCTCCGCTGTGTCCGTCTCGGCGCGGATCCATGGTCATGGATGTCCTGCGCCGCACGAAAATGCCGTCCCGAAACGATGGAAGCTATCCTGAAACATACGCGGGAACATACTCCTGCCGACGAAGCGTGGATAACGGAAGCCCATATCGCATACTCAAACAGAAACTGGCTGAACAACGCGGTCTCTGCGGGAAATCTCGCCATGGCAGAATACTTGCTCGACCATTTCGGGACAGAAATTTCCCAGTACACGCAATACACCCTCCTTTTCGAGGCGGCCGAAAGCTCGATCGAAATGTTCGATTTCCTTCAAAAACGCTTTCAGCTTCCCTACCGCTTCGACACGAAGTTTGAAAACGGCAAGGAACTCATTCTTTTGGCGGCAGGAGGAGGAAATCTCCCTCTGGTCAGGCGTTTTCTCCAACAAAACGAAATTACAGACGAGAAACTCCGAGAAAAGATCATTTTCGAGGCCCACAAAAGTGAAAATCGGGCACTGGTCCATTTTCTCTTTAAGCAGGGATTCCCGCTGATACCCGGATCTCAACAGGAAAAACACCAGCCGCCAAAACCGGACACTCAAAGCGTCGCCGAAGCCTGCGAGACTGGGGATCTCACCCTGGTGAACGCCGCACTGGCAAGAAGCCGCGGAATCGCTCAGCCGGCCCTGAACAACGCGGTCCGAAGCGGGAATCTGGCGGTCGTGAAACGCATTCTGGACGCAGGCGCATACATCGACGAGCTGGAAATGGGGATGGAAGATGAACTCGAAGATTCCGCCCTCGACACAGCTTTCAAAAATAAGCATTTCCATATCGCGGATCTCCTTCTGGAACGCGGTATCGACCCGCATCTCGTCCCGCTCGAAACGGTTTGCGCAGCAGGAAATGCGAAATATCTGAAAAAAATGTACCGGCTGTGGAATGAAACAGAGCCGCGAAAATACTATCCCGTAAAAGCAGCACCGCAGGACGTTCTTTCAGCCGGGCTGTTTTGGAAAAATCCGGAGATCATCCGTTACGCGGTCGAAGAACTGCACGCGATCACGAAAGAAAAGCCGTTTGACGTTGAGGCATTCCGTTACGCCAATCGTCCTATCCTCGAATACCTTCTCCGTCATTCTCCCGGTCTGGAACTCACGGGTGAAGAGGGGGAACACCTTCTCAACATGGCTGGATGGCATCTCGATCTGGTCACTCTGGAATTTTTCGACGCGCACGGATTCAAATTCGCTTCCTCGAAAGCGGCCGTCAATGCACTTTGCCATGCCGTCGAAAAAGAAAACGACCTCGCGATCCAATTCCTTCTTGAAAAAGGCGTTCCCGCCGGAGTCCCGGACCAGTTTAGACGCACTGCGATCGAATGTGTCCGCCTGAACTCCCCAACCACACCGCGGATCCTCGACCTCCTCATCTCCCAATACGGCCAGGATCCGCTGGGACGAAACCTGCTTCTGATCAGGGCTTGCGCACGCAATGAAGTTTCCCTCATTTCCAGCCTGCTCGCGGAGGGGAAAGTGGACGTCAACGCGCGGAATTTCAGGGGAGAAACACCTTTACTGGCTCTGGCCGGCAGCTATATGCCCAAACTGGAGACGCTCCAGCTTCTGCTCGACCGCGGCGCGGACATTCACGCACGGGACGATGAGGGAAATACCGTCCTTCACCGTCCCTTCTTCTGGCTCGATGTCGATCTTCAAGTCATGGAATTTCTGGTAAAGCAGGGCGTTGACCGGTCTGTAAAAAACCACGATGGAAAAACGGCACTGGATCTTTACCGTAAAAGCCGCTACCGCCATCCCAGCCAGCTGGAAACACTTCTGGATCCCCAGACTCCTATTGTTCATGAATGGATCGATAAATAAACAGATCCCTATTTTAAATGGAGAGAAAAATGCGTTCCCTTGCCCCCAATCCGGTCATTTTCTTCCTCTTTTTCGTCCTTTTCCTTTCCGCGTTCCCGCTCATGGCAGAGGAACGGAAAGCAGGCGAGAAGCTCGTTCTGAACGACGCTGGGATCGAGTACGTTTTCCGGTGGTGTCCGCCGGGCGAATTCACGATGGGAAGTTCCTTTGAAGAATGGTACGAGTCCCGCTACCCGTACGATTTCAACGAACCGCGGCACACCGTCCGTCTGACGCGGGGTTTCTGGCTTCTCGAAACGCCCGTCACGGTCCGGATGTACCGCAAATTCGCGGAGGAGACCGGGCACGACAGCGGGAAAGGACTGAACGGCCTCGGCGGTTTCGGCTGGAGAGATGGAAAGATCGTTCAGTCGGAAGACATCGATTGGACGGATCCGGGTTTCCCGCAGACCGACGACCATCCTGCCGTCTGCATCACGTGGGAAGATGCCGTTTCGTTCTGCCGCTGGCTCTCCGAGCGTCTGAAACGGACCGTGACGCTCCCAACGGAAGCCCAGTGGGAATACGCCGCCCGCGCAGGGACGCAGACCGTCTTTTTCTTTGGAGACGACCGGGAAGAAATGGTCCATTACGGAAATGTAGTGGACGAAACGTTTCGCGAAAAGGCGGGATTTCCGAAATCTCCGGGGATCCCCGAATTCCGCGACGGCTTTTTCTTCACCTCGCCCGTCCGTTCGTTCAGGCCGAATCCGTGGGGACTCTACGATCTGTACGGAAACGTCTTCGAATCGTGCCTCGACTGGTACGGCGAATACCCGACAGAAAGCGTGACGGACCCCGTCGGCCCTCCCGTCGGACAGTACCGGACAAATCGCGGCGGAAGCTGGGATTTCCTCATCCGCAGTGCACGAAGCGGTGCCCGAAGCTGGGATGCCCCCAACGTGCTTGACGCGGCTTTGGGATTTCGACTCTGCATCCCGGAATGATTTTACCTGTTCTGACGTCATTTTAGATCGTGAAAGATTTTCTGCGGACAAAAACAAAAAATTTTCTTCAAAATGGAGAAAAGTCCGCAGAAAATTTCCGCGCCTCCTTGAAATTTCATCGAAGTCTGCTAAAATAATGGAAAATTCAGAAATACCTTTAACCCATTTTAAATGAACCCATGAAAACAATCAAAGTTGGCCTGGTCGGATTTGGTACCATCGGTACCGGCGTGGCAAAGCTCCTCCTTCTTGAAAAAGAACGTATCTGCAAGCGTACCGGCTGCGATGTACAGCTCGTGAAGATCGTGGACCTCGACACGACGCGCGACCGCGGCATTCAGCTTCCGGAAGGCATGCTTTCCGCCGACTATCATGATATTCTGAACGATCCGGAGATCTCGCTCGTCGTCCAGCTCATCGGCGGCACGGGCGTGGAACGGACCATTATGCTCGAAATGATCGAGGCCGGCAAAAATATCGTCACGGCCAACAAAGCGCTTTTGGCTACCTACGGAGAAGAGATCTTCTGCGCAGCCCGGAAAAAAGGCGTTTCCGTCGCGTTTGAAGCGGCGGTCGGAGGCGGCATCCCGATCATCGCAGCCATCAGCGAATCGCTCGCGGCCAACGAGATCGAGTCGATCCATGCGATCCTGAACGGCACGTGCAATTTCATCCTCTCCAATATGGAAGAACACGGAAGCGACTACGCGCCGACCCTCAAGGAAGCCCAGCGTCTCGGTTTTGCCGAAGCCAACCCGGCCATGGACGTGGAAGGGTCCGACACCGCGCAGAAACTCTCGATCCTCTCGCACATCGCGTTCGGTGTCCATCTCGACTGGAAAGACATTCCCAAAGTCGGAATCGAGACCGTCTCGGGCACGGATTTCCGATACGCCAAACTGCTCGGATACAGCATCAAGCTGCTCGCCATTGCGAATCGTCTCCGCAGCGAAAACGGCGCGCCGGACAAACTGGAACTGAGCGTCTGCCCCACGATGGTGAAAAAAGGCTCGCCGATCGCGGCCGTCAGCGGTGCGTACAATGCGGTCAGCGTCATTGGGGATGCCGTCGAGCACTCCTTCTATTACGGTAAAGGCGCGGGTGAGCTTCCCACGGCAAGTGCCGTCGTCGCGGACGTCATCGATACGATCGTCGGACGTACGAAGATCACTTTCGATACGCTCGATCTCTGGAATCCGGAAAAACCGGCCGAAAATATCGAGATCGCCAAAGCTGCGGACGTCACGGGACGCTACTATCTCCGCGTGATGGTGGAAGACCGCCTCGGTGTGATCGCAGATCTGGCCGACATCCTGAGCAAGGCGGGGATCTCGATCTGCTCCTGCGTGCAGGAAAATTCGAACGACAACATCATTCCGATCATCATCATGACGCATGAAACGACGGAAGGTGCGATCCTCGGTGCGATCGGATCCATCAATCAGCTGGACTGCGTCGTGAACGAGACCGTGCGTATGCGCATTTACGGCTGATCTCGCAAATTCCGCAAAATTTTCAAAATGAGAAAAAGAACGAAGCGGTACTTAAAGTGCCGCTTTCTCTTTTTTTAAGAGAATGACCTCATCAAAACAGTCCGGCAAACCTCCCAAATTGGGCAAATTCCCCTTTCCTTCTGGATTTTTTGTGAGAAAAATTCTTTATATTTTCCCAATTTTGACAAATTTTGCTAAAATGCTAAAATTGGTATTGACACTACAGGTAAAATAGGTATAATCGGAACTATCAGAAAAAAAGGAAATGCCGGCATGACTGGGATTCTCTGAAAAATATGAGTGATAGTAACACTACGGTATTAGGAAGGAATTAAAATGGCCGTGATGAAAACTGTGTACACGACAGGCGAAGCCGCGAAAATTTGCAAGGTGAGTCAGCAGACCATCATTCGCTGCTTTGATACGGGACAGCTGAAAGGATTCCGCGTCCCGGGGAGCCGTTTTCGCCGTATTCCGCGCGAACAGCTCTTTATTTTCATGCGAGAGAACAACATTCCGACGGATGCGCTTGAAAGCCAGCTCCGCAAGATCCTGCTGGTCGACGACGACGCAGAGATCGTCACGCTGATCCAGGATATGCTCCAGCGCGACGGGAGATTTGAAGTTCGCTCGGCAAATAACGGCTTTGATGCGGGTATGATGGTCAAGGAATACCATCCCGACCTCATCGTTCTGGACGTCATGCTTCCCGACATCAACGGCAAGGAAGTCTGCCAGCGCGTCCGCAGCGACAAAACGATGGATGATGTGCGCATCATCTGCATTTCCGGCATGGTGGAAGAAAACCGCATTCGCGATCTGAAAGAAAGCGGAGCGAATGAATTCCTTCAGAAACCGTTCGACGTCGATACCCTGCTGAAGCTCATCTGCCAGCATCTCGACATGGAAGTCAACCGCTGATCGACTCAGCGTTTTTTGCGGAGTTGGAGTTCCGGGCTTCGACTCCTTTTTTTATTCCGGAACCGCCGGGAGCCTGTTTTCATTCCGCTGTTTATTCATTGGACGCACACGATGCCTGACCCTTCCGAATATCGTTCCCTCTCACCGGAACTCCTTGCCGAGTTTTCCGCGGGTGCGGGACATGACCTGAACAATCCGCTGGCGGCCGTCAGCGGACGGGTCCAGCTTTTGCTTCGGGAGGAAACGGATCCGGCGAAATGTGCCGACCTCGCAGTGATCCTGACGCAGGTCAAGCGGGCACAGGACATGATCGCGGACCTCCGGCTGATCGCCAGACCGCCGATGCCGGAAAAAAAACAGTTTCAGATCCCTGATTTTCTGGAAAAGCTCCGAGTCAGCTTCGCGGAAAGATTTCAGCAGCAGGGGGTCTCTTTTCAGATCCGAAAACCGGCTTCCGACACGGAACTCAAAACGATAAACGGCGGACCGGAGGAGTCAGGCGAACCGGAGGAAACAGAGACACACCAGGACATTCTCTTTGCCGACGAAACGCAAATGATGGTCCTTTTCCGGGCACTCGTGAAGAATTCACTCCGGGCGATGGGCGGTCCGGGAGAACTCACCATTTCGTACCGCCGGCGTCCGATGAAAGCATTGACCGAGTTTTTCATCACAGACTCCGGGACCGGAATTCCCTGCGAGATCCGTCCATTCATCTTCGATCCCTACTTTTCTTCCTACCAATCCGGCCGAGGGCTGGGGTTTGGCTTGACGAAAGCGCGAATTCTTGCTAAAATGCATGGTGGAGACGTCGTTTTTGATGAAACGGCCCCCCAAACCACTTTCCGCGTCACGATTTCCGACCATTGATCCATCGGAAACGGATGATGCATCCATTTCTCCGCCCTTTCCTTAAGGACCCGCCTCATGAAAAGAATTTTCTTCACGGTTTTTGCCGTCCTGATGTGTCTCGGCGTCTGTGCGTCCGCAGAAAACTTCTACGTCGATGCCCAAAACGGAAACGACGCCAACTCGGGCACCACGCCGGAAAACGCATGGAAAACGCTCCGCAATGTCAACACGCACCCCTTCCAGCCCGGCGACACGATCGCGCTGCGCTCCGGTCAGGTCTGGCGGGGGCAGATCCTCTGCCGGCACAGTGGAAGACCCGGTGCCCCCATCACCTACACAAGCTACGGAAAAGGTCCCAAACCGGAACTCCGCGGCAGTCTGGACATGACGAGGCCGGAACTCTGGGAACGGTACGCTCCGGGGATCTGGGTGACTCCGGAAGACAAAGTCCGCACGCTCGGAAGCTACCCGGAATTTCAGGAAGGGAACTGGCACCACTATTCCGAGGGAAAAGCCAGGACTCGATGGAACGTCTCGAAAGATGAAGAGGGACGCACGCTCTGCACGATCCAGACTCTCCAGCCGACCGACCGGGCCTGCGATATTCAGCTGACCTGCTCGGCATTCACGCTTCCCCAAAACCACGCATTCCGTCTCCGCTGCCGAGTCCGCCTTACCAAAAACGGAGACGAAACGGTCAACCTCATGAATGAAGAACTCGCGAAAAAGCTGGCGGGCACCGCGAATCTCATGATGGCGGGGAAACCATGGTCCCGCTACGGCACCCTCAGCAAAAGCAGCGTGAAGGCAGGAGATGGGTGGACCGAGATCGAACTCGTCTTTCAGGGAACGGTTTCGGAAACCAAAACGGACGGACGCATTTCCTTCTTCTGCGGTCCCCTGCTCCCGGAGGGAAGTACCCTTTCGTTCATTCCGCTTGAAGCCGAGTCCGTCAAAATCGGATCCGTGGGGCTTTTCCATGATGTCGGCAACATCATCATGAAGAAAAAAGGCTCGGAAGAGGAGATCTGCGGCTGGAAACGCTGGGAGCTGGAGTCGCTGAAGGAAGAGGGAGACTATTTTCATGACCTGACGGAGAACCGGCTCTACTTCCGCTCCGAGAAAAATCCGGCGGAACTCTACTCCATGATGGAAGCTGCGTGCCGATGCAATCTCATCGACCTGACCGCCTCCGAGCACATCATCGTGGACGGACTTTCTCTGGCGTACACCGGCGGCCACGGTCTGCGCGGCGGTCCGAATTGCCGACATTGTATCGTTCGCAGAAATGATTTCCTCTGGATCGGCGGCAGCTGGCTCTACACGCGCGGTCCGATCCCGACACGCTATGGAAACGGTGTCGAATTCTGGTCGGGAAATGAAGATCTTCTCGTCGAAGAAAACTACTTTTTCCAGGTCTACGACACCGCCATGACCAATCAGGGACCGGATGCCGGCGAACTGAAAAAGATGGTCTGGCGCAAGAATCGGTGCGTCAACTGCGAACAGTGCTACGAGATCTGGTTCACCAGTCCCGAAATGACCGTGAAGTCGCTGACCGTCGCGGAAAACGATTTCCGGGATTCCGGATTCGGCTGGAGCCACGCACAAAGACCCAATAAGCGGGCGGCACACTTCCTCGCGTACGGATTCAACGCCAAAGCGGAGAAGATCGAGTACGTCGGAAACCAGCTCGGCCGCACGAAACAGCATATGCTCTGGTTCCACCATCCGCGAGCCTCCGAATTCCATCTCGACCGGAATCGCTACGTCCAGCCGACGGAAAACGTGGAAAACATTCCGCTTTTCTACTGGGGCGGTCAGCCGGCGGACGGCGTGACGTTCCAGAGATTCCGTGAATTGACCGGAAACGACCAAAACTCGACACTGACTCAGGAATAGACCGGTTTCCCGGCGTTCCTCTCTGTTCCGCGCATGACCTGAAATTCCTCGATACGCCGCCGCACAAAAGGCGGGTCTCGACTCCGTTCCGCGCATGACCTGAAATTCCGGACCATGCGCTTTTTTATGTTTTTCCGTACTTTTCAGCGTCTTTCATCTTCCGGCACGGTCTGCTGCGGATGTATCCGGTGTGCGGCCGCATAGAGAACGGGCAGGACGACGAGCGTCAGGAGCGTCGCGGCAAGCAGCCCCCCCACGATGACGGCGGAAAGCGCGCCGTAAAATGCGTCTCCGAGCAGCGGAGCCACTCCAAGTATCGTCGTCCCGGAAGCCAGAACGACCGGGCGAAATCGCGTCACGGCAGTCTCGATGACGGCATCCCACGCGCTGAGTTTTCCGGAAGCCAGCATCGCGTCCGTGTCCGTCACGAGCACGATCCCGTTTTTGATGAGCATCCCGGAAAGTCCGAGAAACCCCGGAATGCAGAGGAACTCGAAGGAATGTCCGGTCACCAGCAGTCCGAGCGTCACTCCGATGACCGACAGCGGGACCGTCAGGAAGATCAGGATCGGCTGAAGCAGGTGATCGAACATCGCGACGCAGATGAGGAACATTCCAAGGAAACAGACCGGAAAAATACGCGCCAGCGGTTTCTTTCCCTTCTCCGAGGCCTCAAACTCACCGCGCCAGGCCATTTCATAACCGGGAGGAAGACGGAAATCCGCTTCTTTCAGTGCCGACGACAGTTTCTCACGCAGAACCGACGCCGGAACTCCAGACGCATTGCACTGTACCGTGATGGCGGGCTTTCGGTCCACCCGACGGAGGATCGGATCTTCGTATTTCAGGTTCGTGAGATGGAATGCGAGCTGATCGAGCCGCAAAAAGGAATTCAATGCCGGACAGTAGACCTGGATCATGCCGAGATTTTCGACGTCCGCTCTTTCCGAGGCAGGAAGACGCCACAGGATCGGAATATTGTCCTCGCCAACGCGCAGCCACCCGACCGTCATGCCGCGCAGACTCGTATGGACGGCCCGGGAAATATCCGTACGGCTCAAACCGGTCCGCTTGACCGTATCTTCGCGGATCTCCGGGCGCAGGACCATCACTTTCTGCCGCCAGTCATCGCGCAGCTCGATCGTCTCGGGAAACTGCGCAAAGATCTCCTTCACCCGCTCCGAAAGACGGTGAAGTTCCAGAGCCTCCCGCCCCCGAATTTCCAGCTCGACCGCATACGAAACAGAAGGACCTTCCCGGAAAAATCGGATCTGCGGCATTCCATCCGGAAGTCTGGACGTCATGAATTCCCGGACTTTTTCCGCGATCTCTGAAACATTCCGCCAATCGTCCACCGTCACGAGAAGCTGAGAGAAACAAGGCGCAGGATCCCGATGCTCGTACGTCAGAATGTACCGCAGCGACCCGGAACCGATGAAGGAACTGACGCTCTCTACTTCAGGAAGCGTCTTCAAAAACGCCTCGATCTGCCGGGTATCTTCCGACGTCACCTCGATCGCCGTCCCTTCCGTCCGCCAGTAATCGATGAAGAACTGATTCCGGGTCGAAGTCCCGAAAAAAGTATCCGGCACGCGGCTGAAACCAACGACAGAAACCGCCAGAAGCACAGCCGTCCCTCCGAGCGTCAGCCATCGGAAACGCATTGCCGTCCCGACGAGACGGCGGTAGACCCGGTAGAAAGGGGACTGGTACGGATCCGTTTGGATCTCTTTCGGTACTTTCAGAAACCAGACGCACAAAAGCGGCAGGACCGTGACCGCCGTCACCCAGCTCAGAAGCAGTGAAATGGCGAGCACCTGAAACAGTGACGCGCAGAACTCCCCAATATTATCCGGAGCAAATCCGATCGCGGCAAACGCAAGGATCGCGATGAACGTCGCGCCAAGAAGCGGAAGCTGATTTTTCCCCACAGCCTGGACCGCCGCCGTTTCGCGCGGGATCCCCTTTTGAACGGCAATGAGCGTCTCTTCCAGAACCACGATCGCATTATCCACGAGCATCCCCAGCGCAATGATCAGCGCGCCGAGCGAAATGACCTGAAGCGTGATCCCGCAAAAGTACATGACGATGAACGTCGCCAAAACCGTCAGCAGCAGGACCGCCCCGATCAGGACTCCGCTCCGCCACCCCATGAAGACCATCAAAAGAACGATGACGATGGCGAGTGATTCGTAAAGATTCACGAGAAACGCATCGACCGATTCCGTCACGTTTTGCGCCTGATCGAAAATGACGTCCAGCTCCAGTCCCCCCGGCCACTGCGTCTGACGGAGTTCCGCGAGCATCGCGTTCAGGTCCTCTCCCATAAAAACGACGTTTCCCCCTGCTTTTGTCGAGATCCCCATCGCCAGTGCAGGTCTCCCATTGAACCGAAAGAGCGTCACGGGCGGTTCCAGAACTTCAAATTCAAGCGGATCCTTTTCCACCAGATCACCAAGCGTCACGACACTTTCTCCGGAGGAATCCGAGACCGCGATATTCAAAATACTCTTGAGCGATTCCAGATCCCCGGTCGGCGAGATCCGCACACGGTCATTTCCGATACGTACTTCACCTGCGTCAACGACCTGATTCTGTTTTTCCAACTCGTGCATGATCCGGTACGGCACGTAGCCGCGAGTCGCGAGCTTCGCCATCGGGATCTCCAGATAGACCGCCTCCTGCTGAACTCCGTAGAAATCGATCTTCGCAATATCGCGCACTTCCTGAACGTTCAAAAGCTCCTTCTTCAGCCACTTCCCCTGCTCGCGGAGCCAGATGAGCTGCTCGGCGTCCGTTTTCCCTTTCGCGAACTCCTCCGAACACGACAGCGCGTAGTAGATCCCGTACACGTCGCCGAAATCATCCGTCACGACAGGCTTCGAGCATCCGTGAGGCAGCCGGGACTGGGCATCGCCGATCTTTTTCCGCAAAAAGTCCCAGACCTGCGGAAGTTCGTGCGATTTGAGCGTCGGAAGCATTTCCACCGTAATGTACGAGACTCCGGCCTGAGACATGGATTCGATCCGGTATATCTCGCTCATGGACTGGATCGCTTCCTCAAGTACGTCCGTGACCAGCTCCTCCATTTCAGACGGCGACGCACCGGGAAAATGCGTCGTGATCATCGCGGTCTTGATGGTAAAATCCGGATAGGAAAGTCTCCCAAGATGCTCAAATGCGTAGATCCCGTAAAGGAACGTCAATACCGCAAGCAAAATCAGGATCGCTTTCCGTTTCAGACAAAATACTGCGGGATTCATGGTGCCGTTCCTCCTTCACTCGACATTCCGCGCTCTCCGGCTATCCCAGCCGACAGTTCACCCGCCGACAGTTCATTCAGAAAGCCAAAGCAGAAAATTTTCTTCCTCTGAAAATCATCTTCTGAAAAAATTCTAGAAAACCCGGCAAAGAAAAACCCCGCCTCAAACTACGAAACGAGGCTCTTGACTTTTTCCGGCACCACGGTATAATGAAACTGACAGAATGATTTTCCGAAGCCGTTTTCGAAAAATCGCGCATTCAGACCACATTCAGACCATATTCCGAATCAGGGACCTCACTCATGAAGAGCTTTCATTCGTTCCGTATTCCTTCCGTAATTTCTGCGCTTTCCGCGGTCATTTTGACGGCGTGCACCTTCCTGGCGTCCTCGCAGACGAAAGCAGAAAACCCGATCTTCCCCGGCTGGTACGCCGACCCGGAAGTCATCATTTACGGCGACACGTACTGGATCTACCCGACCTATTCCGCACCATTCAACGATCAGACCTTTTTTGATGCCTTTTCGTCCAAAGACCTCGTGAACTGGACGAAGCACGAAAAGATCCTCACGACGAAAGAAGTCACCTGGGCACGCCGCGCGATGTGGGCGCCGAGCGTTCTTCAGAAGGACGGGAAATACTATTTCTTCTTCGGTGCCAATGATGTTCATGAAGGCGAGATCGGCGGCATCGGCGTAGCGGTCGCCGACAAACCGGAAGGTCCGTACCGCGACCTGCTCGGCAAACCGCTCGTGAACGACATCGTGAACGGTGCACAGCCGATCGACCAGTACGTTTTCAAGGACGATGACGGCCAGTACTATTTGATCTACGGCGGATGGCGTCACTGCAATATCGCGAAACTGAAGGACGACTTCACCGGTTTCATCCCGTTCGAAGACGGTACGATCTTCAAGGAGATCACGCCGAAAAACTACGTTGAAGGCCCCTGCGTCTTCAAGAAAAACGGAAAATACTATTTCATGTGGTCCGAAGGCGGCTGGACGGGACCGAACTACTGTGTCGCGTACGCCATTTCCGACTCACTCTTCGGTCCGCACGAACGGATCGGGAAAATCATCGAATCGGACCTGAACGTCGCCAGAGGTTCGGGACACCACAGCGTCATGAACATTCCGGGAACCGACGAATGGTACGTCGTCTACCATCGCCGTCCGCTGACCGAGACCCACGGCAACCACCGCTGCACGTGCATCGAAAAGATGGAATTCAATCCCGACGGGACCATCAAGCCCGTGAAACTCACATTTGAAGGCGTCCCGGCCCGGACGCTTCCGTAAACACGGACCAGACGCAGACTGGATCGGCACGCCGTCCGGACCAGCCTGTCTCAGGTCTGAAACTGCAAAACTCCCTGACATTTCACGCACATGCCGGGGAGGTTCCGACTTTTGCTCAACTTCATCGAAAAGACACCCCATGAAAGAAGATCCGCTCACATACGCACAGCTTCAGACTCTGGCCGAGTCCCTGCGAAAAGAAGTTTCGGAACTTTTTCTCGAATACGATGAACTGATCCACTTTAAAAAACCGGCGATCCTCGCCAAATATCTCCAGGCGGTCGGCGAGCTGGAAAATGCGTGTTCCGAAAGGACGGAAGAAGTCCGCTGGCTGAAACGCAAGATCACGCTTTTCCTTCGATCCCTGAATCGTGGAGAAAAACCGGACGAGGACGCGATCGACGACCAGCTCGAAAAGGAACGTGACGGCTGGAAAGACTCGATGAAAAAAGACACCGAATGGTTCACGTTTCAAGAAGAACTTTCCAAAGAACAGAAAGCCGACCTGAAAAAAAAGTACTTCTCGATCATGCGGGATCTTCACCCGGACCTGAATCCGGACAGGACCGACGTGCAGGAACGCTTCATGGAAGCCGCGCAGGAAGCGTTCGAGACGATGGACTACGATGTGATCCTGGGCATCTTTCATCTCGTGAGACCGATCATCCCGGCAATGGATGCGTCTGGAAAGAAACTCTCAGGAGATGCCGAAGAAAAGGCATTTCGGGACCTCTGCACGACCCGAAAGCAGCTTCTGAAAACTCGCGTCCGGCTCCTCAAACGGCTGGAATTTGAAAAAAATTCCTACCCGCTCAAATTCGAAGCATTTCTCCAGGACGAAGACGCCGTCGCAGAATACCGGGAGACTCTGGAAAAACAGCTGGAGTTTCTCGAAGCCGCACAGGAACGATGCGAAGACCGCCTTGAAGAACTGCGCGCACAGTGTGAAACAATGGAGGATGACGAATGGGAGGAATGATCCCCTCGATGCCGCAAACACCGTTCTGGCACCTCGCTCCGACAGACGGCCAGCCGAAAAAACCGTTCCAGCAGGAGATCTTTCTCCTCGAGACCTACGTTGCGGGTCTTTTCTTTGCCGAAAATCTTCAGGACGTCGAAGTCTTTCTCGTTCCGGGCTTTCGGCTCGAACTTCTTCGGGAACCCCAAAACGAATACGATGAACAGGCGATCCAGATCTTCGTCTCTCCCAAAGGCCGGCCGAAACAGCGGATCGGCTACGTTCCGCGTGCGAAAAACGAGATACTTTCCCGGCTCATGGACGCAGGCAAATTCCTCTACGGCATCATTCAGGAAAAACACCCCCACACCGACGGCCAATTCGACCTCACCATCCGCATTTTCATGGAAGACTGACGGTCCTGCAGATCTCCCGGTTCATCGGTGTACCGGTACCAATGCTTTATGCTTCGGATCGTACTCAAATTCCTCAAGCGACCCGTCCTCGATCCTCCTGACGGCTTCACCGATCACACTCAGCGGAAGGTCAAACCACTCGCGGACCGTATGGCGTGAACCATCCTGTCCCCAGATGTCGATCGAAAAACGGGCTGGAGCAAAAAAATCGTGAAGCGTCTTCTCGTATATCTGCGGATCCACATTGAAAATCTCAAACTCCGCGACGGGCTTTACTTTCGCCATCAGGTACGTCAGTTCCTGTTCCGCGTTTTTGATCCGCTCCTTCACTTTTCCGCGGCTGAATCCAATTTTGTGGAGATTCGGAATCGCTCTCACTGCCGGATCTTTACTGAGGCTCTTCAAAACGTAAACGAAACCGGTCAGCAGGTCACCTTCCCGCGGACCGAACATTTCGGAAAGAATCTCGGAATTATTCGGCGAGATGATTTTCCCGCCGCCTTTCCCGTACATTGCCTTGGCGAGCGAATGGTCCAGAATGTCGATCTCCGTCCCATTTTCGTAAACGCATCGGACACGGTGCTGAGGACGCTCCTTTCCGCGGATCTCCTTACCGACTTCCGCGATGAGCGCCAGCATTCCGCGAATCACGAAAAACGCCCCTTCCTTGATCGACTTCGCCCCCACAAACGGAGAACTCGTTCTCTCCCCCTTCTCCAGGTCACGCCGGCAGTCAAGAAACCGCTGCCGAAACGGCTCGAAATCCCGGCATGGTTTCGCCTGTGCGATATAGTCCGGGACCGTCGGCGCTTTCACGTGACGGAGCGTGAAAATGTCGTTCGAGTCCTGAAAAAGTCCGGCACTTCCGGCAAGCAGCTCTTCGAGCGTCTCCGTTTCCCGGAACTCTTTCGATTCCGGCTCAAGTTCCAGTTCCGGAATATCCGCAAGAACTCCGTGAACGTCAAATTCCCGCAAGGCCCTGAATTTCTCCGGGACTTTAAGGATCTTCTGCCAACGGGTGAAAAGCTGATATTCGCGCCCGTCACCGTCCTCGGACGGCAGGCGGCCTGTCTGCGACAAAAACTCGCCAAGCTCGCGAACGCCTTCATTCTCCCGTTCATCCCGCGTCGGACGCGCTGCACGTGTCGGCGGATCAAAAAGCGGGTCATTCTCCAGTTCCGCCAAGATCTTCGAAATATCCTGATTCATTTTCCGCTCTCCTGATTCTGTCTTCGCATTTCCTTCCGAATCACCAGCAAAGCCTCGCCAAGCCGCCGCTCATACGGATCCCAGGAATGAAAATCCGGTTCGCGTCCGTTTTCCCGAACAAACGCTTTGATCGCCTCAATGAACTGGACCGCCTCCTCGATCGGCATCGTGACCCGCGTCGAGTCGCAGCATTCCTGAATCAGCCGGAACGTCCGTTTGTCCAGCGTCTTGGAGAGGATCTCCCACGCCTTCTGGAACGGGTTGATCGAGTCGATCAGGTCGATCGAAAGTTCCTCGATATTGATGAACCGATTGGCCGCGCGGATGAAACGCAGGTCTCCTTCTTCGTCTATCTGGCCGTTCTTCACGAAAGAATCCGCGACGACGTACTGGCGCACTTCTTCGGTTTCTTCCGGGTCCAGGTCCGGATAGAATCTCTGGATCACCCGCGGAATGAGCGTCCTGTTGATAAATTCCGCCGCCTCTTTCGAGTCTCCCGCGCCTGGCAGCGTTTTCAGAATGTCCGCGTCCTGAAGGATCGCCGCTTTCAGGTCATTCAGGTCCGACTCGATGATCTTCCGCGTCCGTTCCGTCGAAGGCGCCTTAAATCCGCGAATCTTGATCTCACCCGGCCGAGACGGTTCCGTATCGTTCGGTTCCCGGTTCTGAAACTTGAAATTCGGAGCCAGGACCTGCTCCATCAGGAGGGAGCACGTGATCGCTTTGAGCATATTGTTCACCGCCTCGGCGGTTTCATCGCGATCTGCGACCGGACGCGGGATCAGATTCGTAAACTGCGCGTGCGTTTTGTTCGAGCTGTCCCGCGTGCAGCGTCCGATGATCTGGACCACCTCCGTCAGACTCCCCCGGTATCCCACCGTCAGCGTGTGCTCGCAGAACGGCCAGTCGAAGCCTTCTTTCGCCATTCCAAGCGCGATGATCAGGTCCATCTCCTCCGGCGACCGGATATTCCGAAGGTACTCGACCGTATTTCTGCGCCGAACGGGATGGTCATCCACCAGATCCGCGACGAGAAGCATTTTCCCGTCACTTTTGCGCCGGACGCGGAGCACATTACTCTGCGGGACGACAGAATCGCCCACTACGTCCCCAATGGAATCCAGCACCTCACCGACTTCCGACCATTTATCCTTCGTCGATTCCCGTGAATTCACGTTCGGAATGTGGAGGATCGTCTTGCGGTCCGTGTCGAGGACTTCCCCAAGCACATCCAGCCAGCTCCCCTCGTAGAAATGATACCCGATCCCCAGCGTCTTCAGAAATTCATATCCGTTGAGCTGCTCGTAGTAAGAGTACGTGCATTTCTCGAAACTCTCCTCATCTTCCGGACGAAGTACCGGCACGCTGTCGCCGCGAAAATAGGAGCCGGTCATGGCGATCAGATGGATCTCCGGAACGTTCAGCATCTCGCGCACGATGCTTCCCAGCCGATTGGAATCCGCGTCGGCGGAAACGTGGTGGAATTCGTCGATCGCGACCAGGCAATCTTTGAAAACTTCCGCCTCAAGCTGTTCGCAGGCGAAACGGAATGTCGCGTGCGTGCAGATGAGGATCTTTTCCTCCGAGTCCATGAACTCAAGGAACCTCTGGACCTTCCCGGAACATTCCAGCCCGGACGTCAGGTCCACATCGGGTGCCCAGTCCGCGAAAAAGCCCGTCTCGGTCAGTTTCCTGGCCGAAAAAGAGGAGCCGATCGACGATTCCGGAACCGCGATCACCACTTTTCGGACTCCCTGACGGATCAGCTTGTCCAATGCGAGAAACATTAAGGCACGCGACTTCCCCGACGCCGGCGGAGCCTTGATCAAAAGCCGCCGCGCTTTCCGATACTCAAACGCTCGCGCCTGCATTTCACGCATTCCGTTCGCGTCCGTTCCGATGCTTTTCCCTGTCTGATGGTACGACACATTCACGATGTCCGTCATTTTTTCACCTCTCCTTTCCGCTCTCAGTTCTTTTTCTTCCCATTACTCTTTTTACCCGCCATTTCCTGGTACCGCTCGAAAAGAAGCGCGAGACGCTCCTCATCGTTCCGGAACGGCTTCTTCTGAAAACACCGGTCCACGATCGCGTCAAGACGCTCATGCGCCTCCCGAAGCAAAACCGGCATCTTCTCCGGATCGTAAAGTTCCGCCATCGTCTGACCCAAAAACTCCTCACGCGCCGCGATGACCTGCCGGGATGCCGACTCGAGACGCTTCCGAAGTTCCTCATCGATCTCCGGAAACGGAAACGTATTGAAACAGAGTTCCGCCGAGTACCGGTAATCCGTCTTCAGCCTTCCCCCGACCGCTCGCACCCAAACCATGTGCATCCGTGACGTCAGTACGCCAAAAAGCCACATCGGAGCACCATAAACGGCCTGCGCCGAATCCAAAATGATCGACTCCGGACCAAGAAAACCCATCGGAATGTACTCGCGACGCTCGGAGGAAACTCGAGGAACGATGAGCGCACTGGATGTGATTTCATTAGTGTCTCTAAATTGATGGGGACGAAACTGTAATTTTTGTGTACCTTTGTCTTTACTATGAATACGATGTTCTTCACATCTGGCAATTCTTCCCATAATCTCAGGAATTAATTTAATTTCTTCTAAATCTTTATCATGAAGCCATAAACACCAACGTCTAATACCTTTAATAAATTCTTGAGATCCATAAAGCCTACGTATGTATTTAGCGGCATTAGGATGATACAAAAGAAATTTTTCTTTTTCTTCATTTGTAAAAAGCAATGCCCCTCCGTCATTCGCCATATTACCAAATCTCATTCTCGGAAAATTCGAAATTGGAGTTTTACGTTGTTCTATAGAAATAGTAATACTATTTTCAGGACGCAAGTAATTATTTATATGATTTGCATAAACAGTTCCCAAGCTAGTATATAGACATTTGGGTTTTGATGTTTTATGAGCAATACCAATAATTACACAAATTACCTTTGCATTCTTTTTAGCATTATTTGACCATTCAAAAGACTGATGAGCAAAATTTATTTCTATATTTTCAGAAAGTACTTTATCCCATAAAAGTCCTGCATGTTGTCCCTGACATATTGAATTTGTTGAAACAAAAGCAAAACGAATTCCAGGAGAATCTGCAATATATTGCGCTGCAAGATAAAACCAACATGAAATATAGTCTAGATCACGATATTTCTCAAATTTCTTAAAAACAAAATCTAAATCTGATTTTTGCTCTTGATTTTGTTTTCTTGCCCCTCCAAACGGCGGATTACCAAGAATATAGATTTTGTTTGAAATTTTAGGATTTTTATTTTTATTTTCAGAATCATCTAGAGAAGTATGGGGGGGGTCTGATTAATGCACGCTATTCCGTTTTTCGGACAGACCTCTTCCCACTTCACGCGCAGTGCGTTGGCGCAGCGGATATTTCCGGAGGGTTTCAGCGGAAGGGTGGGGAGGGAACGTCCGAGCCGGTCGCGGAATTTGCCGTTCATCTGGTGTTCGGCCAGCCAGAGCGAAAGCGTCGCGATCTCGCAGGCGAAATCGTCGATCTCGATGCCGTAAAAATTAGTGAGCGGAATGGCGGTAAGTTCCATCTGGAGCTGGCCGGTCAGCTGCGCGAGGCGTTCGAGAATGTCGATCTCCAGGAAACGGAGCTGCTTGTACGCGATGATCAAAAAGTTCCCGCTTCCGCACGCCGGGTCGAAAAGCCGGATCTGACGGATCCGGGCCAGCAGAGCACGGAGATTCTTCTCGCTGTTCTTCGCTTCCTCAAATTCGGCGCGCAGGTCGTTGAGAAAGAGCGGTTCGATGACTTTCATGATGTTCGGCACACTCGTGTAGTGCTGTCCCAGCTCGCTGCGCACTTCCGCCGACGCGACCGCCTGAAACATGGAGCCGAAAATGTCCGGGTTGATGTTTTTCCAATCCAGCTCGCCGCACTCCAGAATGAGACTTCGGCATCGCGCGGAGAAAAGCGGGACCTGCTTCTTTTCGGTGAAGAGATGCCCGTTGACGTAGGGAAACTTCTGGAAATGGAACGGAAACGCACTGTTTTCCCGTGCGTCCAGGACCTCAAACAGCGTCTCGAACCACTGTTTCAGATCGGAACCGTCCGCTTTGGAATGGTCGGCGAGCGTGCGGGTGAAAAGATTTTCATCCGGGAAAATACCGGTATCTTCGGCAAAGTAACAGAAAAGCAGCCGCGTAAGGAAGACATTCAGCGCGTGCGCGTCTTCCTGCGCCAAAAGCGGATTCACGGCAACGATCTCATCGTAAATTTTGGCCATTTTCTCCGCGGCCTTGACGTCGGCGGGATTTTCATGATGGATCTGATACGGTTCCCGTCCAGTCCACGGCATGAAAAAGTCGGCGTGCTGCCAGAGAAGCTCCAGCGGCGTGTCGAGCGTCTCGTCCCGTTTCGTATCGATCGCCGCCAGCGACTTTCCGTCCGTCACGATGATGAAGCGCGGTTTGTGCCGGTGCGTTTCCTTCCAAGCGTTCAGCTCCGCGGCACGATGGACCGGCGAGGCGCCCTCGATCCGCTCAAAAAAGAGTTTCTGTTTGATAATGACCTGATTTTCGCCTTTTTTCAGCTGCGAATTCCGAACACGCGTAATGACGCTTTTGGAAAATTCGTAAGTCCGGAGCAGTTCCCAAATCAATTCCTCCGGCGGTACATTCACCAGTTCTTTCAGCTGTTTTTCCTGTTCCATAAAATCCTCCCTGTGGACAAAACAGATTCCCAATGAACACAAAACTGTATTTTACCCGAAAATCCGTTTTTCTCCAAGGGGGATTCCGCAGTCATTTCAAAAATTCCCGCACTTCCGCGAGACGTTTTCGACCTTCGGTCCGGCCGATCTCGTAGACTTCACGGATGCGGGCGGGGTCGCGCTCGATGGGGCCGATGTTCAGCGGCGCGGAAGGCTGGATGACGAAGGCGTGCCCGGCAGTTTTCTGCGCGTGGATGTACGCCAGCTGCGCATTGTACTGCGTATGCCGTTCAAGCAGGATCCGGCCAACATTCGGATACCTCCAAAGCAGAAAGCGGATGAGCGGCGCAAAACGGACTTTTTTCTTCTGGAAATCGGCGGGCTGCGTGAGGATCACGACGTTTTTTTCGTATCCAAGACCCTCAAAATACCGAAGCGGGATCGAGTCGGAGATCCCCCCGTCAAGCAGTTCCCGTCCTCCGACTTTCACCGTGCGCGACACGATCGGCATGGAGGCCGAGGCGCGGAACCACTCCATCAGCTCCTCACGGCTTTCTCCCCCGCAGCGATGATAGACCGCCTCCCCCGTCCGGGCGTCCGTGCAGACGAGGTGAAATTCCGCGGGATCCTCCTGAAACGCCGTCAGATCGAACGGATCGAGCCGATCCGGTATGTCGCGGTAGCAGAATTTCTTTCCGTAGAGATTTCCCGTGAGGAGGACCGACAAAAGGCTCGCGTATCGCCAGCTTCGGCAATACCGCGCATTGTATCGGACGGTCCTTCCGAGCTGCCGGGACTGAAAATTGCACCCGAAGACCGCCCCCGCCGACACGCCGACCATTCCGTCGAACCGAACATCATTTTCGAGAAACACATCCAGCACACCGGCCGTAAAGAGTCCGCGAAGCGCCCCGCCTTCCAAAACCAGTCCGTTTTTCATTCCTTTTTTCCTCTCCGAACGTACCGTTTCCGTCACCTATACAGAAATACGTACCCACTGCGGAAAAACTTTAACCCCGCCGGAAAATTCACAAAAAAAGACCGTTCTGCAAAAAGACAAAACGGCCTGACGCTTTAGGAGTGCTGCACTTTTGAGACAGGAGATCCGCACGCAGCGGAAAAACTGGTAGTCTGTCTTCAAAAGCAGAAAATAAAAATGGGAGTGCTGAACACCTGAAATTCCTGCTTTTGCGCCCTTGCGACAGGGTTGAAGAACAGAAAAACAGGGTCAGCACTCCTGACGTGTACATACATATTCTATCTACAGACAGGAATGCCTCTCCTGACAGATCGACCTCTTCAAAACCGGCAGGCCGGGTCGCAATTTGCAAAAAATCGATCTGTTTTAGCGCATTCGAAAATGCCGGAAGTCCGGCGTCTCTCAAATTTATT
>JAGBAA010000034.1 GCA_017939795.1 Thermoguttaceae bacterium
CGTATTTCGGAGAGGCAATCATACCTCCGCCGATTGTCGGGAGTGAAGGCGCGGACGACCTCATTCTGAATCTGTTTGACCGTCATTTTGCCGAGGAGTTCTTCCCCGTAATCCTTGAGTACTTCTGCCGCTTTTTCCACCGCCTCCACCGCGTCAAGTGCCTTTTCTTTCGTGACTGCCAGCGCGGACGCAAGACAGCCCACCGCCTGTTTTACCAGACGTTCTACTCCCGGCGAACTCTTCGGCGGGCGATATTCCCGCAGTTCCTCACGACTCCGGCCTCCCCCGTTTTCGTGGCCGAAATAAAACTCAAACGCCCGAAGCGTTCGGTCCCAGATCGGAGCATTTTTGATAACGTTTTCACTTCCACGCACTTTTTCACGTTCCAGAATACGGAACCAGTCCCGGCCGAAGACCTGCGGAAGGGCTTTTTGACTCAATCGGAGGTCCTCAAACGTCGTGATCCCGTACCGGCGGAGCATCGGACGGCGGAAACGGAACTCGACGCGCGTCAGGAACTCCGGTTTTTTGTAGTTCAGGACCCAGCGGTAAAACGTCATAAAATAGACGTCGTCCGACTCATCGACCTGCGCCAGTTTGTCGTAAATGCAGACCTCGGCATTTTCCGAACGAAGCGTGATCGTCTGAATGCGCATCGTGTGGCAGTCGCTCGTAATTTCGCACTTTCCCCGGCACTGCGTCACGACTTTTTTTCCCTTCATCGCGTCGGCGAACTCGTAAATATCGACCGGGAGCAAGACCTGCATATCCACGCGGGAAAGCGTTTCCCGTTCCCACGTAAAACCAATGTCTGCAAGCGCGTTCCGAAGCGTCTTCACCGCCTCGAAAAGATTCGTTCGGGCCAGACACTCAAACCCGAAACGCACGCGGACAGGCACGATATTTCCCTTCGGGTTGCTGTGGATGTAGAGTTTCACGCCGTGGGATTCCAGGACGTACTTGTATTTATGGAACCCGGAAGCGGCTCCCTTTGCGCTGACTTTCCAGACGAAACCGCCGAACTCAAGGAAAGACCGCTCTAAATCGCCGTCATCCGCGAACTGCCGGCAGACGTCCAGAGCCTCACAGAGCCAGAAGAAATGATTCTGGTCCCATTCGCCGTCAATGCCAGCTTCCACGCCTCCATCGTACCCGCCCCAGTTCCGGGGATGATCCGGCGTTTCATACCTCGCAAGCCCCATGTTATCGGCAGGGGGCACGCGCATCAGGAACTTTTCAAGGAGCGTCTCCGGCGCGTCCGCGGTCTGGTCGCTGCCGCGAGTCAGTCCCGCGCTCCGCGCCTTGGACTCTCCAAAGTCAAGCACTCCCTGCGCGTCGTCCATGAAATCCGCGCTGTGCGCCTTCAGTGTGTTCTCGTTCGGCGGAAACACGAACGGGAAATCGTTCTCGATGTCGTAGATCTCCGCGTACTTCCGGATACGCTCGGCCGACCGCTCGGTCTGGTTTTTCTTCATGTTCAAGTTCTCCTTTCGTGAAAGTTTCTTTTTGCTCCAAACGCCCGCCAAAAAGGGGACCTGCCCCCGTTCCCTCTGCCGATCCGTCGCCAACGGCTCCACTCAGTCCGGCGGGAGCGTGCTTGAAAATTCGCTGACGGTCAGTCAAAAATTTTGTTGGTACCCAAAAAATTTTTTCCCTCCCTACGAAGTTTTCCGCGCCCAGCTTCCGCCTCCCTTCGTTCCCGCCTCCTATGGGCGAGCGACGGACGCGGCGACGGGAAGGGGGCA
>JAGBAA010000035.1 GCA_017939795.1 Thermoguttaceae bacterium
AGTCCAGCCAGCGGATCTCCGGAAATTCACGCACAGGCGCAAAACGGTACTGAACCGCCGGGATCCCGACTGCCAGACCGCCTGCGAGCTGATGGTCTTTCGGAAGCTGAAGCAGTTTTCCAATGGCCGGATTTTCCTGTGCAGCCCAGGTCACGAATCCGACGTAGAAGGAACCAAGCCCCAGCGCGTGTGCCGCAAGTGCCGCATTCTGAAGCGCAAGCTGTGCGTCTCCCTGCGCAAACGGACTTCCCTTCACGCTGCAGTGTGCGGCCAGCAGGACCGGTGCATCGTAAAGGATCAGATCCTGAGTCTCAGACGCCTTCAAAAGCGAGCGCATCATCGGGATCCTGTCGTAGTTTCGGCCTGCGGACGAACGCGGGAAGAGTTTGGCGGCCAGAAAACCAAACGGGGATTCCAGAAGAGCCAATCCCTTCCGAAGGACCGAGAGCGTCTCCTGCCGGATCTGGTGCAGGATCTCCGGATCCGAGACTGCCGTCCAATGCACATGCCGCCCATTGCACGCCGTCGGAGCAGTTTCCGCCGTTTGAAGGATCTGCGCGATCTGTTTCCGGGGAACCGGAGCGTGCTGGAATTTCCTCACAGAACGGCGGGTCGACGCCAGTTGATGGAAATTTTCCCAACTCGGCAAAGGATCTTCCGGGATCGGGAGTTTTGCTTCCGGGGGAAATGCTGAGTGCTCGATCGCGTCTGCCGGGCAAAGACAGACACAGTGCCCGCATTGGATACACGCTTCCGGATGAGGAACGATCGGAACGTCTGACGGTTCATGCTCGGCACTCCCTTCCGGGGACCAGATGAAAAGATGTGCCGGACAGATTTCCGTGCAAAGGGAACAGTGAATGCAGTTTGAAGTGACCTGGATCTCCATTTTTTCTCCTCACGCAAAAAATGGAGGAGTCTCGCTGGAAACTCCTCCGCATTTCATCATTTCCGCCGCGTATTGAGAGTTTCTCCCAAACGTCGGGGAACCGTTTCATTCGGTACGTCCGACTTTTTTATTTCGGCGTCCGCTTCCTGACTCCATTTTACCGGCGATAGGAAGCCTGGCGTTCTGCGATCAGAAGGGCCATTTCCATCGACTGCTCGTAGTTCAGACGCGGGTCGACTTCCGTCTGGTAGTCTTTCACGAGATCCGCTTCCGTCAAACCGCGGGCACCGCCGGTGCATTCGGTGACGTTTTCTCCGGTCAGCTCGAAATGGATGCCGCCCAGATGCGTTCCTTCACGGTCAAGGATCCGCATCGCGCAGAGCAGTTCGCTCAGAATGTCGTCGAAACTGCGCGTTTTCAGGCCATTCGCCGTCGAGTGCGTATTGCCGTGCATCGGGTCGCTCATCCACAGGAGATTCCGTTTCTCGCGCAGGACTGCTTCCACCAGCGGCGGCAGTTTTTCCTCGATCTGCGAGGCTCCAAAGCGGCAGATGAGGCACAGACGGCCTTTTTCATTGCGCGGATTCAGGACTTTCGTCAGCTCGATCAGTTCCTCCGGCTGCATCGTGGGACCGACCTTCACGCCGATCGGGTTGGCGATGCCGCGGAAGAATTCCACGTGCGCTCCGTCGAGCTGACGCGTGCGTTCTCCGATCCACGGGAAATGTGTCGTCAGGTTGAACCACTCCTCACGGCGCGGCACTCGGCGGGTCTGGGCCATTTCGTACGGAAGGTGAAGCCCTTCATGACTGCAGTAGAAGCGCGTTTCCGCCAGCGCATCCATCGTGCCGGCGACGATCTCCATGAAATTGATCGACGTGCTGATCGACTGGAAAATGTGGCGGTACTCGCGGGAATGCTCGCTCAGATTCACGAAGCCGAGTTCCCAGTATTCCGGATGATGCATGTCCGCAAAACCGCCGGCGATCAGACTTCGCATGAAGTTCAGCGTCATCGCCGCATGAGCGTAGCCGCGCAGCATGTTTTTCGGATCCGGAGTACGTGCTTCTGCCGTAAATTCCGGACTGTTGATCAGCGGACCGCGGTAGCTCGGAAGCGTCACGCCGTCCTTCGTCTCCATATCTTTACTGCGCGGTTTGGCGTACTGCCCCGCAATTCGTCCGAGACGAATGACGCGCTTGCGGCTTCCGTAGATCAAAATGTAGCTCATCAGGAGCAGGATCTTCAGCTTGCTCGTGATCCGATCCGGTGAGCAGGCGTCGAAGGTTTCGGAGCAGTCGCCTCCCTGAAGTACGAAATACTCGCCGTCTTCTGCGGCGGCCAATTCTTTGCGGAGCTGGGCGATCTCGCCGCTGGTCACCAACGGAGGAAGGGTGGAGATCTCCTGAACGACCGATTCAAATGCAGCCGGATCCGGATATTCGACCCACTGCTTGATCGGTTTGCTTTTCCATGATTCGGGATTCCAATCACTTTTCATAGTAATTCCTCGCAATTCATTTCCTTAAGTTTTTGAGTCACCTCGCGCACGGATTCTTCGCAGTTCCGGTCGAAAACCAGAACGACTTCCGGCGTGACGATGACGGCCAGATCTTTCACTCCGCAACACACGACGGTTTTAGCCGCGTCTGTGTTTCGTATGGTGCAGTCCGTCGTTTTGACGAGGACCGGCTTTGGCATTTCGGGCGAAGACGCAAGCGTGTTGCCGTATTCGTCCTGCGGAAAATGCCGTTCCAGAGAACGCCACGAACCGACATCGTCCCACTCAAAGGGAGCGGGAAGGACCGCGACACTCCCGTCCTGTGCGGCTTTTTCCATCACGGCATAGTCGATAGAAATGCTCTCGATTTTGGGAAACTCGCGTTCGACGGTCTCTTCAAATTCCGCAGAATGCAGCACGGACCGCATCTTCTCCACCGGTCCGTAAACTCCGGGAGCATGACGCCGAAGGTTTTCCAGGATCGTTTCGGCTTTCCAGACGAAGATGCCTGCATTCCAGAAGAACGAGCCGGACGCGATGTACTCCTCTGCCGTCTGCCGATCGGGTTTTTCGCGAAATCGGAGAACTTCAAAGGCCGGGATGCCGTTTTCGGAAACTATTTCAGTTTCTTTCAGTTCTGCAGTTTCTTTCAGTTCTGCTCCGCGTTCCACGTATCCGAACGACTCGGCAGGATACGTCGGCGGGATGCCGAGCGTCACGAGTTTTTCCGGAGTATGTTTCACGATCTCCGCCGCACGAAGAATGGTTTGCTGAAACGCTTCGGCCGGCTGGATCAGATGGTCTGCCGGAAGAAGGACCATGACGGCATCCGGATCCCGTTTCAGACACCAGAGTGCCGCAAGTGCGATGCATCCGGACGTATTGCGTGCACACGGCTCAACGATGATGGAGGCTTCCGAAAGTTCCGGAACCTGGCGGGCAATCGCGTCACGAAGCCGCGCGCCGGTCACGATCCCGATATTTTCCGGACGTACGGCAGGCAAAAGCCGGTCGACGGTCCCTTGAAGAAATGAGCGTGTTCCGGAAAATGTCATGAGCTGTTTCGGGAAGTTTCTGCGGCTCTCCGGCCACAGGCGCGTTCCGGAACCGCCTGCCATGATGATCGCATGAAGCATTTTTTTCTCCTTCAGGGCTTTTAATTTCCGGGAAAAGCTGACTTCGCAATTCCGCCGTCTGGAACCGAAGTCTTTGGGGACTGTCTGGGTCCGCAAAACTTTTCAGGACGGCATACATCCAATAAACTGCGCTTCATTATACTAAAAATCCGGCTTGACGCAAGGTCTCTCCATCAAATTCTTTTCAAAAAATTGGGAAAACCCACATCATTTTTCAGGTAGATCCTGCCCGATCCATAGAATATTCGGCGACGGATGTGTTTGGCGGAATTCTTCAATTTCAGATGCGGGATCCGTCTTCGGAAGGTTTCCTTCACGCGGTTGGAACCGGGCCAATTTTTCCAGAGCAAGACGGCAGAAATCTTCAGTTTCCTCTGATTTCAGAAGCTCATTCTTTTCTCCGTCCACGAGCATCAGCCAGATCGCGGTCTCTGCCCCAAACGTAAACGGTGCAAGATCGCGGCACAGATCCCAGATCAGCGAGGCAGTGAGCGAAATGCTTTTTTCCGCATTCCGTCTGTTCGGATCCGTCAAATCAGCGATGAGAAAAACGGAAAGCGGCTGCGGTCCATCCTGCTTTGCCGCAAGAAGTTGGCCGTGCCGTGCGGAGGCGCGCCAATGGATCCTGCGCAGCGGTTCTCCTTCCGTCCAAAGACGCAGTCCCGCAAAATCGCCGTCAATGCTGCGGATCCCCTCCGCCGCGTTCGGCATGACGGCCTGCTCCCAGAATGCTTTCGTATCGATACGCTCCGGAAAGACCGTCAGGGACGCCGATGAAGTCTGAAAGGTCCGGCTCCAGGAAAACAGACCAAACGGATAGCTGCACGAGATCTGCACGTTCTTTGGTTCAAAGATACCGCGGGACCGGATCTCCAGCGTGTAGTTCAGGAGTCGGTGCGTTTCATTTTTTCGGGGAGTAAATTCCTGCACTTTCTCCAGATGAAAAAGAAGCGGAATATCAGGAAAGGGATGGATCGACGTGCAGGAAAATCCGCTTCGGGAATGCGAGACCAGCTCGATCTCGCATGGAAAATCTTCCCTGGCAAAAACGCATTCCGGGAGATCTCTCCGGACTTCCATCCGGCGCAGGATCGGAAACGGGATCAGGAAATTCCACAGAAGAGGACCGAACAGGATCCCGGCAAGCAGAAGAAGCGGATTGGAATGGATCGAATTGGCGGCGGCGCACGTCAAAAGTAAAAGCAGGAAAAAAACGGAGCCGGGAAAAAATCGGATCTTCATGTGGGCACGCTCTGGAACGGGAATCAGTCAATTTCAGGGATTTTGGGAAATTTGGGACGAACGTTTGGGAAATTTCACGGGATCCGCAGGGATCCATGAGGATCACGGAAATTTGGGAATTTTGGGAAATTAGAGCTTGATCAGGCGGTATCTGCGGAATTTAAGGAAATTTCAACATGATCTTGGCCCAATTTCTTGCATTTTCTTCATTTTACCCGGAAATGCCCCGCTTGTAAATCCCGGCCTGTGCGATATAATGAAAAAAAAGGCGTTTTTTGGGGAGAAGGTGTTTGCGTTTGGTCTGCCGGCGTCTTCGATGTCCTTTGGTTTTCCTTCAGTTTTCCTTCAGTTTCGTTTTCATCAGGATCCATGCTCACTCAACTTCAAAATCAGATCGAACGGGTTTTTCTCGGCAAACGGGAAACTGTCCAGCTTTGCCTGACGGCTTTTCTGGCTGGCGAGCACATTCTTCTGGAAGACGTTCCAGGAGTCGGGAAAACGCTTTTGGCGCGGACTCTTGCCCGCTGTGTGGACGGACAGTTCCGCAGGATCCAGTTTACTCCAGATCTTTTACCTGCGGAGATCACGGGAAGCACCATTCCCGCAGCTTTCGAGATCTTCCGAAACGAAACTTCCCGGAATGTTTCTGCGGACAGTCTCTCTGTTTCCCGCGGCGTCCTGGGAGATGGGGAGTTTCGAGACGGCACAGCGGCAGGAATGAGAGATGGGGAGTTCCGAGACGGCACAGCGGCAGGAATGGCGGGGACGTCTCCCTGGAAATTCGTGCCCGGTCCGATCTTCGCAAATATCGTGCTGGCGGATGAGATCAACCGTGCGGCTCCTCGGACTCAGAGTGCGCTGCTGGAGGCGATGGGGGAAGGATGCGTCACGACGGAAGGGGAGACCCGTCCGCTTCCGGATCCGTTTTTCGTCATCGCGACCCAGAATCCCGCAGGTTTTGAAGGAACGTTTCCGCTTCCGGAAAGCCAGCTGGACCGTTTCCTGATGCGGATCCCGATCGGTTATGCGCCGCGGGAAAGGGAAAAGCTGCTTCTTTCCCGGCGCCGGGAGCCGGAATCCGCACTGAGTCCTGTCCTGACCCTCAGCGATGTCCGCACACTGCGCGAAGAGATCCAAAATGTACACGTGGAAGACACGATCGCAGACTACATGATGGACATCGTCTCGCAGACTCGGCAGGATCCCGGATGTCGGGTGGGAGTCAGTACGCGCGGACTTCAGGCTTTCTACCGTGCGGTCCAGGCCTGGTCGAAGATCCAGGGACGCGATTACGCGATCCCCGATGACGTGAAGTTTCTTGCTGTCCCTGTTTTGGCGCATCGGATCCTGCTGCGGTCCTCATTTCGGCAGGAGACCCGGATGGAGTCGGAAGCATTTGTTCGGAAGATCCTGGAGCGTGTCCTTGCGCCGTAGCGTATCGGACTGTGTGTACTGTGGAAAAGAGGAGAGCGGTATGCAGAAATTTTTTGGGAAAATGCTGAAATTTTCTCTCCCCCCCTTCTTTTCATTTCAAAACTTTTCATTATAATATATCCGTCCAAATTCATCAAAATCGTGCCTCAAACTTACGGAGACCCCCTAATGCAACTGAATCTTTCCCGACGTATCGCTGCGCTGGAGCCGTCCGCGACGCTGACCATGGCCGCGAAAGCCAAAGAATTGAAAGCCGCCGGCCGAAAAGTCATCAGCCTGAGCCTTGGCGAGCCGGATTTCAATACGCCCCAGCATATCTGCGATGCTGCCGTCAAAGCGATGCAGGAAGGAAAAACGCGCTACACCGTGGCGTCTGGGATCCCGGAACTGAAACAGACGGTCTGCAAATTCTACCAGAGCCGTCATGGTCTCGAGTACAAACCGGAAAACATCACGGTCTCCAACGGCGCGAAGCACTGCCTGCACAATGTCTTCACCGTCCTGATCGATGAAGGCGAAGAGGTCATCATTCCCGCTCCGTACTGGGTCAGCTACGCCGAACTGGTCAAACTGGCCGGCGGTGTTCCGGTCATCGTCGAGACCCGGCAGGAAGAGGATTTCAAACTCACTCCGGAAGCCTTCCGCGCAGCCTGCACGCCGAAGACGAAAGCACTCCTTCTGTGCAGTCCCTCCAACCCGACCGGCAGTATGTACTCCGGCGAGGAACTCGGTGCGCTGGCAGACGTCGCCATTGAAAAAGACCTTTGGGTCATTGCGGATGAAATTTACGAAAATCTCGTCTACAGCGGGCATAAATTCGTCAGTTTCCCGACCGTCCGTCCGGAACTGATGGACCGTACGATCATCATCAACGGCGTCTCGAAGACTTACGCCATGACCGGATGGCGTATCGGCTGGACGTTCGCTCCGGCGGCCGTCGCGAAGAAAATGGCGAGCCTCCAGAGTCAGGAGACCTCGAATCCGTGCAGTATTTCTCAGTACGCGGCCATGGCAGCTCTGGAATCCTCGCAGGAGTGCGTGGAGCAGATGCGTGCCGAATTTGAAAAACGCCGCGATTATGTCGCGAGCCGCATCGCAGCGATCGACGGACTTTCCTGCGGCAATATGTACGGCGCGTTTTACGCGTTCGTAAATATTCAGCCCCATCTCGGACGCGAATACGGCGGAAAAATGATCGAAACGGATACGGACTGGTGCCTGGAACTTCTCGAAAAGAAGGGCGTCGCCACGGTCATGGGTTCCGCGTTCGGCGCACCGGGTTACGCGCGTCTCTCGTTTGCCAACAGTATGGAAGAGCTGAAGGACGCTTTCGACCTGATCGAAGAGTTTCTGAAGGACTAAGAGAGTATCTTTATCCAGACACGAAATTCACGAAAAGCACGAAAATACACAAAATGGAATTTTGGAATTTTTAAATCATTTTGCGTATTTCGCAGTTTTTCGTGAATTTCGCGTTTTTTCGCGTTTTTTCGCGTTGAAAAACGTTCTTTTCGGATCTTTCTGTACTTTTTCTATGTTTTCAGCGGTAGAGATCGTGCTGTGAACCGGAACGCACCGTTTCCGAATGAACTATTTTTTCTTCCAGACACGGATGCAGTCGATCTCGAAGTCAAACGGATACTCTGCTTTCATGTCGAGCGGCCCGGTCCAGCCGGCGGCCTGGAACATGGCGGCCAGGATGTACATTTCGTTCTGCGGAGTCGGTCCCTCGTAAATGCGGATCGGTCTTCCGTCCAGATACCACGTCAAACGCCCTTCTTCCCAGTTCAGCGCCCACGTGTGGAACTCCTCCGTAATGTCGAAATCGAACGAAAACGCATGATGTCCGTTCGTCGTGAAATGCACATTAAAGAGATTCTCTTTCGGCGACCGGCCGAGCCATTCGAAAATATCGATCTCCAGTGCCCCGTCTTTGAGACTTTTCCGCACACCTTCCGGCGTGTACTCCTGATTCTCCGCACCGACCGAGTGCAGCCAGAATGCCGTGTAGCGTCCGCTTCCGCACTTCGGCATCCGGCACCGGATCTCAAACCAGCCGTATTTCTGGGAGAAACGGACCTCATCCTTAAATTCCCCGGATTTCTCGTCGCGGCGATAGATCGCGGTCGTGATGCACGAAACGGTCAGCGTTTCCGGCGTCGGACGTTTCGGAAGATCGCGGTCCACCCGGAGTTTCAGAATACTGTCTCCCAGTAAATAGTGCGCCATCGGCGGCTGCGGCTGCCAGGCGCGTCCATGGGCATTCGGAAAACCGAGCTTCTGATAGTACGCCATCCGTCCAAGACGATAGCCCGGGAACCATTTTGTCTGGTCGAGCTGCTCTCCGCGGAAATCGTCTTCAAACGTCAGCGTCCATGCCGGGTCTTTTGAAGGATGGAATTCGCCGTCAGCTTCATTTCCATGAAGAGCGTGTTTGGATCCCAAAGACGACAGCGCGAAAACAGCAAACGGCAGAGTGTGCAGAAAGAAACGGCGGGAAAATTGGGACATGATGGTCCTCCTTTCGGTTGGCGGGCGTGCGAAATGCAGGATCTTGCATGAAAATTCCAAAAAACGGCAGGAAAAACGAGTCGTCCTTCCTGCCGTTTGTTCTCTTTAAGTGCGGTTCTATTCCGGATCTAGTCAGCGATGACGTCTTTCAGCTCTTCTTTGAGCAGTTCCAGAGCTTTCGGTCCGACCTGGGCATCCACGACGAGATTGAAGCGCATTTCGCTCGTGTTGATCATCGCGACATTGAGGCCGCCGTCAGCCAGAGCCTTCAGGATCCGCGCCGCGATCATCGTGTGGCTGCGCATTCCCGTTCCGCTGAGCGAGATCTTCGCGACCGGCGGGCAGGTCTCAGAAGCCGTGCATCCAAGTTCCTGCGCAAGTTCTTTCGCCACTTTCAGTGCGGTATCCGCACAGCTGCGTTCCACCGTGAAAGTCAGATTCGTGAATTTGTCGCCGGGACTCTGGACGATCATGTCCACGATGATCCCTGCTTCCGTCACGGATTTGAAGACGCGGGCAGCATTTCCCGGTTCCTGCGGCAGACCGTAAAGCGTGACGCTTGCCTGCGTTTCGTCAAGCATGACCGACTCAATGAGGACGTCTTCCATGTGCTTCAGACGATTGATCAGACGGATCTTTTCTTCATCTGAGATCATTTCCGGCTTCACCAGCGGTTTGACGTCCGACGGCACACTGCCAAGGTCAAAGGCATCGTGGACCGCCCGGATCGCTTCCGCACCCTGCTCTTTGTCGACGAGGACCGAGACTTTGATCTCACTGGTCGAGATCATCTGAATGTTGATGTTGCGCGCGGCGAGCGTCTCGAACATTTTTTCCGCTACGCCGACCTGACGCTCCATGCCGAGTCCCACGATGGAGACTTTGCAGAGATTGTTGTCGTAGGAGAAGGACTCAAACGCTTCCGGAATGCTGTTTTTCACTTCATCCAGAGCCTTGAGCGTCGTGGAGAGTTCCGTAGCCGGAATGGTGAAGGAGATCTCCGCCTTGCCGTTCGTGCCGACATTCTGGACGATCATGTCCATGGCGATCTGATGATTCGCGATCGGCAGGAAGATCCGGTCTGCCATGCCCGGTTCATCCGGAACACCGCAGATGGAGAAACGCACTTCATCCTTCGCGATCGCCGCTCCGCAGACCGGACGCTCCATCGATTCCGGATCTGCCACGATCATCGTTCCCGGTTCATCGCTGTAGGCGGCGCGAACGTGGATCGGAACTTCAAAATTCTTCGCGAATTCGATCGAACGGCTGTGCATGACGCCGGCGCCAAGACTCGCCATTTCGAGCATTTCATCGTAGCTGATCTGCTTCACACGGCGGGCTTTCGGAACGACGCGCGGGTCTGCCGTGTAGACGCCGTCCACGTCCGTGTAGATCTCGCACGACTCCGCATTCAGGACCGCAGCCAGAGCGACGGCCGTCGTGTCGCTTCCGCCGCGTCCGAGCGTCGTGATGTTGTAGTTGTCGTCCACGCCCTGGAAGCCGGCTGCGATGACGATGTTTCCGTCATTCAATGCTTTGCGGATCCGGTCCGTCGAAATGGATTCAATACGCGCTTTCATGAACGAATTGTTCGTCTTGATCCCGATCTGCGCCCCGGTCATGCTGACCGCTTTGTATCCAAGATGCTGGATCGCGATCGCGACCATGGCGACGGAGACCTGCTCGCCCGTCGAGAGCAGCATGTCCATCTCGCGTGCCGGCGGATTTTCGTCGATCTCCTTCGCAAGCGCGATGAGTTTGTCCGTATTTTTGCCCATGGCACTCACGACCATGACGACCTGATGACCTTCTTCCTGTGCGCGGATCGCTTTCCGGGCAGCTGCCAGGATCTTATTGCTGTCGGCGACACTGGTTCCGCCGAATTTCTGAACGATGATCGACATTTTTTCGCTTTTTCTTTTGGTTCTGGTAGTTTTTAGGGAATGAAAAATAAAAACATACGCCATTTATTTTAGCACAATCTGCGCCGATTGTCAAGGAATGGAACGCACGAAAAAGAGAAATTTCCCCTTTTTTTGTCAAAATGAAAGTCGACCGGAAGGCTCCATAAAAAATGGGAGTCCAACAGAATGCAGGACCCCCGAAATTTCGGTTTTATTCAGATATTTTGTCCGGCCGTTTATCCGCGGGCTTCCCGGAGAAGTTCGCCGAATTCGACGAGCGACTGTGCCGTGATGTCGGGCTGCGGATCGTTTCCGAGCGCTGTTTCGAGCGTCGTTTCCCCCGTCAGTACCAGGACGCCCAGCGCACCGGCATTTCGGGCCATCGCGATGTCCGTGTAGATGCGGTCCCCCGCCATCGCGATCTCATCGCTCTTCAGACCGTACCGTTCCACGATCCCGTCGAGCATTTTCGGGTCCGGTTTCCCCATCATGATGTCCGGTTTCCGTCCCGTTGCGGCTTCAAGACACGCACAGAGCGACCCGCAGTCCACCAGTACCGTCGGCAGATCCGTCGGGCAGACGAAATCGGGATTCGTCGCGAAATACGGCTTCTTTTTGCTGATCCACCAGGCTGCACGACAGAGTTTCGAGTACGTCAGTTCCGTGTCGAACGCGACGACCACGGCATCCGGTTCGTCGTTTGGATCTTCGGACGCCAGGGTGAAACCGGCCGCCTCGAATTCCGAGATCATGCTTTTCGTGCCGAGAATGAAGAGATGCTTCGCTTCCGGTTTCGTTTTCTGGATCATCTGGATCGTCGCGACGGCCGTGTTGAACATTTCCTCGCGTTCGGCCGGGATCCCCATGTTGCGGAGCTTGGCGAGATAGTCCGCCATACTGCGTGACGGATTATTGGTCAGAAATGAGTAGCCGATCCCCATTTCCTTCAGCCCGTTCAGAAACGCGAGCGTGAAGGGAAAGAGTTTCGCGCCGAGATAGATCGTGCCGTCCATATCGAGCGCAACGTGACGGATCTTGCGGACCTTTTCCAAAAGTTCCGCGTGCGTAAAGGGGGAATAGTATTTCTGCATGATTTAAAACGGGTTCTGGTTGAAATTAAAAAAAGGATCTTGGAGACATCTTGCGGTTCAAAATGCCTCCAGATGAAAGGTTCCGGGAGCTGGTCACTCTTCACCGCCGAGTCACTCTTCACTGCCGAGTCACTCTTCATCGCCGAGTCGGGCGTACCCGTCGCTCGGTGCGTTCCACATGAGGAGGAAGATCCCCATTCCGATGACAGAGATAGCCACCATGAGGACGTAGATCAGGTTCCAGCCGACGTGCTGTGCCATGGCTCCGACGCCGACGCCGGAAACGATGACGCTGGCGTAACCGAACAGACCGGTGAAGCCGTTTGCGGTAGCTGCGGCGCGTTTTGTCGCCTGATTTGCCGCGGCGATGCCGATCAGTGCCTGCGGTCCGTAGATGCAGAATCCGGCTCCGCAGAGCGGGAAACAGAGCATCCAGTGCGGGGCATTGGACGGCATGAGCCAAAAGAGCAGAACGAACAGCGCACTGCCCGCCATGCAGATGACGCACGTACGGTGCGCACGCCCTTTCAGGACTGCGTCGGTCATCCAGCCGAAGAAGAGCATTCCGAGAATTCCGAAGATCTCAAACGCGGCGACCAGCCAGCCGGCGTGAACGAGCGAGACGTGTTTCGATTCGCTCAAAAGCGTCGGTCCCCAGTCCAAAACTGAGAAACGGACGACGTAAACGAAGAAGTTCGCCAGTCCGAGGATCCAGATGAATCGGTTTCCGAAAACGGCTTTTTTCAGGAATGATTTGGATGGTCCGGAACCCGGATCCACCGCAGCTTTTCCGGTGCCGGGAAGTTCCGGAAGACCGACCGATGTCGGCGTGTCGCGCAGTGCGAGCCAGAGTCCGATCGCTCCGAGGAAAGAGAATCCGGCCGGTATCCAGAAGCAATACCGCCACGCACCGGTCCCGAATCCCATGCCGTTCTGGAAGTTGGCCCAGATGTCGTTCGGGATGATCTCCGGATTGGGTTTTCCGCCAATGACGGACTGCCCCATGATGTACCCGCACATCACGACGACGATGAATGCGCCGATCGAGTGCGAGGTATTCCAGACGGACATTTTCGTCGCGAGTTCCTTCGGCGGGATCCAGTGGGTCAGCAGTCGGGCACACGGCGGGAAGCCGGATCCCTGGAAAAAGCCGTTCAGGACCCAGAGGACTCCCATGACGGCAGCCATGCACGCGATGAATTTTTCGCCGCTGGAAACTCCCGTAATGGCCTGCGCGATCTCCGGCGCGAAACCGAACAGAACGCTCACCGTCGTGCAGCAGAGGAGCCCGAGCGTCATCAGCACACGCGCATTGCACCGATCTGCGATCATGCCGTAGCCGAAACGTGAGGCTCCGTAGATCAGACCGTTAAGTGTGAGGAAGATCCCCAGACTCGTTTTGGAGATCCCCATCTCTGCTTCAAGCCCCGGCATGGCGAGCGAAAAGTTCTTGCGGAGAAAATAAAAAAGCGCGTAGCCGATCATCGTCGCGAAGATCGTGCGCATCTGCCAGGTCCAGAATCGTTTCCGGATCTCAGGCGCCCACTGATCCATCGATTCTTCTACCGGCGGGTTTTGAGTCGTTTCTGCTGACATTTTGGAGTCCTTTTCGGAATTTTTTATGAAATCAGCGGGAAGTCCCGCGTATTCGCGAAACCTCCCGTCATTGACTGGTACATTGGAGAGCAATTTACTTTTTCAGGAACTGGTCGGCAAAGCGAATGTACTGCGTCCAGTCGTAGGATTTGACGTCATGTCCGCCGGTCCGGATATGGTATCCCATCTTTTTGCCGAATACCGGCTGGTCGACGGCGGGCTGAGCAGGTTCGGAGAGTCCGTCGAACGGTTTCTCGCCGTAGAGTTCGTAGACCGGGACAGCATGGTAGACGGAGAGATACTCGCCTTTCGGGTCAGCCCAGCGGTCTTCTTTCGCGCTGGCGACGTAGACCGGACGCGGAGCCATCAGTGCGATGAGTTCGTGTTCGTCGATCGGCAGCGTGTTCGGGTCCGCATTGTACTGGCGGAAGTTCTTCGCGAACCAGTGCGGGAAATTGCGGTTGATGATGGTGAGCGTCTCGCCGTAGTTGCGCCGGCTCAGAGCAGATCCTCCGCAGCCCGAGTTGTTCGAGATGACCACGGCAAAACGCGGATCGGAAGCTCCGGCCCAGAGAGACGTTTTCCCAAGACGGGAATGGCCCATGACCGCGACGCGCGATGCGTCGATGTGTTCGTCCGTTTCGAGGTAGTCCAGCGCACGGCTCAGTCCCCATGCCCACGCGGTGATGGATCCCCAGGCGTCCGGCGTGCGTTCTTCTGTCGCTTTGGAATCGCCGTAGAGGGAAAAGATCCCGGTGCCGATGCCGTTGCGTTCGTCAAACGTCACGTCCATGTAGTGGAGCGTCGCCAGCGCATAACCGGCGTCGAGGATCTGGTCCACGTCCCAGCGGTTGACGCGGTAGCCGCGTGAATCTTCCGGTTTCAGATTCTTGTCGTCTTTCGGCATACTGCCGTTGCGCAGATGGAAAAGAGCGATCTCTTTTTCGGGCGTGATCGTGTGGTTGCCCAGGAAATTGCATCCGAGGAACGCCGGGACCGGTCCGGAAGCATTTTTCGGAATGTAGATGAGGAGATTTGCTTTGACTTCACGTCCGGAATCCTTTTTCGTTTTGGCGTAGTCCAGTTCGTGGAACGTGATCTCGACCTGCTTGCGGATCGCTTTTCCGCCGAGCGCATCGTTCGAGGATTCGAAGACCTTGAACGTCACGAAATCCGGG
>JAGBAA010000004.1 GCA_017939795.1 Thermoguttaceae bacterium
CAGAAGTCGTGTAGAGTGTCGGCTTCGGGTCTCGATCCGCATCCGCCCCGAAAGTACTTCCCGCAGGAGACGCCATGCCGGGAACCGACGGCGGGACCGGAGTACCCGCAGGAAACGCCATGCCGGGAACCGACGGCGGGACCGGAGCACCCGCAGGAGACGCCATGCCGGAAACCGACGGCGGGACCGGAGTGCTCGCCGAAGACGCCATGCCGGAAACCGACGGCGGGACCGGAGTACCCGCAGAAGACGCCATGCCGGGAACCGACGGCGGGACCGGAGTACCCGCAGGAGACGCCATACCGGGAACCGACGGCGGGACCGGAGTGCTCGCCGAAGACGCCATGCCGGGAACCGACGGCGGGACCGGAGTGCTCGCCGAAGACGCCATACCAGGAACCGACGGCGGGACTGAAGTACCCGCAGGAGATTCAGACGGCACCTCCGTGGTCTGTTCCGCGGCAGGAAGAGCATTCTGGCAGACGTTCAGGATCCCAAGCATACGCACCATGTCGATCATGCGCCCATTATAGACCAGCCCTTTTCCGCCCGGCGGGGGGAATTCCTGATTTTGGCGCAGAGAATGCAGCATGGGGTCCGTCAGGATACTGCATCCGAAGAAAAGTTCCTGCACGGGCCCATAGGGCAGGAAATTCGGAGCGGCCGGATACTTAATGGCCGGCACATTCGCGTAAGTTCCCGCATGAAACTGCAAGACCATGGGCGGTCCCTGCGGCGTCGAGACTTTCCCAAGCGGCACGACGGCATTCGCGATGGAAACGCCGGGCTGAAGGTCGCTCAAAAAGCTGAAGATCAGCGGCGGAGCAGCAGTCTGCGTATTCTGCGTCCAGTCCTGAAGTACATTGGCGACGAACTCAAAAACCGGCAGATACTCCATCTTTCCCGGCCCGACCTGCAGCTCACACCAGACCGGGAAATTCACCGTCATGGGCGTGATGGTCCGCGTGGCAGGATTCACCACCTGACGGGTACGCTCTTCGACCCGGACCGGATTTGCCGTCAGGACGTCCGACGAGACCCAGATCTGCCCGGCAAACGGTCCCCCAAACCGACTGCCGATCTCCGCCTGTCCTTCCACATTTCGATGGTACCCAATGACCGCCACATCCACCGGAGGCCGACCCTCCATCTGGCGGATCGCAGAATTTACTGCCGTCGCGATACTCTCCATTTTGGTATGCGTCCCCTCCGCGATCCGCATCCGCATGGAAGGCGCTTCATCGATCAAAAAAATGACGCACGCTCTGTTCATGATTCCTTACGCATCCTGAAAAAATCAAAATCGGCCCATTCCCCCCAAAATCAGCCCCCAATTTAACCCTGGCTTTTCGTTCACTTCCAGCTGCCGGCTTCTCGCTGATGGCTAAAAGCGAACAGCTAAAAACTAAAAGTCTTACCGAAGTCCCGGCGCAGCCTGCGTTCCCATATTCAGGAACTGGATCAGGCAGACCATGTCCGCGTTGAATGCCATTCCGCGCGCGCCCGGCTGAAGCGGGAATCCTTCCATCACCGCGTGCTGATAGAAAGTCTCCGGCAAAATGCTCGACATTTCAAACAGATTGTACGCCAGCTGGTCCGGGAATCCGGTAGGTGCCGCCGGGAACATGAAGGAGTCGTTCGCCGCCATCGACAAATGGCAGTTGAACAGCAAAACGTTCCCGTCGTTGGTCGCGAGACTCGTGAGTGCCCGGGCGTACGGCACCGGGTCGCCGTCCTGAGATTCACCGTCCGTAATGTGCACCACGATCGGCGGAAAACTGTACGGGTGCTCCTGGATCCAGACCGAAAGGAGTTCGTGCGCATGGTAGAACATATGGCACATCGGCGTCCCGCCTTCCGCGACCGGATCGACCCAGACCGGCACCTCGCACGGGATCTGAATGACTTCGCCCGTCTCCTCATCCGGAATGACCTGCATCCGCTGATCGATCCGGATCGGATTCATCCCGATGTCCGTGATCGACACGATCGACCGGCCTGCCAGCGGACCGCGAAGGGCAGACTCAATGATCGGATTCCCCGCCTGATCCGTCCGATACCCAAAGACCCCAATGTCCATCCAGTCCTTGATTCCCGAATCGCCGCTTGCACGGATCGCCATATTCTGAAGCCAGCCGTTCAATGCGGAAGCCAGCTCATCGCATTTCCGGTTCTGAGACGCTCCCAACGGCTCCTCCATCGAATACGACTGGTCGAGAAGGAAAAGAAAGCACGCTTTATTGTGCCGGCTGATCTCCTGTGAGTATGCCATCTGGTCACTCCTTTTTCGTCAACAAATTCTCTAAATTCTCTAAATTTCCCAAAAATCTCAAAAAATTCCAAAGTTCAAGATTTCCACTCTATCGTAAAAAACGGACAGAGGGCTTCATTTTCCAAACCAGGACCGGCTTTTTTTGCCCAATCCTCTTACTTGGATCCGACGTGAGCCGCTCAAAACCGCGAGGAATGGCATTTCGGATCTTCTCGCTTCCAGCCTTTTAAACTAACGGCTAACAGCTAACGGCTAACAGCTAACGGAGATCCGCCAGGGCGGGAGCGTCAAAAGATCTCCTCCCAAATGCTCCAGTTTTCGTCTTTGAGTGTCCCTTTCGCGATCGCCATCGGCTTCTTGAGGGAGAAATTCGGCTTCACGCCGGCTTTTCCTTCCCATTTTTCCAGCTCTTTCGCCATTCGCTCGCATTTTCCTAAAAATTCGTTCCACGCAGCACGGCGGGACGGGTCCTTCAAAAGCTTTTCGCGCGCTTCCAGGTACTCTTCCACGCACCGCGCCTCAAGCGACTTGCCGGGGAGGGCGTGAAATTCATCGACGGAAGTCGTTCCCTTCGAGGACGTCGGATTCTGGAATTCCTCGTAGGACGCGTAGATCTTAAATCCGCTCGTTTTGCCGTTTTCCTGCACTTCCTTGAAATATCCGGTCAGGATCCGTCCGTCGCGCATTTCGGCTTCCTGGATCTTTTCGTTTGCCGAGACGTCCGACGGCAGGCGGTCCGCGAGCAGCTGCGCAAGCGTCACGCGCAGACTCTCACGCAATTCATCGACCAGCTCAAACCGGTCCGTGCGCCCCGTCCCTTCACGCATTTTCTTCTCCATCTCATTCACTTTCAGGAGAATGTCTCCCGCTTCTTTCAGTGAAGCGGAGAATGTGGACGGCGGCGTTTTTTCCAGACGCTCCATCGCCTGACGGATCTCCTCCATCGATGATTCCTCAATGAAACGGACCAACAGCGCAGACATTTTCTCCTGGTAGCCGCCGCCGAGCTCCTCCTGCGTCTCTTTCTCAAGTCCTTTCCCGGCATCCTTGACCTTCTGGTTCAGAACCAGAATGTTTTCCATTTTCCGTTCCAGACCGTCCGCCGACGCCTCGATCTCATCCAGTTCCGTCAGTGCGCTCCGCGTCCGCGCCTCGTATCCCGTCTCGGAAACCGCACGGCGAAATTCACTGTCCAAAAATTCGCTGGCCCGGATCTTGCTGCACAGCCGAAACGCCTCCATGAACTTTCCGTCCGCCAAAAGGTCCTCCGCTTCCAGGAAAGAGACTTTCAGCTTGTGGACCTCCCGCGCACGGTCGATCCGATCCGAAAGGAGAGAAACCATCTCTTCCAGCTTCAGCCGATAGTTGGCCCCGTTGGAGGCGAGCTGGGAATCCGGATTTTTTTCGCAGAAAGAGTCCAGAGACGACGAAAGTTCCCGACCGCAGCGGCGCATCCGGTCCCGCGCTTTCTGGATGCTCTTCGACGCACCGTCTGCCGTCTCCATCGTATCGCGAGTCACGTTTTCCGCATCGGCCAGACTCTTCGACGTCACCTTCCGGATCGGCTGAAGCGTGTCCGCCAGATTCCCGAGCACGGCATTCCAATTCTTCAGGTACGTCAGATCCTCCGCGAACTCACCATATCGGACCATATTGCCGAGAAATTTCGAATTCCCAACATTCAGAGGCAGGATCAAATGGACCTCATTCAGCCCATCGCCCAGCGCGGAAACCGTCTTCACCTCTTCAAGGCGGGACATCGAATTCACCGAAATGGACTGAAGGAGCTGAGTGTCATCCGGCGTCGAACGCGGCGGCACACTGAAAAAATCCAAAAGGGAAAGGAACGTCAGCGCCGCAAGCGGACACAGTGCCAGCAAAAGCAAAAAAAGTGTGCGATTTTTCATGGTCTGTTTCGTTAATTAAAGGATCGATCAACCGATTTCCTGAATTTCTGTTTTTTGGTCCCCTGACCCGACCAGGGATCTGGATCCGCTCCGTCCGAAACCGGAATGAGTCCCGGATCCATTTTTCCCGGAATCTGAATGCATCCCGGTCTCATTCCACAGGATGCGCACCTGCACGAGCCGACCCAGCACCCGGAATCCCCCGGCGGGAAGAGGCCGTCCGTTTCCGAAGTCCGGCAGCAGCCGCTCCGCCTTCCGTTTCCGGGGAAACCATTTCCCGGTCAGTTTCCGTAGAAGCCGTTCCCCGGGAAGCAATTTCCCGGTTTTCCTGCAAGATACGCTTCACCGCGTCGTTTTCGAGACGGAAATTTAGCAGGATCCTCCGTCCCTCTGCCTTCCGTCCTGCCGTTCTCCGTGAGCTGCCGGTCCCGCTCTCCTCCTCATCCTCTCCGCCAAGCCGGATCTGATAGTACGGAGTCACGTAAACAGGCGGGCCGGAGCGTCCTGCCGACGATTTTGGCTGAAGCTGCGATTTCGGCTGAAGCTGGAAGGAAACCAGCACATACTCCGCTTCCCGCAAGATCTGGACCTCGGCACCGTCTTCCGACAATTCGGGGAATAGCTGCACGACCGGCTGCGCTTTTCCACGGCAGATCTGGCGGACCTGCGCCGTCACGGAAAACCCGGAAGCACTGTTTTTCTTTCCAAAATTCGCCAGAAAGCGCACGTTCACCAGCTCCGAAACTCCCAGGGGAAGATTCGCGGCTTTCTTCACGTCCGTCTTCACGGAAAAGTCTTCCCCCTCCGAAAGAAGGCGGACTTTCGTTCCCAATTCTTCCTGCGTCAGAGGAAACGGCTGGATCCCGGTCGACGGGATCCTGGACGCATCACCGAACGGATCCGAAACGGACTCCTCCGCCCCCTCTCCGTCATCCCGGCCTGCCGATCCTCCGGTTCTTTTCCCATTCGCCGCAGCTGCCTCTCCTGCCGATTCCAGGAACGCCTGCGCACGCGGCGGGAACGGCACCCGGAAAAGGAAATTCCCGGAAAATAGCGCGGAGATCTGCGTTTTTCCTGCTCCACTTCCCGCTCTGCGATCCATTTTTCCTTGAAGACGCTCCACGATCCTCATCTCCGTCGGCGTCCATCCATTTTCAGACGGCAGACCGTTCAAAAGCTCCGACCGTTCCTCCGCATACCGCGTCAGTTTTTCTTTCCCCAACCCCAAAAGTTTCGGGATCTCCTCACGAAAGACCCGCTCCCGAGCCGTACGGGCACGCTCGACCTGCGCTCCGTCCGTCGGATCTTCCACCGACGGGATGGTCAGTGCCGTCCGCTTGCCGACAAACGCCGCCAATTCGCGGAATGCATTCAAAACCGCTTCGCTTCGGACCTTTTTCGCCAGCTCCTTTTCGCAAAGCGAAACGACACGCTGAAGCTCTTCGATCCGTCCGTCAAGCTCCTTCAGCTCCTCTTCGATCTGTCCGCGCTTCTGCCTCTCGCCCGCATCGGCCGCCTTGCGCTGCACGCGCACGTAAAGGCACGGAAGATCATCCGAGTTCACTCCCATCTCCACGACGGCCGATTCCATCCCCAACGCTCTGGCGAGTTCCGGCACATGGAATCGGACTCCCGGCTCATCTTCTACTCGGACCGTCTCAAGATCCTCCGATCTCAGAACGTGCTTCCGGCGCTTCTTTCCATCCCCGGCAGCTCCGGAAGCTCCGGCAGCTCCGGCAGCTCCGGCCGATCCGTCCATTCCGGTCAGACCGCCTGCACCGGAAGCCGATGGACCGTCCACAGCGTCCATTTTCTGCGGCGCAGTGACGCAGGCCGGGACAGAACCGAACGGATACGCAGTCCCTTCAAAGAGGACGTACCCGCCCTCCAGCGCAAGCCCCTGCATCTCCTCCGGAGTGAATCCGCCTGCCATCCGGATAGGCTGACTCCCAGTCAGGATGTACGGCATCTCTTCCGCATGAAACCGCAGCGGGACCATCGAAAGAGAGACCCGGCGCATCTGCCCGTTCTTCTCCATTTCCCGATCCCAGACTGTCAGCGTTTCCGGAAGCGTCGGACGGTACGGAACTCCCATCGCCAAGGCCGATGCGTCGATCTCCGAAACGGGATCTTCGCTTCCCAACTTCGCCGCAGCGGTCTCTTCCGCCCCTGAAGCCGACGTTCCAGACGCATTCTCCGCATTCTCCGCATTCTCCGCAAGTTCCGCATTCTGTTCCGCAGAATCCAGCTCGCTCATCTCATCCCGGACATCCACTCCGCCATCAGAGCTTCCCTTTTCCGTCTGCGCTCCGGCAAGACGTCCGGTCTCCAGCGTGTACGCTTCCTCCGCCGGCTCGCCGTCTTCTCCCACTTCAGGATGCTCCGTACTTCCGGCTGCGCTTTTCGTGCCTTTGGTTCTGGAATTCTTTCCTTTCCCCTTCTTTTTCCCGGCCGTTTCAGTACGTTTTTCTTCGTCAGTGCCGGCTTCATCTGCACCGTCTTCATCTGCGTCATCCGCAGTATCGTGAACCGCCTTTCCGTCCCACGCACCATCCGCCGCGGCTCCGGAAGCTCCATCTGCAGAGATCTCAGCCTGCTCTGCCGATCCGCCGGACGTTCCGTTTCCGTTCCCCATGAAACAGACGAAGAAAAGAAAGACCGCAAACAATCCGATCCCGATCCCGCCCAAAATCATCAAAATGAGTGCCTGATTCCCAAACGGATCCATTTTCGCGGCATTCCAGGACTGTGTCTGGAAGTAGAATTTCAGCTTCTTGCGCATCCACTCATGGGTCCGGTTCCCAGGCGGAAGAAGATCGGCGGAGTACCACTGCCGGCAAAGTTCCGCGAGCAGATCCATCTGCTTTTCCGCCAGCTGATTCCGCTGGACCTTGGAGATCTTTCCGATCTTCGCGTACTGCGAAGCAGCCGGTCCGCCGCACTGTGCCAAAAGCCGCACGTCGTCGAAGACCGCATACGCCGTCTGTGCCATGGATTCGCACGCCTGCTCCAGTGCGCGCATCTGGAGTTTTTTGCCGGACTGCGCCTGAAATGTCGTGACGGGAAGCATCGCTTTCTGAAGCGCACGCCAGCGTCGGACCCGCGGAGCCGTCTTCTCCGGCAGAATGTCCTGAATGTCGAACAGGATCTCCAGTTTCGCGGAAATATCCGCCGTTTTCCGGAAGATCTCCTCCTCAAGGCAGGTGAATTTCTCGCCGAGGAAATGCGAATCGCCCGGATAGTTCAGGAAGAACCAGTTCCCGTACGTGCGGTAGATCTCGCCAAAAAGGGGTTCCGGGACCTGCGCGATAAACGCATCGAGTTTCCGGCGCAGCTCCAGCGCCTTTTCATTCAGTGCGCCCTCCCGTTCCACGAAACGCGAGATCCCCAACGTGCAGGCGACCACCATCTCTTTCCGGAAGTCGGCCGTCTGCTCGTTTCGGAAGCACTCACAGAGCGGTTCCAGCGGCATTTTCTGGAAGATCTCAGGAAGGACTGCGGCATTGGGGACCGGCGGTTTGGGACCCGGCACAGTCCCAGCGTCCAGCCCCGCGTTTCCGGAACCGGAAAGGGAATCGACCGACTCGGCCGTCAGTTTCCATAAAAATTCGCAGCCGGCAGGAAGTGCGTGGTTTTTCTCCATACGCCGACGCAGGATCTTCGCTTTGAATTCATCTCCGGCCGACGAAATTTTCAGCCAATGCCCGAGAAATTTCTCCGGAAGCCGTTCCGTCAGCCAAAGGACTGCCTTCTGGACCTGCGGGAGATTCCCCCCCGTGCCGAGAAGCTCAAGCAGAAGGAGCTGCCCCGCTTTCCCGACGATCCGCTTCAGCCGCGTCTCGGACTCCGGAAGCGGAAGCTCCATGATCTTCGTCAGCCCCTCCGCAAGACGCCGTTTCAAAAGCGTCACCGCCATGCGGCTCGCAGAGAGCGGAAGCTCACTCAAAGATGCCGGAAGCGGTTTCGAGCCGGGGACCGACTCCGCTTCCTCATCCGCCAGGATCTGATGGAAGACATTTTCCACCTCCATCATCGCTTTCAGGTCCGTCATTCTGGAGATCCCGACCCCGCTGAAAGTCTGGCAGAAAAGTTGGACCTGCGCCATTCCGCCAGCCAGAAACTGCTTCCAGACGTGCCCGATGTACGACGCCGTCATCGCCTGCGGGTCAAATTCCGACGTCCGGCCGTTCCACGTGTTCAGCACAAAAGACCGTCCCTGGTAGACCGCCTCGTTCAGGTCCGTATTCTCCGGCTCATGAAACGTCACTGCCGCCATTTTCGTGAGGAGACGCTCGGGATTCGGCTCGTAGGTCGAAAAACTCACGGTGCGCGTCAGGTTCTGCGGGAAAAATTGGCACACGCCGTAGAAAATGAGGGCCGCAGCTTCCGGCTCAGCAGCCAGAAGAAGCGTTTCGCCCGCCTGATCGTACGTAGAAAGGAATCCGTAAAGGACCGTCTTGAAAATATGCTGACGCTCCGAGACGAGCATCTTGCGCCACCTGGGAAGGATGATGCCGTGCGGGTCGAAAAAATCTCCCCCCGGTTCCGTCAGCAGAAAAGACGCCAGCACGCGCTCGTCGATCGCCGGCGAACGGCTCTGAAGCAGTTCCGAAAGCGAAGAAAGCTCCGGAATGTCGTGCGGAAACCAGTCGGCATCTTCCTGGACCCACCCGGAAGCGTCCCAAAGCTGGAGTGCCGCAGATGCCGTCAGCAGATCTCCACCCCGGCCGCCGTGTCCAGCAGCTCCCGCACTTCCCTTTTCGGCTCCGTTTCCAGAAACCGCTTTCGCCAGTGCACGCGGATCCGCCGCCAGCGCATGGCAAAAATACGAACCGATCCGTCCGGCCGTATCCTGCGTCCGATACGCCAGCCGAAGAAGAACGGGACCGCAATCCGTATCCGGAAGGAAAAGGAGACGCTTCGGTGCGTCCTTGGCCGTCAGCGTCCCCTTTTCCGCAGCCGGCGTGTCCGCAGGCAAATGAAAGTAGACGCAGCGTTCCAATCTGCGAAAGACCTCACGCAGTCCAACCCCCTTCATCGAAGCAGAACGCACACTGTACCCCATCGGATGATGCGCCACTTCTCCCGACTTCCGTTCGAGTGCCGACGAAGCATACGTGCAGTGCGTAAAATAAAACTGGTGGATCATTTCCGTATCCTTCTTCTTTCCATTTCGTCCGAGTTTTCCAAATCCGTCCGACTTTTTTCTTCGCGTTCGTTCTCTACGCGCTCTTTTTCTACGCGCTCTTTTTCTACGCGCAGGTTTCCGGGCACTTTCGCGAGTTTCCGAGCCTCTTCCGTTTCCTTAGCGGCCAGAAACCGAACATATTTACCGAAGACGCCTACTTTTTCCACGAAAACCAGGACTTCTTCTGCACCTCGATCGTCCCCAAAACCAGCGGCGGAGTGAAGAAACGGCGAAATCCAGTATCGACGACGCCCCACACGATGACCTTCATCCCGCCCCAGGCAGGAAGAGGCTTCAGCGAGAAGAACCCTCCTCTCTGCTCCCATTCACTGCGCGTGATCTCCTGCTGGAAAGCCATCGAAATGTCTTCCGGCCGGTCGGTATCCAGAAGATTGCCGCCGTAGACCCCGAGAACGCACGCATTGCCGAAACGCGGATGCATCCAGTTCCAGCGGACGGAAACGGTCCCGCTCTCCTCATGAAGGAGGCTCGCCCGGCCGAAGACCGGACGCAGTCCAATGACGTTCAGCGGCAGGATCAGCTCCTGGATCCATGATTCCATGACCGGAAAGACTTCCTGGTACGATTCCGGGTCGCGGAGCAGGGCGTTGGCGTCAAACTTCTTCTGGAATCCGGCGGCGTCTCCCGCATTCATCGCGCCGATCATTCCTTCCGAGTGTGCCCACTGTTCCTGACGGTACTTCAGCTGCGCTCCCAGCTCTCCCTGGAACGGATAGTGTTTCAGAAGCGGATCTTCCAGAAGTGCCTGCGTCTCGGCAGGATCGTTCGCCTGGAGCGCCTCCTCAAGCTGAGAGAGTTTGACGCGGCGGCGAAGCGCGACATCGTAGAGTTTCGCGTACTTCATCGCCTGCGGGCAGTCCTCAAAAAGTTTCGCGTCCCAGAGCGAGAGGATCTGCCGGTCCAGCACATCCAGCGGCGTCGATTTCCGGAACCCCAAAAGGACCCGGATCCGCGGAGCACGCATCGACGCGAGGTCCGCTCGAATGCGCTGCTCGTCTTTCAAAAGCTCCTGAAGCCGGTTTTTCTTCACTACGGTCCACGCCTCGGCGATCTGGATCTCATCCTGTTCCGGCGCGTTGATCTTTTCAAGCAAAGCGTCCAGGATCCCCGATACTTTTTTCGCCTGCTGGACCCGCGCACGATTGGCGTACTGGTAGTCCGACGGCAGCTGGCCGCCGAGTGCCGCCATGGAACGCTCGCCGGAAAGGATGACCGTCTGTTTCGCATTCTGGATCATCTGTGCGATCCGGTCCAGAAGAATGACGCGGCTCCGCGCCGCCAAAACACGTTCCCGAACATCCGGAGGAACCGGGAATTCCGCAAGAAACCGGTCATTGCAGACGCGCGCGACCGCCCGGTCAGCCCGTTCATTCACCTCATTCGGAAGCGTCTGGAAATCGCGCCACGCACGCTCTTTCCAGCTCTCCTCGAACGCCTGCTCGACCAGTTCCCGGAATTCTGCCGGAACTTCCGAGATCTCCGAAAGTCCCAGTTCCTGAAGCATCGCGACCGCTTCCTTCCACAGATGCGCGCGCAGCAGAGGAACGACTCGGCGAAACGGACTCGCGGCCGTCCGCAGGGAAACGACTTCATCGATCGGGCCATGCGCACTGCGAAGGAGGATCTCCGTAACTTCACGCACATCCTGATCCTGCGAGGCACGCAGATCGCGGATCAGCGCACTCTCATCCGGAGACTGAATGTCTTCCGGGCGGAACATCAGTTTGTCGTAGTCCAGCTGAATGACGTAGCGGTCCCAAAGGGAAGGATCCGCCGCCAACGCCCTCAGCGCAAGGTAGATCATGATGGCGGAGAACCGGTCCAGAGTCGGCGAAAGAAGCGTCTGGCCGTCGCGTGCGGGGTGCTGGTACGGTTCCACGCCGATCTCCAGGTTGCGCCGTCCGACCAGAGAGGGAACGCACATGCAGTCGTAGTCCACCAGCTTCATCTGACCGGCGGCCGTCACCAAAATGTTCGCCTGCTGGTAGTCGCCGTGGGCGATCCCCGCATCTTCCACCTCACGGACCACTTTGGTCCAGACGTCCGCCGCGACGCGCAATGCCCGAGTATTCTGATTCCGGCATTGCGTGTCGACCCACTGGAAGAGCGTATGCCCCTCGACCCAGTCCATCACCACCAGCGGATACCATCGGCCGTCGGTGGACCGGATCGCGGACTCGCGGTACTCAAAATTCACGAGACACTTCAGAGGATGCTCCGAAAGGTACTGGCTGATCTGCTCGTACCGCTCGCGGCGCTCCGCAGATTCCGACGAAAAAACTCGAAGCGCGCGGTGCTCGCCGTTTTCAAGCGTCGCTTTGTACACGACGGCAAACGCTCCCGCCCACGGCTTCGGCTGTCCCTGCGCATTCCGAAGGATCTCCGAGTTCTTCAGGACCGGATCCTTGAACGCAAAGTTCGGCTTCTGGAGCATCGTACTGAAATGGGAAGCAAGCGGCCACGGCATAATGGAACCTTTTTTCAAATTAAAAAATGGAAAATCGGACTCTTTCGCATCAAAAGTCCGTTTCGGCTCTTTCATCTCCTGGATCTCTCCGCGAAGCCCCCCAGCCGCACGAAGTCTCAGAAGACCGAGCCTCAAAAAAATTTCGGAAAACGGCGTCTATTTCGAATCAAGCGTCGGGTACCCGCTCATTTCCAGAAGCCACGCAAGAGGCTCGACCAGGCCGAACGGCGCGATCGTGCGCTGACTCAGGTCGGCTTCCCCAACTCCGTCCAGACCGACCGGAGTCAGCGGGAAAAACCGGAATCGGCCGCCGAACAGATCGTTGATCTGCGCCTCCATGTCCCAGTCCGGCCAGATCTTTTTGCGGAGTTCATCCGTCAGGGCACTACGGGCCTCAATGACTTTTTTATTCAGCGCAAGACCGGTCGGATCCACGCTTCCCAATGCCTCATAGAACCGGATCGCTTCCCCCTCGGCATCCGCGCCGAGCGACTTGACCAGCGGAAGAAGGTCGATCTTCGTCAGGCAGACTGCGATCGGAAGATGAAGCGACTCTTTCCCGCGCAGCCCCTTGATCGACTTGAGGTCCTTTCGGAATCGGCGAAGTGCTTCCGCCTGCGGCTGCCAGGGGAACGTGGGGTCGAGAAAAAAGAGGAATCCTTCACTCTTCAGTGCGCGTTCGCGCCGGTAGTCGTCGCTCGCCGCGTCCGTCGTGATCTCGCCGGAGTAGTCGAAAATGTCCGCCAGGATCTCACTGCGTCCAAGCGGGTCCCGATCCCGGTACTTCAGGACGAGCGGAAGCGGAATGCTGTCCCGCTGCGTCGCGGCCGTCCCCATGCGGTAGTTCATGATCTCTTCTACGCGCCGGTCCATTTCTTCCGTCACGCTGGACTGGATGCACGAGAAACCCAGCTTCGGATAGTACTGGTTCCGGATCTCCCAGTAAAGCATCGTGAGCCAGTGCGTCTTTCCGACCTGCGGAATGCCGAGCGTCGGGAAAGAGAGTTTCGTCAGCGGACGCAGACTGCGGGCAAACCGGTACCCGCACATTTCGTAGGGCGTCTCCTGAACCATTTTCGTGCAGATGACCATCGGGCTTTTCTGGTACTCTTCCGGAAGCTGGTTTCCATGCTCATCGCACGGCTGGAGCGTGTTGACGGACAGACAGTGCGGGCACGTGTTCTGCATCCGCTGGACACGCACGCGAAGTTCACTCCAGAAACACGCGATCCCAAGGAACGTTCCCAGCCCAAGGAACCCTCCAAGAAGAAAACGGACCAGATGCTTGATGCGCAGATAGAAGAGCGTGTCGCCGGAGACCGTCCCCATCGCCGCGCTGATCTCGCGCAGTTTCTTTTCATCCTCGCGGATCTGCCGGTCCGTCTCCGCCAAAAGTTTTCCCTGAACGACGATCTCTCGGACGGAATTCCGCCAGGAACTCCACGCATCCATGAACGAGTCGGCATCCGCGACCTGTTTCTCCGCCGCTTCTTTCCAGACTTCATGGATCCGCTTCTGCTCCTTCTGTTCCAGCTCAAGTTTCGCCTCAAGCCCTTTGGCCTCCTTCGTCAGCTCGCCTTCAAGATGCGCGTAAACGGCACTCGGCGCAGTGGAGTGGAACGTCATGTCCAGCATCGCGCGGTAAATGAACTCTCCCATGAAAAACGAAATGAGCGTCATGGAAACGAGCAGGGCAAAGCATGCCGTCAGGACTTGCGCAAGACGCATCTGCCGCGCACGTCCGCCATTGAGCCAGCGCCGGATCTCGTGACGCCGTTCATGCCAGACCGCCGCAATGAGCGCACCGAACGCCACGACGCCCAGAAGCCAGAACCACCGTTTATCCATGCTGAACATCGACGCGATCTGCGTCACGATATGCCGGTTGGACTGAAGATCAAACTGAAGAAACTCCCGTTCCACGAGCGTCTGATGGAGTTTCTCCAGCGTGTACTGCTGCATCTCGGACTTTTTTTCGATCTTTGTCCGGATCCCCTCCAAAGTCTCCGCCGCCGGAACCGCACCATCGCGCAGGACCATCACCGCAGTCGGGATGTACTCCTGAAGCTCCGCGTCCTCCAAAGCACCCAGCTGCGCAAGAAACCGGCTGAACTCACCCCGTTCTCCTGCCGCCTGACGCAGATACGCATTCTCCTTCTCCAGAAAATCAAGCTCCGTCCGGAGACGCACCGTTTCCTGAAGCGTCTTCAGATACGATTCCGAGACACGCACCGCCTCCTTCGCCGCTTCCTCGGAAAGCTGGAGCGTCTCGACCGTCTCCAGATGCACGTCCCTCACGAGATTCTCCCCCTCGACGGCTGCCTCTGCACGCTCGCGGTCCGAAAGCGGCGCAGGAGTTTCCGGGACAGAAGGAGTTTCCTCCGCCGAAGCAGTTTCCTCTCCGGATGCTTCGCCGTCTAACGCAGTCTCCCCCGCCGACACAGCATCACCTGACGGCACTTCCGCCGCAGTGTCCGCCGAAACAGCTTCACCGTCCCCCTGTGCGTAAAGATCCACGCAGAGGATGGATCCGCAAAACAAAATCAGGGCAAAGGCACTAAAAGTCAAATATTTTGAAAGGAAAATTCGATTCTGAAACATGAGGCACTCTTTCTGCCGTTCTTTTCCGTCAATTTTTCATTTTCCAGGTCGCGCGCATCTGCGTCCGGCCTGCGTCCCGTAAGGAACAAAAATCCCCTTTTCTCAGATTAATCCAAAATTTTAAAAAGTCAAGAGATTCTTCCTTAAAAACTGCAAAAAAAACAAAGAAAAAGCAAAAATCCCGAATTGCCGACTCTCAAGCCCCCCGAAAAAACGCAAAATCCTCTCCTTCGGAGGGGCGGCTTTGGGAGGCGGCGCGTCTCGCGTCGCTTTTCAAGAAATTCCTCTTCTTCGGAGGGGCAGCTCTGGGAGACGGCGCGTCTCGCGTCGCTTTTCAAGAAATTCCTCTCCCTCGGAGGGGTGGCTCTGGGAGGCGACGCGTCTCGCGTCGCTTTTCAAGAAATTCTCCTCCCTCGGAGGGACGGCTCTGGGAGGCGGCGCGTCTCGCGTCGCTTCTCAAGAAATTCCTCTCCTTCGGAGGGGTGGCTCTGGGAGGCGGCGCGTCTCGCGTCGCTTCTCAAGAAATTCCTCTCCTTCGGAGGGGCGGCTCTGGGAGGCGACGCGTCTCGCGTCGCTTTTCAAGAAATTCTTCTCCATCGGAGGGGCGGCTCTGGGAGGCGGCGCGTCTCGCGTCGCTTTTCAAGAAATTCTTCTCCTTCGGAGGGGTGGCGAGCGAAGCAAGACGGGGTGGTTTAAAGTACGGGGACTTTTTAAAGTTCGCTTTTCCTGAACCCCACACCAACTCCCGGCGAATGCGCTGCCGCGCAGTATCGCCGAATAAAAAAGCGGCAAAGGTCACTGCGTTCCCGTATTGCCGCACTCCAGATTTCCCTCCATCGGAGGGGCAGCTCTGGGAGGCGGCGCGTCTCGCGTCGCTTTTCTAAACCCCACACCAACTCCCGGCGAATGCGCTGCCGCGCTGTATCGCCGAAAGAAAAGCGGCAAAGGTCACTGCGTTCCCGTATCGCCGCACTCCCAAAGAGGAGGCTGAATGTGCGGACGCGCACTCTAAAAACTTCCGTCTTTAAGTCCTCTGCGCGAAAAGGGATCTGCGAGAACTTCAAAACCCGCGAGAGTCTCCCCTTCCCCCAAAAGTCCGCCCATCCAGGCGCGGAAGCGCGTTCAAGACACTTTCTTCACGGACTTGATGCCGGACCAGGCAGAGGCGTTGACGGTGGTGTCGAGCGGCAGGGCGCGGACACGGAATTCGCAGCCTTTTCCGGAGGTCAGGCCGAAGAGCGTAAAGGCAACTTTTGCGTCGGAGCTGGGGACCAGAATACTCTTCCACTCGCTGGACCCCGTCTCACGCCAGGCCAGTTCATACTGCGCAGCTCCGGACCCACTCTTCCACGAGATGACGGCTCTTCCGGCCTGAGTGCTTCGGGCGGAGGTGATCGTCGGGGTGGGGAAGGCGGTCTTGACGAGCACGGACTCACTCGGTACGGAGGCGCTGAAGTCCCGGTCTCGAGTCGCGAAAACCGAGACAAGGTACTGCGTCTGTCCTTTCAGATCCGTGAGGATGAAGGCGTTTCCCTCTGCGCGTGTCGCGGCGGTCCGCCATCGTTCGCCGTCGGTACTGTACTGGACGGTGTAGTATTTCGCGGCCTGCGTCGAATGCTTCCCGTACGCGGTCGTCCAGGTCACGCAGACGGACTTTCCATCCAGAGCCTCGACCGACTCGATCACCGGGGCATCATACGCCGCCATGGCAGTCCGAATGCGCAGGGGGGAGGTCTCCGCCGACGTGCTTTCGCCATTCGAAAACGCCACGCGGACAGTGTGCTGGAAATTGCTCTTCACGTTTCCGAAACGAAGCACTCCGTCCGCGAATTCTGCCGTTTCGCCGCCGGAGAAGACACACGAACCGTGTCCGTTCTCAAGCGCGATCTCCTGCCGTTCGCCGTTGAGAGTCACGTAAACCATCGACGCGCATTCGTGCAGCTGACCGGCCCAGTTCGAGACGTTCACCGTGAAACCCTCATCCGTCACGGAATTCCGTTCCGCCTTCATTTTCGGCGAGACGAACAGGATGACGGACTCCGTCAAAATGCGGTCTTCCTGCTGTCCGCAGAGGACCTGGATCTCGTACTCTTTCCCGGCTCTTCCATTAAACGCGAACTCCGACACGCCGGCCTTGAGTTTCCGGACGGTCCACCGCTGTGTTCCGGCCTCCCGATACCGCACGCTATCCGCCTCCGGCCCGTCATTTTCCCAAACGACCTTCACCCGATTCCCACTCACCACCGCCGACACGCTTGGCTCCGGCTCAGGCTCAGGTTCGGGCTCAGGTTCGGGTTCGGGTTCGGGTTCAGGTTCAGGTTCAGGCTCAGGTTCAGGTTCGGGTTCAGGTTCCGATGTCGTCAAGGCACCTTCAAACGCGCCGATATCGATGGAATCATTCTGAAAACGGGCATTCCCTGCCAGATCCTTCGCCAGCTCATCCAGCCCGGCCAGCTCCGCGAGTTCATCGCTCCCGCGGTCCGCCGCCTGACTCCCTTCCGCCAGCGAATAATCTCCATTTTCCTCATCCTTGAACAATGGAAGCGCGGCGTCGTACGTCAGGTTATTCTCACCGGCATCCCAGTCCGTGTAAGTCGAGAGTGTGTACGAGGCTGTGATTCTGCCTTCCGTTCCAATATCAGTACCTTCCTGTGCTGAATTTTGGGCAACGATACTATTTTTAAGAACCAGAGAACTAACGTTAAAAATTCCTCCTCCATAAGAATTAGAAACCGTTGACGTTCCTGTATTCATGTAAATCGCACGGTTACCAGCGATGGTGTCGTTGACAGAAGTCATCTTTCCAACATTATAAATTCCGCCGCCATACGCTTCCGTCATGAAACTTTGCGACCCAAGATAACTTGCTTTTGCTGTATTATCGGAAATTCTGCTGTTTTGTATGGCCAAAGTTCCGGCATTATAAATTCCGCCGCCATAAGCCCACGCAATGCCGGAAAGATTGAGTGAATCTGCAATATTTTCAATGATATGGCTATTAAATATCCTTACATCACCGCCGGAATTCTTTAATCCTCCGCCTCTGACTGCCGTATTTCCGCAAATGGTACTGTCCTTGATTACGAGTGGAGACAACCGGTTATAAATTCCGCCGCCTTCTCCCGCCGTGGAATTTCCAAAAATAAGACTTCCCTGTATCGTAAATTCAGAATCCCCGTTGATATAGATCCCTCCGCCGTTTTCACCGGCATAATTTCCGCTGATCGTACTGTCTATGATGGTATAGGTTCCACTCTCACCATAGATCCCACCGCCGTTAAGAGTCGCAGAATTGCCGCGAATAATACTGTTCGTGATCGTACAGGTTCCATCAGAGGTCGTATAAATTCCTGCACCATATCGCGCCTGATTATTTCTTACAGTTGAATCTAGAAGTGTTAAATTGCCGGTATTGTAAATTCCAGCACCATCCCTAAAACTGCGACCTGGATCTAAGTTACCTGTATTTTCAGTAACTGCACAATTTCTAATTAACGTATTTCCATTGCAAAAAATTCCCACCCCATCTTCAGATTGGTTTAATGAAATTACACTATCATATAAGTAATTATCTCCGTCACAAATAATACCTTTTGCATTGTTTATAATCATACAATCAGACAAATGAAATTTCTTTGCTGAGGAATTAATTGCAATATTATTTTGGCTAAAAATAGAATTGGAGATTGTAAGACTTTCTGTATTTTCTAAAACTTTAACCCCAATTCCCCCATCTCTAATTATTGAGTCTTTAATTACAATATTCCCGGCAGAGGCAGAGGAATATATACCTGCAGTCTGATACCTTTCAAATTTTGTATTTATAATTTCTACATTACCAGAAGAAATATAAAGCCCATATGCTTCACTATATCTTGAAGACAAATCTTCAATGACACTATCTGTAAGTAACAAATTCCCTTTATTCAAAATACCTTTTAGAGAAGTAGAACCTTGTTCTGTCCTTCTTCCATTGCGAATTGTGCATCTTGATATTGTTCCATCGCCACTGTTACTAATCGCAACTCCTGTAAATCCATCAATTGTGCAACTTGTAATAGCAAGTTTTCCAGTTGCGGAAATTGGAGTCGCACTATTATTAACAAATGTACAATCAGTTATTATAATATCCATTCCTGAAACTTTAGAGTCATTAAATGCACAGTTGATTATAGTTGATCGATCATCAACAGAAATACTACTGTTATTAAATACACAGTCGGTTATCGTAAACTCACCTTTCCCAGAAACGCTCTTATTAATTGTACTAACACTAATAACTCCATCCCCTCCAGAGATACTGCTAACCGTGCTATTGGTTATGGTAAGTCCATCCCCTCCAGAGATACTGCTAACCGTGCTATTGGTTATGGTAAGTCCATCCCCTCCAGAGATACTGCTAACCGCGCTATTGGTTATGGTAAGTCTATCTCCTCCAGAAATGGTTCCCTGAAATATGCAGTTGGTTACCGTAAGTCTGGGATTTCCAACTATTTCATAGCGATGATGCCCAGTATCTAAAAACTCAATATTCCCCAATTCAATAACTGAGTTACTTGATGAGGAAATAACGGCCACACTATAATAGATAGAATTCCGGTTAAATTTAAGGGGTGTATTACCTACCCCAATAATAGTAAGAGTACCGTATTGGGTGGAATCTATCTCGAAGTTAATATTGGACCAATGTATAGTATTCGCCGTGTCAGTCGTGCGGACAACGATGAGGTCGGAGGCGGTGGTTTGGCCGGCTTCGGCGATGGCGGATTTCAGGGAGGTGAGGCCGTCGCCTTCGGAGAGGTCGAGGGTGATGACATTCAGATCGTCCATCGTTTCCGGGAGGGAAAGAGAGCTGTATTGCTCGGTGAGCGCGGCGTACTCCGACGCGGAAAGCGGGACGGCACTCAAAAGGTCGCGGCGTTCGAGCGATTCAAGACGAAGCGTGCGGCGATTGCGAATGTACGGACTGTGTACGTGATGTTTCATGTTTGGCTCCCCATTATGCCAGAATTTAAGGTGATACAATCTGTAAAGTTTGCGTATTTTAAATGATTATAGTCAAAATATTTTTTACTTCAAGCCGGGGGGAAGCCAAAAAAGAGGTTTTTTTGCGCTTTCTCGCTTTTTTCATGCCGCGGCCGCTGCGAGATCGGCGAGAAAAGAAACCTGCGCGGGTTTTGAAATTCACGCGGATCCATTTTCGCACAGAAGCGCAAAGGTTTCGCAGAGAACTTAAAGACGGAAGTTTTCAGGGGCCGCGTCCGCGTTTTCCCGGGAGTTGGTGTGGGGTTCAGGAAAAGCGAACTTTCAAAAGTCCCCGTACTTTAAACCACCCCGTCTTGCTTTGCTCGCCACCCCTCCGATGGAGAGGAATTTCTTGAGAAGCGACGCGAGACGCGCCGCCTCCCAGAGCCACTCCTCCGAAGGAGGGAAATCTGGAGTGCGGCAATACGGGAACGCAGTGACCTTTGCCGCTTTTTTATTCGGCGATACAGCGCGGCAGCGCATTCGCCGGGAGTTGGCGTGGGTTTCAGGAAAAGCGAACTTTCAAAAGTCCCCGTACTTTAAACCACCCCGTCTCGCTTCGCTCGCCACCCCTCCGA
>JAGBAA010000036.1 GCA_017939795.1 Thermoguttaceae bacterium
AACTGTCGACACAAATGGCGATGGAACCGCAGATTCCAAATCAATATTCATCCCCGAAGCCTATCAAACTGCCGTTCAACTTGACGACACCGACTTGACGGACTCCGCCGGTCCAACCGTCACGCACCATTACCTCTGGACACCCAACGCCCAAGATAAACTCCTCGCCGACACGACGGCCGACGGTATTTTGTGGTCCCTCACCGACCATCTTGGCACGATCCGCGACATCCTTGGCGACACATCCACTCACCTGACTTATGACGCCTTCGGAAACCTCACCTCCGGCACGAATCCACTCCTTTTCGGTTACACCGGCAAGGCGTTCGATACCGACACCAATCTCCAAAACAACATCAACCGATGGTACGACGCTGCCGTTGGTTGTTGGTTGAGTACCGATCTAATTGGATTCTTTGGGAATGATACAAATTTGTATCGTTATGTTGGAAATAACCCAAACGATATTGATACTTGGGGATTGATGGAAGATGGATCCAGGGCAGATCTGCTTTTTATTAGAACAGAGGATGACGACGTAAGAGAACTGATAAGAGAACGATACCGGAAAGCGTACCGGTTATTAAAAGAACTCGCAGAAAAATTGAGAAATGGTGATGCGTGGGTATTGAAGTGTTTTAAAACCTGGTACCCAAAATCTATGATTCGTGATTTTTGTCCAAAGGTTGACAAACTGATAGAGGGACTTGAGGAAGGGCCATTATACCCAATCAGAGATACTCAAACTGACAAGAAGTGGTATGTAAGAAAAGTGGAGCGCGGCGAAAGGTTTTTACCTGATTATATTGGCTATGGCAAAGGTGCGTTGACAAAGGATGGAAAGAAGGATATTGAATATTCCTTAATTCATGAATTCACTCACTTATATCTGTTTTTTAAAGATTATATGTACTATGACTCCGAAAAAAATCGGTATTATACAAGGAAGTCCATCACAGGCAGTACGCAAAACGAGGAAACCTATTGGGTCAATTCCATAACAACAGAGCTTTTGGAGAAAAACGCAGATACATTTGAGCGTTTCGTAAAATGTGTTTTTGGTTTTGATAAGGAATTTGAAGTTCCTAAGATAAAAGTTAAATGGTGGTGAGATCATGAAACATAAACAGAGTTCATTTCGACGGATATTTGTTTTCCTTGCCTGCATCCTCTGTTTGAAGGTCGGATGCTGCGAGAGTTGGGTATGTGCTCAAAGAAAAATTGACTGGGAATGGGTCTACGCTAATGAAAAAACCGACAAAGATCGTATCGATCTGCTCAATGCGATCCATGCTCGGGATCTTGCAAAGATTCGCAAACTTGTAGAATCCGGTGTTTCCGTCACTGCACAGAGGATGGAGGGGCTAACTGTTCCATTATATAACGCGATCGATACGGATGATCTCGCAATATTTCTCTATCTTACGGAACACGGAGCGAATCTGTGTCACCCAGACGAATTTTATGGTGATGATGTATATGGGTATTGGCAGCCGACTCCGCTGGAAGCTGCCGTTGTGGCTGGTGCATTCAATATCGCACGTTATCTGTTCCGCAATTCAGATAAAACAGAAATTGACACATTGCACCTTCTCCAAAGTGCTATTAATGGAAACAGCTATGAGATCGTTGAATTTATGATAAAAGAGAAGTTTACGAACATAGAAGAATTTAATGAGGCGGTATTGGCCGGTCATCCAGACCCACATGCTTATGAGAACACTTTACCAGAACATATAAAGACTGGTTTACGACATATGCGTCAACTCGTTCGCAAAGGTCTGGCTGACATCGATGACTACGATGATTTAGTGCGGATCCTGGAAGAAGATGTACGCAGTTGGACAAGCAAAGACGATAGAGAAAATTTCATAAGATTTATCCGGCTTGCCGCAGAGTGGGAAGAGGTTCGGCAAATCACTCCGGAAGAGTTTCGTGAACTTGAGGAGTTCTACCATAAACATAATTGACGATATTTTCAGTTTTTGCTTGACAAATTATTCCAGATATATTAAACTGAAAACATTCAAAAACAAAAATGGGTTCATCGGACAAGTGCGTATCAGCTCCTGTAAATCATGAGAAATTTCAGGCAAAAGTATTCCGGATCACGAAATTGGATAGTTACATTCCCATTAGTTTATTATTTCATGGAGAAACAAAATGCAAGACGAGGATCCATATGCCAATCAAAAATATTCATTTTATGAGATCGTGATCATTGATTCAAAAAAAGAACATCTCTCTCAGTATAATGGGAGACGCGGATTTATTGAGGGAAAGTTAGATCCATCTGACTATCGTCCCGGCGATGACAAGACAATCAGTTACGGTGTTCGAATTGATGGAGTACGAGAAGGATGGGATATTGATGAGAGGGATCTGAAACCTACTGGTGAGTTTGTAGATCCGAATAGCCCAGAAATAGAAAAATGGCGGCCATCGGAAACCACTTGACAAATGATTTCGGATATGTTAAATTGAAAACATCCAGACACCCTCCCATAAAAGGTCAACATTTCCATGCCGCGTTCCCTAACACACCACCTCAACCATCGCCCGTTATTTTCCCGCTCGTGCCCGCACGAACGAAGGAACATGAGGAGCGTTTGGCCTAATTGGGAGGGCGGCGTGTTTTGAAGAGCGGTAACGACACGGTTTCGCACCGCCGCCGCGGGACGCTGACCGCTACTCAGGAGGGGATTGTAGTAAGGAGTTTGTATGAAATATTTACTTTTCTTTTGTGTTTTTTTGTTTTACAGTTTCAATCTTCATGCGGCGGAGATCGTGACTGCTGACGATCTTGGCGTTGGCCGTCTTGGAAGCTGCCGCGGCCATCTGGTACTTTGGTCTAATTTAAAAAGCTGTGATGAATTAATGAAGAAATACCGGCTTCATTCGCGCCTTCCCATAAATCAGGTGGAGGTGCTGAATATGACGGCTTGGGACACCTACGCGTATCTTTCTATCAAAAAGAAAATGCGTGTTTTTATCGAGTCTTTTTCTGAGGATGTATTGGTACAGAACTATATCCAGCATCTGTTTTTGGAAAATATCACGGCTCTGGATGAGTTTAAAAAGGCTCATCCGGATTTCAATTTGAATTGTGAAAAAGGCGTTGCCTGGTATCTGGTCCTGAGGCTGGAACGGTATCTTTCCTATCTTTGGCTTTTGGAAAATGAAGCGGACCCCAATGTAATTGTAGACGGACTTATCGTCAACGATCATCATGGAGAGCGAGAGCTTCGAACGCTCGTGATCGAAGATGTGTGCAATAAGGAGGAGTACCTTCTTCCTCTTTTGCAGCGTCACCCTTATTTGAAAGGCTATGTCAACGACGCGGGAGAGACGCTGTTCCACATGATTCGGAATCAAGCCAGTCATCTTATTCCGACACTGACCCTGATGGGCTGCGATAAAGAAATTCTTGAATATAAGGATTGTGACGGTTTGACTCCGCTTGCGTCTGCCGTATACAGAAGACAATATAATGCGGCATTGCAGTTTCTCTGGATGGGAGCGGACCGAAACTGCCTTTTTGAAAAACATCCGAATGGGGGCTTTCTGGTGGGAGATTTAACGCCAATAGAGCATCTGGAAAGGGCCTATAAGTTGGACTCGGAATACCTTGCGGCTCCGGATCGTCACTTGGGGCAGTTGGCTCAAGCACAAATGCGGGTCGAACTGGAACAGATGCGGAACCTTATTGAGTATATCCGTTTACTTGAAAAACAGGAAAAAACAGGCATTGATTTTAAACCTGCAATTCCCCAAGAGTAAACTGAATAATCAGAGCCATGCCTTTCCACCTCACACACCACCTCAGCCCGCGCCCGTTATATTCCCGCTCGTACCCTCACGAACGCCGGAACATGAGGAGCGTTTGGCCTAATTGGGAAGGAGGAAACCTGATCCGAACGACGGACGCAGCCGGTGCGCAGACGGTATACACCTACGACACGGAAGGGCAGCTCCTCACGGTCACGGACGCGCTAAACAACGTCAAATCCTACACTTACGACGCCTTCGGCAACCTGATTTCCGGTACGAACCCGCTTTTGTTCGGTTTCACTGGCAAAGCATTTGACACCTCTACAAATCTCCAGAACAACATCAACCGATGGTATGATGCCACGATTGATCGCTGGTTGAGTGTCGATCCGATCGGGTTTGAGGGGAATGATGCGAATTTGTATCGGTATGTTCTAAATAATTCAATAAAATTTATAGACACAATTGGACTTAAGGGAGTTAAGCCAGTAACTATAATTATATGGAATGATACAGATATATATAGAAGGCCGGATCTGGCTTTTTGTATGTCATTTAAAAATGCAGCCAGTTACTATATGAATTCCCCAATAATTGAAGGTAAAAAAATGCCAATTCCTGCGAGTCAGGTTAAGGAGCATCTTTGTAATTTGAGTACAGGGCCATATTGTGTAAAGACTGTTATTGTTATTGATCACGGTAATATGGCAGGCTCTCAATTGTTTCAGAATCAGCTAATGGAAAAGGCTGATGATTTATTAGAAGCATTAGGAAACGTACTTTGTGAACATACAAGAATAAGATTTTTGCTCTTGGGCTGCGGAGTTGGAATAAAGAACCATCCTGAGGATATTCCTCCTACAGCTCGAGAACTTATAGATAGATTTTCTCCTCTGCCAAATGGAAAAACACGAAAAGTTATAGTTCAAGGGTATCCCCGTCGTGTAGACACTTTTATGCCTGGACGTTCAGGCAAAGAAAGCGGTCGGGGAGCTTCAATAAACACATTTCCTAACCCGTATAGTAAATAATCCGAACCCAAATGGAGAATAATATGAAAAATACGATTCATGCCTTGATTTTGTTGGCGATGGCCTTTAATCTATTGCCAAGTGATTGTAAAGCAGAGACCGACCAAAATGCTCCTGTGGCAGCAGAAGTGGAAGCTGTGATACAACAAGCCTTCTTAGAGAAACCAGTTGAGCTTGTCGTAGTACCGGACCATTCAAAAAAGCCCTGTTGTTACCCTCTCCCTGGAGAATTGAACAGACAGCTATCGAATTGTTTTTTCATCGAAGATATTGTTTTTATAGAATTTTATCCAGAGAATGACGGAAGAATGTGCTATTATGTTCAAACAGAAATATGTATAGACGACGGTAGAATAAATATTTTTCTTGAGCCCTTTGAGAATGAGAACGGTGAATGGAAACTCGTGCACAACAGGAAAGCTTTCATTCTTTACAAGTGCACGAATGGTGAATATCTTATTCTCGCAAAAGTACCAGACAAATTTGCGCATCTTGTAGAAAATTTCATCCGCGATAATTTTAACCAATAAGAAAATCCAGTAAGCCGTCCCGGAGACGCTAAACTGGAAACATCCCGAAACCGTCCCACAAAAGGTTCCCATCCCCATGTTGCATACCCTCGCACACCACCCCATTCCGCGTCCGTTATTTTCCCGCTCGTGGCCATACGAACGAAGGAACATGAGGAGCGTTTGGCCGAAGTCGGGGGAACTGCGTGTTTTTAAGAGCGATAACGGCTGCCGCTGGACACCGAACCAGCAGGACAAACTCCTCGCCGACACAACGATCGACGGTGTTTCATGGTCCCTGACCGACCACCTCGGCACGATCCGCGACGTCCTCGGAACCACCTCCACCCACCTCATCTACGACGCCTTCGGCAACCTCTCCTCCGGCACGAATCCGCTTTTGTTCGGCTACACCGGTAAGGCCTTTGACACCGCCACCAACCTTCAAAACAACATCAACCGCTGGTACGACGTGAAAATTGGAAGGTGGTTAAGTACGGATCCTATTGGTTTTTCTGGTGGATATGACAATCTTTTTAAGTATGTTGCCAATAATCCGGTTTCTGCTACAGATCCTTCCGGATTAGTGCTTAACTCAATTATAAATTATATTGACACATATTCTCGAGTTACGTCAAAAGTCACAGAAGTTTTTGACAAAATCAAAGGAGCTTTAGGCGGCAAAGAAATTCAGGTGTCACCAAACTTCAATATCCAGATTGAATCACGAATGGAAATATGTGAATTAGGTTGTCGGCATGAGATTAAAGAGGTCAGCATTACTGCAAACAGTTTAAAAGGGGACATTACAGTAAACCGACATGGGGCGGTTTCTCTTAGTTTTGGCCCAAATTCATTGAAAGTCAACGCGAATGTTTATATCATAGCTTCCGTTGATTTTAACCTTAAAGCAAAAGCAATTTTTGAGCATAAATGTTTAGGGCATTTCGGTTTGGCTGGAATCTATTTCTATAAAGGTGGGGGAATTGAATCGCAACGTTTCGATATTGGTATCCAAACGGGGTTTAACCTAAATGGAAATTTAGAAATTAAAGGGGAATCAATAGTAAATGCTAATGCCCAAGCATATCTTACTGGAAAAATTGTAGGAAATTTTGAATTCATTCACAAACCGACGATTGCCAATTTCAACCATAGTGGTTTTTTAAGACTTTCAGCACAAGGTGTTGTTCATGGTGGTGTTACGATAAAAATGAATGGTCAAACATTATATGAGCTGTCTGTAGGAAGTCAAACCCCAGTTTTGGTGTTTGAAACTCAGCTTTTTTAAGTCGTTTTGTATTGTTTGATGCCATAATTATTGGAATATATGATTTACCAAGGGGGAGATATGAAACACGTTGTATTTCGAACCATTTTCGTTTTGCTGTTCCTGGTTTTCGGGTTGCATTCGTCTCTTTGGGCGGAAGTTCGAAATCTGCACATCGAAATGTATCCGTACGTGGTTCAGGCAAATCAGGTTCCGGAGACTCAGGCGGTACATGTAGTACCGAGCGGAGCGGCGTATACGGTTTCGGTTCATACACCATCGGAAATCGATGAAGAACTAAATACGAAGATCCGCTCATTTTATGAAACTCTTCAGGCAGAGCTTCATGATGGAAGAATTTCGTACGACCAGTATCTGGAACGGCTTGCGTGCTGGTACGCGGATCCGGGACAGAATCCGTGCGCGGCCTTAAGCGAAGATGGGACACTGGCTGCGATTTCCCGCTGGATGGGAGACGTAACGATCTACGATACGCAAACAGGGAAGAAAAGGTGCGTTCTGGAAGCTCCGGAATCTTTTCCCTCGGGTTTCGTTCTTCCGAAAATGCAGTTCAGCACAGACGGTACATTGCTGGCGGTGCTGCTTTCGCGTTCAGAGGCTCCGGATATGATCCTCATTTATGAAACGGAGACCGGCACTCTGCGGCACAAGATCCAGTCTCCGCGTCTCCTTTTCTTTCCTTCAGGGAAAGTTCGGATGCTGGCACAAGAGGAGACCTGTTCCAAAGCCGCGGTTTGCGCGAAAGAGGCGATTGCGGTCCCGGCCGATTTGGATTTCAGTCTCCAGTCCGCGTTTGAAGCAGGCCAGCCGTGGAATCTGCCGTCCGTGACGGATTCCGTCCAGAAACAGGGACAGTTTGCCGCGATACGGAAAGAACTGCTGATTTATGTCATGGATGTTCCGCGTCAGATGAAGGTCTCCGGCGGTTTCACTTCGATGGAGACTCCGCTGGCCGGGATCATCTGCCTCCATGATCTTCGCAAGCCAGGTGCGGCTGCATTTTACCCGGTACTCAATGAAGACGGCGGGGCGGTATGCACGCTGATGAACCCCGTCTTTTCTGAAAAGCTGAACAGCATTCTCTTCACGACAAATACTGAAAGAATCGTAAAGTTCTCCCTCGACACGCACCAGGCGGAATGGGTGTCCCCCAAAGGAGTCTTTGGCGCGTCGTCCCCCGATCACGCGATTTCGTATCCCTACCCTCAGAATGCCGCGTTCCTCACGTCGAATCATGGACTTCAGGTCCAGTGCGGTCTCTTGCGTCACCGTTTCGTCATGGACGGAAAGGTCGTCGGGGAAAGTATCGCGCTGCGCGAAGATCCTCTTAATGAACTGTTCCAGCCGCAGTATGCTCTCGTGAAAAATCATGCTGAGGAGATCCTTTGTGTACAGAAGCTCCTTCCGGATGGTATTCAAATACTGCGGGAGCTGTTTCCGGGAAAATCGTGCCGTGTTGTCTCCTCCTGCCTGACTTCGGACGGACGATACGCGGCCGCAGGGATCCAGAACATGGAAAAAGACCTCGAAACCGGATATGTCGTCCTGTGGGAAACGCGGACTGGAAAAGAACTCGCGGTGTGCCGGATGCCGAACAGGAAGGTGACGTTCAGCCAGCTCCAATTCATGCCGGACGGTAAAACTCTCGTCGTCCTGGCTCTTTCCTGCGGCAATCAGGAATGTACGCTCCAGCACGTGGAAGTCCCCAGCGGGAAGGTACTGCGGGATTTTCCACTTAAGAAGTAAATTAGAGAAAATGAAACTTTATCGTGCTTTTAGCAAGCAAAAAATACCGATTTTCTCATCTTTACTTGACAAACGGTCCCGGATGTGCTAAACTGAAAACATCCAAACCCACCCTACACAAAAGGCGATTACCCCCCATGTCGCGTTCCCTCACTCACCACCAGCTCCCGCACCCATTATTTTCCCGCTCGTGCCCTCACGAACGAAGGAACATGAGGAGTGTTTGGCCGAAGTCGGGGGAACTGCGTGTTTTTAAGAGCGATAACGGCAGCCGCTGGACACCGAACCAGCAGGACAAACACCTCGCCGACACGACGATCGACGGTGTTTCATGGTCCCTGACCGACCACCTCGGCACGGTCCGTGACATCCTTGGAAGTGAAAATGTGCACCTGATTTACGACTCTTTCGGCAACCTCATTTCCGGTACGAATCCGCTCCTTTTCGGTTTCACCGGCAAGGCGTTTGACTCCGACACCCACCTCCAAAACAACATCAACCGCTGGTATGATGCCACCGTTGGTCGTTGGTTGAGTACCGACCCGATCGGGTTTGAGGGGAACGATATGAATCTGTATCGGTATGTTAAAAACAAGGTCTTTTTATTCGTGGACTCGTTTGGATATGAACCATCCACTACAATAGAAACAATCACTGTTTTTGGCAGAATTCCAGGAAATCCAGATCCAAAATCAAAAGATATTACCACCCGTTTTACTTTAACCATTACCACCTCATCAGAATGTGGAGGTGATAGTGGGACTGACCCCAGTATTACCATGGGGTGTGACGATATGAAAACTTGGACCATGAGAAATTTGGAATGGGGTGGTGTTGATATTGGAATTGCCTCTGTGGATATGACTTTTCATTTTACCCAGAAGGTTAATGTTACCACCGTAGATCGTCCGGATGGACAATCTGGTAAAATCTCATATGCGACATTGTACGTCAAAATTTATTCAATATTTACAATTGGTGTTGGTCTTAAGATTCCATATCCCCCTATTGGTGGTCATGCAACGGTTCACACTGAAAGACAGGAGCATGGAACTTTTACCTTTAAAAGAAAAATTGAATGTTGTTCGACTTGTGACCAGTAGAGTGTTGCGCATTAAACGAAAGGAAGATAAAGATGAAATCCTCACTAATTATTGCAATAACAGTTATGTTGTCAATCCTAGGAATAGTTGCTTGCAGACCCTTCTCGGCTGCGGTTCCTCAGCATGTATCTTATTCCTCCTTAACCAAAGAAATTAATGGAACGACCTATATCTTTTTGGGGATGTTTTCTGAAAATTTTTCGGTGATAGTCTTTACCCATAAAAGAATGATTGATGGAGAATTGAATTCGGAAACACAGAGTGCCTATATTTTTGTGGAAGGAAAGTCGATTCCGTTAGATATGAGTACGGTATATTTTCTCTCAGAAAATGACGATGTTACACCTGTGTCCAATTATGAAACCATCGGAGTCAAATATGATTTTTCCTCAAAAGAACAATTTTTCAAAAACGTAATCTCGATTATCGAGATGAAATTAAACAAAACGGGGCTATACTCCACTGGGGTTTGGATAAAATAGCTAAAATTAAGTTTTGTAATTCTCCCCACTTGACAGAACGTTGCGGGGGGGGGGGGGAAACTGGAAGATTATGACAAGAAATACTCGAATTTCACAACCATCTCACCTTCATTCTCTCCATCCCCTCTCCCGAAGGAGACGGGGAAACGGTGTCTCGTGTTTCCAACACGAACGAAGGAACATGAGGAGCGTTTGGCCTAATTGGGAAGGAGGAAACCTGATCCGGACGACGGACGCAGCCGGTGCGCAGACAGTATACACCTACGACACGGAAGGGCAGCTCCTCACGGTCACGGACGCACTAAATAACGTCACGTCCTACACTTACGACGCCCTTGGCCGTCTCCTCACGACGACCGACGCCCGCGGAACTGTCACTCGAAACACGTACGACGCAGTCGGAAATCTGCTCCAAACGAAGCAGTATGATCCAACAGAACTGCCACCCCCGGTCGGCACTTGGCTGGATATTGAACAGGATTTCAATGGTTCAAGTTCGATCAAAATTTTAGGAGGTAGAGCTGACATAGATTACAAAGTCAGGCTGTTCGTGAAGGGTAAACGCGCGAGAAGCACGATTGATATATCAGATTACGATCAGTTATACTGCAACTTTACGATATGAAGGGTATTATGGAGAGTGTAAGTAGCTGGCGGGTAATTTATTGAATGAGGTGAGGGTATGAAATTTACATTTGGGCATTTCCTTTGTTGTATGGCAGCTATATTTTTTTACAGCGGTTGCCAAAGTGTAAGTACATGGAGGATCGTATTGCCGCAGAGTGAAACAAAAGCCATGGAAATCTCGTATGGGATATTGAAAAATTTACGTTTATCCTGTATCGATACAACACACAAAGAGATCCAATCCTTGCAGATTTTCTTTGGAGACTCATTTGGCCGCAGGATGACGCTGTGCGGCACCTCGCAAAACAAACACCTTCAGATTCCAGAAAATATTCAGCCGAAAACACAGAAAAAAGATCTCAGCCGACATGATGAGCTGCTGATCCTGCTTTCCCGCTCTTTCTGGTTCCAGATCCCCGATCACGAGACGATCGGACTTTCTGTTCGGAATGTTCTGGACGAGGAAAAGGTCAGGCAAACAAAAGAATATTGTCTGACGATACCTGAAAATCAGAAGTATTTAATAGATTTTACGCCGTTATTGTCTTCCCTTCCTGATCCGCAGGAAGTAAGAGTTGCAGTGTGGCGCCATGAAGGGGCCTTATTTTATTACTCGCAGGCTGTAATTTCCGAAAATAATACTGCTGAGTTATTTCTCACGCCAGAACAGGAATATGTATTGTTCCTTTATTATCGAGCATCAGGAAATAAATATGTATACCATTACCAAACCTGGGTCCCTGGAGATTTGCCGAAACCGGTCGATGAGTACAAGACGTTTACCGTCTCACATTCGGAAATGCCCATTGCACGGGTATATCCAGCACGAGAGTTCCCAATTCACCCATCTCGAAATGAATGTACAGACGACTTGCTCGCCTCGCTGGATTTTGCACTATCTCCCTTTGCAACAGAACCAAGGGATGCTATTTTTTGTGCATTTTACGAGACCTGCGAAGATGCCGAGCTGTTTGGTCCTCCTGGAACTATTACATTTTCAGCAGCAGGTACTACGTATAACCTGGATTCGAATTACCGGCCAAAACCATTCAAGCTTAAAGTGCATAACTAATGGGAGTGCTTTGAAATAAATCTTATTCCCGCTCGTGGCCGCACAAACGAAGGAACAGGCGGAGTTTCAGCGGCTGAGGAGCCGGCGCAGCCTCATTCATCCTGACCGCCTGCCGGGAGTTCTCGCTCTCGGCGGACCTTCTTTCAGGGGGTTTTTCTGAGATGCAGTATCCTGTGTGCAAGAGATTTGATTTCAGGAGTTTTGTTCACTCACGGACAGATACATTTTGCAGAAGATCCTGAAATTTCCCGAAGGCATTTTGGGCTGATTTGGGCGAAACGGGCACCAGGAACAGCGCGGCGGCGTGAGTTCGTGAAAAGATGGGGCGGGTACTCCTTGCATTCTTCTGCGAATCCGGTATAATGAGAGAGATCGTGCGAAAAGACGTCCCCAGGAACGCATTTTCGCGCAGGATCCCACATTTTTCATTTTTTCATTCCCTCAGGACAGGTAGACCATGCCGCGCCAGACCCTTTTATCTTCGGATCCCGGAGACGATTTCGATCCTCATTCCGCGAATTTCATCGAGGACGACATTCCGATGCGTCTGAATATTCCGGCCAAAAGCGTTTCGGAAGAAAACATTCCGGACGATGACGGGACACTGCGTCCAACGCGGATCAACGAAATGATCGGTCAGCGCGACGTTTACAAACGGCTCCTCATCGCCATCGACGCGACCAAAAAACGCCGGGAACCGCTGGGACACATTCTCTTTGACGGACCTCCGGGACTCGGAAAGACAACGTTTTCGACGTGCATTCCGCATGAACTCGGCGTTTCATGCCAGATCGCGAGCGGCGCGACGCTCAAGGCTCCCAAGGACCTGATCCCCTACCTGACGAATGCCAAGGAGCGTTCTGTCCTCTTCATCGACGAGATCCACCGAATGCAGAAGGCGGTCGAAGAGTTCCTCTACCCCGCAATGGAGGATTTCCGGATCGACCTGGTCATCGGCGAAGGAAGCGGCGCACGGACGATCAATATGCAGCTCCGTCCCTTCACGATCATCGGAGCCACGACGCGTGCGGGACTGCTTTCCGCTCCGCTGCGTGACCGGTTCCAGATGCGCGAACATCTTGATTTCTACTCGGATTCCGATCTGGCGAAGATCATCGAGCGGAACGCGGCAAAGCTGAAGATCTCCATCGATCCGGAGGCCGCGAATGAGATCGCACGCCGAAGCCGCGGGACCCCGCGAATCGCGAACAACCGCCTGCGCTGGGTCCGCGACTATGCGGTAAGCCGGGCGGACGGGAACGTGACGCTGGACGTTGCGTGCCAGGCGATGGCGATGCAGGAGATCGACATTCTGGGTCTGGACCGGCAGGACAGGAAGTACCTGGACGTCATTCTGCGCGTCTTCGAAGGCGGGCCGGTCGGCGTGGAAGCAGTGGCGCACACCATGAACGTCGCTCCGGATACACTGGTCGACGAGGTCGAACCGTTCCTTCTCCGCAACGAGCTGATCGTCCGTTCTCCCCGCGGCCGAATGCTGACGGAAAAAGCACTCCGACATTTGGGAGTCAGTGATTTCGAACTGCCTGCACAGCCTTCGAGGCGCAAGCGAAGCGCACAATAAACCAAAATTCACAAAAACATCAAAAAGTTTTTGAGGAGGGAGTCTGAGGGAGGAACAATTTTCAAAATGATCCTCCCTCACGGCGGACGATAGCGCTTCCGCGCGAGGGCATCGCCCCGTTCCCGTTGGTCACTGGTACCGAAAGCAGAAAAACAAATTTCAAAACATTTTCCTACTGTCAGCATCATCCAATTTCAATTCTCTGTTTTTTAATTCATCCAAAAATTTCTTCATATCGGTCGTTTTGGCATGATCCTCCAGTGTTTCTCCATTGGCAAAAACGCTTTGTCCAGCAATTTCATAAAAAAATGACCAAAGCAACAAATGACACAAAACACAATAGTGTTAAAATGACCGGAGCGATACGGCAACGCGGAAGGCCGATCCTGCCGTGTTCGTCGATCTCGATCTGTTTTTCGTTGATCAGGTCGTCCAGGATCCGGCTTTTTTCAGGCGCGTGGACATTGAAAATAACAGTAACTTTTTGGTTCTTTTTGCCCGAATGGTTCGCTGGCAGAGAGGCTGACCAACAGGAGTTTCCACTGACGTCAAGGTACAGGTAAAATCGGCCTGTCATCCAGTGTTCACGAATGATCCCAGGTGCAAGTACTCCATATCGTAAAAGCTGGATCGTTCTCCAGCCTTTCGCAAAACTGCAAAGCCACAAGACAAGGAGAATGGACAAAAAAACAACGCTCACGACAGCCTTCCAGACAGGATACTGCACAGGACAGTTGGAGCACACCTGAAAGGTTGCGTACAAAATAAAAAAGATGGCAATATAGAAGAAAAGCAGAAATTCGCACTGTCCCCACGGTATAGGTAAATCGCTGAAATAGAGTCTCCCTCCCATCACTTTCCAACGGCGGCCGCGCATCGAAGTAAAGTCTTCATACCAATGATTCAGCGGCAGAAGAGAGAAAAGAAAGAGTATCCAGATCGAAAAAGAAACCGGACGCGGAACTGGCGGCATTTTTTCCATCCAGACCGTTTGCGAAAGTGACAGCAGATCCTCTTCCCGCATGATTTTTCGGACTTTTTTCTCGTTCCATGTGTTTTTAAGAAAATCTTTCCGTTCCCACCATCGAATGACGAAACCGATAAAACAAAAGGAGGACACCCCGACAGCAGGAAGCAGAAAAAGAAGAAGATGCCAACTCCCGCTAAAAATCAGGTCATAAAGCAGCATCCCAGCCCATCCTGCGAAAAAAAATCCCGCGAAAAGGAAAAAAATCCGTTCACCCCGATCATCGCTGCATGGTAAATTTCGATAAGACATGGCATCTGTCAAAATAAAAAACCCTTTCCCGTCCTCTGTCAGAGGAATCACGTCTGCGACAATTCTACACCACGTTCCGGGAAACCGCAAGGAGTCCCTCCGGGAAAATTTGGAAATTTCTGTTAAATGCACCATTTCGATCTCGCAGTGATGAAACCATTCTTCCCCGGATCCACGACCGGGCCTTGTATCTGTATGCCGCCCGGCGTCTTGACATTCAAATTCCCTGTGCTATAATGGGAATCATAGTACGGCAGTTTTGGGATAAAAACACGGTTTTTGAAGCTGCCGAAAAACCACCTTCCATTCAAGGAAACCCCATTTATGAGACGTGATCTTCTGTTTGCCGTTTTCCCCCTGCTCCTGATACTGGCGGTCTGGCCCTCCCAATCGTACTCCCAAATCGTGCCCACTCCCGTTCGGGAAGACGCGGTAAATTTATTTCCGCTGTCGGATATTCGGATCACGGAAGGGCCGTTTCTGCAGCTCCAGGAGCTGGACCATGAGTATCTCCTCACGCTGGATCCGGACCGGCTTTTGTCGTGGTTCCGCCGCGAGGCCGGGCTGATGCAGAAGCAGGAGCCGTACCCGTACTGGGAATCGGAAGAAGCGCATCTGGGCTGGCCGTTGGCGGGGCATATCCTTGGATTCTATATGTCATCCATGTCCATGATGTATCAGTCGACCGGCGACGCGCGCATTCTCGAACGTCTGACTTACGTTCTGGACGAACTGAAAACCTGTCAGGACGCCAATGGGAACGGCTACCTGCTGCCAACGCTCAAGGGGAAAGAACTTTTCAAACAGGTTCACGACGGCGCCTTCACAACCAACACATGGGCGGTCATCGTTTCAATTGACGGGAAAGAAAAAACCACATGGGAACCCGTTTACGTCATGAACAAGATCATGCTGGGGCTGTACGACATCTATACCATGTGCGGTCTGGAACAGGCGAAGCCGATCCTGGTCAAAATGGCGGACTGGTTCGGAACGGATATCATCGACGTTCTCAGCCACGACGATATTCAGAAGCTCCTCTACTGCGAACACGGCTCGATCAACGAATCGTACGTCAACGTTTACGAACTGACCGGGGATGAGAAGTACCTGCGCTGGGCGGAAAAGCTCAACGACGAACGCATGTGGATCCCGCTTTCAAAAGGTGAAGACATCCTCATCGGCTGGCACGCGAATACGCAGATCCCCAAATTCACGGGATTCAACACCATCAGCAAGTACAATGGAGATGAAAAACTCTCAACGTCCGCGAAAAATTTCTGGGACATCGTCGTCGCGAAACACACGTGGGTGAACGGCTCGAACAGCTGCGGAGAGCACTTCTTCCCACAGTCCGAATTTCAATTCAAAGCCCTCTCTTACGGCGGTCCGGAATCGTGCAACTCGGTCAACATGATGCGTCTGACGGAAAGTCTCTACCAAAGCGCCCCGAAAATGGAGCACGTGGACTACTACGAGAACGTTCTGTTCAATCACGTTCTGGCGAACTACGATACGGAACAGGGAATGTGCGTGTACTATACGTCGATGCGTCCGGCACATTACAAAATGTATTCGTCGAAATATGATTCCTTCTGGTGCTGCACGGGAACCGGATTCGAAGCCCCCGCCAAGTTTGGAAAAATGATTTACGCGAAGAAGGGAGACTCCGAACTTTACGTCAATATGTTCATCCCGTCTACACTTGACTGGAAAGAACGGGGGATCAAACTGACGCAGTCGACGCGCTACCCGGACGAAAACGTTTCCGTCCTGACCATCGACACGCCGGAACCGAAGGAATTTTCGCTGAAGATCCGAGTCCCCAAATGGATCGAAGACGGTTCCATGACCGTAGAGGTCAACGGAGTCCGGACGCAGGAACCGATCGCTGATCCCTACGTCATGCTCTCTCGAAAATGGTCTGCCGGCGACACGGTCAGAATCGCGTTCGAGCCAAAATTCGAAGTCGCTCCATTGGTCGACACGGACCGGTTCTATTCGGTAAAATACGGTGCGATCGTTTTGGCGTCCAAAGTACCAAACACCAATCTGAACCACAACAATTTCCGTCAGGCACGGAGAACGGTCGGAGGGATCATGGCACCGATCTCCGACGCTCCAACGCTCTTCGGAACGCCGGAAGAAATCATTCGGAAGATGAAAAAAGAGCCGGGAGACCAGCTCGCCTTCACCTACACCGGACTGAATGGCCAAACCGCGCGGCTGGTCCCCTTCCACCGGATCCAGTTCAGCCGCTATGCCGTCTACTTCAATCACGCCAACGATCTGGAAGAATATAAAAACAAAGTCCAGTTCAATACGTGGGAAGTCGATCCCCAGCTGCCGTACCGAACGCTCCAGTCAGTCCTGATCGGGCTCCCGAAATCGGAAAACGTGCGAGCTCTCCAAACTCACGGTCCCAACATGTGCGAGCCGCTGGACGATCATCGTTTCTGGCGTCGGGCAGTCAACGGCGGCTGGTTCTCATACACATTTGAAAAACCGAAGGAAAACGTGAAGATCGCGCTGAATCTGACCATTCGCGTCACCGACCAGGACATCGCGGGAGCGGACGTTTTCGTGAACGACACGAAAGTCTGGACGATGGACAGAACACAGCAAACCACGAAAGCGATGGCCACGACGTTCTTCACGCAGACGATTCCGATCCCGGAAGAACTGTACAGAAACGCGGAGTCGCTCACCGTCAAAATCGCTGCGAAAAACCACGTCATGACCGGTGACGTCGTTGACCTTCGCATCGTGAAAGAGGAGTGAACGTCCGGGCTTCACTGAAAACGCAGGAAATTGATCCCCAAACAAAAGGAGCCTTCCATGAATTTGTTTCCCAAAAATCGGCGCGGGCGCGTCTGCTTGTTCGTTCTGGCGTGTGCGGGAGTCTGGTTTCTGCAGGATCTTTTTGTGAGCGTTCCGCTGAAGATCTCGCAGGAAACGACGAGTTTGACGCAGCCGCTCACAAAAGATGGAACGTTCGTGAACTATTTCGCGCACGTGCAGTCCCTTGCTCCGAAAGATTCCGCCTCGGACAAAAATCTGATCCGCCGAATCGTCCGGATCCTCGGACCGGCAGAGCTCCCAACGCCCGAACTGGAAACACTTTTCCTGGAGGCTCTTGACCTTGAATCGGTGAAACCGGCCCTCACGTTTGAATCTGCCGAAGACGCTTTCGTGAAATACTGGACCGGGACGCACGCGGACTCCGATGCCGCCAAATCGGAGCCTGACGAATGGGGGATCACGCCTCTTGCGCAGGAAGCTCTTGACGAATTTGCGAAAATCGGCGAGAACGACTTCTCTTCTCCGGTTTTTGAAGATGCCTTTGCCGTCGAGTGGCTCAAGGCAAATTCTCCCGCACTTGACGCGCTCCGGGACGCAGTCCAGGAATGTGCTCACTGTTTCGTTCCGCTCGTTTCCGCGTCGGAAATCCCCAAACTGGTCACGGCACTTTCGCAGGAAAGCATGCGGCTGGTCGGTATGGCAGAAGGATTGGCATTTCGTGCACGGTACCGACTCCTTCACGGTAATTTCGATGGCGCGATGGAAGATAAACTGACGTGCCTCCGGCTCGGACGGATGCTCCAGAAGGATTCCATGCTGATCATCGACCTGATCCACGGATACAGGATCGAAGGGATCGGAAACGCTCTTCCGCTTTCGGCGTCCCTTGAAACTCCCGTACCGCAGGAGGTTTTGCTCCGTCTTCGAGAACTTCCGGAATGTCCGGACCGCATGGAACAGTTTAAGCGCATTTTCGAAACATCGGAACTCTGGACGCAGCTGGATCTCATTCAGACTTTAAGTCATGCGGATCCGGAAGTGATGGAGCTGCTCATTGAAGACGAACGGCTTCTGTCCGCAGTGAAATATCTGGGGATCGACTGGAACCGGGCTGCCGTCAGAGTTCAGCAGCTCTATCGTGAGTATGCTGAGAACTCGACGGACCGGGAACAGCTTCTGAAAACGTCGGAAGGACTGGAAAATGCTCCGCAATCGACGCACTCTTTGCTGTCCTGTCTCACACGCCGGGGAAGGTCGGAAGAGCTGGCGAATGTTCTGACTCATTTCTTCCCGTCAGGCATTCATGCCGGCAGACTCGTTTTCCGTGAGGAAATGTCGGAGTCTCTCACGCGCATCGGCTGTGCTTTTCTGCTTTACCGGCTGGAACATGACGGACAGTTTCCGCCGGCGTTTACACGAAATGCGGAAGGAACGGCACTCCATTCCTGGCGCGTGCTGATCCTGCCGTACCTCGGTGAAGCGGAAAAGATGCTCTACGAAAAGATCCGCCTCGATGAACCGTGGGATTCCCCGTGGAATCGTCAATTTTACGCGCAGATGCCGGAGGTTTACCGGACACCGAACAGAAAAGAAGTACTCTCTTCCGAATTTCCCGAAGAGGCCCAGACTCGATTCTCGGTCATTCTCGGAGAAAACGGCCTCTTCAATGATCCCGGTATCGGTGCGGATCGCGAGAAACGGAACGCGGTGCGGGCGGCTCTCGTGACGGAACGCGAGACGGCCGGATGCTGGATGGACCCGAATGGCGAACTTCGCGCGGAAGAGATCCTGAAAGAATTCCCGTACCTTCCAGAGGAAAGCTCGGAAGAAATGGAGGAAGCTCGGGAAACGGCGTCCCCGCAGCGCGTCACGCTTTTCCCGCTCGGCAGCGTTTCCACTGTGTTGCTGGAATCGAAAAAAGAACTGCGTCTCTGGGCTGTTGGCGAGGAGAGCCTTGAAATGGAAGAGTCTGACGAATAAAAAAGGGGGCAGAGATCCCCCTGTGTTTGAGTGGACTGTTCCATCGAAAACCGACTACGGCTCGCTCACGATGTCGGCCGCATTGCAGGTGAAGAGGCTGGCGTAAACGTCGAGATCCGTTCCGTCTGTGATGAACCGGACCGAGCCGTCGGCAAAGCTCGTATTGCATCCGCCCATGTGGAAACTGAACGTTTCGTTCGAATTGTTCACGTTCTGGAATGGAGCTTCGTGTGAATGATAGTACGCGGCATAATCAGCCCATTTTTCGCCGTCGGTCTTCTGCGTCGTGCTCTGAGCGGTCCCTCTCTTGCAATAATACGGTCGGCCGGCATCTTCAAAATAGAGCATCGTATTGGACGCTCCGTCACGGATCTCCGCCAGCGTCCGCGGCTTGGCAAGATAGTCGGTCGCCGGGTCCGTATTCCAGCACCACGGCGAAAGTGCACTTTCCCAGTAGTCCGACCGCGGAGCACTTCGATTGGAAAGCTGCCCGTTATTCCGTGCCGTTTTGATCGTCCCGGAGTCTGGCCGGATCGCCGTGTTGGCGGCGTAATCTGACGCGTACTCACCGCGCATGGGAGTCGTGGGACATTTGAAACCGTCGATCTCGTGTTTGTACGCGTCGGCATTGGAGTTTCCCGTACTGTTCGCGGAGGTATCGTACCAGATCTTCGTCAGATCAAACATCTGGTAGATGGCCGTCTGTTCCATCTGCGGCAGGATGAAGACCAGACCATTGAATGTATTGTACGGGATCTTGTATTTCTTGCGCGTATCCGCCGTCGTGTACGTGTATGCAGGCGGAAGAGTTTTGTTCTGCGATTCGTAGTTCAGCATCGCCAACGCGATCTGCCGCATGTTGTTCGAGCACGACATTTTACGTGCAGCCTCCCGCGCCTGCTGAACCGCCGGAAGAAGCAGACCGACCAGCATTCCAATGATCGCAATGACCACGAGAAGCTCCACGAGTGTGAATCCGCAACGCCGCCGAGCAAAAATGGCTATCTTCTTCATCTTTTGTGTCCTTTCATCTTTTCTTTCGCAGAACGGAAACGCCAAGGAAGGAAAGGGCGGAAACAAGCAGCACAAACGCAGAAGGTTCCGGAACTCCGGTAGAGTGAGTGACTCCATAGGAACTCATCAGCGCGAAGCTGAACGCCGTGTCAGTGAGGGTACTGTCAGCTCCCGGAGACATCGCCTCGATGAGGAACCGCACAACGCTTCCGTCGGCATCCAATTCCGGCTCATACGAAAGGTAGGCCGGGTTTTCAGTGTCGGCAGACGTCAGAAGAAGGAAATAGCTGTCCGCGTCGATCGAATCGTCCGGCGTGAGTGCCCACTGTCCAACACCAAGGTCCTCGACAGAGATCAGGCTTTCCAGCGGCGTATTTTCAAGCGTTCCGTCCGCCAAGACCGTTCCCGTAAGGTAGCCGAGGTCCGAGGGAAGGTAAACGAACGAAATTCCGCGGCCGTCGTCGATCCGCGAGGCATTCTGCGCGTTGAGGACATTCAGCGTCCAGCCGTCTGCATCATTCGGAGCCGCAACGACCAGCGAGCGGGTCTCATTGGAGCGTCCAATGGCCAGAAGTGTGCCGTCTTTCGGACTTCCGCCGTCGATCTTCAGCGCATACGTACCGGTGCCGGTCTTCGTGATGGTGAAGTCCTCTGTGTTTCCCCAGAGAGAGGAAGCATCCGCATTATTCGTCCGCCCCACGGTCCACGGACCCGATTTCGGGAAGAAGGCGGTCGAGAAATTGACGTTCCGTTCCTGTCCGTTTCCCGCATGTTCAATGGAGATCATCCCGCGATAGTTGGGCGCGTCAGCTTTCGCGACGGCATTGGTTCCGTTTTCGGCGATCGTCGCGAGAATGACGCCTTCGTCTAACATTCCGTTCGTGTCCTCGTCATTCCTGCTCCCCAGCCGATTGCCGTTGAGAGCGAACCAGAAATCGCCGTTTTGGCTAAGCGTATCGAGCTTGAGATACTGCGCCGTCGAGGTCATGTTCGAGAAGCATCTGTAGTTGTTCGAGTTGCCGGAATAATCGAACGTCAGCAGTGCGCCGGAATAATCTGAGGAACCTTTCATTCCCGGATCAAATCCCGGATTGTACGTTTCGGAAAACTTCGCTTCTCCCAAACCGTCGTTGGAGATGAAGGCGAACGAGAAATTCGCGTCGACCGGGGTCACCGCTCCATTCTGGCCTCTCAGATACTCAAAAGACTGGATCGTGTAGGTTTTGTCGTCGTTCGGAACGGCCGTGAACCAACACTTGAAACTGTCGCCGTTTTCATTCTCATTCCAGCCGTTGAAGCCTTCATATTTTCCGTACCCCTGCGTCGCGAACCCAGTGACGAAAAGCGAGCCGTTCTGAGAGGAAAAGCCGCTTTCATCCGTGAATTTCAGCGTGTACGTTCCCGTATCGGTACGCGTGATGGTGAAGTTTTCCGTCGAAGAGATCGAAAAAGATTCCGTGAAGCTGCCGCCGGTCCACATGTCCGAGGTGTGCGTCAATACGATCCCGGCCGCAAGTCCTTCCGTGCCGTACGGCAAAAACGCATAGTTGATCAGAGTATTCTCTCCCTGATTCGCTCTTTCATGATTGACGGACTGCAGATTGTATCCGGAACCATCGGCAAGCGGCATCATTTTCGCACTGCTCACGTCGCCATTGCCGTTGGCGGAATTCGCGATCAGAACGCCGTCACGAAGCGAGTTGATCTTCTGTTCAGCAAATGCAGTCGAGAGGGACGCTTTCGCGTTTTTCAGTGATTCCTGCCCCGCAATGAATCCGGAATCTTTCGGGAAGAAGGCGACGGAATAGCTCTGCGTCACTTCCGCTTTGTCGTAGAATCGGCCGGTCGTCGTGTACCAGGAGTCTTTGCCGGTCTTGAATGTGCCGGATGCACCGGTCGCCTGATCGATGTAGTAGTATGTGTAGGATTTGTCCGCGTCGTCACCGAGCGAGTTGCTCGTGACCGTCTGCGAGCCGTCATTCGTGAACGCGATCATGATGCCGTCGTTGATATTCAGTGCCGTGTACGTCCCGCCGCTGAACGGCTGCGAGGCTCCCGTTTTCGTCAGCACGAACGTGTGGTCCCCATTATTCGAAAAACCACAGTATCCGCCCCCCATGACCGGCATCGCCCAGAGACTTTCGCCGTTCACGTTCGTATTGGATCCCGTAACGCTGATCGAGATCTTATCGCCGCTGGTAAATTCCTGCGCTCCCGTGACGGTCCCCGTCTCCGTTCGTCCGGAAGTGACCCGGATCTGGGACGTCGTGACCGAAGAAAGCGTACGGGCCTCCAGCACATCTGCCGAAACCGCAAATGGAAGCCCTAAAAGCAGTGCGAGTGAAATCGAAACCTTCGAATATTTCATGACCTATCCCCTCTTTATTATTTCAAACTAAATTTATTTTACTCCGAAATTTTCAAAAATCAAGATTTTTTCAAAAAAAAGAAAAAAAAGAAAAAATCAGGGGAAAGACCGCCCCATTTTCCAAAGGCAGGAAAAAGAGGCTGGTTTTTCAGGGGACCCTCCTTTTCGGAAAACGAAAGTATGGTATGATATTTCATGAGTGCGGCCGGTTTTGCGGCGGCAGGATCCTTGGAGAAATCAGGAAAATCGCAGAACATGAAAAAGAAACTTCCACTTACGGTCATCCTCTTTACCGACGGTGCGTGCAGCGGGAATCCCGGACCGGGAGGGTGGGGATGCATTCTGAGGCACCTTCCGACCGGAAAGGAGAAGGAAATGTCCGGCTCTGAAACCATGACGACGAACAATCGGATGGAACTAATGGCCGTCATTCAGGGACTGCGTGTTCTGAACCGGCCAGTCGGCGTTCAGGTCGTCTCGGACAGTCAGTACGTACTCAACGGACTGGAAAAATGGATGGCTGGCTGGAAACGAAAAGGGTGGAAGCTCGCAGACGGCAAACCGGTCAAAAATCAGGACCTTTGGATGGAACTGGATGAACTGAAAAGCCGACACGACATGTCGTTTCAGTATGTGCGCGGACACGCCGGGCATCCAGAAAATGAACGGTGTGATGAAATGGCCGTCGAGGCGTACCGGAAGCTGAAAAAGTAACGCACGGTCAAACGAATGCGGACGCACAGGGAGAAAGAAATACAAACTCTGCATAAATGCCGAAAAGCGGAAACGTGAATGCAGAACAGACACGCAAACTCCGCACAGAAGCCAAAAGAAGCAATGCAGACGGGATAGAAAAAGAAAGGGACGGAAAATGAAAATTCTTGTGAGTGCGTGCCTGATGGGGAGACTGTGCAAGTACAATGCGGGGCACAATTTCCGGCAGGCTGTCGCGGATCTGGCGCAGAAACACGAACTCGTGGAAGTCTGCCCGGAAGTGATGGGCGGACGGACGATCCCAAGAAAGTGCATCGAGATCCGAAACGGAAGATTCATTGAAGCGGATGGAACGGACGTGGATGCCGAAGTGCGTGACGGAGTCTGCCAGGCACTTGAGATCGCGAAAAAAGAGAACGTGGAACTTGCCGTCCTGAAATCCCGAAGCCCGACATGCGGAGTACACCAGATCTACGATGGAACATTTTCCGGCACGCTCATCGACGGGCAAGGCGCACTGACCGAAGGACTCAGAGCTCTCGGTGTACGCGTGCTCGACGACGAAGAGCTTCTTTCATGCCCGGAACTTCTGTGAAGCCCGCAGTCCTCTGATTTCCATGAGCTTTCTTCCATTTGCATTCAGCCAAGCATCCGTTCAGCCAAGCATCCGTTCAGCCAAGCAGTCCATTCACTGAACTGCGCGGTCAGTTCGGCCACTCAGTGAGCCAGCGGGCTTCCAGGGCATCCTGCGGACGAACGTGCGATTTCCGGTCCTGCGGCGTCACGATTTGGTAGACCCGCGTTTTTTCGGGCTTCAGGAATGCCCGCCGGACCACGTCGCCGGTCCCTCCGGGTTTCAGACCGTCCGTCACGCCGTCCCAAAGCGCAAGAATGACCGTCGAGCTGTCCGCCAGCTCCGCACCGAGCAGATCGTACTGAATGACGCGATCGATCGGTTCCTGCGCCAGAGAACGTTCCCGATTCACGGATTCCAGCGGCAGTTCCACCGACCGGTCCGCAAGCGCGAGAAGACGGTAAAATGCCCGTCGGGGAGAGTCCGTCTGAACTGCATCCCGTGCCGTTTCTGCATTTACGTCTGACGCGCACTCCGCAAAATCTTCCTCGTAGAATCCCAGCGGCATCGGCAGAACTCCCACCAGCGTCAGATTCGGACGCCCGGTACGTTTCAGCTCCAAGACCGCTTCCGCTGCCAGCTGGTCCGCCCCCTCCGCCAACCCGCTGAGTACCAGAACACGCTCTTCCGGTTGGAAATTCTCAAGAAAAAACGTGCAGATCTTCTCTTTCAGCGTATCGCGATCCTCTTTGAAAAGATGCCGATGCCCCGTCACGCCGACGACGGCTGAGATAGACGGCGGAAGAGATGGTGTGGTTTCTGAATTCATGAGGTTCTCCTGTGTGGATGGAATGGACCCAATACGGATGGGAAATCAAAATAGCCGCAAAAAAGTACGGAACACGTAAACGGCAGCGTTCAGATCACCGCTTTTCTGAAAACACACGGCACTCTTTCCGCGTCGAGTACCGTGCGCTCATTTTAAACCGGCGGCGTTTCAGACCGGCTTTACTCAGCCAAGATCAAGACGCCAGACAGCCCCCTGTTTCTCGGCCATGATCTTTTCGCGCTTCGGATTCGGCTCAAATCCCGGGTATTTATTGCCGGGAAAATAGTCGCGCAGCATGAGCGTGAATGCGGCTTCGTTTTCCGACGCCCGGCAATTCACCAGCCCGATGTCTCCCCAATGCCCGTTGGACGGAAGGACGAGTGCCTTCATGCCGTCCTGTTCCTTCGTGTTCCACGTGTGGTGGTGCCCGTTCACGTAGCCGACGACGCAGGAATGCGCTTTCAGAATGTCCGCGACTTTCGTCTCCGCCAGCGAATGATGCGCACCAACGACGACCGGTTTCGTCTGTTTCTTGAGCGTTTCGTTCAGCCAGTCTTTCTGGTCATCCAAAACCTGTCCGGGCGTGATCCATTTTTTTGGATCTTCCGACTGGATGAGTGAATCGAGAAGCAGAAAGTCAACGTTCGGTGTCTCGACCTTGAAAACAAGCCGGTCAGAAAGGAGCGATCTGGCCGCATGTTCCGGAAAGATCTCGGTGAAAGTATCGCGGCGGTCGTGGTTCCCCATGCACGCTGTCCATGGGATCCCGGCATCGGCCAGCGGTTTCATCAGCTCCGTCAGCACGACGTAGTCTTCCCGCTTACCCCAGAGAAACGCAAAGTCGCCGTAGATCAGAACGTGGGCCGGATGCGGATCCATCGCCGCGATCTCCGCGACCGACTTACGCATGAAATCGATCTGGTGGCGCAGATTCGGACCGCAGTGAGTGTCGGCAAGCAGCACGACATGGTTCGGATCGACCGGGACGCTGGATGCAGTCTGTGCGGAAAGCGGATTCCAGTTTCCTGCAGTACCCAGAAGCGTCAGACCGGCTGCGGAGAGACCAAGAGACGCAAGAAATCGACGGCGGTTCAGCGCGAATGCACGCGGTCCAGCAGACAGTATCCGTTTTTCTTCATTTACGTTCATGGAAATTTCCTTTCATGTGGAAGGTCAGGGGATGAAATCAGGATGGATCATAGGATGGATCTCGAGGAAAACTCGAATTAGCGGAGGTCTGCGGATCAAAAAAACGCAGTTCCTCCAGGTCAGTGGTCCACATACACGAAACGCAGACCAACAGGATCAGCGTACGGAAAACGTATGCGTCCCGGAACCGACTTCACGCAGTTCGGACGTGCCGTCAGAGTGCGGTACCGTGACTTCCGCCGTAACGTTGGCCGGAACCGTGACTTTCAGGCATTCAAGAGTCCACTCCACGCAGACCGGTCCGCGGATCGTGGGGACTTTGGCGGTGAATGACTTCAGATTTCCCGGCTGCGGCTTCACCTGAATGCGTCCACATCCCGGTTCCAGCGGCTCAACGCCAACGAGTTTCCGCGGGATGATGTTCGCAGGCGCGGCACCCCACGCATGATTCCAATCCTGATTCGGCTTGTATCGATCGTCCCACGCTTCCAGCGAAATGGTCGAACCGACGCGGATCATATTCAGCCAGCTTCGCAGATCGTCCGCCGTCATGCGCTCCAGACCATACGCGCCGTCTCCGCCATTGAAGACTGCGTCAAGAAGGAACTGCGCCCCGTAAACGCTGCACCGCATTCCACGGCTTTTGATGAAATCGGCGACGCTTTTCCGATGCTCCTCCGGCACAAGACCAAACGCAAGCGGGAAAACGTTCGCGTGCAGTGATGCGTGGTCTGTCGATCCACCATCGCGGTAAATTCCGCGTTCCGGGTCGAAGAACGTCTCCTGGTAGGCGCGGTAGACCTGTGCGATGCGTTCACGGAAAAAGACCTCGTCTTCCGTTTTTCCGAGGATCGATGCGAATCGGTACATGGAATTCAGTGCGAAGTAATGGTACGCATTCACGACTGAGTTGAAGTCCTCGAAAACGAAACCATCCGTCTCGCCGCTCGCTGCATTTTCATTTCCCGCCAGCCCTTTGTGCGGCCAGTCCACGATGTCGCGGAATTGCGGACCGGAGTGAATGTGGATGCTTTCAAGGAACTCTTTCGTGACCTTGCCCTTCCGTGTGCTGATCAGGCCATTCGGCTCGGAAAGTGCGATGAGGGACTTCTTTTTCAGCTCCTCGTAAAGCCGCTCCACACCGCGAATGTCCCCGGTGTACAGAAAATCGTACCAGGCCATCTGGCAGCATTGGAGATTCCATTCCGTCGGCCACGTGGGGTGAAAGATGAGGTACTCCCACGAAAAACGCGCCATGGAGTACTCCCGATCCACACCATAGTGCGAGAGCTGGTTCAGAAGCGCGTCCCCTTCATACGGGATCCGTTCCCGGTCGCCGTCAACGTAGACGCCGAGAAAAGTCGTCGCCTTGATCGAGTATCGGCAAAGATCCCAGACTGCGTTGAGTCTCTCATCCGAAGAGCGGAACTCGCCCGCACTCTCGTCAAAATGATAGTATGCAGAACGCCGCTCGATTTTTTCAATGCGGACCGGCACATCCAGCTCCTCCACTTCTGCGTACCGGAACGGCATGACCTCGCCAATATACGCCGGCATGAGGAATGCGGCTCCGGAAGTGTTTCGCTGGTCGCGCCGGGTCTCGATGACGTACTCGTGCATCCCGGACTGTACGGCAACACGGTATTCCCAGAATCGTGTAGATCCCGCCGGTTTCCGATCGACGGCCCCGTCGCGGACTCGCTCGCCGACCCGCACGAGGATCTCTCCATCCTTTTCGGCACTCACAGTCAGCGCGATCTGACCAAATGCTGCCTTTCCGAAATCGAAAAAGGTTTCCTTCGCCCGTTCCGGCACATTCACCGTCCGGACCGGATACTCACGCGCCAGACGGATCGGGTACCGGCTCACTTCGCCAGACTGAAGATCCTTCCCCGTTCGGAATCCCTTCGACCGGGACCAGGGAGACATGATGCCGTCGTTCCACGTGCGCACCCGCCAATAGAAAACGCCGTCTTCGCGCAAAACATTTTTTCCAGCCTCTGGCAGAAAAACGGACGAGGAGGCCGCACTCTCCACCTTTCCGGAGTCAAAAAGAAGCGGATCCATGCTTCGATTGGAAGAGAGCTGGATCTGCCAGGCCGTTTGATGGACATTCTGTCGTGAATCGCGCACGATCCAGCTGAAAGAAGGAGAAAGCGTCCGAATTTCCGCCCACTGATGGACACTGGGGATGAGCGTCTCGAGAGTGATGCCGTCCGCCGGAAAACCATTCCGAAAAACGGTTTCCGTGTCTTCCAAAAGATCCGTCAGGAGACCTTCCGGAGCCTCCGGACCTGCGGTTCCCGGTTTTTCGGTACTCGGGTTTTCAGCACTTGGTCTTTCGGTGCTCGGGGACTCAGCCAACGCTGCGGGAATGGCGCAAACTGCAAAGCAGAACGCGAGAGTCAAAAAAATGGATCTCATGCCGAATGTCTCCTGAATTTGAATGGTCTTGACAAAATGGAAAGGAAATCGCAGGGAAATCACGGAGTCGCGGACTTTGTATCCAGAGATCGCGTTTCTTTTTCCTCCGGCATCAGTCTGTCTACTACCTGAGCGATCGCGCCGTCTCCGCAAACATTGCACGCAGTTCCGAAGCAATCCGTCGTGAGGTAAAGTGCGATCATCAAACCGACCGCTTCCTCACTGAATCCCAGCATGGACCCCAGAAGTGCAGCTGCCGCCATGATGGCACCGCCGGGAACGCCGGGGGCCGCGACCATCGTGACGCCAAGAAGCAGAATAAATGGAGCGTAGACCGCCAGCTCTGGAGTACCGCCGGTCAAGAGCATGATCGCGATCGAAAACGCGGTGATCTTCATCGTACTTCCGGCCAGATGGATCGTGGCGCAAAGCGGGATGCAGAACTCCGCGACCTGCGGTCTGACGCCGTTTTTCAGGACCTGCGCAAGCGTCACGGGAATCGTCGCGGCAGAGGAAGACGTCCCCAATGCCGTGAAGTATGCCGGAAGCATGGTCCAGAACATTTTGAAGGGATTCTTGCGTGCAATGGATCCGGACGCAAGGAACTGAAGGGCAAGCAGGAGATAGTGAAGCGCAAAAACGATGCCGATGATCCGTCCAAAGACATTCAGGATCTCCCACACTCTGCCGTCCGCGCTCATCGCCAGGAAAATACAGAAAATAAAGAGCGGAAGAAACGGAATGATCGCCTTCTGGATCAGCTGTTCCACGATCGTGCGGAAGTCGTCTGCCGCTTTCTGAAGCGTTTCAGACTTGACCGCCGCGATCCCGATCCCGAGAACGAACGCAAGAGCCAGTGCCGTCATGACGCCCATGACCGGCGGGATCTCAATACTGAAAAACGCACCCAAAACCGTTTCCTGTTCTTCCGGCGGCGGAGTAAAGGCCGTCCCCTGAAGGATCGGCGGAAAAAGTTCCGAACAGGCGAACCAGGTCCCAAATCCCGAAAACATCGTGGATCCGTACGCCAGCAGGACCGTCAGGAGAAAGTATTTTCCGGAGTTTTGTCCTAAAGACGAGATCCCGGAAATGACCAGCCCCAGAATGATGAGCGGGATCGCAAAGCCGAGCCATGCGGAAAAAATACTCTGGAATGTCGCGAAACTGCGGATCATCCAGACCGGAAGAAGATTCCCCAGAAAAATACCGAGCGCAACTGCGATCAGGATCTGGAGCAGGAGCGGGATCTTTTTGAACATGATGTATGCCTTCTGAAATTTCCAATAAAACGGAGGGAGGGTAAAGGGGGCGGAAGGAAGGAAACTCATGCGGGCAGGACCTTAAGATCGAGTCTTTCAGGTCTGCCCGCGGATCCATTTAACCAGCGAGGATGGTATGCCGCAGCAGACAGACCGATTTTATTCCAAGATCCAGGCGTGAAGGATCGGCGAGACGGCTTTTGCCCAGATCTCGTATCCAGCCGGCGTCAGATGGAGGAAATCTGGAGCGACCGAGGCCTGAAGAAAACCTTCGTCATCCAGAAGATTCGGCGCAAGATCCAGGAAAAAGACCGTTTCATTGTCCGCGAGTTTGGCAAGCTCCGTGTTCGCTTTCGAGATCTTTGCGCGATAGGGATCCTTCGGATGGTGCCCTCGCGGGAAAACTCCGAGCACCAGGATCTTTGCATTCGGCCAAAATTCCCGGACTTTCTTCACGATGGCGGCATTGCCCGCCGCAATTTCTTCCGGAGTTCCGCCAATGACGTCCCCAGCACGACGTCCTTTCCCCAAATTATTCGTGCCGATCATGACCATGACGGCTTTCGGAGAGATCTTTTCTGCATCGATCGCTTCCAGCTCCCAAAGGACGTGCTGTGTACGATTCCAGCCCATTCCAAGATTCACCAGCCGGATGTCGCCGAAGTACTTTTTCTGAACCTCTTTCCCCGCATTGTCCCAGTGATGCGTGATGGAATCGCCAAGGAAAACCAGATCGATATTCCCCTCCGAGACACACTGGGCTTTCTCTTCAAATCGGTCCCGATGGTTGATGTCCGGATCCGGAATGACGGCAGCTTCCAGTTTCGCGGCAAGAATTTCCGCAGTCTGAGCTTCGGTGAGCGGTTCCGCAACTGAAGTCAACGGGATCAGCACAAACAAAGAGAAAACGATGTACGCAAAAGGCAGGATACGCCAGGCTCTGAACTCTTTTTTCATGAAAAAACTCCGGTCCGCACCAAGGGATCGCGCGGAAAAATGCGGCAAATACAGTCTGAAAAAATGAAACACTTTCCGGATTATACTTGATGGGGCGTTTTTTGTAAAGGGGGGGGCGGAAGGGATGAAAAACCGATCGGGAAGGATGGAAACGATAGGATGAAAGGCAAAATCATCCGACGTCGCCCAGTTCCAATACGGCACCATATTTTTTGAGCATCTGTTTACGCAAAAGTCGAAGAGACGGCGCAGAAAGTCCCGGATCTTTCCCCATCATCTCCCGGGCGGCAATGCGCGTTTCCTCAAGGATCGCCGCATCACGCAGAAGATCAGCGATCAGAAGCGGCGGAAGCCCATGCTGGCGGGTCCCGAACAGATTTCCGGGACCGCGAAGCCGAAAATCGGTCTCGGAAAGCTCAAATCCGTCGGAGGTTTCCGTAAAGAGCTTCAGGCGTTCGATCGTTTCTTCCTTTTCATTGGAGGCGAAAACACAGCAATAGCCTGCACGCGGACCGCGCGCAATGCGTCCCCGAAGCTGATGGAGCTGCGCAAGTCCAAAACGCTCCGCACTGTCGATCGTCATGAGCGTCGCGTTCGGAATGTCAACGCCGACTTCAATGACCTGAGTCGAAATGAGGACCCGGATCTCCCCCGTTCGAAAACGAAACATGACGCTCTCTTTCTCTTCCTGCGTCATCCGTCCATGAAGGATCCCGATCGAAAACTCCGCCAGCGGACCGGTAGAAAGTTCCCGGTAGAGTTTCTGAAGATTCGCGACATCCGACTCCTGTTCGGCATCCGCATCTTCATCGTCTTCCCATGAAACAGGCTCTGCGTTTGGCGGTGACGGTGTCCCGGCATCTTCGGAAAACTTTCCCAAAGCCGACGGTCCGTTCGGCGGAACGTCCGTTCCAAATCCGATCTCCGTCTGAAAGTTTCCGGCCGTCTCCGTGAGTCCTTCCGTCTCGCCGATCCGCGGCACGACGACATATCCCTGCGCTCCGGCATGGAGTTTCTCTTTGAAGAAAGTCCACCAGCCTTCCCGATTTTCCTTCTGAGCCAGGTACGTCCTGACTTTTTGCCGGCCGGGCGGAAGTTCCCGGATCGTGGTGAGATCCAGGTCGCCGAACAGCGTCATGGAGACAGAACGCGGGATCGGCGTCGCCGTCATGACGAGATAGTGCGGAGATTCTCCCGAACGGCGAAGTGCCGCACGCTGATTCACGCCGAATTTATGCTGCTCGTCAATGACCACCATCGCGAGTTTCGCAAAATTCACGTCCTTCTGAAGCAAAGCCTGCGTTCCGACCACGAGCTGGGCTTTTCCGGACGCGATCTTCTCCAGACGCTCACGCCGTTCCGCCGGTTTCAGACCGCCGACCAGCTCCACGATCTCGACGGGACTGTGCGCGAGAAGTTTCCGGAGAGTCCGCGTATGCTGACGGGCAAGGACTTCCGTTGGGGCCATGACGGCTGCCTGAAAGCCATGTGCGACCGCCAAAAGAAGCGCGTAGACCGCCACGGTCGTCTTTCCGCAGCCTACGTCTCCCTGGATCAGACGGTTCATCGGACGGCCTGATGCTGTGTCGCGCGTCACGTCGCCGATCGCTTTGAGCTGGCCCTGCGTCAGATCGTATGGAAAGAGCTGACGGATCCGCCGGTCGATCTCCGGGGCAGCTTCCAGGATCGGGGCTCGGAAATCGCACTGCTGCTGGCGTCGGCGGACTTCCAGCGCAAGCTGAAGAAGAAAAAGTTCCTGAAAAACGAAACGGCGACGCGCACGATCAAGCATTTCCTGTGTTTTGGGAAAATGGATCCCCTGAATGGCTTCCTGAATGGAAAGGAGGAAGTATTTTGCACGCAGAGCCTCCGGAAACGCATCTTCGACCAAACCGGAGTACTTCTGGATCACGTTTCGTGCAAGACGCCGGAGTTCCCATTGATGAACGCCTTCCGTAAGCCGGTAAACGGGCTGAAGCCCAAGAAAAGCAGACGCGGTGGGAAGATCTTCCGGACCGGAGATCGAAGAAACGGACGCCCCCTGCCCGCTGCGGGCGGCTTCCGGATCGCTCGTACCGATCCGATTCCCGGGGACCGTGTGTGCGTTGATCTGCGCGATCTCTTCATCCGGAAGCAGACGCAGGATCGGATGCGTAAACTGCCAGCGGCGTTTCGTCGATTTCGGTTTCCCGCTGATGAGGTAGATCTGCCCGATCTGAAGCTGACGGATGCGAAACTGCTGATTGAAAAAAAGAAGTTCCGCCAGTCCGTATGTGCCGTCTTCGATCTCCACGGTCGTCATGGTCCCGCGGCGGGTCGGACGGTTCCGGATCGCTATGATACGCGCACAGATCGTCTGAAGAACATCCTCCTCAAGATGCCGAATGTCCGTAAAATTCGAGAAATCTTCGTAGTCTCTTGGAAAAAAGAAAAGCATCTCCCCCGGAGTCCGGATCGGCAGTCTTGCCAACTGCTCGGCACGTCTCTCGCCCACGTAGGGTTCAAATGCGATGGAATTGAAAAGGGGGTTCATGTTTTTCCAAATTTCTCAAAATTAAAGTACAGTCAGGAAAGGTGCCTGCCGCCGAAACTGCCCCAAAATGCTCCGCCCGAGGCCCAGCTCTTCCCCTGCTCCGGATGTCCGGCCATATGCAGGTCTGTGCGTGGATCTGATCCTCGGACGAGACCGCGGAATGGATCAAAGATCAGGACACGATCCCTAATTTCTTCTCGACCCACAGGATGACACTCAGAAGGAGGACCATCAGAAGCCAAAGTCCCAATCCAAGCGTCACCAAAAGGGATCCCAGCTGGAAGATCGGTATGGTGAGGGCCCAGAGCATCGGCCAGTTCAGCATCGTCAGGAGTGCCGAAGCACAGAGGAAGGGACCGTAGGGTATCTCCGGATCTTTGAAGATCAAAATAAGAAGGAGTCCCAAAACGATCCCGGCAAACGGCGCAATGAAAAACAGGACGACGCAAGGCTGCCAGCCGAGAAACGCTCCAAACATCGCCATGAGCGTCACGTCGCCAAATCCCATTGCTTCGCGGTCCAGTCCCAGTCTGCTTCCAAGCCGGACCATCCAAATGAACGCACCTGAGATCCCCATTCCCAGAAGCGCGGACCAGAGGGAAAGCCACTGCTGCCCGGCCTGCATCCAGATAAAGAGAATGGCGAACGTCCCCAATTCTCCCATCCAGAAGATCCGGCGCGTCGATCTTGTCCGCAAAAGGCGAAGCCAGAAGATCCTCCAGGCCCAAATCAGTCCGCGTCCTGTATGCCAGCGGCGGTCCATCAGGGCAAAACACCAGCCCCACCAGCAGACGAGTGCAGAAATGAGGCCGTACATTCCGCCGAACGGTGAGCGCAGAACATCAAGCGGCGGATTGGGAGACGACGCCGTCAGCGGAACCAGAAGATCCTCTCCGGTCTCCATCTGCGTCAGAGGGAAATCGAGAAGACCGTTCACCGGCGCGATCTGAAGCGGGACATCAAAATTCCCCATTCTGCACGTACCAAGATCCAGCGGAAAAACGGCCGCACAAAGCAGCGCGAAAAGCGTTCCGCCGATCGTGATCCGGTCCGGGATCGTTTTTTCGTCAAAGTCGATGAGTGAAGCGGCAAGCATCAGAGCGACCAAAACTGACTGAAAAACAAACCGGGCAATGAGGCTCCAGACCGTGGACGGCGTGACGGGGATCTCATTGACGAAAAGCAGTGCCGCAGGCTCCGCAACAGTTTTCTGGAAAAACCAGACCGCAAATACCGCCATCGCCAGCTCAACGAGGAGTGGACGGAACCAGACCCGCCGCCCGAAGCGTTCCGTTTCGTTTCTCATGCCGAACCATCCGACGACAGGAATTCGGTACCACCAGGGCGGAGACCATCCGGAGGCACACCATGGATTTTCCCGTCGGGGAGCCCATGCCCACGCAGACGCAGCGTAATTCGCGAATGCGCCAAGCAAAATTCCCAGCAGTGCGGAAAGCAGCAAAAACAGAAGCCCCATAAAAAACCTCACGGAACAAAATTTTGAATTTTTGGGAAGATCCCGATCCACTATCGTCTATTTTACCCGCGAACGCCATCCATTTCAAGGGGAGGGGGCGAAAATTTCCGCAGGAAACTTCCAAAGCTGCACGAGCCGGCAGCATTTTCCTTTTGAGAGCAAAACGGGCGATTTATTCTGCGCAAATAGACCGGATTTCCAGAAATTTGAAAAATTTGGGGAAAATTTGCCTTCATCCCCGTTCCGATTCTTGACATTTCACCGCAAAACGGGTAAAATGGAAAATGTATTTTTTTATTCATGAAAGGGATTTTTGAAATTTCGCGCAGAAAAAATTGCGAAGTTCCGGGATTTCCGCTTTTTCAAACCGCATTCCGGTCCGATTCGTTTTGTCCCAATCATGATCCAGGTTTCCGCACCTCCGCCGCAGTCCGGTTTTCATTTCGTTTTTTTATTTCGTTTTCCGTTTCGGTACTCGCGATATGAAAAAACTCCCGGTCTGCAGATTTTCCGCACTGAAAATTCATTTTCCAATCAGGAATTCCGACCATGTCCATTAAAGACTCCTCAACTTTGATGAAAATAATCGAACGCAGCAAACTGCTTCAGGCTTCCGAACTGGAACAGGCGCAGGCTTTGAGCGTCCAGTACCCGGACAGTCAGGGATTTCTCAAGGCACTCTACCGCCGAAAAATGATCACGCGCTGGCAGGCGGGACAGCTTCTTGCCGGAAATTCTTCATTTTTCCTTGGAAAATACAAACTGGTCGAGCTGATCGGCGCAGGCGGTATGGGAAGAGTCTTCCGTGCGGAACACACGGCCATGAACCGAAGTGTCGCGCTGAAGATCATTTCCCGGGAACTGGTCACGGATCCGGAAGCCCAGAAACTGTTCCTGAATGAAGCCCGCGCGATCGCGTCCCTGAATCATCCGAATATCGTGCACGCATACAGTGTGGACAAAGAGGGGGACCGGTACTATATCGTGATGGAGTACGTGGAAGGATCCGACCTCGAAAAGATCGTGCAGAAGGACGGACCGATCGAACAGGGCAAAGCTGCGCGCTTCATTTTACAGGCCGCCGGCGCACTGCACCATGCGCATGAGCGAAACATGATCCACTGCGACATCAAACCGGCAAATCTTCTGGTCAACGAAGCGGATCAGGTCAAGATCCTCGACATGGGGCTGGCCCGATTCCAGTCCAAATCAGATTCCAAGGGGAAACGCGGAATGGAAAATGCCGCAGATCCGGCAAATGAGGAAGAAGGTACTCCGCAGATCATCGGCACGGTCGACTATATGGCGCCGGAAGTTGCGGAGGATCAGGCGAATGCGTCGCCGCTTTCCGACATTTATTCTCTGGGATGCGTCATGTACTTCCTGCTGACCGGCCAGATCCCCTTTCCTGGAGACACGATCCCCGAACGGATCATCAAGCATCAGTGCGGCGAACCGAAAGATCCGCAGGAACTCCAGCCGGAACTTTCCTCCCATCTGTGCGAGATCTGCCTGAAAATGATGGCGCGCGAACCTTCCGAGCGTTTCCAGAATGGAGAGGAAATCATGGAGGCTCTGAGCAAATGGCTCGCAGAATCCCGCCATGAAGACAGTGAAGGCTCTTCTATCTCTCTGGATTTCTCCCAGTTCATCCAGGCTGGAGATCCTCATTCCAGCAGGATCGGCGCAAGCAAAAAGTCCGGTTTCTTCGGGAAATCAGGGAAACAGAAGAAATCCGAAGAAACGGAAGCCGCCGAAGGAAGCTGGGCCCTCAGGGAAAGTACGCTTCAAAAAACGACCCAGGATGAACGTTCCGCCGCACAGTCTTCTTCCAAAAATGAAACGGAAAAAGACATTCCGGACTTCGGAATGCTTGGAGAACTGGTCTCAGGGAAGGATGTACCCAAAGAAGATCTCGATCTCCCGGATTTCCTTGGAATGCAGTTCGGCAAAACAGCCTCCGGCTCCAAAGAAAATGTTGAAGCACCCAAGACTTCCGGATCAGAAACCCTCAATGACCTGAAAACGAAAAAGGAGAACGAGGAACGGGAAAACGAACCGGCCGTGATCGAGGAGACTGAAATTTCAAAAGAACCTCAAAAATCGGAAGAAGGTCTCTCGGAAGAGCTCAAATTCACAGAATCGACGCCGAAATCGAAAAAAAATGCAGAAAAAGAAGAAACGGGAACTCCGGGATCTGCAGAACCGTCCGACCGGCTGATCCTGGATGAGACGGAAAAAAATGAGGAATCTGACGATACGGTCATCGCAAGCGACGAGGAGCTTGCAGAAGCCGCCGCCTCAGTGAACCGTCCAGATAATTCAGAAAAATCAAAGCCTCAAACACAGGATCTGATGGATCTCCTGAAAAACGGCATCGTGCAGGAAAAAAATTCGGAAGAGGAACTGGATGTTCCGGAAACATTTTCCCTCTCTTCTTTTGAGCCCAGGAATTCCCATTCGAAGAAATCCGAAAAGGAAGGAACGAATGAGGACCTTCTGAAAAGCGGATCCGAAAAAGAATCCGATCAGTCGGCACGCCCAGTCTTGAAAAAACCGCGTCAAACGTGGAAAAATACGGCAGGAGATTCCGGGATCGAAGCCCCCCAAAAAACCGAGAAGGCTCACACATCCGGAAAGAACACAGCGTCCGGAGGCAAGGTCGGCGGACTGACGGCCGTTCTGGCGAAGAGCCGGGACATCCTGGCCAGACTGACGACGTTCTGGGGAAATTTAACGAGAAAACAGAAGCTCCTCTTCGGCGGGATCGGCGGCGGTATTCTGCTCATTCTTCTGATCGTCCTGATCCTCATTTTCTGTCTTGGCGGAGAAGATCCTGCAAAAACTGCGCCTGCGGCTTCGGTAAATGAAAGTGAAGAGGTCATCGAGGAGGTCGTCGAAGATGTTTCCGAAGACGACGCTGCAAAAGATGCCGCAAAAGAGGCCGATCCGGAAAATGCGGAAGCCGCGGAAAATGCGGACGGCTCTGATGAAGCGAAAGGATCGGAATCGGATGGTGCCGGCAATTCTGACGAAGCCGGGAATGCCTCTGGAGACGATGCAGTGAAAAAGGCACCGGACGGCGAAGAAAAATCGGCAGACGGGGGATCCGACGAGGAATCGGATGGTAAATCCAACGGAAAAACCGACGAAACTGAAGATCCCGCAGATGCAGCAGGAAAAGAGAATGCGGAAACTGCTGGAAACGGCGGAGACGAAAACACAGTCTCAACCGACGGTTCGTCAGAAGAAACGGCTCCGAATCAGGAAGATGCTTCCGCTGAAAGTATCGCAGAAAATGCCGACGGGACAGAAAATGCTTCGGATGAAAATGCCGGTGCAGATGCAGACTCTGACGCAGTAAAGGCAGAGGAAGAGGCAAAGAAGGCAGAGGAAGAAAAAGCCAAAGCTGAAGCGGAAGCTAAAGCCAAGGAAGAGGAAGAAGCCCGGAAAAAGGCGGAAGAAGAAGCAAAGGCAAAAGAAGAAGAGGAGAAAGCTAAAGCGGAAGAGGAAGCGCGCAAAAAGGAAGCCGCCGAACCGTTCAAGAACTCTCCGTCTGCCGTTGAGCTTCCGGCCCTGGACGGCGAAAAACTGGAACTGACGCAGATCTCTCATGCGGGGATGGACGTTTCGGTCTCGCTGCTTGGCGGCGAAACGGCATTTCCGGTGAAATCAAGCGGCAAGAAACCGGGAACGCAGACCAAATTCTTTACGATTTCGGAAACGGACGGCGACGTCCCAACGTGGGAGATCCGCTACCGGATGCGGGAAGAAGAAAGCCTGGCGGCGACCCTGACTCTTGAGGAAAATTCACTTTACTTCCAATGGAATGCCGCAGAAGAAATTCCTCCGAAAGACCTCCCGGTCCTCGGAAACTGTGCGCTGAAGCTGACGTGCAATGAAAAGGAGCACGTACTGGCCCTGCGTCAGGCAGTGGAGCTTGAAACGCTCGTTCTCGGCGGCAAGACCGGCGGAGCGACCGTGAAGAGCGGCAAACTGGAGATCCCGTTCCCGTCTCTTGAAACGGTCTATGTAGAGATAGTGCGGGTCGGAAAATTCCCGGAAGATGCCAAAGTACTTCAGCTTCCGGAACCGATGAAAGCATCCGAGCTCTCCAAGCGGAATCCGCTAACGGTGAACTTCAAATTTGAGGACGCAAATGGAAACGCCCAGAACCCGCTGATTTTCCAATTCGTCCCAATGTTCTCGAACAATTTCGCGGGAACACTGACGCCGGTCCTTTCCATTCCGGGAGGATCACTGATGAAGCAGATCGAAATGGCCAAAAATCCGCAGATCGACATCCAGGTCACCGACTGGAAGAAGCAGATCACGGCGATCGAGAAGAAAAATGAAGATGTTGCCGCTCATGCACGCAGTCCGCAGGACACAGCGAAGGTCGCGCAGCTGGAGCTTCAGATCTGGTTCGTGGATGTTCTGAAACAGCTTGACGGCGCAGATTTTGAGTATCGCATCTATGCAGATCTGGATGGAAACCAGGTCGATCTGGTGACCAGCCGCTACATTTCGCCGGAAGACAAAAAAGCCGCCAAAAAAACGGCAAGATCCTCAAAAGGACGGCGTGCACAGAATGACGGCGGCGATTCGGAAGAAAACAGTGAAGAAGCCGGCGGATTCGGCGGATTTGAAGGAATGAAATTCTGATTCGCGAGTTCCGTTTTCCCAACGTCCGGACAAATAAAATCCCAACGTCCGGATAAACAAAACAGGCGAGGCCGATTTCGGACCGAAAAACAAAAATTTGAGTCGAATTGATTTTGGAGTAAAGCATGCTGAAAAAAATGCGTTTTCCTTACGTTTCGTTTTTCGCGAGTCTTCTGCTGCTCCTGCTTCTTGGCGGGACGGTCATGGCGGGCGTTTTTGACGGAGTTCCAAAATATGTTGCGCTGCCGGACTGCACGAAAGAGAGCACGGTGAAACTTTTCCCGCTCGCGACAGGAGAGAAAGCCGTGACGGTCGAACTTTTGGGCGGAGAGATCGCCATTCCGCAGAAGGGGACCAAAAAAAAGAAGAAATCAGATCCGGATGCGCAGACTCCTCCGCCGGCGGAATTCTATTCGCTTGAAGAAGGAAAAGCGAAGGATCCGAAGCTGACGGTCTGGAACATCAAATTCAACCAGCGCGGACGAAAGGCAACGTGCGCAACGATCGCACTTGACGGAGAATCCGTAAAATTCAAGTGGCGGACGAAAGTTCCGCAGAAATTCCTTCTTCCGGTCGGAAACTGTGCGCTGAAATTGACCTGCGGCGAAGAGAAACACTACATTGCGCTGCGTAAGCCGGTTCAGATGGAGTCGATCCTTCTGAATCCCAAAACGGGGAGCGGTTCCATCAAAAGCCAGAAAATGGAGATCCCGTTTCCGTCTCCGGACGCAATGTTTCTGGAAGTACAGAATCTGGGAAAATTCAAACCAGGAGATACTTCCGTCACCTTCCCGCCGGTGACCCGTCTTTCGGATATTTCGCCGCGTGAGCCGCTCCAGATCAATTTCACGTTCACCGACCCCAATGGAAATGCTGCCCAGCTTTTCTATTTTGATGTTCTGGTGGCGTACAAAACGAACTTCAGTGCATCTCTCATTCCGCCAAAAGAACTGGCTCGGGATTTTGGCCAGCGGCTCCAGATCGCGTCAGATCCGCAGGTCGACATTCAGATCACGAACATGCAGAAGAAGATACAGTCGATCAAAAAGAAACTGGACGAACAGGAAGCATGGCGGCGAAATGCGAAAGATACGCAGGAGATCGCCATGCTCCAGCAGCAGATCTCAATGATCGAGAAACTGCGTTCCATTCACGATGCAGACGCAAAAGTCCGGCTCTTCATCGACTATGGCGAAGCGCAGGCGGACATCATCCTGACGGAAACGCTGACAGTTGAACAGCGTGAAGAAGCGAAGCAGAGTAAAAGAAAAGGCGGAAAGCAAACTGCAAAAGAAACCGGGAATGCGGACGCCGATGAAGAGGAAGCCGAAGACGGCGAAAATGGTTTTGAAGGGATGAAATTTTAGCGGAGCGAACCATGACGGGTTGCGGGAAAAAGACGAAACGGCAGAATGCGCTAAGCCTGACTCTCGGGGTCCTGCTCGCAGGTTCTGCCGCGTTGGAAATGAGTCCGACGGCGCAGGCGGAAGGACTTTCGGAGAAAGATGCGGAAACTGCGGCAAATATACAGGGACCGGAGGAACGGACAGAAAAACTGACTTTGGTCCCGGCTTCCGCCGACCGTCCTGCACTTCAGCCGGTCTGGAAGACGAAGACGGTCGATGAATGGGCAGGCGTTTTAGAGACTGCGGTTCCGGAAGCCCCAATGGAAGCAGATACGCGTTCGATCCCGACGATCCGTGAGCAATGGTACGCGGCGTACGCACTTGGCGAGTACGGCCAGGAGGCACTTTCTGCCGTCCCAGTCCTTTTGAAGCGTTTTGCACATGAAGCGGGAAAGGACGACGACGTCCGGGCCTGCATTCTTTACTCACTCGGCAAAATGCAGGCAGAAGACGCATTTCCCATACTGCTCGAGGCATTGGAGTCCGACTATCCGCTCATTGCGCGCACGGCAGCACTGGCACTGGGAAGGTACCCCGAACGGCTCGCATCTCCGAATGGGAAAGAGGCGGTAAAACGAATGCTCGGGCTCCTCCGGGAAAGTTCTGATCTTCAGATCCCGCTGGCGGCCAATTGTGCCGTGACGCTCTGGGGAGCCGGCGAGAAAACCGCGGTTTGCGAGTGGCTGATCTCCGCACTGAATTCCGAACGAAAGGACGCATTTACCCGGAATTTTGAAATCTACCAGGGATGCTCGGTCTGTCTGCAGCTGACGGAGCGTTTTGGAAAGGAAGATGTCCGCACTTCTTTCGAAAGCTGGACAGAAACCGGTCCCAAAGAGCCGCTTCCGAAAAATTCCCTGCCCGAGATTCTGGCGGAGCTGGCAAAAAGCGGATCCGATCTGGACGTAAAGCTCATCGCGTGCGAAACGTTGGCGAGTTTGGGAAGCTGGGTGCTCCCGGCAGTCCAAAAGTCCATGGGTGATCCGGAAAAAACGGACGAAATTGCAGACCGCCTGCTTTACGTACTGGCGCAGATCGACGGAGGATCGGCAGAAACGGCAAAACTCCTTTTCCGTATCGTTTCAGATGAAAGCGCGCCGCTCCGTGTCCGCACCGCTGCAGTTCGCGGACTGGTATTCCTTTCAAAAGAAAAACAGAAAACGGCAGCGGAACTTCTGGTGAAGCTCCTGAATGCGGCAGAAGTTTCCGACGTTCTAGCGATGGAAGCCAGATTCATGCTTGATCGTCTGACGCAATCTTCGGGAACCTGAACACCGCATCCGGCAAAAGTCCTCGATTTTCACGCAAAATTCCAGACTGTGCAGAATTTCGGACCATACGGAATTTTAGATTTTTATTTCGTCCCTGTTTTCAAATTGTCCTTTTTCAGTTTTTTCGAGATTTCCAATAAAGTTTCCCAGCCATGGCGCGTCGTTTTTCCAAATCAGGCGGTTTTTCAAGCCTTGAGGTGAAGTGTCTTCTCCTGTTCAGCGTGTTTCTTGTGGGCGTCATGTCCGTGAGTTTCATGCTCTACTGGTACGTCACGGAATCGGTCGTCGAACAGCGCAACCCGGACACAGCCCGGCTTTTGGCGGATCGGGCGCTTTTGATCCGGCACTGGGGAAAACTGGAGTCGAAGAAGGAATTCCTCTGGGTCGTAAATCAGCTGACGGACCGGCTTTCCGAGCAGCAATACGAGTGGCGGATGGTCTCCCCCTATGCGCCGGAGGAAGAGAAGGATGAATTTGTCCGCGGCATGCTTGCGGAAGCGGAAGCACAACCGGACGTCCAGCTTTCGGCACGCGGAGTGCTGGAGGGGGACAAGTACCTCTACTATCGGCCCGTTTATGCAGAACAGACGTGCCTGGACCTTTGCCATAATGACCTGGATGCCGCGCAGCGATTGGCTCTTCCAGAAGACGCACTTCCCAGAGACCTGCTCCAGGTCGGCGATCTGATGACGATCCTGTGCGTCCAGATCCCCAACGGACCTACGCAGTCGGCGATCAACTGGTTTTGGAATATTCTTCTGACGGTGATGGTCCTGACAGTCTTTCTGGGGATCATCGCGTTCTACATCACGATCCGGTACGTCATCATTCGCCCGCTCCGTCATCTTCGTCAGGTCAGTGCTGCGATCGCGCACGGAAATATGGAGGTGCGCGCGGAACTCCACACCGGAGACGAATTTGAGTCGCTCGCTCAGGCATTCAACCGGATGCTTCGCGGACTGATCAATTCCCAGAGAGACCTGCGCCGCGCCAATCAGACATTGGATCAAAAGATCGAAGAGCTTGGCAGCGTCAACCTTCAGCTGCGCGAGATGAACCGGATCAAGAGCGATTTTCTTGCGACGATGAGTCACGAACTTCGCACTCCGCTCAACAGTATCCTTGGTTTCAGTGAAGTCCTTGCGGACATCAAGTCTCTTGACGAACGCCAGAAACGCTACGTACACAACATCCGGAATTCCGGTCAGCTTCTGCTCGGGATGATCAATGACGTCCTGGATCTCGCCAAAATGGAAAGCGGCCGAATGCAGATCCATTTGACGGACTTCTCTCTGGAACACATCATTTCCGCGCAGTGCGACATGGTGCGTCCGCTTGCGGAAAAGAAGAGGATCTCTCTTTCCTGGGAAGTTCCGAAGGGGCTCCCCCCGATCCACCTGGACCAGAACCGCGTACAGCAGATCCTGAACAACCTGCTCTCCAATGCCATCAAATTCACTCCGGAAGGCGGAGTCGTGAAAGTAACGGTCATTCCCGAGGACATCGAGGACCGCGGCGACACTCCGCTGGAAAACGTCTTCTTTCGGCTCGAAGTCACCGACACAGGGATCGGGATGACGGAGGAGGATATGAAAAGCATTTTCGAAAAATTCCGTCAGGGAGCGTCTGCGATCGGTCAGAATCTCATGACGCGCGAGCATTCCGGATCTGGTCTGGGGCTCTCGATCGTCCGGGAGATCTGCCGTCTCTTCCATGGAGACATATCGGTCAGCAGTACGCCGGGAGTCGGGTCGACCTTTACCGTACGGCTTCCGTGGCGAGTCCGGGAAACCGGCAATGAAGCTGAAAATGAAATCTATTTTTAGATTTCTTGCATAAAATTCATGGAAAATTTCGGCTTTTTGCACCTACACCCTTGACATTGGCGGAAAATATGGTATACTTTCTTTGAAATGCTGGTGCAGACATTTTTGCGGAAGCAGATCCTGTCTCCGGCATCGGACCCTGTATTTGCATATGTGCTTCCATTTTTCATTGATTCTGAAAAATGATTTTATTGAAACATTGAATTTGGGTAAAAGAACCATACGGGCGCACAGAAATTTGTTGGCGCTGGCGACTGCGGCTGAGACTCTTTTGACTCCTTTCTTTTTTCATCGGAGTGTCTGACGCGTATAGCCCGCCAAATGCAGAAAAGAATTTTGATCATCTTCGGCTACAGGGTCTATCCTGCTCAAAAATAAAAATTTCTTCGGTGTCCGGCTCTGCCGGCCGCCAGATTGCAGGTTTCTAAAATAAAATACAGTCCAGTTGGAAAAGTCCTACAGAGAGGACAAACAAAATGATTAGAAAAAAAATGAGCGGTAACGGAAATCCTGAAAACGGTTCAGAAGCTCCGGCTGCCCCGAATGCCGACACATCGCAGAATGATGTTTCCAATACGGCAAGTGAAAATTTCAGCGGATTTGCCGATCGGCAGGATAACGACGGCGCAGATTTTGCACGGATGGATCCGATCCGCGGAGAAAACGGCGGACATGAGGAAGCCGGATTTGCAGAGAATGGATTTTCCGACGCCGGTTTTTCGGGACAGGGCGGATATTCCGGTCGTTATGGATACGGCAGAAGAATGAATCAGGGTGACCGTTACTATGCCGACCGCACTGAATATGGGGACAGAAATGCGTATTCGGACCGTTCCTATGGCGACCGCGGCGCATCTTATGGCGAAACTCAGGGATACGGCGACCGTTCCGGATATGAAGAACGCGGATATGGCGAACGTTTTTCCTATGGCAGCCGTCAGGGATACGGACGCAATTACGGAAACCGCCAGGGATACGGAAACAACCGTCAGGGGTACGGAAATTACGGTGATCGTCAGGGGTACGGCGATCGAAATTACGGCGACCGCCAAGGGTATGGTGACCGCAGCTACAGCGACCGTCAGGGATATGGCGACAGAAACTACGGAGACCGTCAGAACTACGGAAATTATGGAGACCGTCAGGGGTACGGCGACCGAAATTATGGAGACCGTCAGGGGTACGGAAACTACGGTGACCGTCAGGGATACGGCAACTACGGAAACAATTACCGCTTCAACCGCATGCGTCCCCGCATGAACAAAATGCGCACGAGCAACGACCCTATCGTTGCGGCAGACCCGTTCAAAACGGATTCTGGTGAAGATCTGCAGGAAATCGCGATCTCCGGAATTCTTGAACTGCATCCAAACGGCTACGGCTTCCTTCGCAGTCCGGATGTGATGTATACCCGCCAGCTCATCGACCCGTTCGTTCCCGGCAATATGATCGAATGCTACGGTCTGCGGGAAGGCGTCTTCTGCACGGGCATCATGACCCCCGGCCGCAAAAATCAGGGACCGCGTCTGAAAGAAATGTTGACAGTGGAAGGTAAGGAACCCGAATCGTTCCTGAAAGTCCCCTCTTTTGATGACCTGACGGCCGTCATTCCGGAAAAATGGTACAATCTGGAAACTGGAATGGAGCCGATCACCACGCGCGTCATGGATCTTCTGACGCCGCTGGGACGCGGGCAGCGTGCTCTGATTGTTGCGCCGCCGCGTACGGGCAAAACGATGCTTCTGCAGCAGATCAGTAATGCGATCTCCGTCAATCATCCAGAAGTCAAGCTCTTCGTGCTTCTGATCGATGAACGTCCGGAAGAAGTGACGGATATGCAGCGTGCTCTGAACGGCAAAGGCGAGGTCATCGCGAGCAGTCTGGACCGCGATATTGAGAGTCACGTACGTCTTTCCCAGCTCATGATCGAACGATGCAAGCGTCTGGCAGAAAACGGTCAGCACGTGGTCCTTCTGTTGGATTCGATCACGCGTCTTGCCCGTGCGTTCAACAAGTGGGTCGGAAATACCGGACGCACGATGAGCGGCGGCGTCGACATCAAGGCAATGGACATTCCGAAAAAACTCTTCGCTACGGCACGTCAATTCGAGAATATCGAGATCGACGGGGAAGTCCGGGAAGGCGGTTCGTTGACGATCATCGGGACGGCCCTCATCGAAACGGGAAGCCGAATGGATGAACTCATCTTCCAGGAATTCAAGGGGACCGGCAACATGGAGCTGGTTCTGGACCGCAGACTGGCAGACCGCCGCATCTGGCCGGCGATGGACGTCAGTATGTCCGGCACACGCCGTGAAGAGAAACTTCTGAATCCGGAAGTGCTCCACGCCGTCACGCTCCTTCGCCGAACACTCGCTTCCATGAATCCAACGGATGCCATGGAACAACTGACGCAGAAGCTGCTGAAATACAAATCGAATGCAGAATTCCTCACACGGATCCTTCAGGTGCGCGAGTAATTTTGAAATTCGCCCGCCGTACAGAAAAAGTGCGGCGGGTCTTTCTTTTTCAGGAGTACTTTATGTTTGACATTCAGGATCCGCGGTATTCACGCATTCTTCAGTTCGTGGGCGAAGAGGGTGTACTGCGGCTTCATGCAGCACATGTGCTGGTCGTGGGACTCGGCGCAGTCGGCAGCTATGCCGTAGAAGGCCTGGCCCGCGCCGGGATCGGCCATCTTCGTCTCGTGGACTTTGATGTGATCCAGCCATCCAACATCAATCGGCAGCTTTACGCACTTGAGAGCACGATCGACAAACCGAAATGTGAAGCAGCCCGGGAACGTGTTCTGGACATCAATCCGGATTGCAAGGTCGAGGCATTGCGGCTTTTTGTGCACTCAGACACGATGGAAGAACTGTTTCGAGATTTTCGTCCTGATTTTGTCGTGGATGCCATTGACGCATTAGGTCCCAAAGTCGAGCTGATGGGACATCTCCAACGCGAAAAGATCCCATTCGTCTCAAGTATGGGTGCGGCACTGCGCACAGACCCGACGCAGGTGCGGATCGGACGGCTTCGGAACGTGACGGGCGACCCGCTGGCACGAATGGTCAAGAAGTACTTTCGGAATCGCGGATTCAATATGAACTGTGTCTGCGTTTACTCAACAGAAGATATTTCAGCAGTACGGCGAAAGTGTCTTGGAGCCCCAGAGCCTTCGACGCTGGAAGAGGCACGCAGGGGGCGCGAACGCCACGTTTTGGGAAGTCTGCCGACGATCACGGGGATCTTTGGACTCACGATCGCGAATCACGTCATTCAGCAGATCGTGGATCCTCCGCTTCCGCCGCAGGCCAAACCCAAACGGATGCGCTATCCAGGCAAAGGACCGAATGTGTCTTCGGAGGACTGAAACTGCGGGCGGCAAACAACAGCGGCCGGCTGATCAGGAACGGAAACCGACCTCTCGGAATTCCGGGAAGGTTTCCTTCTGCGCCCAATACGTACATTCCCCGCAGCCGAAGGATCTCAATTTGCGGCATCCCCAACGTTTCCGTACTTCCAACTGATTCCCGGAGCGTTTTGTGCTTCTTTTCCGAAAGTTTCAGGGAACGTTCCTCTAAAATTTCGACCGATTTCATCTTTTTTGACCAACGCAGGAGCAGACTCTGAAAATTTCTGCAAATTGGTCTTGCATGGAAAAAAAGTTTCTGGTAAACTCCCGTTTATTAAGGATCTGCGGAAATTTATCGTCAAAACACGCAGACATTTGGGGTTTCATCGAATTCAAAGCAGGATCATGGTACGGTTCGGGAAAAATTTAAGCATTTGGGGAACATTGGGAGTCAGTCTTGGATTGGCGGGCATGGTGCATTTTGCGTCGGGACAGCATTTTTCTGCGGATTCCTATCGCAATACGCAGCCCGTGCAGGCAGAAGAGATGACCGTCGGAGAAATGCTTGCCGACCAGCCGTTGACGCAGAAATTTACCGGTTCCGCACAGACACCGGTTCACGTGATCGGCAATTATGCTCCGGAAATCGCAGGCGATGACGGCATGCCGATGGACTGGGCTGCAGTTTCTGCGAACGTCGGGAAAAATACAGCGTCTCCCATTTCCCGCGCATCGGTTTCCGATCCCGCAGCCGGACAGGATCCGTCTGCCGCAGTCGGAACAATTCGTCAAATGTCGTACGAGGCTCCGCGAAATGTTTCCCGCCATACCGTTCAGACCCCGGAAAGTTCCCAAACCTCCGCGGTTTCTGAAACTCCGATCCGTCTGACCTCGCATCAGACGGCAGCTTCAGCGCAGCAGGTCCTTGAGAATCCGGTTTCAGAAAAAGCTGTTTCGGGAAAAGCAGTCTCTGCGGAACCTGCGGAACTACCGGCGGATTACCCGGCTGGCGAAATGGCACCTCTGGACCAGCAGAACCTCATCGCATTTTCAGAAACGCTCAATCTCTCCAGCGGTCCGATCCAGCAGATCACACTGATTGATCCGATCCAGAAAGTACTGTGTGTCTACCACATCAGCATGACGACCGGCCAGATCGAGCTGAAAAGTGCGCGCAAAGTCGAATGGGACCTTCAGCTCATCTTCCTGAACTCCCGTAAACCGCTTCCTCAGGATGTTCAGGCGATCATTGAACAGAATCACCGGCGGCGATAAACGGTTTCTTTTAAGTCTTCGGGACCTTGCCTTTCCCGGGGGAGGTCCCGCAAAAATGACGGCGAAAGGGGAATAAACATTCCCCAACACCAAATTCAAAAAACATCTAAAACATCGGACTGATCTCAAAATCGCAGGAGACGTTCCGCGAAAATTTTCTCTATACGAAAATTTCAGCTCTGGAAAGAACGATTTCCGCACACACTTGCGGATTTTTCAATGTCGGAGCATCAATAATCGCAATGCGAATCGGTACGCAGTCACCCAATAGACCTTCTTTTTTCTCTTTATTTTCTTTTGGCGGGGGGCTTGATTTTCCTGAGAAAACGGGTAAAATGAAAGAAAATCAGCAAATGAACTCAAGGAGTGAAAGGAAAAAAAATGAAAATCGCACTTCACGGAGCCGCAGGCCGAATGGGGCAGCGTCTCGTTGCCTGTGGTGTCGCCGATCCGGAATGGGAAATCGCGGCAGCAGTCGATATTGCATCTCATCCGAAAATGGGGACAGATGCGGGTCTGAATGCCGGGCTGGAAGCCATCGGCGTGCCGCTCACGTCAGAGATCCCTGCGGACGCGGTACCGGATGCAGTCATCGATTTTTCGCAGCCGGAAGGAGCCGTCAATATGCTCCGTGTCTGCTCGGAACGAAAGATCCCGCTCGTTCTGGCGACGACCGGTCTGACGGCAGAACAGGCCGCTCTCATTTCGGAAGCGGCAAAAGAGATCCCGATCGTGTACGCACCGAACATGAGCATGGGAGTGAACGTCTGCATGAAACTGGCGCAGATCGGTGCACGTGCACTGGCAAACCATGACGCGGATGTCGAGATCCTGGAACGACACCATCGTTTCAAAAAAGACTCTCCAAGCGGCACTGCTCTAAAAATCGGAGAACTGGTCGCGAATGAGATGGGGATCACGAATTTCCGCAACGGGCGTGAAGGGATCGTTGGTGAGCGTCCGCATGACGAGATCGCGTACCATGCGATCCGTGTCGGCGACAATCCGGGCGAGCACACCGTCGTGTTCGGCATGATGGGCGAAACACTGGAAGTGACGGTTCGGTGTTCTTCCCGAGACGGCTACGCAAAAGGCGCATACGCTGCCGCGAAATTCCTTCAGGGCAAAGAACCGGGACTTTACGACATGTTTGACGTTTTGGGCCTGAAATAGTCCGAAAAAATCCACTTTTTCCCGGTCAGTCTTCTTTTTCAGAGGCGGACCGGGGTATTTTCATTCGCCCCCTCTCTTTTACCATTCACTGGCACCATCCCGCCTTTCCATATTCCAGGAGTTTTTGATGAAATATTCTTGTTTGCGTCTCGCCAGCCTCGGTCCGATATGTATTTGCCTTGCGCTAAGTTTCGGTACACCGTTCCATTCCGCACTTTTCGCGCTGGAGATCCCCAAAACGGTCGCGCACCGAGGTTTCTCGGCGATCGCTCCAGAAAACACGCTCTCGTCCATCCGCAAGGCGTGGGAAGCAGGTGCGCACGGCAGTGAGTGCGATGTCTGCGTTACGCGCGATAACGTCGTCTGTCTGATGCACGACGACACGACGAAACGCACCTCCAACGGCAGGATCGACCTCCGAATGTCGGAGACCGACTGGGAGCAGCTCCAGGAAGTTTCCGTCCCGGCAGGAAAAGCGGGCTACGAAGACGAAAAGATCCCGACGCTCGTTCAGGCTCTTGAAACGCACAAACAGTGTCCCGGATGTGTGCCGGTCATCGAGCTGAATGACTCCCGCGCAGCACTCGAAGTACTGAAAGTCCTGAAAAAGACGGAGATGCTCGACAAAGTCTTCATCCTCTCCTTCAGCGGCGAGGCCGTCAAGACAGTCCGCACGAACAGTAAAGTCCCGACCGCCTGGCTTTTCGGAAGACTCCGAACTCCCAAAGACGTACGAAATGCGGCCCAAAAGACGCTTAAAGCCGGAGCGGACATGATCGACATCATGTACCATCCCGGTCTGACCGCCGAACATATCCAGGCAGCCCATGACGAAGGCGTCCTCGTCTGGGTCTGGACTGTGAATGACCTGGAAGTAATGAAAAAACTACTCGCCATGGGAGTGGACAGCATCACGACGGATCACCCGGACCTGATGGCGGCCGCACTTGCCGACTACTCAAACAAAAGCGAAAAAGAGTAAACTGCCGATCCTCCCAAAACCTCGAAAAACGCAGGAGAAGGTCTGCCAAATGTATCGGATATTTAATGGACACTTTAATTAAAGATTAAACACAGATCCGCCAAAAATTTAAATCAGCTGGAAACATGAAGCGTACGGTTTTCCTTCCATTTTTTTGCGAAGAAATGCCCGAATAGTTCCCCAGCCCCAGATAACGGATCACCGGTCCATCCCAACGGAGTTCAGCATAAATGGAAGAAAATGTCCTCAACAATACGCGTCCTTACTCTCACGAATGGTACGAAAATGCCTGCGCGGTACTTGGTGAGACAGTTTGCCGGGAGCTCGGTCTGTTCGAGATCCCGGAGGATTTTCTTCTGAGCGTCGTCATGCCGGTTTTCAATGAGGAAAAAACGCTTCATGAGATCGTCGCGCGGGTCGCCCAGGTCCCGATCCGCAAGGAAATTCTTTTGATCGACGATTTCAGCCGGACAAAACGCGCGAAACGATGGAAGAGATCCGGAAATTCTATGAAGAGGATCCGATGAATACTGTCCGCATGTTCTTTCATGAAATCAATCAGGGAAAAGGCGCGGCACTGCGGACCGGGTTTCAGAATGTCCAAGGAAATGTCGTCATCATTCAGGACGCAGATCTTGAATACGATCCGAACGATTACCCCAAACTGATCCGCCCGATCATCGAAGGGAAAGCGGACGTCGTTTACGGAAGCCGGTACATTCAGAGCGATCTTCATCGGGTCGTTTACTTCTGGCATACGATGGGCAATAAAGTCCTGACGTTCCTCTCAAACTGTTTCACGAACCTTCGTCTAACGGACATGGAAACGTGCTATAAAGTGTTTCGGCGTGAGTGTCTTGAGGCCATCCTGCCTAAACTTCAGCAGAACCGTTTCGGTTTCGAGCCGGAGGTAACGACATATGTGGCGCGGGGGAAACTGCGCGTTTACGAGATCGCCGTCAGCTACGAAGGACGCTCCTACGCAGAGGGCAAGAAAATTGGCTGCCGGGACGGATTCAAAGCGATCTGGTGCATCGTAAAGTACGGTCTTTTCGCGAAGTAACGGACCGTCAGCAGGGCGATCGGAGCAAGTACAGTCGGAACATCTTATCGAGACGCAAATCAAAGATGGAAATACGGCACACAAAATGAGTCAGAACACCAAAAGATTTTTTCGTTTTTTTGTGATTGCCGGCGCACTGACAGCTCTTTTCTATGCGGTCTGGCTAAGTGTGATCAGCTGCGGGAATCCGGAATATTTGAAAGATTTTCGGTCTTCCGTCAGTCCGGATGCCGTGACGTACGTCCAGCTGGGAAAAAACATCTGGAACGAGGGCGTTTATTCGCGAAGTATCGGTGAGCCGTTCGTTCCGGATTTCAAATGGACGCCGACGTTTCCATTTCTTGCGGGGCTGGCGGATCAACTGGCCGGAATTCGCGGAATTCTGATACTGAACATCACTCTGGCTTTTTTCACAGCCCTGCTTTTGGCGAGGATCGCGTTTTTCTGGACCCGTTCACGAAGCATCTCCTGCCTCATGTTCATTTTTCCTGCGCTCGATCCGCTGCTCTGGTCTGTGAATCTCCAGGTCATGTCGGACATAATGTTTCTTTTTTTTCTGATCCTCGGCGTTTACTGGACATTTCCGGTCCTTTTCCCGCCTGAAGGTCTCAAAAAATCCGAAAAGAATGGAAGCACCGCAAGTCCGGAAGCAGTCAGCAGTTCTGAAAAAAACACGGCACACGAAACAAAACAGGCATGGCTGACATATGCACAAAGTTTCGGCGGAGGCCTCGCATTTTCCGCAGCGATCCTGACCCGTCCAAGCGGGCTTTACGTCCCGACGGTGCTGACGATCGCGTTCTTTTCGGCTCCGCTGGTTCGGCATTTTCTGCGTTTCTTCAAGACTCGGAAACCGCATGAGGCATCCGATCCGAAGGTCTCCTTGAAAGAACTGGGAGTTATGTTTCGCCGTACCGGTCTTCTCGCAGTTTTCCTTGCGGGAGCACTGGGACCGGTCGTCGGCTGGATGGCGAGGAATGCAGAAGTTTTCGGAAAGTTCGCGCTTTGCGGCAATCAGAACATCGTGATGGTCTACTATTCCGGAGGAGGCGCATGGCAAACGGCTCTCGGATGTCCGCTGGAAGAGGCGCAGGAACGGATCGCGCAGGAATACGGCCTTCCTCCAAACGTAAAATGCCAGAATCCGGAAGCATTCGGCCTCGATCAGGGGAAAGTCGACACGCAATTGGCGGAATGCAAACGTTCCGTCCTTTTCCGCTACCCGAAAGCACTCGCATTTTCTTCATGTGTTGGAGTCGTAAAATCATTCCTGGCTCATGAGACCCGGACGCTGTATCAGATCGCCGGCAACGAAAAGACACAGACTGACGATTTTTCGATCTGGAACTCATGGATCTTCATCTGGTCGATCCTTTTCCAGGGAGCGATCCTTTTGCTGGCGTTTCTGGCGATCCTGCGGAACGGACGTTCATTCCTGACGTTTTTGGGATCGGATCCGGGTGTAGGGATGGCCCTGCTCGGGTGGAGTGCATATTTCCTGCTGACGATGATGCTTTCCGGGATCGACTGCTGCGCAAGATACCGTCTGCCGATGATGCCGGTCCTCTACTTCCTGGCGGCCATGCAGCTGGCGTGGATCTTCACCCCCCGTACTGGAAACCCGCCGGCGTCGGGAAACGGGAACTGAAAAGATCCGCAGCAGAAAAATTCCGTCCAAACCGACGCCCGTGCTTTGACCGCCATATTTCGGGCACAAATCACCGACCGCCGGTCAAAGTACGGCGTGTCGCACCGATTGGGACAAAATTTCACCTTAGGAAAAATAGACCAAATAAAATCTTTTTAGTATTTGTGGCAAATACTCGGTCCCAATTGGAAATTTTTCCAATTTAATGGCAAAAAATCGAAAAAAGTAGTTGACTTTTGAGGCGATTTTGACAATAATTTAGGAAGAAGATGAAGTACATATTTCTCTTCCGCACCGAATCCGTTCCTTTCGGTGAAAATATTTTAAAAAAACCGTTCCGGCCGCGTGCTGCCTGAACCGCTAAAAGCAGTTAGTTTAAACAGGAAATTCATCATGGCAGAAAAATACCTGAGCGTCGAAGATGTCGCAAAAGAACTGAATATCACGATCGAGGACGTCATTGCGGCCACAACTCAGCGTCAGTTGAACGGACTTAAGGACGGTACTTCCTGGAAATTCCGCCGTGACGAAGTGAATCGCTACAAGCAGGAACTGCAGGACGCCAACGGTGCGGATGACGATTTCGGTTACGGAGACGACTACGAGTTGGACGATGATGAAGTGCTGGACCTTGGCGGTTCCTCGGACATCAACAGTACGCTCGATAATGACGTCACCTTTTCTCCGGAAGAATCCGGTCTGGCTCTCTCGGACTATGTGGACGATGACGACGATCTGGTCCTCGGCGAAGATCCGGACCTGACGGGCAGCCAGATCGGCGGAAGTGCTCTTGGCCTGAGCGAACAGAGCGGCATCTCGCTGATGAGCGCAACGGATTCGGGGATCTCTCTGGACGACGACGAATCGGGCGAAGTGCTCGAACTTGGCGAAGATGACCTGACGCTCGGCAGCTCTCTTCTTTCCGGCAGTCTCGCGGCTTCACTCTCCGTCGATTCGGACGATTTTGCGCTGACGACGGATGATTCCGAAGACGGCGACGATGAAGACAGCGGCTCGCAGGTCATCATGGTCGACGACATGGATGAAGACGGCGGTTTCGGTATGGACGAACTCGGCGATCCGATGGAGGAAGGTGCGGAAGGCGACGCGTTTGCGATGGAAGGCGGTGAAGGCGGCGAATCGATGGAGCCGATCACGCAGATGGTTCCACAGATCATTCCGATGGACATGCCGGAAAAACCGTATTCGATCTGGACCATTCTGGGGCTGATCGTCTGCTTCGCATTCCTCACGACAACGCTTCTCTTCACGGTCGACCTCATCCGAAACATCTGGAGCTGGGATAAAACGCCGTTCTCCAGTGCTCTGATGGACTGGGTCATCGACACATTCATCAACAAATAGGATGATGCGTTTCTGAAGACACACGATGTTCCCTCGAAATTACGGGGGAGCATCTTTTTTTATGGAAAACCGCCATGAACCGAAAAAACAAGCGGTTCACAGGAAACACTGGGATCAGCCAAACCTTCGGGAGGAACTCCGATGCGCCTTTTTTTCACCCATACCCTGCATTTTCTATCTGCCGTTTCTGTTTTTCTGCTTCTTTTCGGTGGGATCCCAGGATCGACGGCAGCACAGACACAAAATTTTACGTTTCAGGACACCGGCAAAGCCCTCCAGAATCCGATGATGGGCTGGACGATGCACTTTTATTCCAACATACCATCGAACTACGGCAGCCAGCTCGCGCCATCCGACACACTCGAGTGGTTTGAAGGATGCTCGACGGTCTATCTCCGGATCCCGTGGGCGTACATGGAGCCGGAGGAGGGCAAATTCAATTGGGCGATCCTCGACACGCCGGCACAAAGGTGGATCGCGAAGGGGAAAAAGGTCGCCTTTCGCTTCACGACGTCCGAAAGCTGGCTCGAATACGCCACGCCGAAGTGGGTCTTTGACGCAGGAGCGAAACCGCTTCGGTACTCATTCGGAGAAGGTCCCAAACCGGACGGCGATCTGTGCGATCCGATTTTTGACGACCCGGTCTACCTTGAAAAGCTCCGTAATTTCCTGCGTGCGGCAGGCAAACGATACGACGGCAATCCGAATGTTGCGTTCATTGACATCGGCACCTTCGGAATGTGGGGGGAGGGCCACACGGGCTTCAGCAGCCGCCTGGGACCGAAAGACACGCTGCGCGTAACGAAGCTCCACATCGACATGCACCTGGAGGCGTTCCCGAAGACCCTTCTGTGCATCAGCGACGACGTGGACGGTCCCCAGAACACGACGGGCAACTACCCGGCGACCGATTATGCCCGCTCAAAAGGCGTGACGCTGCGCGACGACAGCATCCTCGTCCAGCCGGCTCCCCGAATGTGGTTCCACGCGGACATGGCGGACCGTTTCTGGCGTGAAATGCCGGTGATCCTTGAACACGAACATTTCGGCAGCTCCAAGCACAAAAACGCCTGGGATGACGCGCTCCTGATCCGCTCCGTCGAAGAATACCATGCCGCCTACATGTCGATCCACTGGTGGCCGCAGGAGGAATGGGAGGCCTGCCGAGAGACGATCCGCAAGATCAACCAGCGGCTCGGATACCGCATTCAGCTCCGCGAGATCGAGATCCCGGAGTCCATCGAGATCGGGAAACCGTTCACCGTCCGCACACTCTGGGCCAATGCCGGCGTTTCGCCGTGCTATCCGGGAGGATTCCTGACGCTGACGCTCAAAGACGCCGACGGAGGCATCGCGGCAGTCCTTTCGGACGAAACACTCGATATGCGGACGCTGGAAGCAGGTCCTCCGGAAGCGATCCCGGTGAGGAGACACGAAAGCACATTCTGTGCGGGGCTGATCGCTCCGACCACCCGGCCGGGGACGTACGAGGTTTTCGTTTCAGTCGGACAGCGCGACGGCACGCCGATTCTTGAGCTTCCGATGGAAGGAGACGACGGACAGCACAGGTACCGTATCGGAAAGATCGAATTGAAATAAATCGGAAACGTCCGTCATTTAAAAACCAGACTCCCTGGAGTGAGGAGAAGAGAAAAGATGGCACGATTTTACGCGATGAGTGAACTGCCGGACGAACCGGTCTTCATCCCATTTCCGAAAAACCAGATCCCGCTGGATGCCGACGCGCTGAGTGCGGAAGACTGGCGGGACCGGTACTCGGCCATGAGGCAGGAGTTCCAAAAGTACCTCTGGGCCTACTCTCCGGTCTGTTCCAAACGGAAGAAGATGGTGGATCTTCTGCGGCATCTGTGTGTCTGTGCGCTTGAAATGCAGGACCACCCGCAGAAAAATGCGCCTCTGGAACGGGTCCGGGATATGGATCTGGTACTTGGAATGATTTCGCAGGAAGAATACGATCAGGAAGTGCAGCACGAGAACGCAGAAGAGCTGAAATTCGCACTCCGCGACCGCCACGCCAATCAGACACTGGATGACATTTGCGGGGAAATTCTTCGAAATGCAGGGGGAAAAGAGGGCATTTTTTCCGAAAATCTTCACGAAAAATGACAAAATCGATAAAAATTTGTCTTTTTCCGGGGAGGGGGGGCTTGAAAAAATCCAATTTCTGTGTTTCAATATAGGGAAATTTTTTCAGTGTGGCCCGTAGAAGGTCATGGAATCCAACGTTTTTCCTTAAGGAGATCAAGATGAGTGAACACGCTCACGCCGGCGATCCGAGCAGATCCTATCGTCTGGCATCCCTCTCGATCGCAGTGATCATCGCTGCGTACATCGTTGCTCTGGTCCTTGGTTGGCCGCAGAAAGCAACCGACCTGACTCTTGAAGCAAGCGGTTCCCATGCAGAACCCGCCGCAGTTGTTGAAGAAGCCGCTCCGGCTGCTGAAGCCGCTCCGGCTGCTGAAACCGCTCCGGCTGCTGAAACCGCTCCGGCCGTTGAAGCCGCTCCGGCCGCTGAAGTCGCTCCGGCCGCTGAAGCCGCTCCGGCTGCTGAAGCCGCTCCGGCCGCTGAAACCGCTCCGGCTGCTGAAGCCGCTCCGGTCGCGTCTGAAAGCACGACGGCAGTGGAAGAAGCTGCTCCGGCTGCTCCGGCTGAAGCTCCTGCCTCGGAAGCTCAGGCTGCTCCGGCAGATGCCCACGCAGGCCACACTCACGCTCCGGGCGAAGAATGCCATGAAGGGCACCATCACCATGACGGCGAATGCTGCGAACACGATCACGGCCACGCACACGCGACGCCGGTGCTTCCGCAGTACTACATGGTCGCCCCGTTTGCACTCCTTCTCCTGGCCATCGCGATCCTCCCGCTCATCCCGGCGACCGAGCATTGGTGGGAAAGCAACCTGCACCGCTTCTATGTCGCGGCTGCACTGGGGCTGATCACGCTGATCTACTACGGTTTCGCTCATCCGGGCGTTCTGGAATCCCATTGGCACGGCATTTCCGCCGCACATACCTGCGAAGCGACTGCCGGTGCCCGTATGTGGACGATCTTCTCCAACGCCATCCTGAATGAGTTCATTCCGTTCATCGTTCTTCTGTTCGCGCTCTTCACGATCGCCGGCGGCATCCGCGTCGAAGGCAACCTGAAGGCCAAACCGCTGACGAACACTATCTTCATTGCGATCGGTACTTTCCTGGCCAGCTTCATCGGAACGACGGGCGCCGCGATGCTCCTGATCCGTCCGCTTCTGGAAACGAACCGCGAACGTAAATACAAGGTCCACACGGTCGTCTTCTTCATTTTCGCCGTCTGCAACTGCGGCGGATGCCTCCTTCCGACTGGTGACCCGCCGCTCTTCCTCGGTTACCTGAGCGGAGTCGGCTTCCTGTGGACGATGTGCCTGTGGAAGGAATGGATCTTCGTGAATGCCGTCCTTCTCGCGGTCTACTTCATCTGGGATTCCTGCTTCGCCTATCCGAAAGAAACCGGTCTGGATATTGCGCAGGACAATGCGGAAGCCGGCAAACTGAAGTTCCTCGGAATGTTCCCGAACGTTCCGCTTTTGGTCGGCGTCATTCTCGCTGTCGCGCTTCTCGATCCGTCGAAAGCCGTCCCGGGTACGGAATGGCACGCCCCGATGTACCTCCGTGAGATCGTCCAGCTCGGTCTGGTCTTCATCTCCCTGACCGTCGGCAGCACTCAGGTCCGTCTGAATAACCGCTTCAATTTCGGTGCCATCACCGAAGTCGCGGCATTGTTCTTCGGCATTTTCATCTGCATGCAGGTCCCGCTCCAGATCCTGAATGAAAAGGGCGGCGAACTCGGAATGGGCGTCGAAGACACGCACGCATTCTACTGGGCGACCGGTTCACTCTCCAGTGTTCTGGACAATGCACCGACCTACGTCGTGTTCCAAACCGTCGGCAAGACCGCCACGTCTGATGCTGAAAAAGCCGGCAAGATCGTGACGTACAAAGAAGGTGACGCAGAAGGAAAAGCCGCCGCGGAAGCGAAAGCGAAAGAAATGAACATTGAAGCCGTTTCGACGGAAGCTGGTGTCGCGAGCAAACTGCTCGTCGCCGTTTCTCTTGGTGCGGTGTTCATGGGCGCGATGACCTACATCGGCAACGGCCCGAACTTCATGGTGAAGGCGATCGCAGAAGAAGAAGGCGTCAAGATGCCGAGCTTCTTTGGATACATCGGATACAGCGCGCTGATCCTCGTGCCGATCTTCCTGGCCATGACCTTCATTTTCCTTTAATGGCTGACTGATCTTCAGGGGCAGACTCTTGGGTCTGCCTCTGATTTTTTGGAATCTCCTGCCCGCCTTCTTTTCATTTCATTTCCATATGTCCGAGAAATTCGTCATCATTTCCACTCCGTCGGAGCTTGCTCGCTGGTGCAGCGAACATACCGGGACCGAATGGATCGGTCTCGACACGGAATTCATTGCCGAACGGTACTATCAGCCCCATCTCTGTCTGATCCAGGCCGCGACGCCAAAAGGAAATTTTCTCATCGATCCGATCCAGAATCAGCTTGACGTTTCGCCGTTCTGGAATCTTCTTGTCCTCGGAGAACACGAAACGATCGTGCATTCCGGACGGTTTGAGATGGAATTCTGCTGGCGCAGTACAGGCCGATTTCCCAAAAACATCTTCGACACGCAGGTGGCCGCCGGTCTGGTCTCGAACGATTACCCCGCAGGCTACGGAAACATCGTTTCCAATTTCCTGAACATTCAAATGCCGGGGACAGAATCCCGCACAAACTGGAAATCGCGTCCGCTGACAGCTCGCCAGCTTGAGTATGCGGTCGACGACATTGCGTATCTTCATCCGGTCCGCGAGGTACTTCATACCCAAATGAAGGAGCGGGACCGACTTGGCTGGTTTGCTTCTGAGATGCAGGAACGCCTTGAAAACATCCTCCACCTTCTTTCGCCGGAACGCTGGCAGCGGATCCTCACGGGAACTCACTGGACACAGCGTGAATTAGCGATCGTGTACGCACTTTGGAGCTGGCGGGAATCCATCGCCCAAAAGCGGGACTGCTCTGTCCGTCACGTCCTTCGGGATGATCTCGTGCTTGAAATGGCCCGCAGAAAAACCTCAGATGTGCGAAGCATCCGCAATATCCGCGGCATGGAACGCGGCGATCTTCGCCCGTATTTGGAAGAGATCTCCTCTCTCATCGAAACGGCCGTCCATCTTGATGAAAAAGACTGTCCCAGAGTCGAATTTCCCCATCATTGTGCGAAACTGTCGGTTCTTGGAACGCTCCTTTACTCCATTCTCGGAACGATCTGCCATCAGCACGATCTGGCTCCGGGACTCGTCGGAACTCAAACGGATGTGCGTGACTGGGCGGCATGGCGGCTTCAGACTCCGGGATACACCGAAACACGTCCCCGTCTGGCTTCCGGATGGCGTGCTGAGATCGTCGGCGACATTTTCGACGCACTTCTGTCCGGCGAAAAAATGATCCGGATCGCTCACCCGACAGAAAATTATCCGATCGAATTCGTATCTGTGAAAGGCCGCAAAAAATAAAGCGGGATGGAGATCTGGAACAGAGCCTCGGGATCCTCTCGGAAACAGCGAAAAACAGAAAAGCGGAACGCCGATCCATGGTGTTCCGCTTTCTTTTCAAAAAATCAGAAAGTTCTTGGATCCCCTGCCAAACAGGTGCTCAAACAGTCCCGGTCTCTCCGGAACGGGAAGTAAATGCCTGAAGGAATCCGACGGACGCAAACATCGCGACGCCGGCGATCAGAAGGGAGATGCCAAGTGCAGTAAATTCATGAGCCGGGGCGGGAGTATTTGCCGCACAGCCAACGACCGCACCGCCGCTGACCAGTCCGAGGATCCCAAAACACCGAATGCTCGCAAACCAGCCGGCAAGACCTTCATTTGCGGCGGACGGCATGGATCTTCTTTCCGGTTCTTTCCCGGCAAGCAGTTTTCCGAAAGGATTTCCTTCATTCGGAGCCGTGAAATGAACGGCAGACGGTTTCTTTTCTTCATTCGAAAGGTTCTGTGCCGACGTACTCGAAGCAGAAGAAGTCTCCAAAACGGAGGCAGAAGATCCGGTCTCCTGAACCGCGGAACGACACACTGAGCAGGACGAAACACTTTCAGAAACCGAGGCAAACGCTCCTCTCGGCGGAATGAATGCCTGCGCCGCATCGGAATTCAGAAAACGCTCACGTTCTGCCGCAGCAGCAGTCCGTGAAACAACGGAGGCCGCAAATTGGGCTCCCGCAGACTCCTCAGACGGAGTCGATGAAATCGGGCAATTCTGGGACATTTCCGTTTCCCAATCCCGACTGGCCGAGTAGACCGGCGGTTCAGAGACATACGGATTTCCCTTTCGCACAAATGCCGCGGAAACTCTGGCAGACGTCTTTCCTGAAATCAAAGAGGAAGTACCGTCCTTCTGGCCGTCTTCACGTACAGTTCCTGCGTCGGATGAGATCCCGCGGCGCAGTTCCTGCTTGATCTTCGACTGGTAGTTCATGAAGTCCCGCGAAAAATTCGAATTATCCGCAGGCCGGCAGGCGTTCTGGAGCGTCTCTGAAGGAGCGTGAACATTCCGCGATCCGTCGAGCGATACATTTCGCAGACGCGCAAGAAAATCGCCGCTCTGCAAAGTCTGCTCTGAAGAACGATTCCGGGCAATATTCTGACTACTCATTTTTTCACTCCTGATCTGCGTTTTGCCCCTTCGTTTCCAAATCCGGCATGGGGCCTCTTTCCAAATTATCGACAAAATCTATCCAGTAAAATAAGAAAACTTTGCTGATTTTTCCAAATTTAACGATATTCCAAATAAAAAAACCAAAATAAGGCAAGAAAAACGTCTAAAAAAGGAAATTTATTTCTGGAACCCATTGCAGAAGTTTCGTATTGTGGTAAAATAAGAGTAGGAAAAATCGTGTTTTTTCCCTGGTGGAAAGGAACGCATACTTCAATAATTTACCCATAAAAAGAAAGCATGAACGCATTCAGAACAGTCATCACAGGCATCGGAGTCGTGACTCCGTTTGGCAATTCGGTCGAATCCCTCAGTGAGGGGCTTTATTCCGGCGCGAATGCGGTGAAACCGCTTCCGGAAGAACTCGCGCTCCTGAACGATGTCGTCCGTTTTGGCTCTTTCTGTGAAGATTTTACGGGAGACATTGCAGACTTTGGCGAACTGGACAAAGAACTGAAGCGTAATGTCCGGAAAAGCTCCAAAATCATGTGCCGTGAAACGCAGATGGCCGTTGCCTGCGCACAGAAAGCGCTGAATGATGCGGGACTTCATTTCACCGAACCGCAGCAGCGGGTCGGCATGATGTACGGAAGCGACTACATGCTGTCGCAACCGGAAGCGACTTTTGGTGCGTTTGCCGCGTCTCGGGATGAGGCTGGTGAATTCGACATTCGGAATATGGGAACGGAAGGCAAAGAAAAGGTCGCGCCGCTCTGGCTGCTGGTCTGGCTTCCGAATATGCCGGCGTGCCATATTTCGATCCTGAATCAATTCATGGGTCCGAATGACTCCCTGACGATGAACGAATCGGCAGCGAACGCGACGCTGAAATACGCACATGAAACGATCGCCCGCGGCTGGGCGGATCTGATGATCACCGGCGCAACGGGAACGCGTCTCCAGTCGATCCGTACGCCGCAGGTCGCTGTCTCGGAAATGATCGCTCCGAAAGACGCGGATCCGGAAACGGTCTGCTGTCCGTTCGACAAACGCCACGCAGGTCAGGTCCTTGGCGAAGGGGCTGGAACGCTGATCCTTGAATCATTGACGCACGCCCAGGAACGCGGTGCAAAGATCTACGGTGAATTTCTCGCTGGTGCCGATTCGATGGTCGGGACCCATACGGACGATCTCACCCGCTTCAATCTGGTACCGGACTATCGCCAGGCATTCGTGAACGTTCTGCGAAAAGTCCTTCAGGATTCTGGAAAAACACCGGATGAGATCGGATTCATCCACGCCCACGCCCTCGGCGTTCCGGAAGTAGACCGTGCGGAAGCGGAAGCGATCCGTGAAGTGTTTGCATCCCGTTCGACGCCCATCCCGGTCGTTGCGGCAAAAGCAGCGTTCGGAAATCTTGGAGCCGGTGCAGGTGCGATCGAGCTGGTTGCCGGAATGGAAGCACTCCGCCGCGGAGTTCTGTTCCCGACGCGCAATTTCCAGGAACCTGCGGAAGGCTGCGAGCTGAATATCGTGACGGATTCCGAGACACCGGCGGGCGACTGCTTCATCAACCTGAGCACAAACTTCCAGGGACAAACTTCAGCAGCACTGATCGGTCGATGGAACTGAATCCTGCGATAACGTCCGCAGGTCTGCCATCCTGAAATTTCAAAAGAGACCGTCCCAGTCCGGCGGTCTCTTTTTTTGACAAAAAGACTTTGGGACGAAAATCTCCATGGGTCTTCGGAGATCCGGAGATTCAGAAATACTCAGAGGATCAGAAAGTCTGGAATCAGAGATCAGGAATCTGAAAATTTCAGAAAAATTTGGAAAGAATGGAACAAAATGGAAAACGAGATCCGAAATCGTCTTGAATTTGCCGTCAAACTTGCAGAAAAAGCCGGCGAAAACACGCTGAAATTTTTTCAGAAACAGAATTTTGAAGTGGAACTCAAAGCGGATGAGTCTCCCGTCACGGTCGCGGACAAAGGGACGGAAAAACTCATGCGGGAATGGATCAGCGAAGCCTTTCCGCAGGATGAGATCCTTGGCGAAGAGTGGCCGACAAAACCCGGAACGAGCGGTTTTCGCTGGATCCTGGACCCGATCGACGGCACGAAAGCCTTCATTCACGGCGTACCGCTTTACGGAACGCTCATTGGTCTGACGTTTGAAGAAAAAGCGGTCGCGGGCGTGATCCGGATCCCGGCGCTGAATGAGTGCGTTTATGCGGCACTCGGCTCCGGAGCCTGGTACGTCAACGGAACGGAAGGACCCGTCCCGGCACGGGTCTCGAACGTTCGGACACTCGGTGAGTCGCTGATCCTGACTACGGAAGAGAAGACATTCTACCAAACAGACCGCTACGAGAACTGGAAGGCACTCATGCTGCGTTCCCGACTGGCGCGAAACTGGGGTGACTGCTATGGGTATCTGCTCGTCGCGACTGGACGTGCTGAAGTCATGGTGGATCCGGAAATGAGCATCTGGGACACAGCAGCACTCATGCCGATCATTCTGGAAGCCGGCGGAACATTCACCGACTGGAAAAACGAACCGTCTTATACTTCGGGAGACTCCATCGCAACGAACGGACTCGTTCACGCGGAAGTGATGGAAACATTGGGAGTAAATGCCGGAGAAGCTGGCTGTGCAGAATAAGCGGCACGTCAGGCAAAACGTCGAACTAAAATTCAGGCTGAAAGTCTGTCGGGAAACCGGATGAAAAACAGAAACACGAAATTTCGTAAAATGAAAGGAGATCCCATGCGGCTGACCATTTCTCTTTTTTCGTTTTTTTGTGCCGTCGTTTTCATGATGTACGGAGGTCTTCAAGCTCAGGATCCCTCCAGCACATTGGAATTTTTCCCGATAGACCTGGCGAATCCGACACCGGAGGTTTTCGAGCAGTCTGTTCCCGTTTCTCCCGCTAAAATTCCGAATACGCCGGCAAATCCGGAAACAGCTCCGGCAGCGTCGGAAGATCTTTCAGATGCAGACTTCATGGATTTTTCGGTATCCGAAACAGCTCCGGAAGAGGTTCCCGATCCGGCCGAACCGGAGATCACAGAATTGAACACGATCCAGGATTTCTGGAAACTCTACGAAGTAAGCGACTCTTTCCGCCAAAGATACTCCGACGGTACGGAATGGCAGTCCGAAGAAGACCAGCTCTTTTTTTTCTACCATCTTCAGGAACGGATCACGCTTGAAGACCTTGAAAAATGGGCATTTCCAGAACGTGATCTTGCGATTCTGGATCCATTAGATACCAAAGAACTGAATCCCCGGCGTTTTGATGCATTCTGGATCACGGGAAAACTTTTGAGTGCGGAAAAAACGGAGCTGGAAAAGAATATCGCGTTCCGCTACGGTCTCTCCTCATATTTCACGTGCCAACTGGTGCTGGATGATGGACGCAAGGTCACGCTTTTCTGCCGTCAGCTTCCCCGGGCACTTCAGAAACCGGGAGCACTGGATCCGCCGCCGCGTGTTGGCCTTCCGGCACTCTTCCTGAAAAAAGGACCTGAAGCGGAAAACGTTCCGGCTCCGGCTCCCAATGTAGAGGGAAAGACTGTCCCGCTCTGCCCTCTTTTCATGATCGGAAGCCGTCTGGCCTGGTATCCGGACACACTGTTGTGTGAGGCGGGGTTCGACTGGGGACTTTTTGATGACCTGGATCGGGAAGAACTTCCGGAAGACGCACTTCGAAGCGCGTCGAACGATACCCGACTCGCCCTCCGAAACCGCGAGTGCTTCTACCAGATGATGAACGCGGTTTTCCATATGCCGCAGGAAAAATTGAAGAAGATCGTCGCGGATGTTCAGGAAAATGCACCGGACGAACATTTCGAACAGATCGACTATGCCCAGACTCAAACGCGCAAAGATGGCAAGAAACCGGAACGCTACAGTTCGGTCGGGCCGATTTTCCGGCAGCCGGTGAAGGAACGGGGAAACTTCTTTTTCCTGAAAGGCGTCGTGCGCCGAATCGATGCGATCCGCGTTCAGGATCCGGACATCAATCAGCGGTTTGGCATCACGCACTACTTCGAGCTTTTCCTTTTCCCGGATGAGACGCCGCAGTCCCCCGTCGTGGTCCTCGTTCCGGCACTTCCGGACGGCATTCTGCCGGGGAGCAGCACGGGATACTATGTGGAACTGAAAGTCCCGGCATTTTTCTTCAACACATGGAGCTACGAAAATGGGAAAAATGAAGAAGGAAAGAAGATCCGAAGATTTGCGCCGCTTTTGATTGGCGGGATCCCGGAACAGACCGTCAGTACGATTTACGCCCCGGACCTTTTCTGGTTCTACGTACTCGGCGGAACGACGTTCGGCGGCCTTTTCTTCCTCTCGCTGATCCTCTATTTTCTTTCCAGTCAGGAAAATGCGGCATTTGCGCGCAATCGCCAGAAAATGTATGCTCTCCCGGAAGGTACCCGTCTGGAAAATGACGTGGAGAACACGGCGGAAAAAGAACGCGAGATGGGTTTCGAAGAATGGTGCCGAAAAAATGAATAGATCCCAAATACGGTCCAGAGCCAAGCCATAAAAAGGAGACGCCGCGGTCTCCTCTTTCCACTAAAATTCCCGCGTCCGGAAATTTAAAGTCTCCAGATGCGGGATTTTTTCGCATACAGAAAATTATTTTCCTTAATGAACGGCTTCCATTTCCACATCGTCAAGCCATAACGTACCGCACGCGCCGTGAAGGCCGAAGAACACACACGCTTCACGCGCAGCAGGCGGAACGTCTATGGAGAACGAAACTGTTCGCCAGTCAAACGACCCGCGCCAGCCGCCAATGATGGAGCTTCGGATCGTATTCCGTTTTTCATCGATGAAAATGACATAAACGCCGGGCTTCATTCCATGAACGAGATCCGGAACGAGTTTTTCTCCCTTGATCTTCATCCGAAATCGCAGTGCCGTCACTTCGCGCCCATCCACTCCGATCCCCTGGCAGGCCTGAGAAAGGACCTGAGGCTTTTTGTTCCGAAATCGGAGGCAGTACTTTCCCTCTCCCGTATCGTACCGCTCGATCTGTGCCTGGCGCAAATAGCACCAAACCTCCGGGATCAGCAGATCGAAGGACGCTTTCGCGAGCTTTTTCCGAGCGGTTCGATCATCCGCTTCATCAAAATAGTCCTCCGCAAATTCTTCCAGCCGACGGTCGCTGACCTCTTCTTCCTCACCGAATTCCTTCAATCCATCCGCAGAACTTCCGTCTTCAAGAACGTCTCCTTCCTCGAACAGACTCGCACGGCGTTCCGGCATCTTTTCTATCTCGCTCTTCTTTCCGACCATGACGCTCTCAAAATCTCCGTTCAGGAGGACCGGATTGGCCGGATCAGGAAGAACTTCCCGATTTTCTTCCGCTTCTCCAGTCATCGGCACGAAAAGGATCGGACGGATCGGCATCTGGATGAGCCGATCTCCATCTTTCTTCAAAATACAGAGATTCTGCGCATAGCGTTCCCCAAGCGGCACGACCATCATCCCGCCGTCTTTCAGCTGTTCCACAAGTGCCGGCGGCGGAGATTCCGGCGAGCAGGTCACGATGATTTTATCGAACGGAGCAGCCTCCGGCCACCCGGCGTAGCCGTCGCCTGCACGAACGTGCACGTTGGAGTACTTCAGCCCCTTCAATGTCCGCATCGCCTGCCGAGCCAGCGGCGTCACGATTTCGATCGAGTAAACGTCCTTCACCAGCGGCGAAAGCACGGCCGCCTGGTATCCGGAACCGGTTCCGATCTCAAGGACCCGATCATCCGGCTGCGGATCAAGTGCTTCCGTCATGCTCGCGACGACGAACGGCGACGAGATCGTCTGCCCGTAGCCAATGGGAAGAGCACGTTCTTCGTAGGACTGCGGCCGAACCTTTTGAGGCACGAATCGGTGACGCGGCGTGGAACGCATCGACGCAAGAACGTCCGGATTGCGGATCCCGGCCCGAACCAGCTCGCGTTCCACCATCTGCGTCCGTGCTTCCGTCATCTCTCTTTCAGACTGCGCCACACAGACCGTTGAGAAACAAAAGAGCCAAAACGCACTCCCGGCCAAAAGTCCCAAGACAGGAAAACGCCCCGGACCTGAAAAATGCACCAGGTCGGCAAACAGGCTCCTCGCAGTTTCAAATCCGGAGGAAAGAAAACATACTGAACGTCTCATCTGCATTTTGAAACTCCTGCTGAAAATCATGCACATCGCGCATCTCGGACACATCGCGCACTTGAAAATCAGCCCGTCGGGGACTTCACCCCTGCGCTGCGAGCTGATTTTCGATCAACTCTGCCATCGCTTCCATCTCACTGCGGACCGCCTTGTGGAAATCTTCATTTTCAGAGGCTTCCCGGAACGATTTAGCGATCCGTTTAGCTTCCTTCAGTGCAGCAGCAGGCTTTAGTTTACCAGCCTGGCATTTTTTCTGGAAGGTCTCCATCTGGACCCAGACTTTCTGCATTTCCTTCGCGCCCGGAACTTTCTGCGCCTTCTTTCCGAGTGCATTCACCTTTTCGAGCTGCGGCAGACCTTTCAGATTTTTGGAAAGGCGCGTCAGCCGGTACAGCGTCTCCACCGGTTTTTCTTTGCGCGCAGAAGCCAGAGATTCGATCTCCTCATCAATGGCAGAGTGAAGGCTTTCGAGGACAGCTTTTGCTTCGTCGCTCTTTCGGCCTTTTTTCTCCAATTGTTTCATCGGTGCATTCCAGGACTTTTCCGCAGTAAAAAGTGCCGGAAGTTTCTGAAATTCCGGAGGAAGATCCACGAGCATCGCCGGATTGAACCCCTCCATCAGACGGCGTCGCTGAACTGCTTCCTCAACCAGAGGTCCGACCTTCGAAAGCACTTCATTCGGATGCCCGCTGGCGGCAAGCTGTCCACGGCAGTCCAGAAGATACGCCTGCGGGATCCCTCCAGCCTGCGGAGGCGCAAGCGGGCAGCGATACTGCTGGTAGTTCGTAAAATTGCAGTTCACGGAACGTAAATATTCCGCGACTTCCGGAGATGGCTCCTGAAGATGGCTTCCAATGAGCACAAAACCACCGCTTCGTCCATACGCAGCCTGGCACTCTATCAGATGCGGGAACGCAGCGCGGCATGGACCGCAATGGATCCCCCAGTACTCAATGTAGACCACTTTGCCGACGAGATCCTCATTCTTAAGAGGCGGACCATAGATCGGCGTCCCCGGGTCCTGATCGAAGTACTGCGAAAAAGCAAACGTCCCGCTGAAAAACCAAACGGCTGCGAGGAACGCACAAATTTTCTGGATTTTCTGCATAAAAATTTCCTGTTTGGGTCAAAGGCCAACGAGTCAAAGCCAAACCTGAACGGTACGTAAAAGGAAAAATGGAACCGGAACGGAAACGAAAAATTGAAATGCTCCGGCACATAAAGGAAAACGTCATTTGGGGATGAATCGCGCGACCGCACCGCCGTTTTCTGCCATCGGCAGGTCAAGCCGATCGGTGGAACGGACTGTCCGGACAGTCTTCACCGTTTCGCGAAATTCTCCAATTGGATCCGGCGCGTCGGTCCAAAGCTGAAGCTCGTAGTCGCAGTCCGGTTTGAGGAAGGAAAGCGAAATGGCTGAAGTATGCGGACGGGATCCATTCGTCGCTCCGAGGAACCATTCTCCATCTTTCGTCTCGCGGACCGTCACGATCCGGCGGCCGATCTCAGCATCCAGCACCTTCGTATTCACCCACTCGGATCCAACGGCAGCAAACCATTCCTTCTCGGAGCCGAACGAATTTTCACTCCCGCTCTCACGGTTTCGGATCCCCCAGCCGCTCCGAATGACGTGCGAGGGCGCGTAAAGCGTCACGAGCAGCGAAAGCTGATGGCAGTTGGAGCGTCCCCGGAAAAATATTGCGGGCGTGAAGTCAAACGGTCCCGCCAGACAGCGCGTAAAAGGAAGGACCGTGTCGTGGAAAGCCGGATGGTTTCCTTCCTGACCACCGCCTCCTTCGACATTCATGACGTTCGGAAATGTACGCATCGAACCATCCGGAAGGTAGGCGTCGTGGATACAGAGCCAGAGTCGATGCTTTGCCGCGACTTCGCACAGACGCCGGATATCCTGCGTATCCTGTGCGCTTCCGTACGCGACAAAACCCGGTTTTAGACCCGCAATGCCCCACTTTTCGTAAAGCGCAAAAAGCTCCTCGATATCGTACGCTTTCAGTATTCGGTCATTGATATAGAGGCAGATACCCACGCCTTTTTCCCGGGCGTACGCGACCAGCTCTTCGATCTCAACGTCCACGTACGTGCTGGCATGAAATTGCGGGAAGTACGGGATGCGTCCTTTCGCGGCCTTTCGCGGATCCGGTTTCGTATTGGCGCGCCACGTTGGATCGTCGGCGTGCTCCGGATTATTTTTTGCCCATTCCGCGCACTCCGCCTCCGAGTAAACGTACTCGGTCCCGTACCAGCCCCAGTCGATCTGAACGTACCGGATCCCATTCTCCGCCGCGAAATCGACCATGCTGAAAAGTGCATCCTTCCGGATCTGGCAGTTCATTTCGTTGCTGATCGTTTTCCCCGGTCTGACCCAGGAAAAATCCTGTCCCGGTACTGGTTCCGGATTCAGATTCAAAACAAAGTACCCGTTTTCCGCGAGCTGCGCTTCATTCTCCGCAAGCATCATTGCACGCCATGGAGTCCCGCAGAATCCCTCACAGTCACCATCGGCGTTTCCATCGGCGGCATCCTCTTTACTGGAATGCACCGGCATCCATACCGTCTTTCGGAATGAAGGCTGAACGGCTCCCGTGCCGTTTTTTACCCAGCGCAGACGGGGATAGTTGACGGCACACGCTTCCATGATCGAGAAGACTTTCCCGTCCGAAAATTTCCCCGTCAACGGCGGGCAGCTGGACTTGAAGTCCTCAAAACGCAAGCCATCCTCCGGAAAAGTCGCTTCCGTCCAGTCGATCGGGTAAACGCACACATCGGACGGAATACGAAATTCGGTCAGCTCGGACGAAATGCTCTGAATCTCCGTCTTTCCGCGCAGATACCGAAACGCAAAACCTTCATTGAATACACGGAACTCAAGTCCCAGCTCCTGACCGGTTTCATCCTTCAGGAGAATCGAGATAGCCTCGAAATGTTCGGGGATCTTCGCATACTCGCCCCAAACCGGTGCCCAGCTGCGGTCCATATACTGACGGGTAGTCTCTGAAACGCGCAGTTTTCCGAACGCGGGTTCGCAGACCAGTCCCAGTGCCGACGGCGCGACTATCTCTTTCCCGCAGTACGTCACGGAATAAACAGGCCCCGTTTCCGCACAGTCAAACGTCAGGACGATCTTTCCGTCAGGCGACGCGACCTGCTCGGAAGCGCACACCCAAAGCGGGCAAAAAGCCCAAAACACGAAAGCCCGCAAAAGAACGGACGGACACATGACCGAACGAAAATGCATCATCAGGCCGACTCCTTTCTAAAATTCCACGGAAAACGTAGTCCTCCCGCTCGTGTACCCAATATTCAGCGGGACTGCCGGGCAAACCGTCCAACAAAACAGACGTTCCTCCGAAACAAACCGACAGCAGTCGGAATGCACGCGAAATCAAAAACTTCCCTGATTTTGCACAGGATGGAAGTTTTTCTTCAGTTTATCCGATTTTCTGAAAAAAATCAAGGAGTCCAAAGAAATTTTTTGGTACTTTTTCCCAAATTTTTGAAATTTTAGAGCAACTTAACTGGTCCTGTACAAAAAAACCGCAAAATCTGCCTGGGCCTCCTTCTGCAAAAATCCGATGCGATACAAAAAAGAGCCGACGGCAATCGGCTCTCAAGAATGGTGCTTCTTTTCGCGAAGAGATGAAATGGATGTACAGAGGACGCGAAAAATAAAATTTCGGAAATTTTCTCTTTGTGTCCCTTGCGTTTTTCTCTGAACCTCTGTACTCAAAGAAAAACGGCAAGTGAAACCAGAACGTGACCGGATACGATTTTCATATTTTTTGCTTTTTGTGTTTTTTGCTCCATACTCATTGAGCGTCTGTGCTTCAAAGTTTCCTTAATGATCTCCGCGGCAAAAATCGCGATTATGGGTACGCAGCTGCCGGATGGAGCGGAAAACAGAACTCCGGATCGCGGCTCAGAGTTTGGCCGCGATGATCAGCGCAATGCCGAGGATGAAGCTGAGGAACATGATGAAGAGCAGCGTCCCTGTCCCTTTGGGAGCCTCGCGGAATTCACGCCAGATAAAGACGCCCCAGATCGCGGCAACGAGAGTCGCGCCCTGCCCGAGTCCGTAGGAAATGGCGGGTGAAGCGACACCGGAAGCCACGACATTCAGCGTCATGCCGACGGCCCAGACCGCTCCGCCGATCCATCCCCAGAAATGTTCTTTGAAGCTGCCCTTGAAGAAGGCAAGCGGTGAGACAGGCGTACCGACGAATGGTTTCAGCTGGCAGAACGTCACGACAAGAAAACTGCTAAGAAAAATACCGAGCGCAAACACGACGTTCGCCGTGTACGGAGTGAGTTTTCCGTCCTGAAGTTTCGCACCATCCAGAGCGAGATTTCCGGCCGTTACGTCTTTCAGAACAGAAGTACCAGCTGAAGCCTCCAGTGTTTCTGTGATCGCGGGGACCTCCACTTTCGCCAGTGAAGCCGCGACAAAATAGTAGAACGTGGACATCAGAACGCCGCAGACCAGTGCAAGGACCAGACCTTTGGTTTTGCTCGCTCCGGTCTCTTCCGGTTTTGGAAGTTTCCCATACGCCTTCGCGTTAATGATGATGGCCAGCGCGACAAGAAGCACTCCGGCCCCCAGAAGCACGGGATCTCCTGCCTGATCCGCGAAGTAGTTCAGAGCCACACCAAGGATCAGTGCCAGTCCGATCCCGACCGGAAAAGCGACGGCCATTCCGGAGATCGCGATCGCCGCGACAAGCAGGATGTTCGCGGCATTAAAGACGACTCCGCCCAGAAATGCCGAACAGAGTGCACTTCCGGAAGCCTGCTGAAGGTCTGCAAGAAAACTGCGCCCCAGTTCTCCCTGTGAACCAAGCGTAAACGCGAACGCAAGGGCCGTCAAAAGCACACCAATGACGTAGTCCCAATAGAAAAGCTCAAACCGCCAGGTCTTACCGGCAGCCTTCTGTGCGTTTCCCCAGGAACCCCAGCAAAGCATCGTAATGAAGCAGAAACAGACGGCGATCGGGTAACTTTCAAGCAAAAACATAAAATCCTCCTCATTTCGGATGGTGATTTCCAGCGAACTCAAACCCAAAGTCCTCCGCAAAAGCGCACGGGCGGACAAAGGCAACGGGTCCGAGAGCCTGGACAAATGGCGGGAAATTCGAAAGAAAAATAGAGCAGGATCCCGAAAAATGCAGATCCTGACACTCTATCCTGATCTCATTCCCAATATAGTCCATTTTGTCCCACAAGTCAAGAAGTTCCCCAAGAAAATTCGCACAAAAAAAGAAAAAACACGCCGGATCCTGTGTCCCAGCGTGTTCTGTCTCATTTATGTTGAAGAAGCATCAGATCGCTTCCTGATTTCCGGATTTCCGGTTTCTTTATTTTCAAGTCAGACCCATTTCAGATCTTCCTGTTTGCTCGCAGATCTTTCGATCCTGTACGCCCTCGCTTTCCGGGCTTTATTTTCTCTGCTTCCGCATTTCTGCTTCTGCTTTCTGTTTTCTCGTCAGGAAAGTCCTTTCTCGCTTTCTATCTTCGTTTTCCGTTTCGCCGCTTTCCAATCTTGAACAGATACCTAAGATCCTCAGGACTTTCGGCTCACTCTGCGAAAAACTCAGTTAGATCGTGCCTGCCGGAGAAATGCAGAAGTTCGTTTGCGCAGCTGCGTATTTTTCAGTCCTGGATTGATGTCCAGCGCATTTCGGAAAGCCCGAAGTGCCTGAACGGTCCGGCCGGTCTCCATGTGCACATAGCCCAGCAGTACGTAGGCATCAAAATGGAACGGATTCAAATCAAGCACCGTCTCCAGGTCTTCTCTGGCATACTCATACTCTCCCAGCTCGAACCACGCACTGGCACGCTGAAACCAGATCTCAGCAAACCGGGGCGTTTTCTCCAGCTGAAGAGAAGCAAAAGTCACCGCCATCGCAGCCTCACCGCTGGACACCATTCGGCTCAGGTTCTGGAGCATGCGCTGATCGCTTTCATCGCCTGCTCGATTCCAGATACTGTGAAGCGCATTCTCCGCAAGGATCGCGACCGTTCGGTCCGCATCCCGCAATGCAGACACCAGGATCCGCACGGAACTCATCTCACCCGTCGATCCAAGCGCAAGCACCGCAGCACGGCGAACACTGGCGTCCGAATGCGACACCAGACGCTCCAAAGTACCTGCCGTATAGCAGCGGGAAACCTCTGATTTAAAATCCGACATATTCGCCTGCAAAAGGTAACGCTGGTAAATATCCAGCAGCACAGGGAAGCGACTACATCGACAATTCACGTAAAGATTCCTTTCTTTGAGGGTTAAAGTTTTGGACTGACCTCGTTTCTTCTTCTACTTTTATTCTACACCGCATTTCGTGCTCCGGCAAATAGTTTTTCACTTTTTTCTCCCGGTTTTTTCATTTCCGTGTCTGTTCTGACTATTGAAAAAACCTTGACCTTCCCACGAAATTTACCCTTCAGAAAAACTTTCCCGACTGCTTAAAAAAAAGAAAAGACGCTCTCCTCAACGGTCAGTCAGACTTTAACGGCGTCTGAGGCATCTTGCGTGTATCCCCTCCAAAATTTCAGACATTCAGCTCCCGTTCCGCATGATCCAGAAAAATTTCCTGAATATCCAGATCGGTATGTGCATAAAGCATCCGTGACCCAACGACGTCCTCAATCTCATTAAGGACGGGCCGACCTTCATGAAAAATCAGATCGATCCCCGCGAAGTCGAATTTCATCATTTTCAGGATCCGGCCGGCAAGTTCAAGTTCCCCCTTCGTCAGTTCCCGGCGGAACGCGCTCCCGCCAAGCGAATAATTGCTCCGGAAATCCGACTCGGAACGGCGTTCCATAGCCGCGATGATCTCGTTTCCCACGATGTAAATGCGCAGATCCCGTCCCGGAGTGTCGGCAAGAGACTGGACCATCCAGCGTCCGGAATGTCCGAAATATTCAAAATATTCGGAATATCCAGAGGAGGAAGAAAAAAATGGCCGTCCTTCTGTTTCCCGTTCCAGTATGTTCTGGAGTTCTGCCGCATCATGAACGCAAAAGACCTCCGAACCGCCGTGTCCGTTTCTCGATTTCAAAACAAAGGGGAACGGCGGAAGAGACGCCGGATCCAGTTCCCGGGACTCCATCATCGGGATACCGAGCGGGCTGAAATGGCGAAAGGTCTTCAGTTTGTCGTTCGTGATCTCCGAAACGCAGGCCGAATTGAAAACACGCAGGCCGGCATCCTCGCACCGACGGGAAAATTCCGGGGACGTACAGCGCATAAAGACGGCATCCGGACGATCCTGTTCTGCGGTTTCGGGAGACCATTCCTGAAGTTCTTCAAGGAGCTTCACCTCCAGGTTCCAGCCGCGCCGGGCACATTTTTCGGTCAGCGTCTCCGCAAACCAGCGGTTGCGGGCAAGGCGCACGGAATCGTAAATGAGGAAAATACGGAACGATCTCATCTCGGCACACGGGACTCCATGAAGGAACAGGAAACGGGACGGAAGCGGAAACTTCACGACCGGCAAAACACCGGCAAAACGACTGGCAAATGGACCTGCAAAAACAGGAAATGCGCATCCATTCCATTCTTCGGATCGAAATGGTCCTCAAAAGGGAGAAATTTTGAAAAAAACGGAAATTTCGCAGACTTTTTATCGGTTTGCCCTTCCCTAAATTGAAATTTTGTGTAAGATAAAATGGAAGATTTCATGTTTCAGAAAAGGAGAATCGCCCCATGGCACGTCCCAATCCGCGCAAAGCGCAATTCGTCCCGCACCGTTCCGAAACCTCCCGTTCAGCCTCCGACCATTCCGGAGGACCGCGAAAGGCTGGAAAAAACGTCGGCTCCTACTCCATGGAAGTCGATCCGGTCGGTCTGCGGATCATCGGAGGAAAGTTCCGCGGAAGTAAACTGAGCTACCTCGGAGACCGCCGTCTGCGTCCGATGAAAGACCGTGTGCGCGAAGCCGCGTTTAATCTGATCCACTCTTACGTTTCCGGTTCATATGTACTCGACCTTTTTGGAGGTACCGGTGCACTTGGTCTGGAAGCGGTCAGCCGCGGTGCGTGCGGGTGCTTCTTCACCGAACAGCATTTTCCAACTGCGAAGATCATCCAGAAAAACGCGGATTCACTGGGGATCCAGGATCTCGTGAAAGTCCAGGCCGGCGACGTTTTCCTCTGGTACCGTCGGAATCCGGAGATCCCGACAGACCATCCGTGGCTCGTTTTCTGTTCTCCGCCGTACCATTTCTTCAACGAACGAACGGAAGACCTGCTCGGTCTCCTGACGCCGCTTTACGAAAAGGCACCGGAAAAGAGCGTTTTTGTCGTGGAATCCGACACGACGTTTGACTGGAGCGCGTTCGACTCGCTGGGTCCGTGGGATATTCGTCCCTACCCGCCTGCGGTCCTCGGGATCCATCAGAAAGGAGTTTCTGAGCCATGATCGAGTACATTCAGATGATTTTAATGGCAGTACTTCAGGGGGTTACGGAATTTCTGCCCGTCAGCTCTTCCGGTCACCTGACGCTTCTGAATGAGATCTTTGCCCGGACAGGAATGGGACGGCTCGAGGAACCGGTGACGCTCACGATCCTGCTTCATTTTGCGTCGCTGCTCGCGATCCTCTTCTACTATTGGCGTCCGGTCCTGCGCATGGCGATGGGAAACGATATGCGGCTGCTGAAGCTCCTGATCGTCGGAACGATCCCGGTCGGAGTCGTCGGAGTAACGGTCAAGCTCTTCTTTGACGAAGCGTTCGAGACGCTCTGCACCAGCGTGCAGCTCACCGGAACCATGATGCTCCTGACGGCCGTCCTGTTGATCCTTGCGCAGAAAATGTCCCGCCGGGATCCGCACGAAATGCAGAAAAACGGTCTGCGCCGAAATCTCAAGACGCTCTCGTATCTACGTGCGTTCCTGATCGGATGCGTGCAGGCCCTCGCCATTCTTCCCGGCCTTTCCCGGAGCGGATCGACCATCACGGCTGGACTCGGTGCCGGTCTGAAACGTCAGGATGCAGGAACCTTCTCCTTCCTCCTGGCCCTCCCCGCCGTGGGAGCCGCAAGCATGGTGGAGATACTGAAGCTCTTCAAAGACGGCCCCGGCGATTCCCTTAATCTGCTCCCGCTCGCTGTCGCGTTCGCGGTCTGCTTCATCGTGAGTCTGCTTTCCCTTTCGCTCCTGGTGAAGATCCTCCGCACACGCTGCATCGGCTACTTCGCCTTCTACCTGATCCCGGTCGGACTCATCCTCCTTTTCCTCTAAATATTAAAAACATTCTTAAGGATGGAGAGTGAAATTTCCAAGCCCCTCCTCTCAGGAGGGGTGGCGAGCGATGCGAGACGGGGTGGTTTGAAGTGCGGGGACTTTTAAAGGCCGCCGTCCCTGAAACCCACACAAGCTCCCGGCGAATGCGCAGATGCGCACTCTAAAAACAGAACGGCCAGCGAGTCGCGTTTTCTACGCCATCGCGCGGAAGTGCTATCGCCCGCCGCGGTTCGTGGCCGCAGATTTTCATGCGCCGGAATTCAGATCATTTACCGATCATCCACCACACCAAAAGCACCGCCGCTGCGATTGCACAAAGTCCGCAGAGGAAAAGAAGATTTCTCCGAGTGAAGATTTTAAAGGATGGACTATCTTGCCGCTGTTCATTCCGCAGCCTCGTACGGGCAAGACGTTCCGCCTTTTTCTGAACTTTCAGGTACTCTTTCTGACGCCGTTTTTCTTCCCGTTTCCGTACTTTCTGTTCCCGGGCAAGTTGACGTTCAGCCTCACGTTTCGCTTTTTCTTTAGCGATCCGGGCAATTTTTTCCTCTCGACGTTTCTCATTATCTTTCTTTTTCTGCAGCGTCTCCCAGTAGATCTTTTCTGCCATTGCATCCACATCAGGAAGTTGAAATTGCGGATCGACCGCATCCTTCGAATCAGAAAAAGATGCATTCGAAAGCACGGCCATAAAATCCGTGCACGACGCAAATCGGTCGGCAGCGTTGAAGGAAAGTGCGCGGGCAAAAGCCGCGTTCACGTACGGAGCGAATTGCGGCAATTGCGGATCAAAGCGCGATTTTTGAAGAACGATCGACACGGCACTGCCCGAAAATGGAAGCGAGCCGTTGAGCATTTCGTAGAGCACCATCGCCAGCGCGTACTGGTCTGTGCGGGAATTTTGCGATTTGCCTTCCATCTGTTCCGGGGCCATGTAGCGCGGCGTGCCGGATGAGGAATGGGCCATCGTGTCGGTCCGGCTGAAGGACTGCGTGTTGGACGTCACGTTTTCCGGCCGAATGCGCGCGGCGATGCCGAAGTCGATCAGGACCGGCGTTTTGTCCCGGCCCATGAACATGATGTTCTGCGGCTTCACATCGCGGTGAAGGATCCCGTTTCGGTGCGCGAGGTCCAGTGCCTCGGCAAGCGGACGAAAGATCGGAAGGAGGGTCTCGAGCGGGAGTCCGTTTTCGTGTCCCGGCTGTTTTTCAAACCAATCGGCGAGCGTCCCGCCGTCGGCGTACTCCATGAGGAGAAAGTCACCGAAATCCTCGTCCGCTTCCAGGATGAGAATTGGGCAGATATTTGGATGTTTCAGGTTTTTCGTGAGGTAAAAAATTCGCCGGACTTCTTCCATGGCGTCCGTATTTCTGCGCAGTTCCTGCGTCAAAATTTTCAAAACGACGAGCTGACTTACTTCACCCCGCACAAGTTTCTCCGCCAGCCACGTCTGCCCCATCCCGCCTTCGCCGAGTTTCGCTTTCAGACGGTAATTTTTGTATTTTCCGAACAAATACCCGTCATGCAGATCTTCAAACTGTTTTGAATCATAGTTCACGTCCTCCGGAGGAAGCAGCGTCAAGATAGATTCTTCAAAATTCTGGCTCTCGCTCATTTTTTGACCTCACATCAATAGACAATTGGAAACAGTTTGATTTTACCTGATTTTCAAAAAGATTCAAGGAGGGGCCGTAAACCGCGTTCTCATTCACCGATCTTTCGTACAAAAAAACCGGTCCGCAGGTCATCTGGACTCACGGACCGGTTGGAAATTGCGCAGTTTGCAGAATTCTCAGTTTTTCATGGGGGGATAGTGCAGGAACGGCGGGCAATTATTCAGGAACGTCATGTCGTACTCTCCGTCGATCTCCGGAGCACGTCCGCCAATGCGGATGATCGCAATGGGCCGTCCCAGTGTTTTGGCGACCAGGAACGGGTCCGCTTTCGGCGAAACATCAAAGTATCCCTGACCTTCCTGCGTGTTCGACGCGATCGGCAAAGCCGTTTCCGGGTCCTCGATATAGATGACGCGGGTCACGAATTTTCCGCGGATCGCAGCATAAAGGTCTTCCTTCGTCAGCTCCAGAACCACCGCATGACGCAGTTCTTCCCCGATCGGCGGGTGCGTTCGGTCCACGATCTCCACGGTCGGGAAGACTTCGATCCCGGGCATCATCGGAATATCCGTGACGCGGAAACGATACTGAGTACCGACCTGGAGCGCGTAGTACTGCGGAGCGGTCATCGGCTCCAGAAAGCGTCCATCTGCCGCCGGTGCGATACAGGTCCCTTCCGGAGCCAAAATCTGCACGTGCTGGAAATGGGGACCGCCTTCCGGTGCATTCAGGATGGCGGCAGCATCACGGACTTCCTGAACTCCCGCATTCTGGGGAGCCTGATCCTGTCCCGGAAGCTGTACTGCCGGCGTTCCATGTGCGGGAACGGCCTCTTCCACCGCAACGTCTGAAATGATGGTCCCGTTGGCAGGGATCTGCGCCTGAACGCTAAAGCATGGTCCGGCAAAAACCAGGACCGAAAAGAACAGGATCTCGATCAGGTATTTTCTTGGGTTTCTCAACATCCACATTGTCTGAATCCCTTCATGCTTTGGAGCTGGAATGAATCACGAGAGACGCAGGAAGGCAGCGGTATCCGTTCCGCAAAGCTCTTTCATGCAGGAAAGCGGCGTTTTCGATCTGCTCGGATCATTCCGCCGCTTCGCTGACTCTCTGAGAAAATTCAGGCCTGAATCATTTTAGCGGGCCGAAGTCGGATAGGTCGCACGCTTACGAGCCGGTTCTGCTTCCGGAAGGGAAACCGGACCGGGAAGACCGTGAGCCGTTTCAGTAATCGGTTCGCCAAATTCCGGACCAGTGACGCCGGAGATGTAGTTCTGCGGCGAGGAACCGGCAGCGGCAGCAGCAGGAGCTGCACCAGAGATCGGATTGCCGTTTTCATCAAAAGCCATGCCGCCTTCCGGAGCACCAAATTCCGGAGTGACCGACTTGTTGCCCATACGAATGATCGCGAGGATCGCACCGCGGCGGTCAGCTTCCGCGATCGGATTGACGCCCGGATCAAGGCGAGTGCTGACGATAGTGTCCGGCGTACCGACGGCGAGGGCCAGTTCCTGGAATTCCGGATCGGGCAGATAGATGACTTTCGTCACGAAGTTGCCGCTGCGGACCTGCATGATGTCTTCTTCGGTAAAGTTGACCGGGATCATGCTGTGCGCAAGGAAAGCCTGCGTACGCGGTTTGGCCGGCGCGACTTCGATCGTCGGATAGAGTTCCAGTCCCGGATGTCCCGGAATGTCCGTCAGCTTCAGACGGTAAACGCCGCCCTGCGGGAAGTCCTGACGGAACGGGCAGACCATCGGTTCAGAATCAAACATACCCTGCGCAGCAACATCCCAGCGGACGTTGGCACCAGAAGGACCTACGAAAGCAAGCTGCGAAGTCTTCATCGCAGCCGGCGCAGCTGCTGCAGCTCCGCCGCCCTGTGCACCGCCCGCCATGTGCGGGGGAACGCCCAGATCCACACCGGGACCAGGACCAGCAATTCCTGCCGGATGTCCCGGCTGTGCCAAATCGTAACCGCCCTGCGTGTACGGATCCAAAGTCTGCTCACGGCATCCGACCATAACGGAAAGCATAAAGAGCGAGAAAAACAATGTCAACCAGGTTCTCATTTTGTCCCCCTATCTGACTCCTTCAAATAAATTAAGCATCCTGCTTCGGCCAGGCTGTCGAATGTCTCGACACACCGTTGGTGAAAACCTGCCATCGCGCAACATTTCCAAAAATTCTCAAGGCCCAAAACTTCTCAAAAAAACGCTCTTCGGTCATTTCGCTTCTCTGTTTGTGCTGAAATAAGGCGGAAAAGCTGATTTTGCGAACTTTTTGGATGACAAAATACTCAAATTTCCGATTTTTTCTTCTTCACCTATTGGGAATTCTTCGCTTTTTGAGTATAATGTCAGTACACGGACGTTTTCTATGGATCCTGTCGGCCTGTTTTCGGAGGCTCCGCAAACAAAATACCGCCGTTCCATACCGATGAACGTCCGTCTGTGTTTATTTTCGGAAGATTTCACTATTTTCTTTGATAAAATCGTTTAGATTGCTAAATGTGGAATAAAATATTTTTCCACGCAGCAAAATAGAGAAGATAGGATAAATAAAAGGTCAATTCAACCTCAAAAAAACAACAATGCGGACACTCTACACGATATACACATTCTGCATCACCTTTACATTGTGCACACTTTGGGCAATCCACATACGATCAGAGAACTTTTCTCACGACCGCACGCTTCCGCTACACCCCGCGGAATCGGAATCCACGGCACGTCCCACTTCGCAAGATCCCCAACCCATCGGAACTCACGTTCCGATCCGAATCGCCCCCCCGGTACGCAATACCGGACCCATGCAGACTGCACCGCGTTCGAATACACTTCCGATGCAGACCGCTCCGCGTGCCAATGCAGCTCCCACGCAGACCGCTCCGCGTGCCAATGCAGCTCCCACGCAGACTGCACCGCGTGCCAATGCAGCTCCCATGCAGACTGCACCGCGTGCCAATCCCGCTCCCACGCAGACCGCACCGCGTTCGAATACACTTCCGATGCAGACCGCACCGCGTGCCAATGCAGCTCCCACGCAGACCGCACCGCGTGCCAATGCAGCTCCCACGCAGACCGCACCGCGTGCCAATGCAGCTCCCATGCAGACCGCACCGCGTGCCAATGCAGCTCCCATGCAGACCGCACCGCGTGCCAATGCAGCTCCCACGCAGACCGCACCGCGTGCCGATCCCGCCCCAATACAGAGTGTGCCGGCCCCCAATGCAGCTCAAGCTCCAAAGGAGCCACAGACGCTGTCCGGCTTTACGGCCGCATTAAATGAGGAAACGCACAATGCACTGAAAAGAGGAGAACTGGTATTTCGCAATACGCAGAACATGACGATCCAGAATATTCAGCTCACGATCCGCGCAGGTCTTTCCCGAATTGAAGGCCGAGGCACGTACCGCCGTGAAAAAAAACAGGTCGGCAGTCAGGAACTTTTCCTTGCGTATTGGGAAACAAATTTTTTCGTCAATCCAGAGGACTCACCGTCGATCCGGAATCAGTTCATGATCCAGGAGGTCTGCATCCTGAATGAAGAACTTCAAAAATACTGGCTGGACTGCCACAAATATATGCGCATCACTCAGGGACAGGAAGAACTGGCGCGTCTTTCAGAACTTGGGCAAATGACTACATTCCCCAACGGCCTTTCCGTCGAAACGATTCGAAAAAATATGGAACAGGAACCGAACAGACCTCAGGTCGTGACGCTTGAGCATCTGCGTCAAATGACTGACCTTGGCGAAGTCCACCGCCGCATTCAAAAACATCCCGAACGGTACTCGACTCCGAAACCTCATTCGTGTAGAGAACTTCCGGAGAATCTCCTGAAACAGATCCAGGACTCCTTTTATTTCGTACACAAAAACGGAGACAGCTTTCAGGATGGCGTCTCAGGCTTCATGAAGCCGGAACTGGCCTACTCCATCATGCAGAACCGCGGGATCCATGTGCCGGATGAAATTTTCCGGCTCGTCGGCGAAAAGCAAATGAAGAAGGAAAAATTGGCGGAAGACGGCACGGAAAGCGAAAAGGAAGTGGTCGTCTGGCGAGATCTTTCGCATATTTCGGAAGAAGATTTCCAGACGTTCCTGAATCACCTTCCCAAAGAAATACCGACCCAGGCAGAAGTTTTCTTCCGAAAGGACTTTTTGCCGCTCCGGATCTGCTTTCGGCGTACGGACTATGATCCGAAAGACAAGCACTCCGGTTTCCTGATCGACATCGATCTCCAGCCAAGCGAGATCTTTCTCGACAATATTAAATATGGACCGAATGACTTCATACCGGGGCACAGCAATTTCGAAGACAACACGGAAAACGTCCTGGAGAGTCTCCGCAAAGCCCCGAATCCGTCCCCTGCCAAACAGGAAGAAGACGCGAATACGAAACCGAAAGAAGATGCTGACACAAAACCAGAAGGGAAAGACCTTCCGCCGAATGGAACGGGTACCCCCGCAACACAGGGTCGCTGACCCGGCATCATTTCGTCCGAAAATTCATTTTGGACCGAGTCTCCGACCAGAGCGTTTCAGAAATCAGGCGCCGTCATTTCAAAGGAAGAGGAGTGCGAGCACATGGCAAACGCTTCCACCCAAAACGAAAAGATGCCAGATCGGGTGCATCCACGGAAACTTCTGCAGAGCATAAAAAAGGACTCCCACCGTATAGAAGATCCCGCCAGCCAGAAGAAACCCAAAATTGACCGGCGGAAGAGCATCCGCGACGACCGAAAATTTTGAAACGACAAACCAGCCCATGATGAGATAGAGTATGAGCGAAAAACGATGCGCTTTCCTTCCCCAAAGGATCTCAGCACCGATCCCAGCCGCCGCCATACTCCATACGGCACAGCACATCCAGAGACCAAAAGTCGCATAAAATGCAGAGAGACAGAACGCGGAATAGCTTCCGGCGATCATCACAAAAATCGCAGCCCGATCCAGCTGCTGGAAGATCGTGCGGGTCCTCCCGTCCGGAAGGGCATGGAAGATCGTACTCATGAGATAAAGGAAGATCAGCGACGCACCGAAAAGCAGAGATCCGACCCAGGCCGCAGACGGCGACGTAAAATAAACGGCGCTTTTATCCGGAATATTCAAAAGAAGAAGCACCAGAGATGCACATGAAAAAAGGACACCGATCCCATGCGAAATGGAATTCGCCATTTCCTCAGCCCAAAATGTCCTGGATAAAACGATACGCGGCACAGAGTCCGTTGAAGCCGAAGAGTTTCTGTCCATAAACGCCTCCAATATAAAACGCGGGAAAGCCTCTCTTTTTATTTTACTCAAAAAATTTAAAAGTCAAGACCGCAGCTCTCAATTTAACCGAAGTTTTACATTCCAAGGGAAAAATCCTTCAACATTCCCGTCAATTTCCTGTTCTAAGACTCGGAAACACTCCAATCATCTCATCTTCTCCAAACCTAACATCAGGAACATCCCTCAAGTCTTCTCTGAACATTTCGACCAGCATTCTCTTCAAAAGCAGCATATTCCTCATGAACGGCACTTCCCGAATATTCCACACAACCAGCTTTTCCAGATTGTTCCGCACGACCGTTTTGGCTCGCATGACCCGGTTTTTCTATATGTCCGGATCAATCGATCCAACCGGCCTGAAATTGAAAGAAATGTTTTTTTCGAAGGGGAGTCTTCTGACGGGGCAGGAGTTCCCGGACCGATACTTCCAACAAGACAGGCTTTCGGTCCGTTCCCGTTCTGTTGCGAAAAATACAGGAACTCCCCCGGGAACACGAAAAGCACACGGCCGAAGGAGATCGGCCGTGGGGATTCAGACAGACATGGAGGATTTTGAGATGAATGGATCATCAGAAGCGGATTATCTTCAGGAACTTTCCAGTCGGCACGATGAAGTGATGCTGAAACTGGACGAACTGGAACAAAAGATTTCTTCAGTCCTTGATGAGTACCTTGGAAAAGTGGAGACTTCCGCGTCGGAGATCCATAGTGAACTGGTTCGGATCGGGGCGGAAAGCAGCGTCGAACTATGAGAATGAAAGAGAATCTGGCACTGGTCCACTGTCCGATCCACGGATACATTGCGTTCGTTTCCTCAAAAGTGAAGTCGGAAAGGGAACGGTACTGCGAGCAGGATCTGATCGACAGTCCGTGGGTCCAGCGTCTTCGCCAGATCCATCAGCTCCAGACCGCATGGTGGGTCTTTCCATCCGCAGAACATACACGTTTCCAGCACGTGCTGGGCGTCATGCACCTTGCGAGCCGTGCGGTATCCGCCTTTTACGAGAGTTTAAAGGAAGCGTGTCCGGAAGTTCCGGGACGCGGATACGTTGAGTCTCTTCTCCGCATCGCGGGTCTGCTTCACGACGTCGGTCATGGTCCGTTCGGGCATTTTTTCGATGAGCACTTTCTGCAGAAATTCGGATTAACGCACGAGACACTTGGTGCCGTGATCATCCGGAAAGAACTCGGCGAGATCATTCGCGGGATCCGAAGAAATCCCAACTCAGAACTTGCACCGCATGAGATCCTGGATCCGGAACATACCGCGTTTCTGATCGTCCGTCCGAAAAACGACCCGGAAGAAGAAGCCCGGTTTCCCAAATGGCTGAAGCTGCTCCGGACGCTTTTCTGCGGTCTCTATACGATCGACAATCTGGATTTTGTACTCCGGGATGCGTACATGTCGGGCTACAGTACGCGGGCGGTCGATATTGAACGGCTTTTCTACTACAGTTTCTTCACGGAAAAGGGACTCACGATCGACGAACGCGGCCTCGCGTCACTCGCACATTTTCTCTCGGTCCGGGGCGAACTTTTCCGTACGATATACTTTCACCGAACCGTCCGCGGGATCGACCTGGCCCTTGAGGATCTTTTCCCGGCAAGTGCTCCGTATTTTCTCCCCGAGAATGCCAGCCCGCTCGAAAATCTGGACGCCTACCGTCAGTTGACCGAGTGGTCTCTGCTCATCCGAACGACTCAGGAATGGAAAAATTCCAGCGATCCGAAAAAACGCGAACTTTCCGACCGGTGGAACGCCGTCGCAAACCGAAAGATCCCGTGGCGAACTGCAGCGGAACGTACGCTGTTTCACGACACCCGGCGTGCAGAGATGCAGAGTATCTTCTCTGACCGAAAGATCCTGGAGATGAAATTCCGGGAAGCACTGCCTCCAGAACTTCGGGACATTCCGCTCCGTTTCGATCTCGCACGCCATACATACCGTCCGGGAACGAGCGGTCCGGCCTCGGCACAGAATTTCGTGCTCGAAACGAAAACCGGAACCATGCGTGCCACGACAGACGAGGAGATCGTGCGCAGGCTCCCCTTCATCAGCTGCATCTGCCGCGTTTACGCACAAACCGGAGAGCATGACCGGATCCTGAACAAAACGATGGACGCTCTGCTGCGCGAGACAGTCTGCGATGATGCGACAAATCTTTGAGATTTCACGGTCTATTGGATAGATTCCACTCCGAGCCTCCGTTTCCAGGTATTTCCGCTCTCAAGGAAGTGCAGATACACTGGCAGGTCGGGCAAATATACCAGCAAATCGGAACGATTTTTTAAATTTTTTGAGAAAAAACGCACTGCCCCCCTTTACTGGACTCCCCGATCGAGTATAATTTATCGCAATGGGCCATTTTGTGCATTTTATCATTTGACTGTTTTTCAGAGTCTCTGTTTCTCCGTCAGGAAAAACCGGTCCGATAAAAAATTTCGGATTTTCACATTCTGAGGGAAGCAAATGTTTTTTTGACGCAAAAAGTCCAGAACGCCGAAAGAGTGAAAAGGTACAGATTTTTTCACAAAAAATTTTGGCGTCCGATTTTACGGGAAATTTTCATTTACCTGTAAAATAAAATAAGGATCCAATTAATTAATGGAGTCATCCAAAATACCATACGGTTCCAGAACGGAGTGTGCCTGAAAAACGCAAAGTTCTTTGGAACAGATCGCAGAAGGAGTCAGGAATGAATAAAGCGCTGAAATTTGCTGTGATGGCATTCGTCATGCTGTCGGTTTGGAGTATGAGTCAGACGGCTTCCGCCTGGTGGGGCCACGTCGGTTACTGGGGCGGTCCGTTCTGGGGTCCGCGTGCATTCGCTTATCCGACGGTCTACAGCTATGGCTACTATGGCTATGGCTGGGCTGATCCGTGCTGCGCTCCGGTCGTTGATCCGTGCTGTGCGCCCGTCGCTGCCCCGGTCGTTTCGACGCCCGTCGTTTCGACTCCGGTCGCTGCGGACCCCGTCTGCGACGTCTGCGGTCCGGTTTATGCCGGCGGCAGCTACGTTCTCGGCTGGCGTCCCGGTCCGATCCGCCGTCTTCTGTTCGGCCGTTACCGCTGGTACTCCACGGGATACTTCGGCGGATTCTACTATGCCCCGGGCTACAGTCTCCCCTGCTGTGAAGCAGATGCCGTGATCGATGAAACGGCCGTTCCGGCTGCGACGCCCGCAGAACCGGTAGAAAAAGCAGCTCCGTCCGTCGTGACGCCCGAAGAAAACAGTGCCTCTATCCTGAGCACACCGTTCCATCAGGCCAGCTTCACCCAGGAAGAAGCCGTCCCGGCGAACAGCGGGATCCTGACCATCAGCGTTCCGCACGATGCAGTCGTTTACGTCAACGACAATCAGACCGCCGCTACGGGCAGCACCCGTTCGTTTGTTTCCTATGGCCTGGAGGCTGGAAATGCGTACGACTACGTCATCCGTGCAGAAGTGACCGTAAATGGCCAGAAACTCGTCGAGACCAAAGTCGTGACGCTCAAGGCCGGCGACCGCAGCAATGTCGCGTTCCAGTTCACCGGCATGAACGTCGGAAATCAGACGGTTTCTCTCTAGGATCTTCCTCGAGTTCGGACATCAAGCACACAGACTGCCGTTCTGGGGACTGTGTGCTTTTTTTGTGAAAAGATCTACGCCTGAAAATACCTCACGAAAAGATTTCCGGAGCAGACTCCGCAAGAATAAAAATTCCTGAAAAGAGGAAAATCGCATGACCCCAAAAGAAAATCAACGGAACCATTTTCAGAAACGAAAAGTTTACGGAACATTTTTTTCCCGAACAGTACGTTTCAGTGCATTCTGGATCTTCGCGGGCGCGCTGTTCCTCTTTTCTCAATGGCGAGTCTCTGCATTGGGAGAGGAAGGGGAACTTCTTCCGGTCTGGGATGAAGAGCGGATCACTGTGCTTGGAAATCAGGGAGCAGAACCGGTCCGTTTCTGGATCGAAATGGAACGCGGCGGACAGCGAACGGAACTGCTCCTGCGTCCGGGCGAAACGCTCACGATCTCTAATCCACAGGCAGCCGCAGCCGTTTTCGACCGAAATGGCGAGCTGACCCGACTTCGTCTTCTTCAGGATGAGATCTACCTTTTCGTGAAGCAGAACGGGATCCAGGAGCTCTACGGCATCGGCCCCGATCATGGAACCTTGATCCCGCAGAGCCGGATCCAGGGACGCAATTCAGCCAAAGATACCAAGAAAAGCCCCAAAACCAGAGAAGAAAGTTCGGAATTTGAGCCGAAACATTCCTCGAGTTCCCAGACCTCCTCCGGAACAAATCCACCGCAAAACGCCGCAGTTTCTCCCGTCAGCCTGCCGATTTTGACGCTTCCGGTCCATGTCTTCACCGACATGAACATTCCGCTTGCAGAAAAACTCTGGAGACAGCGGATCACCGAGCGTGTCGCCAATGCATCGGAGATCCTCGAAAAGACCTGCTTCGTACGCCTTGAGATCGAGGCATTTCATTCATGGGAATCCGATCCGAAAAGCAAAAATCTCCGTGAAGTAATGGGCGATTTCGAAAAAAAAGTCCCCAATATCCCGGGGAAGCTGGTCATGGGATTTACGGCACACCAAAACGCAAGCGGTGAACGGACGGAACTTGGTCTGGCCCGTCAGCCTTTCTACGGCCGGATCCTTTTGCGTGAAGAAGCCCCGCAGATCACGGAAGTCGAACGTCTCGAAACACTTTTGCACGAGATGGGGCATTTTCTCGGAGCAGTCCATACATCTGACGAAAACTCCGTCATGCGCACCATCCTGCACGAACGCCGTTCCCGTCACGCCAATTTCACGATTTCCTTTGACCCGCTGAATGCTCTGGCGATGAACCTCTGGGTCCGCCAATTCTGCCGCGGGGACCGAATTCGGATCCGTACGATCCATCCGGATGTGCGCGACGAGCTGGAAAATACCTACCGTCTCGTTCAGCAGATCGCCATGGATCAGAAAGCTGCGGGACTCCCGGTACTTGAAAATCCGAATCTGGATTTTTTCCTGAAGATCCTCGAAAAAATGCGGAATATCCAGAATGGCCGTCAGATGGAAAGCAAAACTGCGGCACAGACGCCGACGGCTTCGCAGACGCCTCCGGGATCTCCACGGGAATCTGGCTCCGATGCCTCTTCCGAGTCTCAGGATCCGGCAAAAAATGCAGTCTCATCGAAAACACCGTCAACAGAAGACGCAGCCGCTCATTCTGTTGAAAAAAATGGATCCATTTCAGAAGATCAGCAAACAGAGACTCCGGATCCCGCGAATTCCGACGACTCCCAACCGGAATCGGATGTGCAGAAACTTCAGAACCTGCTCCGTTCCATGACGGCTCAGGAATGGGAAACCGAAAAAACGGATGAAATGGAGCTTCCAGTCCGGACTGCCCGCTTCGTTCTTCTCCGGACCCTTCTGGCACTGGCAAAAAATGAGCCGCTGAAAGACTATTCCGAAAAAGGAAAACAGCCCGGCGATATTCTGGGAGAAAAAATCGTGCGTTACGCAGCCTGGGCAGCTATGGAAGTCGGCGGGACGGGCGATGCGGATTCTCCCGAAGGAAAAGCGGCCCGCGGTGCGTTCCTTCTCGCCTGCCAGGTCTGCCTGGAACCTACTGGAGCCATTGGCAAAGTTCCCGTTTACGGAAGACGGTTCCGCGCGATCGAAACTCCGGAAATTCGGAAACTCCGCCAAAATATCGTCGGAAACGGTGTCTCGATCTTTGGCGCGACGGATTATTCCCAGCATTTCTGGGTCTCCGCCGCCCTGACGATCCAGATCGCGCCCTTGATCGTGGAAACAGTCGGAGTCGAAAAAGAACTCAGCGATGATCGCGAAGGCGGAAGCGGCTTTGACGTCATTGACCTGAATGCAGACGTTGCGGGCATCTGGTTCGGTAAACGCGTCATGGATGGAGAGATCCCGCTTGAAAAAATCGGCCGGGCATTCACCTACCCGCAGATCGTGCCGTCCCAGATCCGGATCCCCAAACGGCTCAAGCATCCGACGACCCATGAAGAAATTCAGGAACTCCTTGAATTTCTGCGAAGATCTGTCCACGAACTTCAGGAAAAATTTACTGAAAAATAAACGGCTGTTCCGGACTCTGGCATATTCCAGACTCTGGAGCATTCCCATTCCCGGGCGATACGGCAAGGATCATTCAATGGCAAAAAAAACGAAATCAGAAATTTCCGAAAACCGAATTCCGGCACTGGACTGGCTGGGACAGTCTGAGAGATTCGTGCCCGAGACGATCTGTGCAGTATTTGGCGAGGAATCTTTCCTTCGGCGTTCCGTTTTGGCCGGGATCCCGCAGACCGTCGCGAAACATCTTGCGTCGGAAACACCGAATGGAATGGCAGAAGAACTTGAGCCGGCAGAATTCGATGGGAACTCGGCTTCATGGCGGAATATTTTTGAAGAACTCTCAACATTTTCAATGTTCGGCCCATCTAAACGCCTCGTGATCTTAAACGACGCAGACGATTTTCTTTCCAAGAATCGCGACGTTTTGGAAAAATACGCTGAAGCTCCGGCAGAAACGGGGATCCTGGTCCTTGAACTGAAAAGTTTTCCGTCCAATACAAAACTCTTCAAGCTCATAGAAGGAAATGGTCTGCTGATCGACTGCGGTGCCCTTCATGAGAAAACGGAGCTTCCACATTGGGTCTGCGAAAGAGCTGAAAAAAAGCACCATTTCAAGATCCAGCTGAACGCTGCGGCACTCCTCATTGCGCAAATCGGCACGGAAATGGGACTTCTGGATCAGGAACTGGCCCGTCTGGCCCTCACGATCCCGGAAGGTCAGCCGGTAACGGAAGTCCAGATCCGCCAAAACTCCGGGACCTGGAGAATGCAGACCGTCTGGACGCTCGCAGACTGTATTCTGGATGGAAATGCGAAAGATTCTCTTTTCTACCTCGGACAGCTTCTCGAGGCAGGTGAGGCTCCGATCGCGATCCTGGCCCAGCTGTCCAGTTCCCTCCGGCGTCTCGCGACGGCCTGCCAGCTGATCGTGGAGGACGAAAAAGCCGGACGTCGGCCAAATCTGGAAAACGCGCTAACGGAGGCTGGAGTCAATCGATACTTTCTTCAGAAATCCGCAGCCCAGCTTAAACGTCTTGGACGAGAACGCGCCAGAGAGCTTTTCGCCTGGCTCACGGAACTTGATTTCGCATTAAAAGGAGCGAGTACTCTGCCGGAACGCCTTCTTCTGGAAAGATTCATTCTGCGTTTGGCCATGCCCAGGCAGGAATACTCGGCAAAAAGATGAAAACCGCGGCAGAGCCTATCGACAAACCGCAAATTCTCCTGAATAAGAGTGCGCTCGAAGAAAGATGCGAACAGCACGATCCCACTGACAGACCGTGAACTTTCAGAACGGCCGTCTGCCAAATACATGATTTGTTCTGGATCTTCACCAAAATCAAGCTATCCGCAATAAACTCAGACGATTTCCCTCATTTCTGTTTAAATTGGGGGAAACAGGGTATTTTTCACACATAAAAATCATCATCAAAACTCGCAAAACAGAAAAAATCCGCATAATCGTTCTATTTTATTTAACCCGAACTCAAAAAAAACCGAAAGATTTAAGAAGAAAGTGTTTTGCCTCCCAACTTAAGGTGGTCTCATGAAAAAGTTTGAAATTTGGAAAATCGCGTTCGTTATTTTGTTTTCCACGGTCCTTTTGTCCGGAACGGAGACGGTTTCTGCAAAAGGACTTTTAGCGAAAAAGAAGCGGGAAGCGGCAGCTGTGCAGGAAAATGCGCCGGCAGCAGCTCCTGACGCAAGCGCGATCGCAGCCAATTCCCAGATTCGGAGCGAAATTTCAAAACAGGAAGCGGAGAAAAAGGGGACTGCCGGAAAAGAGACCGTCTCAGGGGGAAATACCGTCAAAAAGAAGAATCCGTTCACGGAATTCTTCGACAATTTGATGAACTCCCGCAAAACAAAAGCAGAAAATCGCGTGGAACTGCCGTCGGAACATGCGGATCCTTCTTCTGCGGTACAGACGACAGGAAGAAGCGAAAGTAGAAGTACAGCCCAGCTTGCCTTCTCCGACGAAGCCCCCAAAGATGAAAAGCCTCCGTTTGAGCCGGCGTATGGCGTAGACAAATCGGAAAAACACGCGAACTCAGAGAACATCCCGGATCAGATCGTGCTGGAAGGTACATCCTCAAACGCACACGAAACGGCCCGCGCGTCGAAAGATTCCGGATCTGCGGTAAGTGCCGATCCCCATTCCAAAGACATTCCGCAGAATGCTCCGCTCAAACCCGGAATCGCACGATCAAACACACAGGCACAGGAAAACGACTCCGAGCTTTCCGAGATCCCGGATTCGATCCGGCTTGAAAATCATCAAAATGAGACTCTCGCCGCCGCGAAAATGTCTCAAGATGCAGACGATTCGAAGAACGACAGAGATCCCTACACTGCGGTCCCCGACACTCAGGATGAAAATCCGAATTCATGGATCCTTGAATCGGCATCCGAACTTTCAGAGCAGACTGCGGATCAGGCAAAGACGGCAGAGCAGGCGGGAGCAGCAGATCCTTCCGATCAAAAACAGGATCTGCAGCGGAAAGAAGCTGGCGATTTAAACCAGCCTGCGATTTCCCGACCTGAATTAGCAGAAGAAAGAGACGATCTGGAAAAGATGCCGCCGATCCCGACCAAACGGGCACTGAAAGGCATGGATCCGGACGAATCGCTTGATTCAGCATACGTCCGTACTGCAAATGCCGATCAGTCGGGAAGAGTATGGAATCAGGAGATCCCGGAACTGGAATTCATGGAACAAAATGATGCGAGACCGATCCTGAATGTTTCCCCACAGAGGCTCGCCTCTCCACTGGATCGCCGCAATGCGACCACAACGGAACTGGAGTCTCAAAAGGCCGACACGGAGATCCCGCATCCGTTAATGGCAAAAGACTCCGCAGAGGGCAAAAATCATACGGAGACTCATATCGAGGCCTCTGCCGTTTCCAACTCTGCTCTACCGACGGAACTTCCTTCCGAAATGCCGGGTACCGTCGATTTGGAAAATGGAAATCAGAATGAGGATTCCTTCTCCATGCTTGCCCCGCCGCCGCTGGAAACTTCCACCGAAATTGGAACTTCCGTCGGCAGTGCCGTTCAAATTTCCGGAGAATCGGCTCCCAATTTCAGGGATCCCCTTCCTCAGGAGACGGCAGATCCGTCGGACCTCGAAACGGAATGGAATGAAAATTTCGGTCTTCTTCCTTCACCGCTGGAAGAAAATGATTCGGAAGGTACACCGGCACAGAATACCGCGAAAGAACGTGCCGAGCTGAAAGTTTCGACCCGAGCACCCAAAAATGTCTTGGTGGGCGTCGAAACGCAATTCCAGATCCAGGTCCGAAATGTGAGTCCGCTCGTTTCCAACGGAACGAACGTCGAGATCGCGATCCCCAAAAGCTTCACGATAAAAAAAGCCCTGACGTCACGCGGAGCCGCAGTGATCTTGCGGGATCCTGACGCAAATATCCAGCGCTGCGTGTGGAATTTGGAAACACTTCCCGCTTCCGCCCAGGAGTCGCTCGTCCTGAAAGTCGTCCCGACGGAAACCGTTTCCGCTGATCTTCGGGTCTCGTGGAGTAATCGCCATGCGGAAGACCGTCAGATCATGGTCGCGGAACTTCCCAAACTTCAGATGGAACTCATTCCGGAAACGATGATCCGGGAAGGTGAAGAAAATCGCGTAAAGATCCGCGTCGCCAACACCGGGAACTGCATTGCGCGCAATATCGTGCTTCAGATGGAAACAGAAGGTTGCGCAGATCTGGGATACGCGATCGAGGGGATCCCGTCGCTTCTTCCTGGAAGTGAAGAGATCGTCGAAGCCGTCTTCACGCCCACAACGCGCGGAAAAGTCAAACTTTGTGTCAGCGCACAGATCCAGAACCAGACTCACGCGGAAGTCGAGAAGTTTTTTGACGTTCATTTCATCGACATGAATGTTCAGATCGAGGAACCGGAATCTTCATTCGCCGGAATGCAGTCCAAGATTCCCGTTCAGATCCGCAACTTAGGCAATACGCAGGCAACGGATCTCAAAATGAGCGTTGAGATCCCGGAAAACGCACGTTTTGCCGGTACAGAACCGAAACTTCCGTACGTGGAAGCCGGCCAAAATCTGATCGTTCTGGATCTTCCCGACACTCCGGAAGGGCATTCCCAGTACTTCCGTCTCCTGATGGAATTCAATGAGGCGTGCTCTGCCCAGATCCCATTCACGCTGCAGTCCGATGCAAATATCCTTTCCGAAACGCAGATTCCGATTCGGATCGAGGGGATCTCCAACGTGGAAATGAAGCTGAATTTCCCGGAACGTGTCCTTTCAACGAGCGAAAACGGCATCTATGAGATCCAGCTCACCAACACGGGAAGCAAGGTCATTGAAAACGGTCAGCTCTTCGCATACTTCAGCGACGGGATCGAGCCAAATTCCACCAATCAGTCAACAAACATCATGAACGGCGGGATCGTTTCCTTTGATGTCCCGTCTCTCATGCCGGGAGAAACAAGAACATTCCAGATCCACGCAAACGCCCGGATCCGCGGCGACTATGCGGTCCGCTGCCAATTCCAGTGCGAGAAAGCCGGTCTGGATCTGATCCAGCAGGAAGTTTCGATCTATCGCTGAATCAAAACTGCCGAAAGACTCCGAAGTTCCAGAAGCCCTATTCGGCAGTATGTTTGAAAACTGCTCCCCCAATAAATTTCCAGCGGTCTACGGAAATTCATTTCATCGGAACCGCGATGCTGTTTTCCCGAATCCTGCAGGAAAATCTTCTGCAGGACATTTTTGGGTCAGGATCGCGTTCCCCACACAAAAAACGGCATTTCTCCAATTGCAGCAGCTTCAGAGTTCATGGATTCGGAAGGAAAACGGGAACTCCACAGAACCAAAGAGACGGAAATACAAAAGCCGCCAAAGTTCACTTTGACGGCTTTCTCTGTTTTGCTTCATTTCAACTCTTCAGCCTGAATTCTAAATCAGGAAGAAGATCTCGAAAGAATTAAACTCAACCCTGCGGATTGTTGCGGAGGCGACGGGAACGGCGCTCTGCGCGGAGACGGATGCGGCGATTGATCTCGCTCGGCTTTTCGTAGAATTCACGACGGCGCATTTCCTTTTTGATACCGCTGCGCTCCACGAGCTTACGGAAACGACGGACTGCATCCTGAACGGATTCGTTTTCTCTCAACGTCAGTTTGACCACTAAAATCACCTCCTCGGGACGGTCGGTAAAACTCCTTCTGATTCTAAAATTTTAACTGCGTTGATTATACACGATTCCAAAATTTTGTCCAGTGGGGGGGGCCAGATTTTCATTAAAATTCTTTTTTGGTAAAATTTAACGGTCAGGCAAAATTTTTCTATTGTTTGGGTCGCGCAATTCCGATAAACCAAATGTGAAGTAGTGTTTTGTTCAGCGGTACGCCCGTCGGCGGCCGGATCCATGGGAAAACCTCAGGTGGAATCGTGAAGATCGAAAAACGTTTTCAATTCATTCTCTCCAGTCTCGCTGCAGGATGTTTTGCCGGCTGGTGTTTTTTTGAACTCGGAGGCATTTTTTCCTCTGCCGATAATACAGCCCCACCGCATACCATCCTGATCCCGGAAACCTACGTTCTGGACATAGAGACGGATTTTGCCGTCGATACGCCGGGGAAAAAGAGTATTTTCGGGAAAAAAAGTTTCCTTGAGGAAAAAACCACCCAAGCAAAAAAATTGACGAAGATCCAGCCGGAAGGGGAAGATCTGACTCTTTACCAGGCGGCCGCACAAAATTTTCTCCTGAATCCGCAAGTCACGGAACCAGAAGCAGCCGACGCAGAAGCACACCTTCCGAATAATGCCGTCGAGACCGCTTCCTTGGAGCACATCGCCAGTACAGTCCCCTCGGAAAACATCACTGGAATGGGACCTTCGGAGAACGTCGCCGGAATGTTTCCGCCAGGTAAAGCCGTCTTCGCGCATACCGCACCTTCAATGGGAAGTGCCGTTTCAGACACGCTGACTGAAGTTCCTCTCAACGGATCAGCCAGCCTGTCTGCCAATTCCACAGGCTCGGGGGCTGATCCAGGTTCCTCATCGCGCGCACTGATCCGCGTCTCCGAAATTTCCGGAAAAGATACGGAATCGAAAAATGCGTCGTTCACCTCCCCCATAAACGGTTTTTCCGCCAATACGGTCCCCGTCGGCGACTCTGCCGTTGCGCTATTGACTCCACAGGATGGAGTTTCCGTTTCTCAGAGAATGGCCGGACTGAACCAGATGGCGATCCAGAATCTGATGCGAGCCGGAGAAGCGGAATCCGCCGGGGAAACCTGCTCCCAAATAAATGCAGGAATGAATACTGCGATGAATACCGGAACAAATGCCGGGATGAACACCGGGATTTCTCCGGAAGCCAACTCGGGAATGGTCCTCCGGCAGGAAATGGCGGCCGGGCAGGCATTTCAGACCCAGACAAATCAGGCTCCTGCGCAGACGTATTCCGAAAATCTTCCGGAACAGCATCCGGAAGGACAGTCTCAGCAGTTTCCGGCACGTGAAACGGTCGTCCTGCAGAACAGTCCAGACACGCTGGATCTCGAGGCTTCGGAAACCTCCGATCCGGAACCCGTCCCGTCAAAAGAGATCGTCTCGGCGGAATCGGAAAAGGAAATTCCCGGTATCGTGCATCTTTCCGACGAAAAAACTTTTTCCGAAGCCCAAAATGCCTCTGAGAAATTTCTCGCCGACCTGAAAGCAGACGCGGTTCCTGAAAAAGAGGAAATGTCCGTCCGGATACAGCCTACAGAAAGTGCTTTGGGAGAATCCGAAAATGCAAAATCAGCCAACGTTGAAGAATCGAAGGAACTGATTCTGGAACCGGCAGAGGACTCCGCCGAAATGCTTGCGAAAAATCAGGAAGCCGAGATTGACGAATCCGCCAAAGCAGCGGCTACAAAGACGGCAAAATACTCCCTTTCCTTCACGGATACCGACATTCGCGATGCTCTGGAAAAATTTGCGTGGAAGACGGACCTGAAAGTCTTCGCGGCACTTGATGTACAGGGAGAGATCACGTGCGAAACGGAAAATTCCGATCCGGAGATCCTCCTGAGTGAAATGCTGACGGGCCTTCCGTTCGGTTTCGTGCGCCATGAAGATTTCATTTACGTCGCGCACACTTCCCGGCTGAAGGATCTTCCGGAACCGCTCAACGAATACATGGAGCAGGTTTTCGTCCCCAAGCACATTTCGATCGAGGAACTTGAACTGGCCCTCTCGGCCAACCTGAGCAGCATCGGTTCCCATGAACGGACACGCGATCTGCAGGGGAACGAAGCGATCTGCGTCAAAGATTGGGCAGTTTCACTCGATCAGCTCGTTGAGATCCAGAAACTCATCGACCTTCCGGCTCCGGAACACCGAATGACTGCATTCGTCTTCCAGCACGAACTCAATGGAACGGCAGAATCGCTGGATCTCGTTTCCGTCGCAGAAAATCGCGGACTCGTTCTTCAGCGGATGGCGATCCCAAGCCTTCAGAAAAAGAATGAGAAGAAATCGCTTTTCGGAAAAGAAAACGAAGGAGCACAAGACATTCAGGCCTACTCCATCTCGTTCCGGACAGATACGTTCATGATCGGCGTGCGGGATCAGATGCACGTACTTCCTGCGACGCTCAGCAGTGAACCGTCTGCCAAAATCGCACTGAATGAGCCGATGGAATTCGAATTCATGCTGAATGTTGCGCAAAAAATGATTCCCTTCCACCTCTCGCTGGCATTCCGGGAAAATCCTAATGCGCAGGCAGAGGGAGAAAGCCCGGTCCTCGCAGAAGTCGTTTGCCAGCCGAAAGGCGAACTGGATTCCAAATCAAAACCCAAACCGGTCCATTTCACGATGCCGATGCCGACAGAAGGCGAAAAATCGCTCGTTTTCCAGCTGAACCTTGGAGAATTCGCACACGAAGATCCAGAAATGAAAAAGAATCCGATCTACGCATTCCGCGGAAACCGGATCGAGAAAGAAGCCGTCATCGTCTTCATGCCGTTCAAAAAACGTCAAGATCCGCCACAGGTCAACATTGCACCGGCAGGAGTAAAGGCCCTCGTCCGTCAGCAAGAGGTCCTGGGACGGAAGTATTTCGGAAGTCTGAATCAGATGGAACGGGAACTTTCCCCCGTCTGTTTCTCGCTGGCACAGAAATTACGCCAGGGAACAGAAGTCCGGACGGAATACTGATCTTCAGGTTTCCGAGAACTGGAAACCAACAAATAAAAAGGGACGGTTTTGGCCGTCCCTTTTCTGTTTCAGGATCCGTGATCCGGTCTGCTAGAAGTCAAAGCCGAAACCGTTCACGCTCCAGTCGTTTCCTTCTGCTGAGAAGAAATCATCCACCGCCTGAATCGACGCATTGCCGGAGACCGTGTCCGCTCCGCCGTTGAGGGAGTAGAGAGTCACCTTGCGGAATCCGTAGACCTGGTTGAAGAAATCCGTACCGCTGATGGAGACGGAACCTTCATTCACGACGACGGCATCCTGCTTCACGGAATCGTAAAGGACGGCCGTATCGTCACCGTACTGACTGTTCACCGAGATGCGGCTGAATCCGCTGACGGAAAGCATCGCATCGGCACTGGTCATGGTGAGGAATTTCGGGCTGAGGACCACTTTGTCGTTTCCGGCGGAATCGCTGACATTCACCGCATCGCTGCCGCCATTCTGACGGTAGAGCTTGATATTCTGAATGCCGCTGACGTTCCAGTTGTTCACACCGGAGAGCGTCAGAGAGGTCGGAGCGATGGAGAAGACATCGTCGCCGGCAGTATCTTCCGCCGTGAGTGCATCTTCGCCGCCGTTTCCTTCGATCGTGACGTTCTTCACGCCTTCTGCACGGATCGCCGCGTTTTCAAAAACGGCCGAAACCGCATTTTCCGCGAGCGTAAAGATCTCGTTTCCAGCCGTTCCCGTGATGGAGATGGAATCGGAACCTCCGTTGGCCGAGATGAAGGCGAGGGTCGAAGCACCCTGGATCTTCACATTGCCGTTGAGAGTCGCAGTACCTTTGAACCACGTGACGGAATCATCAGCGGCCGTGTCGGTAAGGACGACCGAATCGGTTCCCTGCGAAGCATTGACCTGGAGGGAGGTGAGGCTTTCGACCTTGATCTCCGAACCGTTCGCGGTGAAGTTCGCATAATCGACACCTGCCGTGATCGCATCATCGCCGGCCGTACCGGTGAAATCGACCTTCTGCGCGTTGAGGACGGTCACGTCACCAAAACCGTTCAGCGTATAGATACCCGTCTGGACATTGCCCGCATTGACCGTTACGTTGGCATTCGCCGTCACGTCAGCGGCATCCGAAGCCGAACCGGTAAGTTTCGCGGAAGTCAGACCAGTAAAGGTCTGCGTGAATCCTGCGCCGGAGACCGTCAGATTTCCATTAGCTGCCGAAACGACGCATCCGGTATCTTCCGTCTGGATATTGGCGGAACCGCCAGCGTTGGCTTTGAGGTTCGCGAAATCGGACGCGTAGATCGTCGCATTCGCCGAGATGAACTCCACATAGTTTCCGTCGATCATGTAGGTCCCCGCATTATTGAAGACGACGCTGTCGCCCATTCTGCTGGAGAGATAGACTTCACGGAAGTTGGTGACGGCGATCTGGGTGTTGCCGGACATGGCAGTGATCTGATTGCCTTCGACCTGGAATTCTTCGTCTTCTTCCGTGCCTGAGAGCTTCGCGACGGCACTGCCCGAAGCGTTTGCCGTGATGTTCACGCAGCCCTGGATACGGCAGGAGGACTTTTCAGTCTGGAGCGTGACCGCAGAACCTTCGACGGAAACGACTCCGCCGGAGACCGCGCTGACGTTCGCGACTGCGTTGATCCCGTTGAAGAGGAAGGAACTTGCATTGCGGATCGTGAGCGTGTATCCCGCACCCGAGATGACGACCAGACCGTTTTCAGCAGTGATGGTCTCACCACCGAATCCTTCCACGATGACCGTGCTTTCAAAGCCCAGCGTATTCGCAGCGTCAAACACATAGTTCGATCCGGAACCTTCGAGGTTCAGCACCACATTGTTGAGCGTGACCTTCGGTTTGTCCGCACCGGCTTCGAAGACGAAACGGTTCGTCGACTTTGCCGCAGCCTGGACAGTGACGGTGTCCGTCCCCTTCTGGATCGTGCCGCCGCCGTTGGCCAACGTCGAATTGTACGCGACGGTCGTCTTGTTCACGTTTTCACCGGGGATCGTGTTGATGATGCCGCCGATCGGACGGTATCCCGGCACGTTCGCACGGATGTAGACCTTGTTGAAGATGTCGGTATCTTCCGGCTTAACGGCGACCATAGTCCCGGTCTTCGCTTCGTCCGGACCGACCCACGCGACCGCGATGTTGCCGTAAGCGTCCATCGCCACTGCCGAAGCATCTTCATCCCACGGACGGTAGGCATTGACCAGAATTTCCTGATTCGTCGACGTCACGCTGTTGCGCGTTTCAAGACTGTCGTAGACATTCATGTACACGCCCCACGACTTCGTGGAAAGTTTTTCCTGACCGTAAGAACTCCAGCTGATGGCAAAGTTCGTGCCGTTTTCGGCCTTACGGCTGATGGTGGCGGAGACCTGATGCTGGCTGAACATCGTATAGGTATTCGCACGGGTCTCGGAACCGATCCGGTTCAGGCTGCTGTCGAAACACTGGAAGGACACATTGTATCCGGAACCATCCTGCGATGCCCACGCCACGACGAAGGAACCTTCATCGTTTGCCGCGATGGACGGTGCTTTCTGGTCATCATTCGTCACGGTGTTGACGAGGACTTCACTGGAAACCGGCACATTGTTGCGGTCAAACTTGCGCACATAGATATCCAGACCAGTCTTTGCGCTGCTGGAACTCTGCCAGGCCACGTAAATGTTGTGATCCGCATCCATCGTGACGTCCGACATGCACTGCTCGAACGGAACGGTTTCGTTGACGATGAAACGTCCGCCGACTTTCGCGCCTTTGTACGTGAAACGCTGTCCCATGACACCGGAAACGTCCATCGAGTCTTGCGAGTTGATGTTCGTCCACGTGATGACAAATTCCTCACCATCCGGCGAGAAGGCGATCGAAGATTCCTTCTGAATACCGCGTTTTTCCGCTTCTGTTTCCGTCTTGTTGAGGTAATCCTGCTGTACACGGAAGGAGCTGGTGACGGCATTGCCGTAGACGTCGAAGACACGGACGTAAATGTCATGTTCGGCCAGTTCGTTATTGTCGTTGATGCCGTCATGGTTCTGATCGCGGCCGGAAACCGTCCAGCTCACGACGAAGTTACCGAAGCTGTCCATCGCGACATCCGGATCGACCTGGACACCGTCCACGAAATCGGAGACGTAGAATTCCGGACCGAGTGCCGTTCCGTAACGGTCGTAGCGCTGGCCCATGATGACCTTCTTGACGACTTTCTTGATGACCGGCTTGTCGTCATCTTCACCATCTTCACCAGTCGTATCGTCCGTCGTGTCGTCCGTCGTGCCGTCGTCGGTGCCATCAGCATTTTCGTCATCTTCCAGAAGCGTTTCGATCACTTCAGAGACCCAGACCACCACATAGTCGCCCTGATCGTTCATCGCGACTGCGGGTTCCGTCTGATCGCCGGCCGTAGAGGAGTTCGTGACCTGATCCAGATCGCTCTCTTCGGAATCGACCGGGATCTCCGGCTTGACCTGCGAACCTTCATCGACCGGTTCCGAGGAGATGACAAATTCCAGATCGAAGTTCCCGCCCGGGACTCCGTCCATATTTCCATCCAGTCCATTACCGAAGCGGTCTTCCACATTGTCGCGGACGATGAGCTTGTACTTGCCGTCCTTGAGATCCGCGCCTTCTTTGAAGATGATGCGGAAGATGGTCTTTTCAATGTGGTTTTCGTCGCTTCCGACGTACTTTTCACTCGATTTATCGAACCCGATCTGCTCAATATGGTCGATCACTTCCGTGGAAATGTTGATGCCGTTGCAGGTAAGTCCGATATTGCTGACCGTCAGGATGCTGTCCGTACCAGTCTCATTCGGGAACTGCCCCATAAGCTGTTCGTCGAAGATCAGATCGATATACTGAAGCGGCTCTTCCAGCACAACTCCATCGCGAAGAAGGACCATCTGCTCTTCCGTCTCGCCTTCCGGAATGATGGATCCGCGAACACGGACCACGACCGGTCCGGCATCGTCATCGGACTGACGGTAGAAGCGGGTATAGATACCGCTATCGCCAGATTCATCACTCTGCCACGTGACTACAAAGTCACCGGTTGCCGTCATGGCGACGTTGGGCAGACGCTGATCATACATGGTTTCCGTGTTGACCTGGAATTCACCGCCGCTCTCGCCGTTCGGACCAATGAACGTAAGGTCCGTCATTTTGTCGTTCGCGACGTAACGCTGCGCGTAAACGCCCCAGCTGTCCGCATCGCCGAGCATCGAGCCGTCCTGGTGTTCCTGGTAGCTTTCCCACACGATCACGAAATCACCGTCCGCGTCCATCGAAACCTTGGAGAACTGCTGACTGTTGTCCGTCGTGGTGTTGACGATGAAGGAGTTCGCCACAGGTGCCACAGCCGAAGTGTAGCGGCGTGCGCAAACATCATTGCGCGGATCGATCGTTTCGGCCGAGCTGGTCCACGTGATGACAAAATCGCCATCCGAATCCAGTGCAACGCTGGACCACTTCTGATTTCCCGCCGTGATGTCGTTCACGAGAAATTCCGTACCGGTCGCACCAACGACGACTTCCTGATCCGCACCGGTAATGCCGTCGATCCAAGCCGCAAAGTACGCGACCTGCGTATCGATACCGACCGTACCGTAAACGCTCGTGTCGGACGTACCGCCGTGGCAGATACCAGTGATCAGGTCGCCGACGAAGCACGGACCTCCGGAGTCGCCGTGCGCACCGCACGTCTCTTCATCGCCGAGTCCCAGGTCGCTGCTGATGCCGAATTCGTTCTGCAGCGCGTTGTTTTCATTGGTTCCATCGTCAAAGTCGTAGTACAGAAGACCGACTTCCGTGTACTCCCACTTGTTTTTACCGTAGTGCATGGTCCCGTCAACGCCGTTGACCGCCCCTTCGGTCCCTTCACCGTAGATACCGAAGCCGTAGCGGGTATAGACGGATCCGACGCCCACTTTCATGTCGCGGTTGATCTCGTAGCCGGTCACGACACCGGAGAGGCTCGAGGTCAGCTTGATGATCGCGATGTCGTTCAGGCTGCTGCCCGGATTGTACTTCTCGTGTACGTAGATCTCGTCCGCCTGAGCCGTGATGGTCTCGCCGGCTTCCGTGTAGAACATGAGGGACGTATTTTCGTTCGTCGCGAGGAAATCGTCTCCCGTGACCACGTGCGCCGCCGTCAGGACGTAAATGTTTCCGCCGTCAGCAAGGAGCGTACCTGTTCCAATGTAGCTTCCGCCGCCAACATCCACCTGGATGAGCGCGATACCGGATTTATCGGAGATCAGCTCTTCCGTGCCGTCCACGCGGGTAATGTACTGATTCTTGAAACTGTCGATGATCGCCTGCGTGTTGTTCGCGGCAAATCCGAGTTCCGCATTGCTCTTGAACTGACGCGCGTAAATGTTGGTCTCATACGCACCATCGCCGTCCGCACCGGCTCCAGTCCACGAAATGACGAAGTTGCCTTCGTAGTCCATGTCGATCGAGGCGTACATCTGGTTGTTCGCCGTCGTTTCGTTGACCATGAACTCACCGCCGCGTCCATTGGTAATGAGGGAGAGGTCGATCTCGCCTTCTTCGCTCGTGCGGACACTGTCCAGACGCATGAGCGTCACGTCACGGTCGCTTTCATCCGTGACCTGGATCGTAATGAGGATCTGCGAGGCACTCGTCGCGACGACGGAGAACTGGATCCCTTCCACGTTCATGCTGTTCAGAGCGTTCTGAATGTCATCCACCACGCTGAACGTGTTGCCCGCGTAGATGATGTCTTCCGTCTGATGCTGACGGCCGTCCCGGTCGGTGTACGTCAGGGAGAAGGAACCTTCCCATCTTCCGCCGAAGTTCAGAGCCTGCACTTCGTCCACCGCACCCAGCGGAGTGTCGTCAATATCGAAACGCTGCGCGTAAATATCCCAGTGCGTATCCGAGTTTTCACCCTGCCACGTGATGACGTAATCGCCGGAGAGCGACATGGCGACCTGGCTGTATTTCTGGGCACCTTCCGTCGTGGTGTTCACACAGAAAGCCTCGCCCTTGGCCATGCCGTTGAGATCGAAGTGCTGCGCCCAGACGTTCCAGTCCGTCTTTCCATCCGTACCGTCGTTCTGAGTCCACGTCACGACGAAATCACCCGCGCCGTCCATCGCGACACTCGCAAAATGCGCCGTCGCATTGTCCGTGACCTTGATGGTCCAGGAACCTTCATTATCGACCTTGCGGCCTCCGTCGTTTTCCCACTTCGTGTACGTGATCTTCGCGTAAACGCCTTCGTTACCGGCTTCGTCAGACGTCCAGACCGTGACCGTGTCGCCTTCCGGATCGGAAGCCGTCGCGTTCGGGACGAATTCCGGCGGCTGGTACGGATTCATCGGATCGACCTTTTCAAAGATCTGATCGCCTTCCGCTTCCACGATATTCCCCTGATCGTCAAGGACGATGTCGCTGTTCGGATCGTTCGGATCGACCGTTTCGGGAGTCATGACGTCCGTATCGCTCGTACCGGCCACGATGTCGAAGTCCATCTCCCAGTTGGCACCTTCCGTATTCGTGCCGTCTTTGTCGAGCGGGTTACCATTGATGTCCTGCGTGGACTTCTTCAGCACGAGCTGGTAGGAACCGCCTTCGAGATTCGCTTCGGGATTCAGGATGATGACCGCTTCCCACTTGTTTTCCGCGATCGCGACGATGCCCATATCCTGGATCATCGGATCCGCACTGGCGTTCATGCCGAAGTAAATGTCCTGGATCGCATTCGGAACCGAAACGCCGTCTTTCAGCAATTCCCAGTTTCCGGGATTCGTGACACTGTGAGTGATGTTCGCTGCATTCGCAGAACCGGAGATCGTGCCAGTAACGCGAAGATTATCCATCATTTCTTCCGTGAATGTCACGATGATGGCATTTGCAGCCTCCTCAGAAGCAGAATCAATGATCTGGCCGCCATTCTTGATCTTCTGACCATCGGAATTGTAGACTTCGACCGCTTCCGGACCGGCAGCGTCCATGTCTTCATTGAACGTACGGAAGAAGATGCTCTGGCTGGCGATCTCGCGATTTTCCATGTCCTCCCAGGCTTCCGTCTGATTGAACGTCGTCCAGACGAACGTGAAGTCGCCGTCCGGTTCCATGCCGACACCGCTGAATGCCTGTTTCGTACCGGAAGTACCAGTAGAGAATCTAAGTATATCGATCGGATATCTCTCCGCAGTGACACCGGTCTGGGCCATCCGCGCATTAATGATCAGCGGGTGCACATCCCAATCCGGATACGGATCGGTTTCTTCCTGACCATTTTTCTGCGTTTCCGGTTTCTTATGATCGATGAAGACCGAAATATCGCGTCCAGCGAAGGCTCCGCCGAAGTAGATCTGAATATACGGTTCTTCCAGAGGTTCACCCTCCTCATCGACATCGACGATGCTGACGCGCACATCCGGTTCACCGTATCCCAGACGGTCAAGTTCCGTCGCTATGATCCTGGCAAGTTCCTCCAGCGTGTATTCACGATTCAGGATCGTGTCGCTGACTTTGTCCGTACCATTATCATTAACGCCGATGCGTCCGTACATGCCATCCACGCTGGTAATGTGCTGGATCGCCGGGAGCTTCACCGTACCGTTATCCAGAGAAATCAGACCCACTCTCGCGTCGTGCATGATTCCGGTGAACTGGATCTCGAAGCAGGCAATGTCTGCGGAGAATTCCGTATTCAGCGAACCAGAACGATCCAAAGCCTGGTATTGCATCCCCAACTGGAGATTTTCGTTTCCGTTCAGGTCAAACTGCGTGTCGTCGAAGAAACGCAGAACATCGAGAGCATTCGAAGCATTATCCGAAGAGAGCGCACGGACTTCCACACATCCTTCATACCGGAAGTTCTGTCCCCACCCGGTATTCCGGCCGCCGAAAGCTTCCTGGATCGCATTTTCGATAGCCAGCGCGGCTTTTGCATGATTAAGTGTGTAGCGTTCATCCGGACTCCAATAGTAGCAGTCCGCCAACGGAACGGTCAAATTGTGATCCTGACCATTCCAGGTTACCGTCAAGGTGATAGTCTGCCATACATTCGTATCTTCAAACATTTCGTCGACGACACCATCCGTCAGCGTGGAGCGGTCAAACATGATGTAGTACTTCGCATTGTCGCCGTCGCGGGTCCCCACTGCGATATTGTCGCTGGAGAGGATCGAGCTCTGACCGTAGTCGCTGTTGAATTCCGCCGCAGCGTCAAACATCGTGAAGCCAATACCGTCACCTTCGCCCTTCGCAAGGTCGAAATACTTGTGCAGGATCAGAGAAAGACGCGTAAGCTGTTCTGTCGTCGCCCCCAGCTTTTCAGAGCGGGTCAGGATCAGCTCGATCGCCGAATTTACATCCGCATTCGCAATATACGTATCCCTAGGAAGCTCAAAAGACGGCGGCTGCGGAGCCCACACGAGCTGCGAGCCGTAAGTAGCTCTATTTTCATCTTCATAGATACCGCCCGACAGCAGCGTAAATGACTCCGCCATCTGTTCCGGATCGAAGAATTCCAGAAGGTCAGCGTTCGCATTTTCATTGATCATATTGGAAATGTACGGGATCAGAGTCGTCGGATCGAAGTTCTGGATCGCCTGAATACCGCTGCCTTCATAGGAAACGAGGAAGTCACCGTCTGCATCCATCGCGATGTTGGAACTGATCGTAGAACCGGCAGCCGTAGACCAATGAACAACAGATTCCGAATCGAACGAACCGCTGTTTACACGGTAGGCTGTACGGAGTTCCTGCAGCTCTCCAGCATCCAAAGCCGTTCCTTCATAGTTCCACTTGAACTGCGAGACCAGCGACATGTAGGCCGTCTGACCGGCAGCGTCCGTTCCGGCATCATTGATCCACCCAACGGCAAACTGACCGATCTTGTTGAACGTGACCGACGCATTACGGCCCGTACCGACCTGACTCGGATCGGTGAGTGCAGAGAAGGTCGTCGCGTTGGTATCGTCTGTGGAGTATCCATAGAGACGATAGTAAACACCGCCGACGAGTGAACCTTCGTTCGGATTCAGCACACTTTCATCGCCGGCCGTGGTCCAATCCCAGCCAACGACGATCTGACGTCCGTCGGGGGACATCGCAACGACCGGACGGTTCGCTTCACCAGTCTCTTCAATATCGACGCGGATCTCATCACCGATACGATTGCCGTTGCTGTCGTAGCGCTGCATGAAAATACCGTTCAGATAGGAGAGCGTCTGCGACTTGCCGGACCACACGACCGTGAAGTTTCCGTCGGCGTCCATCGCGATGCTCGAATCCTGCTGCGGGTCCGTGTCGCCAGAGTTGACCTTCAGCGCGTCGCTCGTGACCTTGACGCCCTTGCCGTCATTCAGGAGTTCGTATTTGTGCACACCATCTTCCATCCCCGTGTAGATCTTGTACATCGAGGCGGAGAACATACGCGCGTAAATGTCCGTCTTGCTTCCAGGATTCTGCGTCTGCAGAACGTCGCTGGTCCACGTGATGGCAAAATCGCCGTCCGCATCCATCGCAACGCTGGCGTTTTCCTGCGTCGTTGCGGTATAGAGCTTCGATTTGTTGTTGAACGTATCGTCCTTAAGCGGATTCACGCGGAATTCCGTGCTGTTCTGCTTCAGCGTCACGACGTGACCGGCCTTCGCGTTCGCGTCGAGCAGGTTCGTCTTCGCGTTCCCCAGTTCATCCGGATCCCGTTCAAAATTCGCCTCGGTGACCGTGTTCATTTCCGTGAGGATCAATTCCGGCATGTCCTGTTTCCCGCTGGAATTGATGTACGTAATGTCGAAACCGATGAAATTCTCGCCGAGACCGTAGACCGGAACGACGCTGATCTCGTAATTGGGCTGCCGCACTTCTTCGATCTCGGTGGCCGGCCCGATCTCGATAGAATACAGATTATTCGGATCAAAGAATGTCGCGCCCTGTACACGATCCGTCTGAACCATCGCAAACATATCGGAGATCGCTTCGGCCGTCTTAGCAACGTCGATCCCGTCGTATCCAATCACATTGCCGTAACGGTCCGTCTTTTCCTTATAGGCGACAAACACTTCATACGTCTCCGGCTTGCGGACAAGCTCAGCAGCCGCGCCAGGCAGATACGTTCCGAGACGCTCATATGTATCCGCGTAACTCATGTCGGCACTGCACGCGAAAAGCTGCGCAAAATCCGCATTGGGATACGCAGCCTCAAGGTTCTTCACGTTGTACTCGATCTGGAACTCGGTGTTCGTCACGGCCGTGACCGTCACGTTTCCCTCACCAAAAATGCCTTCGAGAGCCGTCTGGATATTCTTCGCATTGCGGATCCCCGTGACGATCTCCTCCAGGTCCATCGTAATTCTGCCGTTTTCAGTGAGAGTCATTCCGTCATCCACATCGTCAAAGACGAACGTTGCCGTACGACCCTGGAACGAAATATCGTAAACCGCAGTATGACCAGACTGGATATTCAGTTGAGTCCCCAGCTCTGAGGAAGTGTGCGTCGTGTTCATAAGATCGAACTTGAGCGTCTGCACGTACGTGTCGCCGGTCTGGAACTTCAGACTGTAGAGCATGTCGCCGTCCGCGATCTTCGACTCGTCGAGAGTCACGCGCTGAACCTCATCGGTGAAGTACCGGCCGTAGATATTGTAGTCAATGACCGACTCACCAGTCTTGGGATCGACGTAAGCCTCCAGATCCACATTGATCTGCTGGCCAAGATCGTTCGTATAGAAACCGTCAATGTAGTTGCGGTCAGTGAACAGATGGAGCTGTCCGTCCTGATCGTACCAGCCGACGTTGCGGTTCGCTGTATTGCGGTAAATGTTGTCTCCGCGCGTCCAGACCGCAACAAAATCGCCGTCCGCATCCACACCAACGATACTGCCGTTGGCCTCGGTCGTCTGATTTTCGCTGTACTCGGTATTCACCAGAATGTCGGTGGGAGTGTTTGGCGTCACCGACAGCAGAATACGATCTTCCAGAGAGTCCAACGCCAGTTTGCGGCTGAGCTTCTGGGGTGTATTTTTTTGGGAAGCCTTTTTCGCAGAAGCGGCAAAAACTTCACGTAACGATGACAGATTCAAAAGTGACATCTTAGGTTCCTTTGTTTTTAAACAAACGACGAAAAGCCCGGCACACCCCGTCCCCTTGGGGTCCGGATGTCCGTAACTCTTCACTTCCAGTTAATTTCCCCGATACATTCCGCACTTTCTCAGAATTCCCTGCTTCGGGATGCCCCCCTGAACGGGAAAAACGAAAACGTTTCGGAAATGGAATCTGGTGGATCCTGTAAACTATTCTCTTCAGCGAGGGCGCAGCCTCCCCGAAAAGCCCCCGATAATGATGAAATTATCGGCAAAACTGTACAAAGTCTCAAAACCTTCACCTCCAAAAAATCAAATTTGATGAAAATTTGATTCGACGCGCACGTCTTTGTACGCTTAACAGGCAAAGTTTTTCTAATCGTTCGATTGTACCCACCACGCAAGGTTTTCCATGGTCAGCGCGTCGTAACACTTGGGCTGGTTCGGCGTCAGGAGTGCCGCACGATGCGTTCCCGGGATCAGATCCAGGTCAAATACCTCCTCACACCCCTGCTCAAACGTGAACATTCCCTCGACGGCGCCCGTGAGTATATTTATTACTACTACGCCGCAATGGGTCTGATTGTTCATTTTTCGTATCTGGGAATAATTTTCGGCATTCGGCGAGACCAAAGAAAGGCCGACGACCGCATAATTTCCCCAGAATGCCAAACCTCTCGCGATACCCGGCAGGTAACTGACGGTCTTCGTCTCACACGTTCCCGGATGCATGACGCAGAGCTGTCCACGAGCCGAATTCAGGAACCAGAGGCACTCTTTGTACCACGTGGGAGAGTGCGGACGCATCAGACCGTCCATGATGATCTCGTTCTTCCGTGCATCGATCAGGACACCGTCCGACATCGCAGATCTCCGCCATCCAAACGGCTCATTCGACGCACAGTAAGCCGTTACGTACGCCAGCTGTCCCTCGACAGAAACGGCCCCGCTCAGGAAACATCGATCCTCCGGTGCCAGATCGGAGATAAATGCGGGTTTCCAAACCGGCTCAAAATTATACTTGAAGCTCGGTCGTGCCACGCACGAAAAGCGCGGATTCACGAACAGAAGATCGTCTTTATCGCGCAGAATATCGCCGGTCCCCAATTCACCCACGTACCACGCAGCACGCGGAAGATAGCACGCATCATACTCACCGCGCAGCTTCATATTGTAGTCATGTGCCAGAAGCGGAGCGTCAGCGAACTGAGTGATCTCACAGCGGGTCGAGACCAGGATCTGGTCACGAAAGACCCGAACGCCCATAGGAAGATCCATCTGTCTCTGAAGCAGCGTCACTACCCGGCCGTCCCAGCCGAGAAGACAGAGTTTCCCGGATCTGCGGGTCGTGAATACGATGCTCCCGCCATAATTCGCCATCCACTGCTTGAAGCCATCCGAAGCCTCGCAGTGCACCGAGGGACTACCCGAAACTTCCTGATTCGGTTTTTCCATTCCAGTCTCTCACTTTCCGTTTTGCCTATTGGCAGCATGAAACACAAATCGATTCCAAAAACTATAGACTTTTTTATTATAATAATCGGAATATTCCTGAGATAAGTCTATACAAGATCCCCAATATTCGGTACAATCAGGCTAAAAAGCTGAAAATTTTTCACTAAAATCGCCAAGGTTTCCCATATGCTGCAAAATTTCAATCAAAAGATCGTACGGTTTTTCACCCTCACCGTCCTGATCTTCGGAACTGTTTTCCTTTCCGACACTGTCATTCAGGCCGATGGTGACCTGCATGAAGAAATGAACTTTCAACCGGAACAGTTCCCGAAACTTTTCCCGCATCCGGAAGACGCCTGCATCCGCATCACCCGAAATGCAGACGGTACGATGCGCTCGATGGATACCTCGCTCCTCACCTTCGTTTCACCGGACGGCACTACCCGCGTGACGCTCGCCGGTGCGATCCACCTTGGCGAAAAATCGTACTATCAGGCACTGAACCGCCGTTTTCGCGATTTCGATGCCGTCCTGTACGAAATGGTCGGCGATGATTCTCCGCGTCCCGAAAAGGCGGAATTCAGCCTCGATCCGATCATGATCCTTCAGTATTCCTCCGGCTGGCTCCTTGATCTCGAACATCAGGTCGGGAGTATCGACTACCGTGCCCCGAATTTCATCCACGCCGATATGAGCACTGCGGAATTTCTCTCCGCTCAGCTCGAGTACCAGGACGGCGCACTCGTCTGGTTTCTCCGCTCATACGGATACCAGCTCGGCATGAATTCCGTTGGTTCCGAATTTTACTCCGATCTGGATCTCCTCAAACTCGTCTTTCTCCCCAACATTCGGCGCACGCTCCTCTGCTCCAGCGCGGAAAGCATGGCCGACGTCCGTTCCTCGATCGCTCCGCTCGAAGGAAAAAACGGTTCCTCGATCCTCACAGCACGTAACGAAAAGGCGTTCCGCATCCTGCGCGAAGAACTCGATTCCGGAAAAAAGAACGTCGCTCTCTTCTACGGAGCCGCTCACCTTCCGGACTTAATGAAACGTCTGGAAAAAGAACTCGGCATGAAGCCGGAAAAGATCGAATGGTTCCCCTGCTGGATCTTTGCTCCCGAAGATCCGAAACCTGCCGCACAGGAGAAAAATCCATGAACGCATGGCTCGTCGTGAATCATTTCGTTCGCGCTGAGAAATTCGAGACGCTTTACGCACTCCTTACGGACGCCTGCGCACGATTCGACATCCAGACGGAGGTGCGGACCAACGCGGAACTCCTCGTCGAGATCGGAACTTCCTCTTTCAGCGGTCCACGGCCTGATTTCGTCCTCTTTTGGGATAAAGACCTGAATCTGTGCCGACACCTCGAAAATCTCGGTCTCCCAGTCTTCAATTCCGCCGACGCGATCGAGATCTGCGACAATAAGAACCGGACGCTTCTGGCTCTCGAACGTCACGGCATCCCTGTCCCGCGGACCATTCTCGCCCCGAAAACTTTCCGGCCGGACCAGTATCCGGATCTCGCGTTCCTCGATACCGTCGGAGAAAAACTCGGATTCCCTCTCGTCGTAAAAGAAGCCTTCGGCTCGTTCGGTTTTCAGGTCCACCTGGCCGAAAATATGGAAAGTCTGCGCAAGATCGTCTCTGAAATCGGAACACGCCCGATGCAGTTTCAGGAATTCATCCGCTCGGAACGGAACGGCAAAACGGCAGACGTCCGGCTTCACGTCGTTGGCGGAAAAGTCTGCGCTGCGGTCCTCCGTACAGCAAAAGACGGCGATTTCCGCGCGAACGTCACGAACGGCGGGCGCATGACGCCGTACACGCCGACCCCGGAAGAATGCGCACTGGCCCTCCGTACTGCCAAGATCCTCAAGACCGATTTCGCGGGGATCGACCTCCTCTTCGGAAAAGAAAACGCGCCCGTGCTCTGTGAAGTGAACACGAACGCGCATTTCAAAAATCTGCTTGATGCGACCGGAACGAACGTCGGGATCGAGATCGTCCGGCACATCATGGAGAAGGTCAGGCCTTCACACTGACCCCGCGGCGGCGAAGCGCCCAAAGACCGAAGCTCCCAAGGATCATCAGAGCCCACGTCGACGGTTCCGGAACAGATCCAGTATTCATCGACAGGAAAATGGTGCTCGCATCGTTCTGCCAGATATTCCAGAAGTGGCTCTCCTCGCCAAGCATCTCCGCAAAACCGTCCGCGGAAAGGAGCGAACTCTGGATCAGCGCAAACTCTTTTCCCTCAAGTCCCGTGTAATCGGTGGTCAACACGATGTTCAAATCATCGAAGTCCATGGCGTTCGCGTCGGTCTCGGTCAGGACGAAATAGGGATCCTCATTATTTCCGGGGAGGGAATCCAGATCGAATTCCAGCGTACCGGCTCCGGAGACGTCTTTGACCGTGACGCTTCCGGACTCACCGTCGACCAGGAGGGTCGAACCGCTTTCAAGCTGGATCTCACCGCCGATGGTGATGTTGCCCTTCGAGGAGAGCACGACATTTTCGCCGACCGAAACGTTTCCTTCCGCGCCGCCCGCCATCTGCGCGTGGGCCTCATTCACGTAACCGTTGGAGAAATGAAGCGTTCCGGCACCCGTGACGTTTGTTTCGACCGTGGTTTTCGCACCGCCGCCGATGCTCATGTCGAGGGTCTTGCCTTCCGCGATGTTCAGCGACTTCGCGTTGAACGTCGTGTCCTGCGTCATGGAACTCTTGATCCCGCTGCCGTACCAGCCCCAATCGCCGGAAGCGTAGGAGAGGTTCATCCCCCACCATTTTTCCGTCCCGGAAAGACGGACGCCGATGCCGACCAGATGGTTCGGATCACCGTTCAGCCCATGAGTATTATTCTGTGATGTTCCGATCGTCATATTGAAGCGCGTCGCGCGGACCGTCACGGCATACTGTTTGCCCGGTTCGAGAACGATGCCTTCCAGTACCTTTTGGGCAAATTCGGAGTTCCCTTCCTCAAAAGCGATCTCCGCGACCTTCGTTCCGGTCTCCTTCTCGACGATGAGGATCGATGCATCGTTTCGGAAGGTCTTTCCAATGTCGATCGAGATCGGAGCGTCCGTCGTGTTTTCCAGGACCGTCTCGAAGACGTTCGTGACCGATTTGTCAACGAGGGGACCCCAGATGTCCGTGGAACTCTGCGCTCGGAGCGCGTCGTTTCTGTTGACCCACTCGTCCATATTGGTGATCTGGTTCGCGTTTTCGGTCAGATCGCCCGCGTATTTGTAGAACTCATCGTAGACCTTTTCCTGCGGACTCTCAAACTTTTCCTGGAGGAAGTAGCCGTTGGGTTCCACGACGATCCGGCTGTTTTCCGCGACGGAAATGTTCACGTTTGCCAGATTCGCGTTGAGACCGGTATTCATGGTGCCGCCGCTGAGGACTGCGTTTGAGATCCCCGCAACATTTCCGACCGCAGCTGTTCCGCCAGCCGAAACTTTCAAATTCGTCAGGGAAGCACCTTCGTGCAGAACGAGCACACCATCCGCGGCTTCCAAAGTTCCAGTCGAGGTCATCTGCCCATAGAAACGCCAGATTCCGGCGTCAGCTTTTTTGATGTTCACGCTGTCGACGATCTTGCCCCTGTAGGTCAGATTCTGTGTATCGTTCAGAATGAGCGTTCCGGAACCGCCGACATTCCCCATCGTCACGACCGCATTATTGGCGTTCGTGGCCCGTCCGCCTTCCAGAGAGGCGATCGTCTCTGTTTTGCCGTTCACATTCAGTTTAGCCTGACCATAGACATTGCTGCCGCCAAAGGAAACGACCGTCGTGTCGGGGAGGACTTCATTCGCGCCGAGGACCAGGTTCGTGACGGCACCAAGATTGGCCGTGTCTTTCGCATCGTATCGCCACGCAGTCTTTCCGAGGTACGTCCAGCCCTGGTAGTCGTTCTTCGTGTTGGAGAGCGTCACGTTATTGTCGTTGATGATCTCCAGACTTCCGACGCCGGTGATCAGCGCACCGATCGAGTGTCCGGATGCAGTACCGGAGGTACGGATCGCGCCGCCGTTTTCCTTCAGATTGAAGACATAATTGTCGTCCCACGCGACTTTCGTCATGAGCGAGCCGCCGTTGAAGTCGACCGTGAAGCGTTCCTTTCCGTCCGCGCCCGCGGTTTTGGGGTTCGCGCTGAAGATGGCCGCATCGTCCGCGCGAAGCGTTCCGCGCTGGATCTCGACGCCGCCGGCAAGACGAGTCGTGTTCGCCAAGACCGTTCTCGCCAGGTTATTCGCGTTCGACGCCATGTTCAGGACCAGGCGCGTGTTGCCGGTGATGTTCAGCGTGTAGTTCTTATTTTCGCCGGTGAGGGTGAAGGTCGAGAGAACGTCGGCGTTGGAGTTCGTGATCGTGTACGTCGGCATATTACGGGCCGAGAGGCTCACGCCGTTGAGATCGATACTCGTGATCTCCTCGGCCGTCTTTACGTCACGGAAAGTAAGCGACACGCCGGGCGCAGCCTGCATGGAGGACCATGCCGGAAGGGAGAGGTCTCCCGTCGCGGTGATGTTCGACCCGGCACCAATGGAAAGGGTCGATGTATCGGCGATCGTGATGGAGGACATCGTCCCCTTCGTGTTTTCGAGGATGCCGACGCTCACGCTTCCGGAAACGTTCAGGCCGGTGTTGCGCAGTTCCGTACCGAAATTTTGAGAACCGGTACCGGAAATGACGAGACTGACCTGCTGGCTTGCCTTCACGCCGCCTTTCAGCGTGTTTTCCGTACCGTTCAGGACGATATTCAGAGTGCCGGCTTTGTTTCCGCAGCCGATGTATCCCTCACCCGTAACGCCCGCAATGGTTTCCGTCTTGCCGTTCAGATCCAGATGATTATCCGCGAGCTGACTGGCAGAGTTCGCAGTCCCGTAATGCATACCGATCTGGAGGATCGTCGTGTCGGGAAGGACTTCATTGGCTCCCAGAATGAGTTTGGTATCCTGATTTACCGACCCTGGAACGTTGTAACCGCCGATGTTCGTGATGCCGGTGTAGTCGTTCGCGGGATTGGTGATCGTGACGCTGCGCTCACCATTTCCGTCCGGATGGATGAGCAGGTCGCCATCGCCGGTGATCTTGCCGGACACGGTGAAGGTATTACTGGCACGCAGCGCACCGAAATTGCTCAGAACGATCTCATTCGCGACATTTCCGTTGTTATGCGCATTCATCAGCGTGGCTTCATTGAGCGTGATGGTTCCCGTACCGAGACGCGAGACCTGGCCGGCCTGAAGCGTTCCACCGAAGACGGTCAGACCGCCGGTGAATGTATTATTACCCGCGAGAGTGAGGCGATTCGAATTGTTATTCGGGCCCGGTGTCATGTTGAAGACGACACCCAGATTGCCGGAAAGGACTCCGGTATAGTTAAGATTTGCTCCAAATCCCTGCGTCACGGTCAGGATCGATCCGTTGTCAGAATGATAGGAGGTACTTGCACCTAACGATGTGATCTCTTTATTCTCCGTCAGCGTTTCTGCGACCCCCGAAGCTGGAATCAAAAGAGACGCACTGAGCAGTGTGCTCAGCGCAGATGAATACTGTTTTTTTTTCATAGGACGGTTCCTTTTATGATCAAAATAAAACATTCGATTCAATCATTTTCTGCGGGGCGGCAGAATGTGAATTTTATTCTAACGGTCTCTGTAAAACCCGGAGGCTCAAACGGCTCAATCCGGAACGACGGCCACGTTTCCATCATCGCGGCATCCCAGACGATAGTGGGTCGTCGAATCGATCGCATAGGAAATACGATGCACAGCACCGTCTCCCATCGCCATACCGAAAGTACCGGCATGAGGACTTCCAAAACGCTGTGAGTATTCTTCGTATCCCTTGCGGTCCTGGAGGGGATTGTTGGAGGAGCCATTGTAGGTCGAACGGCAGTTGTCGCAGTCCGCACCGGTCCAGATCCCGTTATCGTCGCTGGAGGAACCGGAAGTCTCATACGTATCCGCCTTCAAATACTTCTCACCAATGAGGTAGGTGTTCGAGACACCGTCTCCAACCTCTTCGGGATAGATCTCGCTTGAGCAGAAAATAAGTCCGTTCGCATTTACGACAGGCCAGGTGTTGTTTTTCGTATATTCATTCGCCTTCGAGTAACTGTCAGGATACTTCCCGTCACGCTCGTTTGCCGGATTCACAACAGCCCCGCCATAGTTTGCCGCATAGTCAGTCTTGGCCATATACTGCGTATCACCGCGTTTCAAACCGCTGGAATTTGCGTTTTTGAGGGAACTGTTCGCTCCAGGATAAAGTTTGCTCTTTCTGCGTGAGGGACAGTTGAAGAGCGGAACGGGCGTCTGGAGCGCAGTTGTGGCTTTCGCGTTGTCGGGAGTATCTTTGTTGCCGTCTGCGCCAAGTCGAAACAGAGCATCCTGTTCCATGTACGGCAGGATGGAGAATGTCCATCCACCGGGCTGTTCCTTTCCAAAACCGCGGTCAGGGTCACCGGTAAAATTCCAGTGCCATCCCCCGGAAGGAAAGAACTGATTGACGGTCGAATGATTCACCGCCGCAAGTGCCAGGTTCTTGAGGTTGTTCGTACACTGGGTCTGCCGCGCAGCTTCACGAGCCTGCTGGACCGCCGGGAGCAGGAGACCGACAAGCATTCCAATGATCGCAATGACGACGAGCAGCTCCACGAGCGTGAAGCCGTGAAGACGGTGTTTGAAGGAACGGGTATGAAGGGTGAACTTCTGCATTTTGGACTCCTGCAATGAAACAAAATGAAACTACATACTGACTATTATACGCAGGATAGAGGGTCCGTCAAGAAAAAAATCTGAAAAAAGCCAAAAAAATCCTCAAAAAACAGATAAACTGTGAGGATTAAGAGATTCATGATCGGGAAAAGGGAAGGGCAGGCATGGATCACGCAAAAAGGGGGCCTCCGAAAATCTCGGAGGTCCCTTTTCCCGTATTTAAGATGAAAGAAGTCGCTAGAAGTTGAATCTCATGGTGGCCATACCGGAGTGAATGACCATGTCTTCATTCACGTATCCGTTGTAGTCCACGAGGAAGGAGAGTCTCTTCGTCGCGTTGAAGTCAACACCCAGACCGAGGATCGCCCAGTCACGTCCGCCGTTGTTGGAACGGACATTCCACACCGGGAATTCCGGGTATCCGACGTGGGAGGTCTGGAAGGTCGGATCACACTCGCCAAGGAAGTCGTGCATCCAGGCAGCCTTCAGGCGCGTGGTGAGACGACGGTCATGGCAGCGTCCGAGCATCCAGTCGCGGGAGACCCGCAGTCCCAGCGTACCGCGCAGGGAGTGATGTTCGATCTCGCCGACATTGAGAGCCAGGAGGCTCGGATCGCCGACTTCATCGTAACCGTTTTCAGTGAATTCTTCACTGTGGTAGTAGATGTACTGGAGACCGAAGAACGGATTCACGCTCAGGCGTTCGCAGGGGAAGAAGATCCATCCGCGTTCGTAGGCGATGCTCGGGATGACTCCGTCGGTGTTTCCGTCGAAGAAGTCGTCGAGGTACAGCTGGCGTTCGGACTCGATGTCGGTCCAGGTCACGTTCGCGATGAGGCTTCCGTAGCCGCCGGTGCAGAAGAGACCGAGCCATTTGGCGTACAGACCGATGGAGTAGTCTTCCGCGCTGAGGTTCGTGAATCCCATAGGCGCACTGGATTCCACCTCCGTTTCGGCGTAGTTGAAGTAGACACCGAAATGGCAGGACTCGCAGTTCGTCCAGTCGATGGCGAACATGGCGCCGTAGCTGTTCGTCTCGTATCCGGAATAGTACTTGTTCATGTCGACTTCACCGCCGTCGGCGTAGAAGTGTCCCCAGGCAGTCCAGTTCCGGCAGTTACCGCATTCGTCGCACTGACCGCAGTGGTTTCCGCCGCAGCTGGTCCCGCAGCCGTTCGAGTAGCTGCTCTGACGCAGGTTCTTCAGGCAGATGTCGGACGCAACGATCTGGTCAAACATCAGGCTGTTGAAGTTGGAGATACGGCGGACCTGCGCAGCAGCGAGCTGTCCGTAACCGGCTCCAATGAGCTGGTCGAAGTTCGCGGCGGCTTCTTCCGCAGTCTCCGAGGTGGAGATGATCTGCTCGATTGCATCATAGACAGCCGGAGCGCGTTCGGAACCCGTCAGGAGGACTTCCTTGAAGGTATCGCGGTTGCGGCCCATGTTGCCGACCAGAGCGGTATCGAGGTCTTTCGTTTCGACATGCATACGGACTTCATTCGTCTGGATGCCTTCCGACGCGGCATAGTTCGGATCCACGTCTTCAAGGGTCAGTTTGTAGAACCACTTGTCGTAGACCGTGCGTTCGAAAACAGAGTCGGATCCCACGCGGCTGTGCGCATCAAGATTGACGGCCGTGTCGTTCGCGAAGTTGCCGTTGGTCGTGTCGACGAACGTCGGGTTCGTGTAGAACTCTTTCGCCCAGGTACCGGAGATGACGTCACCGGGAGCCAGAGTCTCTTCGCCCGTCAGATCTCTCTGCGAACGCACCATGATGTTTCCGATACCGCCGAGGGTGATGTCGGCATCCTTGGTGATGTGGATCTTGTCGAACGCGATCATACCAGTCTCCAGCGTGTAGACTTCTTCGCCCGTGACCGGGTTCGTCGTCGTGTACGCCAGAGTTCCTGCCGCATTGTTTCCGCCATTCGCATCCGGAGTGAAGTATCCGCTGTAGCCGTTGAGCTGCACGCCGTCACGGTATCCGGAGGCGATCTGCGCAGACGCGGCATCATGGATCAGTTTCTGGTCCGCGTGGACCACAGTATCGAACTGGATACGGGCATTTTCACCGGCGTTGAAAGTCGAACCGGCAGCTGCACCAATCAGACGGACCTGTTCGTAACGGTCCTGCCAGGCCGTAACGTTGTAGACCGGGCGGATCACGCCGTCCGCGTCAGGCGTCGCGGTAGTGTCGATGGTGTCCGGATGCGAATTGTCCAGAATGGTCCCATAATTGTAGTTCCATTCGTTGCGTTCCGCCACGATTTTAGTCGTGTTGGCGTATCCGATGCGGATCTTACCGTTCACGTTGACCGTCGCGATGCCGGAATCCTTGCGCAGCGCATTGCTTCCGGGGATCGTGTCGCCGCCCTCCGCGTAATTGAAGAGCGGGATCACGTTGCCGTTCGCATCCAGTTCATACTGATCGCCGGCCAGCCAGCGTTCGTCCGCTCCGCCGAAGAAGGTGGAGGTACCAAAATACGCACTGGTCATGTTCTTGTTGAAGCCGTTGATGTTCACGACGGTGGAAGATTTCAGACCATCTTCGCCTTTCATGTCGCGTCCGCCAATGAAGACGTACGGCAGGTCGCCGCCGAAGTAATTGTTCTGGTACTTCGGAATCGAACCGGGAACTTCCAGATTCATCATCGCCAGAGCACGGTCCATGTCCTCACTGATGACCTCACCCGTGAAGAAGACGGACGAACGCCCGGAAATGTTCAGCGTCGTGGTGCTTCCTTCCGCGCCCATGAACGTACGGGCCGCGAATTTGGTGAAACCGCCGGTGATGTTGATGTTGTTCGTGCCGCCCCAAACGACGTCATTGTCGTCCGAGCTGGTGTTGATGCTGCAGTACGGAGTGTCGTCGTATCCGCCGCCGATCATGGTCTGCACGTAGAACATGTTCTTGCCGCCGGAAATGTTCAAGTCAACGCCCTGAGTATTTCCGCCTTCGGCATCCGACGCACCGCTCATTCCGGAGAAGTACACGCCGTAGTAGTTATTGTAGTAGTTGTATTCCGGAACGGTACCGTACGCAAATTCCGGACCCGGCACTGGATCACCGGCAGAGTGGCCGTCACCGAGGTACTTGGCGACTGCACCCGTCAGATCCGCGATCTTGTACTGGTGATTGTATTTGTTATCCGTCAGACCAACGACCTGCTGTCCGTCGAAATTCTTGTCGTACGTGAAGACGTTGGTTCCGCCGGAAATGTTGATCGTGGAATGACCGCCGACTCCGCCGTCACGTCCCTGGGTACCGACCATGAGACGATGGGTGAAGACGTTCGTGCCGCCCTCAATGTTCATTGTGGTCTCTGCACCCACGGCACCGTCACCAGTCGCACGGGAACCGACATAGATCCCCATGTGATCGAAGACGTTCGTGCCGCCCTTGAGAGTCAACGTCACCGCATCGTTCGCGCCGCGGTCGCCGAACTGCGTTTTCCATGCGAAAACAGTCGTCCCGCCGGCTTCGCCGATCGTAATGTTGCTGCTGGTGAACTGGTAAATATCCTCACTGCGATCCATCCCCGGATCGCTCGGACCAGTCTGTCCCGGTTTAGTATCGATGTCGATCCCAAGATCATTTTCACCACTGACGTCGGTCTTGCCGTACGTTCCCGGACCAATGTTGCTCGTCGGGTCATCGTAGATGGTATACCCGACGGCGGACTGGCCCAGCAGACCGCCCAGACTCAGGGCAGTCACGCCTGCCGCCATCCATGACGACAGAGAAAATCGTTTTCTCAAATTACCTTCCATGTGTCGAATCCTTCTTTACTATGATTGATTCAAAAATACGGGAAATGTATTCTTCAGATACCTGATTAGAGAACCATCCTAAAAAACGCCTCTAATGGTATCCATTTCTTCATCGGACATATTTTCATGAAATTACAGAAATTCTCCTTAAAACAGTGGTATTACCTGAAATAATTCTACTAATTTGTTAAAATTTAACGATTATCAGGAAAACCCGATAAAAAATAGATAATTTGGAAAAACTTTACGGGCAGGTATACCGACACGACTACTATCTTTTTACAGAGCACCATTTTTCATATTGCACACAGAACTGCCAAATTCAGAATATTTTACCACCTAAAAGACTACCTCTGAGTATTCCTGGAGAATTTTATATAAATGTAAGATCCGGTCTTGTTTTCAAATAAAAAATCGGCTATAGTAATAATATAATTTATACATTTAAAATAAAAACAATTTTTGGAACAAAAATCATGAAAAACCCGAAACCCGAAACCCGA
>JAGBAA010000037.1 GCA_017939795.1 Thermoguttaceae bacterium
AGACGATTCGGAACTGGAAGACGATTCGGAACTGGAAGACGATTCGGAACTGGAAGACGATTCGGAACTGGAAGACGATTCGGAACTGGAAGACGATTCGGAACTGGAAGACGATTCGGAACTGGAAGACGATTCGGATCTGGAAGACGGACCGGAACTGGAAGACGATTCGGAACTGGAAGACGGACCGGAACTGGAAGACGATTCGGAACTGGAAGACGATTCGGATCTGGAAGACGATTCGGATCTGGAAGACGATTCGGATCTGGAAGACGATTCGGATCTGGAAGACGATTCGGATCTGGAAGACGATTCGGATCTGGAAGACGATTCGGAACTGGAAGACGATTCGGATCTGGAAGACGGACCGGAACTGGAAGACGATTCGGAGCTGGAAAACGGACCAGAACTGGAAGACGATTCGGAACTGGAAGACGGACCGGATCTGGAAGAAGCATTCCAGATGGATCTTCCGAAAAATTCCCCAGTTCCCGGCTCCCGCAAACCGAAACAGGTTTCCCAAACGGCCGGAACCCGGACGCCGACCTCCACTTCAGAGGCGATCTCAGCCCAGAGATCCTCTAAAACGCAGAAGCCTGTCTGTTCGGCGGCAGAGTTAGAGCTTCAGAAAAAGATCCAGCAGATCCTGCGGACCTACGAGCACATCAGTCTCTGTTCAGAAGAGAATCGCCCCATCGACGTCATCTCGTACATCGTACCGTACGGCTGCGATGCAGAGATCTACTTTGGAGCGCGGGAAGGCGGACGGCGGATCAACGCGATCGGCGCACTTTGCTGGAACGTGCCGATGGGAGACGAATCCGCGTTCACCAGCAGCAGGGAACGCCTCATGCCGCGTCTTGGGTACGGGATCCAGCAGTACTCCGGACAGCTTCTCGCTGCGCTGGCGATTGCGCGAGTCCCGATCGACTACCGTTTTCCGGCCGGCTGGGCTGAATTGAATGAAAATTCGGAGAACGTGAATGCTCTTCCTTCCGCGAATGAACCGGCCTCGCTGGAAAATACGGAGGAACCGTCCGAGTCCTACGAAGAGCTCCGTTCCGGGATGCCGCGCGGCAAAAAACGCTTTGGGATCCAGAATCTGGTGGAATTCGAGCAGAAAAACTGCCGCTGGAGCCGCGATCTCTCGCAGACACTCATCGCGCTCTCCTACTATCTGCCGCCGGATGCGGAATGGGAATCCGGAGACGGCGAGACCTGGACATTGGAACGTCTCGTCAAAAACGAGCTGGACCGGCCGGTAGAAACGGGCAGTTCTGCCGCGACGAATCAGCTTCTGGGGCTTCTCTGCGCGATACGCTGCCGACAGATGCGTACCGGCGATGCTCCTCTGGAAGGTCAGTATGCGCGTGCGGAGAAATTTTTAGAGAGCTGGCGAACGTACGTCCTGGATCTTCAAAATGAGATCGGGATCTGGCATCCGGAATTTTTCCTGAAAAAAGGAGTCACGCCAAACAGACCGACGGAAATGCTTCTTTCCAGCGGACACATTCTGCGCTGGCTCGTGACGGTCACGCCGAGGCAGGAACTGAACGATCCGCGCATTTTCAAAGCCGTTTCGACGATCCATGAACTGCTGGAATTTCAGCTCATGTACTGGAATCCGACAAACGCATCGAGCACGGAGATCGAAGGGATCATGGCGGCGCTGCACGCATTGGCGATCTACGAAAAACGCAGATTCTGAAATCGTTCCTGATCGTTCTGCATCAACCGCGCCCAAAACAGGAGCCGGGGACGTTTCCGATGGTCCCCGGCTCTATGATCTCTCATCCGATCGAATGATTTCGCCATTTTCCGCGTCAATTCCGCATCATTCTCCGCGTCGATCCCGCGTCAATTATCGATCAGCGTCGCCATCGTTCGGTAGGCAAAATAGACTGCGGAAACCATACCAAGGAGGATCCCTGCGATGAATAGGAAGACCATGAAGCCGAACGAAAGCATCGAGTGCAGGAAAATGTACTTCAGGACCATGAAGACGAGGATGAAAGAGAATCCCAGCACTGCACCGCCAAACGCGCCGCCAAAGAGGAAAACAGCATAATTTTTCGCTTTCTGCAAGAGGTAGGGGTCCTTCATCCACGGTCCATCGAAATCGTATTTCGTATCGCGCGGAGTGTTTTTCCAGTCCAGAACATCCTGCCATGAGAGCTTTTTCTGCTCCGGCATCTCCGTGCGTTTCTGGAATCGGGCCATATTCTCTTCGATCAATGCGTCTTCGTTTTTCTGCGTCTGCGCCTCATCCTGTGCCGTCGGTATACTTTTAATTACGAAATAGTCTTCTTCTCCTTCCGGATCTTCGTCATTTGCGGCTTTTTCCAGCGCAGCTTCCGCACTTTGCGTCACGGAGGGCTGGGAGACCGGGGGATCCACAGACGCCGCAGGAAGTTCCATTGGCGCGAGGCAGTCCTGATACTCGCATCCTTCCGTTCCGCACCCGTCATTATCGAGCCAGCAGTCGGCATGGTACTCAACTCCGCAGGCCGGGCAAAAGATCGCAGTTTCATTTGGGCGGATCTCCTGCTTGCAGAAAAAGCAGACGTTGGAAACCTGCGCATTTTCGCCTACCAGCACGGAAGAACAGTTCGGGCAGGACGTTCCAGGAACGGGATCGGCGATTTCGGCAATCCGACTGCAGGTCGGGCACTTGATCTGTTTCATGATTTTCTTTCTCCAGTAAAATGAAACGCTTTCTCTTTCCATTTCGGGGAGAAAACGTGCAGATATTTCTTCTATTTCCCTTTATTATATTCTGTTCCGATTTTTTCACAAGGGGCCGTCAGGATGAAAATCCTTTCTTTCTCTTTTTCGCATGGAGAATTTTTGAATATTTAGGAAAGACAGATAAAATCTACACTCTTCATTTCTCTACTTTAACGATAAACATTAAGATAGTCGATATATGTTTCGTTAATTGGAGATTTTGCCAGGAGGGCGTTTTCAAGACTGTTTATGGAGCAGTACCATGAAAAGGATTTCAGGTTTTACTGTTGGGTGTTCCGTATTGGCTTTTGCGGTTTTCGTATTTTCAGCATCTCTATTTGCCAAGGAGCAGGCAGCAGTCTCTTCAGAAATTCCTGCCGGAGGTTCTGATCCTGCAGTTTCTGAGACCATTTCAGTTCCGCGTTCTGAGTGGGAGAAAATGCAGGCGGATCTGGAAGCCGTAAAAAAACAGATGGCGGAGGATCAGGAAAAGACACGCCTCAAAAAAGAGGCGGATGACCTGAAAAAGTACCAGACACCGTCCGTCAAACTCGGCGGAGTGCTGCTCTGGGACGCGGCAGGTTCTTCGCTGGATGACGAAATGGAGTACGCGACCGGTTCCGGAGACGTTTCAGGATGCAAACCGCGCCAGATCTGGCTTGATTTAAGCGGCTCAATGTATGAGATGATCCAGTACCGCGTTACGTTTGATGCTTCTAATTCAACCGTGAAAGACGCCTGGATCGGCCTGGTAAACACTCCGAGCGGGGTGGATTTCAAAGTCGGGCACATGAAGGAGCCGTGGAGTTCCGATGAGCTGACGACATTTCAGTGCTGCCCGCTGATGGAAAAATCGTATCTGAACTCAATGCGCGGCATTTGCGGAAGCCGAAACAACGGGATCCTTTTTTCGAACTGGAGTCAGGCAGACCGTTTTACGTGGGCAGCAGGGCTTTTTGCTTCCAGCATGCCGGAAGACGATCTGAGCTGCATCGGCGAACATGGGCACATGGCGTTTACGTCTCGCATGACGTACCTTCCGTACTATGAGGAAAACGCGCAGGGCCAACGTTTCTTTACGCATTTGGGAGCGTCGTATTCCTACCGAAGCTACGATCAGGAAAAGGCTGCCGACTACTCGACGCGCTGCAATTTCATGAGCAATTCGCAGATCACGCCGAACGCGCTTCAGACGGGAATTCTGGATGGTTTGGAGAGCATGAATGTTTTCTGTCTGGAACTCTACTGGATGCGCGGTCCGCTTTCGATCGATTTTGAGCACGGATTTTTCTTCATGGAAGATGACCGGGCCGGAAGTGCCCTGGTCCAGACCGGGTACGTTATGGCGGCGTACACGCTGACCGGCGAGAGTCGGAATTACCGCAAGGCGGGCGGAAGCTACGGACGCCTGAAACCGAATGAGCCGTTTATCCGCACGTGCCGGGATGGAGTCGGCGTCTTTTCGGGACCCGGCGCATGGGAGATCGCGTACATGTGCACGTGGGCTGACACGACGGAACTCGCTGACGGATACGCCGCCGCAGATTTCCATCCCGGACTTTACGGAAAATCGCTCATGAACGTCTGGGGGCTGAACTGGTACCTGAACCAGAACTGCCGCCTGATGTTCAACTACGCACTGGTCCACGGCGACTATGAGGGCTTCAACAAACGGGGCGAAAACGTTGATGGGATCGACGGACTCATGCACGTTTACGGGATGCGGTTTCAGATCACGTTCTGAGCGTCCTGAACATTCGGAGAAGATTCCGGGATCCCAAGGAATTTCAGTGCGTTGTGCGTCGTCTGTGCGAAAAATTCCTCCTCGCTCATTCCGCGCATCTCGGCGAGAAACCGGGCTGTGTGCTGAACGTACTCCGGAGTGTTGCGCCGGATCTTTCCGCGGAACGGCATCGGCGTGAGGTACGGACTGTCCGTTTCGACGAGGAGCCGGTCGAGCGGGACCTCGCAGACCGTTTCGCGCACGGAATCGAAGCATTTGTTTTTAAACGTGACGGACCCGGAGTAGCTGATGTGGAATCCCAGGTCAAGACACGCACGCAGGAACGTCAGGTCTCCGCTGAAAGAGTGGATCACGCCCGGTACCGGACCGTTTTTTTCAAAATCCGCCCGCGCAGTCTCCAAAAGCGGCTCTTCCGCATCGCGGCAGTGGATCACGACCGGGAGCTTCGTGCGTCGCGCCAGCTCGAAATGAAGCGCAAGATACTGTTTCTGGATCTCGATCGGCGTGTCGTGCCAGTAGAGATCGACGCCCGTCTCCCCGACCGCACGCACGCGCGGATTTTCCGCCATTTGAGAGAAAATTTCCAGAAAGACGGCACCATCGCCGAATCGCGGGATCTCTTCCATCAGACAGTTCGGGTGAATGGCGACGGCCGCGTAAACTTCCGGAAACTCTTCCGCCAGCGCGATACAGTCAAGGGACGAGGAAATGGACGTTCCCTGCGTCAGCATCTGCGTGACTCCGGCTGACCTGGCCTGCGCAACGACATCCCGGACCTCGCCGGCAAAAGATTCATCGTCCAGATGGCAGTGCGTATCGAAAAGCATTTCATTCTCTCCAACTCAGAAAAAAACTTCTCCAACTCAAGAAAAACCAAAGTCCCGTACCCGGCATCCACACCCGGTACAGGACCCGCGTTGGTCATTTTCCGCAGTAGTCGATCGCGCGGGCGATCTCGCTCTTCAGCTCCGGACGGCGAATGATGCGGTCAATGTACCCGTGCTTGAGCAGAAATTCGCTCGTCTGAAAACCTTCCGGAAGCTCCAGCTGAACGGTCGACTTGATCGTTCGGGGTCCGGCGAATCCAATGAGCGCCTTGGGTTCCGCAAACGTCACGTCTCCCAGCGACGCGAAACTGGCCGCGACACCGCCCATCGTCGGATTCGTGAGGACAGAAATGAAGAGTTCCCCGGCCGAATCGTGACGCGCAAGCGCCGCAGAGATCTTGGCCATCTGCATCAGGGAAACGATCCCTTCCTGCATTCGCGCACCGCCCCCGGTCCCGCTGACGATAATGACGGGGAGCTTCATCTCCGTACCGCGTTCGACCGCACGGGTGAGTTTCTCGCCGACGACGCTTCCCATACTCCCCATCATGAAATTACTGTCCGTGACCGCAAAGACCACACGGCGCGCGCGGATCATGCCGGTCCCGGTAATGACGGCGTCTTTCAGCTGATTGCGCTTCTGTTCCGCAGCAAGCCGGTCCGCATACGATTTCTTGTCGAAGAAATTCAGGAAGTCCGTCGAATGCATGTCCGCATCCCATTCCTCAAACGTTCCGTCATCGATCAGCTGCGCGATCCGTGTCCGGGCCGGGATGGACCAATGGTAGTCGCACAGCGGGCAGATCCCAAGATTTTCGTCTACTTCTTTACGGAAGATCGGTTCCTGACAGCCTGGGCAGCGGACCCAAAGTCCTTCTGGAACGCCGCGTTTCGGACGGGCTGCACTCTGCTGCATCGGGTTCGGATTGGAATTGGAATCAGCCATGAAAATCACTCTGCCTGAAAAAAGGAACGTTTCTGAGATTTCAGATCCATGCCCCGAAAGCAGGACACTGAAATACGCCACTTTAATTTTATCCGAAATCGCAAAAAATGCAAGCAGGGGGACCGGATCTTTTGGCGAATTGTCCTAAATTTGAACTAAATTCGTCCCTTTATGCCGATTTTGACTCCGGCCCGCCCGCACAGCTGCGTTCTTTACTTCCGATCCACACTCAGGACCCAGTCCTTTTCATCCGGTTTCTGCGGCAGTTCGAGTACCCCGGAAGGTCCCGTCTTCTGCATGACGGTTTCCAGAGAACGGCCGGTCTGCGGATCAAACCACGTGCATGCATACCCGGTTCCCGGTTCCAGTCCCTGAAGTGTCCCGGTCTCTTTCGCCCGAGAGTAGAAATAGAAAACGAACTCACGGTGCCCAGCATGTGCCGCGAAACGAAAAACGGACGGCGACGCCGGAACAAATTCCATCTTTCGGCCCGCTTCCGGTCCCTCGCAGCTCACGGCAAATTCCGGGATCAGCTCCCACCACGCACGCTTTTTGAGGAAGTCCTTCATGAAGATCACCTGCGAAGCCGACGGCAGTTCAAGAGCCTCCGGCCAGCGAAGTGCTTTCTCTTCCGGCGTGACCTGCGAGACTCCGTCATGGGTCGAGGTCGTGTTCATGTCGTACTTTCCGCGATAGAGCCAAATATCCGCCGCACCATAGCCGTAGCCGTACATTCCGTTCAGAAACGCCATCCATCCCTGCGCCCGGGCACCAAAATCTTCTGTCCAGAGGAAACAGTAAAGTCCCTCGTAGAGGATCGCCGGTTTTCCTTTTCCGTCGTTCCAGTAATCTTTGGCGATTGCCGTATTCGGCGGACTGTTGAGCCGCAAACTCCACTGCACGCCGTACCAGGTATGCCCCGGAACGTCCTGAAAGATCGACGCATGCGCTTTTCCGACTCCGCTGCGTGTCGTGTGCCAGATATTCTCCTGGTGCGCCGTCATGGGATGGCGATACGGATCCAATTCGTGGATCCACGTGCAGACTTTCACGTATGGATTGGCGTCGCGAGAGAATTTTTCATAGAAATCATCGTCCACTTCCTGCCCCAGCGTCCAAAGGACCGGATAGGCGGCATAACGTGCGACCCAGTACCGCGTCAGGAGTTTCAGATAGGCTTCGTCATGCTGGATGGCGAGCATTTCGGACGGGTAGAAAAACTGCGCATTGGCGTGGACCAGTCCCCGATGCGCAATGTGCCGAAAGTATCGGTCCATACTCTGAAATCCGCGCACATCTTCCATCGAAATGCCGTCTGCGAAGTTCATCGTCTTGCCGATCGGCTCCGACTGGTAGACCGTGAATCCCTGCTCGGCACGGCGGTCCACGAGATAGCAGAAATGCGATTGGATCTTCAGCTCTCCTGCGTGAGGTCCCGGTTCGTCAAATTCCTCGGACATCATCCCCCAATGCGTGTCGCCAAGATAGAAAAACGGCGTTCCGTCGGCGTAGACCAGGTACTTCAGCTTCTCGCGAGTCTGGAGGAAACCGCGGCGGTAGATCTCAAGTTCTCCGACATACGGCACACACTGAAAGGTCCCCGTTTTCCCGTGAAGTCCGGGATCTCCGGTCTCCGAACAGATGGTCGTGAAACTCCAGACACCCGGTTCCGTCGGCGCAAAACGCACCCGCCAGATCTTTCCGCCGTCCCAGAACGCCGGCATCCGCAGGACCGTCCCTTTCTCAGAGCGGAACTCAACATCCATCTGCACGCGGTAGAATGCGTCTTTCTCCGAAAAATCACCCGCCGATTCAAATTCCCACTCCGCCGCCGTCCAGCACTCGACTGTACGTTCAGCCGTACTTTCAGCAGTCCGTTCGATCGTGCTTTCTGCAGCACTCTCCGACGCAGAAAGAGATACCTGGGTCAGCAGGCAGCTGAAGACCAGACTCAAAAAAAAGCACATCCCGCGCATAAAACCTCCGTTTCCTCCCAAATCTCATTAAAATTCCATTCAAAAAAAGAGGCGGACGCCAAACAGTCCGCCCTGGAATTCGCTCACGCTCCGCGATTTAGAAACCGCGGTCCGCCAGAATGTCGTCGAAATCGCGGAGATGGTAGTCGATCCCCACGTAGTCGAGCAGACGGCAAAGCGCACGCTGCGCCACGCCGACGCCGTCCGGGCCGCTATATCCGCCGAACTGTCCGCCGCCCTTGACGTGCGGTTCCAGATCGACGAAGAATCCCGGGATACCGCGAGCCTTGAGACGCGCATCGATCTCCGGAAGCGCTTTCTTCAATTCACGGAAGATCGCTTCATGACCGCCGTCGCCCAGATCGCACGGAACGAAATTCTTCAGCTGTTCTTCGTCGATCGGGTCGCCTTTCTTCACCGGTTTCGGATGGCGGTAGTCCTTCACGTGGAACCAGCCGAGGCCCGGCAGGCAGGAACGGAACTGGTCGAGGATCTCGCAGGAATCAAACCCCTGAACGACGAGATTCCCGACGTCAAAAACGAGCGTCATGGACGGATGGTTGATCTTCTGGTAGAGTTCCGCCATGAGCCACCCGTTTCCGCCGACGAGATTCGGTTCCACTTCCAGACCGAACGTCAGGTCGCTGCGATGGCAGGTCTCGGCGATCTGGGAAAGCTGATCGACCGCCTGATTCATATAGTCATGCGGATCTTTTCCGAACGGATGGTAGAAAGAAAAGCCGCGGATGAGCTTACTTTCCAGCGCGTGCGTGATCTCGCAGGCACGATTGACCTCGTCCATGTACTCATTGAACGGGACGTAGCGGTTTTTGGTGCCGTCTTCTTCGTCCACGAGCTTCACCTTGCCGATCGGCGAACCGATCGAGGAGACATTCAGACCGAAATCGTTCTGGATCTCGCGGATCGTCTGGATCTCATCCATGGTCAGCGCCATGACGTTTTTCGTGCCGTTTCCGACGTCGATGAATCGGATGCTGTAGTACTGAAGCCCAATGGCCGCATAGGCGGTGAACTGTTCCTTAATGGACTTTTCGAGCTGTTTGGAAACGCCTTCGTCAGCGAAACCGGTCAGAATTACCTGGGGTTTGGTCATTTTTGGATTCCTGGTTGGTTAAAAGGAAAGGAAAAATGGAGAAATTTACGAATCTGTCTCCATTATATTCAAAACACACGGAATTGCAAGCCGTGAGGAGACCTTTTTTGGAAAAAGAACTTCAAAAAACCGGAAAATTTCATCAGTCCCCCCTTTACGCAAATTTTTCAGTTCAGCAAAACCCCATAATCGTAAAATTTTACGCTTTTACACCAAAACCCACACTCTTTTTCTTCTTTGCGAAACACGGATCTTCTCTTTTGGAATATTGAGAAAAATAGGGTAAATTTGACGGCACAATTAACGCAACGGTTTTCGTAGACATCGATAAAATCGGCACAAAATGAAAAAATTCTTCTTTTTCCCCGTAGACGGAATGGCAAGAATGTGCTATACTTTAAAATGAGCATTTTCGGATTTTTTGCGTCAGCCTGCACGATACGGGATCTGTGGCCGGCGAAACGCGAAAATGATCGAACCCATTGGAATCATTTATGAAAAAAACATTTTACGAAAAGTACGCTCTTCTCATCCTGGTCATCATGACGTTCACGCTGCCGATCATGGCGGTAGGGGTCAAGCGGACTCTGGAGAGTGTGCGGAACAACATTAAGGAATGGCTTCCGGAAGGGACGGCGGAATCCCAGCTGCACAACTGGTTCCAGCAGAACTTCCCAAACGAACAGTTCATTCTCATGAGCTGGGAAGGCTGTACGCTGGATGACCCGCGTCTGGACGTCATGAAGCATCGCCTTCTGCCGCGGCGCGACGAAAAGGGCGACGTACTGGTCGAAGACTACAATCTGCGCTTTTTCGCGACATACTTTTCCGGTGCAGACTATGCGAAAGAGCTGGCGGAAGGCTCCTCGATCAGTATGCCGGAAGCGGTTGACCGGCTGAAAGGGTCACTCATCGGCATGGACGGCGAGAAAACGGCCGCCATCATGTATCTGCTTCCGGGAAGCGAAGGAATGAACATGAAGGGGGCGGTAGGCGAGATCTACCGTCTTGCGCGTCAGGAATTTGTCTTTGACCGGACGCAGCTCACGCCTGCACAGCTGAAGGCAGTTGAAGCGATCCAGGCCGCGCAGCCGGAGACGCCGCGTCCAGTGGAACCGAAAAACTTCCTGGAGCGTCAGATCAAGATCCCGGTCCCGGCCAAACCGACGGAAACCGAACTGCGCCGCGAATCGATCGCGAAGGAGGACCTCATCGTTCTTCCTGGATTCCAGCCGTCGGAGCTGCACATGGGAGGCTCGCCGGTCGATAATGTGTCGATCGACGTGGAAGGAAACCGAACGCTCATGCGTCTTGCGTGGCTGGCGGCGATCGTCGGCTTCTCGATCGCGAGTCTGTGCCTGCGGAGTGTCCGTCTGGTCCTCATCGTCTTCTGCGCTGCCCTTTTCGCGACCGGATATTCTCTGGCGGTCGTGAACTTTACGGGTTCCTCCACGGACGCCATCATGCTTTCGATGCCGCCGCTGGTCTATGTGCTCACGATGTCCAGCGCGATCCATTTCATCAACTACTACCATGATGCGCTGGAAGAAGAAGGCGGTGTGCGCGGTGCGGTGGAACGTGCTGTGAAGCACGCTTTCATTCCGGTCATCGTGTCGGCCGTCACGACAGCATTGGGGCTTTTCTCGCTCATGACGAGCAATCTCGGACCGATCTGGAACTTTGGTCTCTACTCCGGGATCGGCGTCATTATTTCTGTCTTCATTATTTTCCTTTACGTACCGGCAGTCCTTCAGCTCTTCCCATCACATCGTTTTGCCGATAAAATGGCGAAAACCGAAGCAAAAGGCGAAAAAGTGGAACGCAAGGACGTCATCGGCGCGCAATGGCAGAAACTCGGACATTTCATCATCTACCATCCGTATCTGGTCATGGTGGTCTGTTCGTGCATTCTCTGTCTGGGGTTCGCGGGCATCAGCCGTCTGATCCCGAGCGTCAAGCTCATGAACTTCTTCAAGCAGGACACGACGATCATTCACGACTATACGTGGCTCGAAGAGAATCTCGGTCCGCTGGTCCCGATGGAGATCGTCGTCCGCTTCGATAATGAGCGCGTCAAGGAGAACTTCAAGGGGCGTACGATCCTCATTAAGGATGCCGTCGAAGCCGTTCAGGAGAAGCTGGTCGACCACAAGATCGGTACCGCGGAAGCCGGACCGGTCGCACCGCCGCGAAAATTCTTCTTCAATAAGAAAAAGAAGGAATCGGACGGCGAAAGGCACGTCGGCGGAGTCCTTTCCGTTGAGAAACTCCTTCCGGATCCCGAAGGCGGCAGCATGGCCGTCCGTGCCGGATGGAACAGTCAGGTCGTGCGCAATTACGGCAAACTTGGCGAGTATGCGAAATACGATCTTCTCGCGGCAGAACGCAAGCATCGCGAAGCCTACGAAAAAGGGCAGAAAGATTCCCCAAGTCCGACGCTTAAAGATATGGGGATCACTGGTCCGCTTGCCGACACGCTGACTGCGGCAGGGATGACGACACTTGAAGAACTGCGTGCGGGAATCGAAAAAGCAAAAGAAGATGGTACCGTTTCGCAGGAACAGTTCGACGAGACGGAAAACCTCGTCTACCAATGGCAGGTAAACCACGGAGATGAACTTTTCCGGATCACGTGCCGAGTCAAGGCATTGACGGACGTTGACTACGGCCTGTTCGTAGATGATCTGCGTGCGACGATCGACCCGGTCATCGAAAAATGGCTCGTGGACAAAGGCCTGGAGGAACCGGGCGAGAAACCGGCCGTCGAGGCGATCTACACCGGTTCCGTTCCGCTTGTCTACAAGACGCAGCATGAGCTGATGGCGAGCCTCTTTGAGAGTATCCTGCTGGCATTCGTGACGATCTCCGTCGTCATGATGATCATGCTCAAGAACCTGCTTGGCGGTTTCTGCTCGATGATCCCGAACATCTTCCCCATTGCTGTCGTCTTCGGCATGATGGGCTGGCTGGGGATCCTGTGCGACCTGGGGGCGATGATGACCGCCAGCGTGGCGCTCGGTATCGCGACAGACGACACGATCCATTACCTGACCTGGTATCGCCGTGCACTGGATGAAGGGCTTTCGCACAAAAATGCGGCACTCTCCGCCTACCGGCGCTGCGCGACCGCCATGACGCAGACTACGCTGATCTCGGCGTTCGGTCTTTCCGTCTTCGCGTTCAGTACCTTTACGCCGACGCTTTACTTCGGCATCATGATGCTCCTGCTGCTGTTCATGGCTCTGTTCGGAGACCTGATCTACCTCCCGTCCATCCTGACCATCAGCGGCGGAACCATGTTCGCGAAGGGAAAGAAAGTCCTGAAAGAAGGCAATGCCGCCCGATCGCAGGACTCTGAACCGGCGAATGCTCCGGCGGAAAGCTTTCCGGAAGTCGCCTCACAGCTCTCCCCGGAAGCGGAACCTGCCGCAGAAACCTGAGGTAAGATCTGCCGCAGAAACCTGAGGCAGACCCCTTCCCGATCCAAGACCGTTCCTGACCGAACGGTCTTTTTTTGTCCCAATGCCTGCAGAAAGATGCACCCAAACGCAGCAGAAAGAGAGAAACGGAAGAGAAAACCAAAAGAAACGCAGGAAACCGAAGAAACACCGAGTCAAAAGAAACGCCGGATCCGGAGAAGATCCCAAACTTCAAAAGATCCGGGATCTTCCAGTCAAAAAACGGCTCAAGCGGCAGAAATGTCCTTCGGTCACCCGGCGTTCTCTGAAACCTGAGAACGGATCGGCTCGATGTGGATGATGACGTCCAGGACGGCCAGATCTTCGCTTTCCTTGAGCAGTTTTTCGATCTGATGCGCCATTTCGTGGCTTTCCGTCACGGTCGCGTCACCGCGGACCCAGACATGAAGATCGACATCGAAACCGTGTCCCATGTTTCGAGTCCGAATCCTGTGCGGATTTTCCGCTCCGGGGATCTTCTGGACCAGCTCCGAGATCTTCTGGACCGTCTCCCGAGACGCACCGGCATCCATAAGCGTCCCGAATGTCGGATACATGATGAGCCAGGCCGCGTAGAAGATCATGCCGCCGACCACGATCGTCGCAGCCGGGTCGAGAAACGCATACGCTTCCCCCCAAAGGAGACAGCATCCGACAGCAGCGGCTGCCGGAATGGAACTCAAAGCGTCACTTCGATGGTGCCAGGCATTCGCCACGACGGCGGAAGAACGGACTTTCCGCCCAGCCCTGGCGGTAATTCGGTAGAGAAACTCCTTCACGGCGATCGAGATCAATGCGGCCCCCAGCGCAAAGATCCCAGGTACCGAATAGCCGTGTTCCGGATCAGACGTCATTTCATAAAGCGTCGAGACGGCACCCGAGATCAGCTGAAGTCCCACGAGACAGAGGATCGCGCCGATGAACAGCGTCACGATCGTCTCCAGCTTGGCGTGTCCGTACGGATGTTCCTGATCCGCCGGCCGTTCCCAATACCGCGCTCCTACGATGACGGCCGCATCCGTCACGAAATCGCTCAAGCTGTGCACGGCATCCGCGATCAGGACAGAACTGGAACCCCAAATGCCTGCTGCAAATTTCAGCACCACAAGCACGGCATTGAACACCGCGCCCAAAAGCGTGATCCTGAAAATCGTCTGCGCGGGATCGGAAAAGTCGGAATTTGGTGGAGTCTGCATTTTGAAAACTTTCGAAAACAAAACCGTCGAAGCCGGAAACAGGCAGATCATACGGGAAGCACCGCTCTGCCTGTTCCTCATCGATCCGTCTCATCCGCTTCCGCTACATGGAGTAACCGTAGCGTTCCTGCATTTCGAGCATCCGGAGACGTTCCTGCTCCCTTTCCTCGACATTCTGCAGATGGATGATCTTCAGGATGATCAGGCCGACCGTGATGGTATAGAAAACACTTTCCATTGCGTACAGCGACACGAACTGGGCGGAAATGCCGTAAGCGATCACGGCCACGAAAACCATTCGGGCGTAATGGCAAAGTTCCGGGTCCGGCACCTTGATCCTGTGGAAAATGATCGGAAGCATCCGGATCGCGGAAACGAAGAAGAACATAAGAAGGAACAGGAGCGCCGGAATCCCGGAGTCAACCGCCGCCTGGAACCACGTGGAGTGCGCCTCCAGAAAGAGCCCAAATCTGCTTTGTGTGTAGGATGCCCATTTCGTCACACCAACCCCAAAAACCGGTTTCTCCCGCATGACGATCGCACAGTTCGTCCAGCTTTTGAGTCGGGTCTGTGCGGAACCGTCCAGATCCTCCATGTTCGCAAAGGCGGTAAAGAATCGCTTTCGGGGCGTTTCACCGAACATTGAAAGTCCAAGAACTACGGCCAGCACAAAAATCGTCAGGTTCGTCATCGATTTGGGAAGGACCAGGAACGTAAAGATGAACGCAAGCCCCAATCCGAGCATACCGCCTCGAGACATGGAGAACATAATGACGTGTGCCTGAAGGAGTGCCGCGAGGAACGCAAGCCCTTTCATGCAGACATTCTTTTCCGCAAGTCCGGTGAAGAACGCCAGGACGGAGCCGACGACCATCGAAACTGCGAAGAAGTTATTGTCCATCCCGGCGTAACCGGTCTGCTGCAGACGGTTGAATCCCTGAAGGTACGACATATTCAGCTCAAACGCCACGAATCCGTTCGCAAAAACGATGACCCAGATAAACATTCGGAGCCGTTTCGTCGTATCGCACAGGGAAAGCGCAATGAGCATCGCCAGAAGAAGACGCACGTTCATCAAGTTCTGGACCTGCCCCATGGGTGTCCAGCCAGTCGCCATAGAGGATAAAAAGACCCAGAATGTGTACATGCAAAGGAATGAAAAGGGAAGCATCGCCTTTCCGATATTCAGATTGCCGAAATGATTCAGCGCCCATCCGATAATCAAAGGATACGCGACGACTTCGGAGAAACCGATCCCGGTATTCAGAAACGTTTCATCCAAAGAATAGTACCAGAGAGCGTTAGGGGACATCACACCGAAAAGAACGTACACGCAAATACCGATAAACGGCATGAACGGTGAGGCAAAGATTCCCAGAACGGTCATCATATAAACAAAAATGTAGCCTTTCATGACTTCGACTTCTCCAGTACGATTCTGTATTCGGCAAGACGGCTTCTTCTTTCGCCGTCTTTTGATTTTTTGATTTTCAGGAAAGCAGCTCAGTCCGATGGATCCTGATCTGCGCTCCTTTACATCAGGCAATTCAGCCCCTCCGCTTCAGCCTGCGATCGGTCATTTCATGCGATCGGTCATTTCATGCGATCGGTCATTTCATGCAGGAGCGATTCCAGCTTTCCCAATTGCACCGCCCAGCAATAGGACATCTCAACCATTCGGCGGCCATTTTCGGAAAGTCTTGCACGCAGCTCCGCATTTTCAAACAGTTCGGAAAGTTTCCCGATCCAGTTTTCCGGAGTCCCGCAGACCAGCAGATCTTCCGATGTTCTGCACTGGATCCCTTCTGCAGCCCCCGGCGAAGCGATGACTGGCCGCGACATGGCACACGCTTCCAGCACCTTGTTCTGGATCCCTCGGGCCACCTGAAGCGGAACGACGACCACGGAAGCGCGTTTCAGATACGGACGCACATCCGGGACCGTGCCGACAAGGTTCATCCCGGGAGTCACCTCGGCCAGCTGTTTCAAACCGGGACCCGGGCGGCTGCCGACAACGTCAAACTCGCAGTCAGGAAAGCGTTTCCGAACTTCCGGCAAAACGTTCTTCACGAACCAATCCACCCCGTCCGCATTCGCACGATAATCAAGCGCACCGACAAAAACCAGACGCTCCGGAATCTCGACAACATCCGCAAGTTCCGGATCTGCCTCGTCAAAATACTGCGTATCGACCCCGTTCGGAATGTCTTTGATCAAGAGATCTTCCGGGACTTTTCCATCCGCAAAACTTCGATAAAGAGCCGTCTCTTCCGGCGTGACGGCCATGATCGCGGAAGAACGTCTTCCAATGCAGATCTCAAGGTTTCGAAGACGCCGGCCTTCAAGCTGAAAGACCAGTTTTTTCCAGCCCCGCGCACGTGCGGCATAGTCGAACCATTTTTGGCTGTCTACATCCACCAGGTCGGTAAGGATCGGCGTATTCTCATTCACCGTTCCTCGGAGCGTTTCCAGATACTGCGCCATGCTGGAGCAGAAAACGACGATCCGATCGAATTTTTCTTCCGAAACGAGCTTCCGCAGTGCCTTTTTCAGCCGTGGATCTCCAAAAAGCCCCTCCGTCATGGTTTTCCCGCGCAAAAGCGAAAAACCGGCACGAAGCCACCGACGCCGCTTTCCCCACGGAAAAGCCAGCACTCCGGCACACAGTCCGTTCAGTACACGGAACGATTCTTCGGAAGGTTCCTGCTCATAGAGCGTCGCAAGATGCACGCTCCCCATCTCCGCAAACCGTTCCAGAAAATGAAACGACCGAATACTGTCTCCGCGATTCGGCGGATGCGGAAAACGATGCGTAATGAAAAGCGTCTTCATGTCTGCGCCTGCTGAAACGATTTCCTAAATGATGAACGGCAGAGAGTCTCTCCACGGTCATTTCCGGACGAAAAGTCCCCGAAAAAGGAACACTGCAGCGGAGGGGTCCTTTGTTCAGGAGTTCTCCTTTTTCTTATTTTCGTAATTTATGGCCTCGGATAATGTGCCAAAAGAGAAATCTCGTAAAAGTTTGCGCAATTTCGCCAAATTTCTCCCAAGTCCGACCCGATGGCGAAACTGGACGGCACGCGATCCAAACGGGAGGCGCGGCTGTTCTGGATCCACTTCCCACGGATGGACGTAAAAAATGAACGGACGTTTTTCTTTCCGATTCATCTTTTTCAGGAAATGGCGCGTCAGTGCGTATGGGTAGAGCCGAAAATATCCGCCGCCGGAAACAGGCAGATTCACGGGGCCGAGTGCCGAGGCGGTCGGCGGGAATTCCCAGATCAGACCTCCGGAAGTCATGCGCTGATGGATCTCCCGCGGTGCGTCCGGGATACCGTACCGGTCATGGTAGATCGGAAAAATGCTGGAATCGTATCGAAAACCTTCCTCCGCCAGAATATCGAGTGCCCAAAGCGACTTTTTCGTGATGGAAAAACTCGGTGCCCGGAATGCTTCGACCTTCCGGCCGGTCAGATCCTCAAGGATCGCCTTCCCGCGGCGCAATTCCTCACGAAACATCTCCGGTTCCATCTCGTAAATGAGCGAATGCGAAAAACTGTGGAATCCGATCTCATGGCCGGCATCTGCAATGGAACGCACCAGCCCGGGATGCTTTTCCGCCTGCCATCCCAAAATAAAAAAAGTACCGCGGGTCTGCATTTCCGCCGTCAGATCCAGGATCCGGGGAAGACTTTCCAGGATCCGCTGCGGGTAATTTTCCCACTCGGAACGCGGAATAAATTTCTCAAAAGCCGAGACCTGATAGAAATCCTCAACATCGACCGTAAAAGCATTCAGAAAATCCGTATTTTTCGCCATCTCTGCACCGTATCCTCAACTCTCGCCAACGCATGAAACCGTCAACAGTCAGTCTCGCCTTCATCCCTGCGCGGTGTTTCCATACATTCAAACAGTCCGGCTGCACTTCGGTCCATTCTGAAACGTCACCGAAATACAGCCGTCTGTGAACTTGATCCCCAAAATATTCTTTCGTTTTGCAAACGGGCGAACCATATTTTTCGGGAAAAACTGCGTCTGCCATGAAAACCGCATCAGATGCGGGACGTTTCGTCATTCACACTCTGCCCGTCAACTTCCGCGTTTCCGGTTTCAGCCGTTTCTGCGGTCTGCGCCTGAGCGGCTTCGCCGTTTTCCTTCGCCTCACGTTCCTGCATCGCGATGCCGTCCGTGTACGTCTTGAACATCGGATTCGATTCATCCGTTCCGTGCCGCATATATTCCGGAACGACGACATCCCGGCGGATCCCGGTCCAGTTTCTGCAGAAATCACCCGGCAGCAGACACAGACGCATGAACGTCGTGACGAAAATCTGAAGGTCGATCTTCAGCGAACCGGTCTTGATGTACTCCAGGTCCAGCGTCAGTTTACGGCGTACGCTCTCCAGATCCGAGTCCGGCGGAAGATTGATCTGCGCCAGCCCCGTGACTCCCGGCGGAATGAGACTCCGATTGTCGTAGCCGGGGATCGCTTTGGACAGATGGCACGTAAATTCCGGACGTTCCGGGCGAGGACCGATAAGGAGCATGTCGCCGTACAGAACGTTAAAGATCTGCGGCAGCTCGTCCAGATGCGAGGCACGCAGAAGTTTTCCCAGTTTCGTAATTCGCGGGTCATTGACGCTCGTCCAGACCGGTCCGGTCTTCTTTTCCGCGTCCGGGATCATGGAGCGGAATTTCATGAGCGTGAAGACCTTTCCGTTCTTTCCGACGCGGCGCTGGCAGTAAAGGATCGGACCGTCCGACGTCAGAAAAAGCAGGACCGTCACGACCGCCATGATCGGCAGGCCCGGAATCAGAAGCAAGAGCGCGACCAGCCGATCAAACCAGATCCGGTACACAAAATAAGAGGAAGGCACGATCGGCTCGATCTCGATGGCGTCTTCACCATGAGGCGATACAGTTCCCTCCTGGGCACCAGGTCCGGAATGTGAAGCCTGCATGAAAACATGTGCCTCGCCATTCCCGGAGATCCCCGTTCCCTTCGCTAAGTTTTTTTTCTCAAAATCACTCGTGATCGCGGACATATTTCAAACCGGAAAAGGAAAAATTCTCATCTGGGTACATACAGCTCCCTGTATATCATACCACCATACTCAAATTATCGTCAAAACCGCTCCAAAAGTTTAGATTTTAACGATTTTACAAAAAAAGACAAAAAAAACAAAAAAAGACTTTGCACAGAAAACCGCAAGGATCCTGCGCAAAGCCTTTTTTCAAATTAGAAAGGGTGCCTTCTCGGCATTCCACTCTAGTCTTCCAGAGCTTTCAGTGCGAGCTGACGTCCGCCTTCTTCACAGAGGGCAAGCACTTCAGGAGTGGGACGCCATTTGCAGCGGATCCCTTCCGCCGCGGGAGCCCACTGCATCTTCTCGAACCAAGCGGAAATTTCTTCCACCGCGCCTTTTCCCCAGCCAAAGGAACCAAAAGCCAGTCCGTGACGGATCGGGAACCGGAGTCCCTGGAGGTAGTTCATCACGGCAGCCATCGTCGGCGTGGGGAGCGTGTTGAGCGTCGCGCTTCCCAGTGCACAGCATTTCGCGTCCATCGCAGCCGTCGAGATCTCGGTGAGCGTGCTTTTCCGCACATGATGCATCTCGCAGGAAACTCCCGGAACAGACAAAACGCCTTCGTAGACCGCTTTCGCCATGTACTCGGTACTCTCCCACATGGTATCGTAGAAGATCACGACCTTCTTCTCCGCCGTTTTCGCAGCCCAGCGCTGGTACGCTTCCAGAATGGCTCCGAGATTTTTCCGCCAGATGACGCCGTGGCTCGGAGCGATCATTTTGATCTCCAGCCCGGCAGCGGCCTGCAGGACGCGCGTGACCTGCGCACCGTACGGATAGACGATGTTCGCATAGTAGATCTTCGCCTCTTCCATCAGGACATCCAGCGGCAGTTCATCATCAAACCGCTCGCTCGACGCAATATGCTGTCCGAAACCGTCCATCGAGAAAAGCAGCTTCTTCTCGCCGACGTACGTGAACATCGAATCGGGCCAGTGAACCATCGGTGTGTGGATGAACGTCAGCGTATTCTCGCCGAGCGAGATCGTCTCACCGTTCGCGACGATGCGGAATTTCCAGCTGCTCGTATCTGTGTACCCGCTGAGGATCTCGCGGCACTTCGCCGTGCAGACGACTTCCGCGTTCGGCAGCATCGAAACCACCTGCGCCATGGCACCCGCATGGTCCTGCTCCGCATGATTGCAGATCAGGTAGTCGATTTTGTCCAGATCCGTCAACTGCTGAACGTTTTTCAGGAGCGTATCTGCCGCAGCTTTCTTTACCGTGTCGATCAAAGCGGTTTTCTGGTCGCGGATCAGATACGAATTATACGTCGCGCCGCGCTCCGTATTGTAGCTGTGGAAGTCGCGAATATTCCAATCTACGAAACCGACCCAGTCAATTCCCGGGAAAAGCTCAGTATGCATTGATTTTCTCCTTTCAAACGTAAACATTCAACCATTGAAATGAATCCGGATCCGCCGAAAACAGAACACAAATGAAACCGTGTGTCTCATTTCTTCCGATTCTCCGGCCCTGCGGAAGATCCCGGCATTTCCTTTCGGAATTATTTTGCCTCCCAAAGGCCGTGCAAATTGCAGTACGCACGCACAGAGGGCTGGATATTGAACAGGCATCCGCTCGGCGGGCAGCTGAATTCCGCTTCCGGAAGTTCGCCCGGACGCAGGTACTTGCGCTGCATGCGGTCCTCGGAATGTACTTCAATGAATCCGATGAAATGTTCGTCCGTCATCGGATGCGCCACGGATCCGACCGAAACTTTCACACCGTATTCTCCGCGGGAGAGAACGGGAACATGCTTTTCGCCGGCAGCGTCCGTCGAATTCTCTTCCAGTTTCTCCATCGGCTTGCCGCAGCACATGAGTTTTCCGAAGCCGTCATTCAGAGCTTCCACCATGTTTCCACAGACCGGGCAGCGGTAGATCTCAAATTTTTTCATTGCACTTTCCTTTCTGATAAAATTGAGTGAGGTTAAATTTCCTTAGTGATATTTTATACCAAAAGGTGTTTTCTGCAAGGGGGGAATCCCTTTTTTTGCAGAATTTTACGAAAAAAGTCGAAAATTTCGCTCTTTTCATCCCATTCCTGACGAAAAAACCGGTTTTTCAAATCTCCGCCATTCTTCCGTTTTCATGTTTCGTCTCGGAAACGCTTAAAGGATAAACCGCGACAGATCCTCATCCTGCGCGATCTCCTCCAGCCGTTCCCGAACGTATCCTGCATCGATCCGAACCGTCTTCTCATCCAGATCCGGAGCGTCGAAACTCAGCTCCTCCAGAAGACGCTCCAAAATCGTGCAGAGCCTTCGCGCTCCGATATTCTGCGACGTCTGATTCACCCGCCATGCATAATCCGCAAGTGCATCGACGGCATCCGGAGTGAATTCGGCATGAACACCGTCCGCTTCCAGAAGAGCCTGGTACTGCCGAAGAAGCGCATTCTCCGGTTCCTTGAGGATCCTGCTGAAATCGTCTTTCGACAGGTCATGGAGTTCCACGCGAATAGGGAAACGTCCCTGAAGTTCCGGCATGAGGTCTCCCGGTTTGTTCTGATGGAATGCGCCTGCGGCAACGAAGAGAATATGGTCCGTCTTCACGCTGCCGTACCGCGTCTGGATCGTCGTTCCCTCTACGATCGGCAGCAGATCCCGCTGGACGCCCTGCCGGGAGACGTCTGCACCGTGCTGCGTGTTAGACGCCACGATCTTGTCGATCTCATCCAGAAAAATGATCCCCGACTCCTCTGCGAGCTGGACCGCAATGGTCTGGATCTTCTCTTCGTCCAGCATCTGATCGCACTCAGCATCCAGCAGGATCTTGCGCGCCTCCCGGATCGGAAGTCTGCGCCGAACGGTCTTCTTCGGCAGCATTTTCCCCAAAAGATCCGAAAGGCCATTTTCCATCTCGTTTCCGCTGACCTGCATCATCATGAACGGCGGATGTTGACGCTTTTGCCCCGGGATCTCGATCTCCCGATCCTCAATCATTCCGGCCCGCAGTCGGCTCCGAACCCTTTCACGTTCCTCCAAGGCCCGCCGTTTCGCTTCCTCCGCCGCCTGAACCCCCTGCTGACGCAGTTTTTCTTCAGGATCCGTTTCCGAGTCCGTTTCCGAGTCCGTTTCCGAGTCCGTTTCCGAGTCCGTTTCCGAGTCCGTTTCCGAGTCCGTTTCCGAGTCCGTTTCCGAGTCCGTTTCCGAGTCCGTTTCCGAGTCCGTTTCC
>JAGBAA010000038.1 GCA_017939795.1 Thermoguttaceae bacterium
AGTTCTACTTCCGTACCACCGACGTCACCGGTGCCATCCAGCTTCTCGACGGCGCTGAAATGTGCATGCCGGGCGACAACGTGAAGATGGAAGTCGAGCTTATCGAGCCGATCGCCATGGACATGAACAACCGTTTCGCCATCCGCGAAGGTGGCCGTACGGTCGGATCCGGCGTTGTTACCGAAATTATCGAGTAAGATAATGTGAGATCGGGCAGGTGATTTTCGCCTGCCCGATAAAAAATTAAAAAATCCTTCAGGTCCCCCTTGTAAAATTTTGCAAATGTGGTATAATGCCTGATACAATAAAGGATTTATTCAGGGGCGTATCTCAACGGCAGAGTGACGGTCTCCAAAACCGTTAATGGGAGTTCGAATCTCTCCGCCCCTGCTTGAATAGAAGTAGTCATTAGAGTTTGTGGAGGTTGCAGTGAGCGCTTTTCTCCAGGAAATGTTCAAGGTAAAGGCTTATAAAAAGAAGCAGGGGAAGATCTGTCGTATGGCTACGGCATTTGCGATCTTTCTTCTTCTGTCTGCTGGTATTTATCAGCTTTATTATTCCTATCTTGACGACAAAGGAGTTTTTGGCGTTTATATCCTTCCGCTCCTTCTTCTGTTTTTGAACGCCTGGTTCTGCTATCGCACGGTGAATTTTCCGCGCTTTGCGGATTTCCTGATTCAGGTCGAAGCAGAGATGCGTAAGGTCTCATGGCCTGGCAAAAGTGAGTTGGTCCGCAGCTCTCTTGTGGTGATCGTTGTGATGTTCATGTTCACCGTCCTTCTTTTTGGCTATGATATTGCGCTTCAGAGTCTTTTTGGCTGGATCTCTTCCGCAATGGAGTATGCGGCCGGAAAACTTGGCGTTTTTTAAGAAACATTCGTTTGACCACGAACGTAACACAGTGGGAGTCGTTTACGACGTTAGTTTTAATATCCTGAGGAAAGTCCGATATGACCGAAGAACTTAAAAACAAAGATTCTGAGACTGAAAAAGTGTCGGCTGAACTGGATATTGAAGTGACCTCGCCTGATGGACAGGTTGAAGAGGTTTCTGCCGGTAATAACAGTGCCCCAGCTCTGGAATGGTATATCCTGAAGGTTCAGAGCAACCGTGAAGATTCTGTGAAGCGCAATCTTGAGAAGCGCATTCGTATGGCAGGTCTTGAACATTATTTCGGGCACATTATCGTTCCTACGGAAAGTGTTACTGAAATTAAGGGTGGCAAACGCAAAGTGATAAAGCAGAAGCTTTATCCTGGTTATGTTATCATCCAGATGGAGATCAATGATGATTCCTGGTATCTGGTTCGCCAGACATCTGGAATTGGAGATTTTGCTGGTGCGGATGGTAAACCGATCACGATGCTTCCTGAAGAAGTCGAGAGAATTCTTCAGATGTGTGTCGATGTTCCGGATTCGGATGCGACACAGGGATTGCGTATCGCCTTTAGTGTTGGTGACAATGTCAAGGTGACGAATGGTACTTTCGCTGATTACGAAGGTACGGTTGACAGCATCGATACGGTGAACGGCCGTGTTACTGTGATGATCAGCTGCTTTGGCCGCAGCACTCCCGTAGAACTTGAGTACTGGCAGGTAGAATCGCTCTAATCCCTTCTGGGACAGCCTTCTCTTGCTGCATTCGTAACCGATTTCACAATAGTGGGATCATATAGACTAAATATAGGTGGATTATGGCTAAGAAATTGGTAGGAATCGCCAAATTTCATGTCCCGGGCGGAAAAGCCACGCCGGCTCCTCCGGTGGGTACTTCTTTGGGTCAGTTCGGTGTCAACCTCGGTCAGTTTACAAGCCAGTTCAATGACCGCACGAAGGGAGATATGGGCCTTCGTATTCCGGTAGTTGTTCGCTGCTATGACGACCGCAGTTTTGAATTTGACGCGAAGAGCCCTCACTCTGTTGACCTTCTCAAGAAGGCGGCGGGTGTTGACAGTGGTTCCGGCAACGTTCCGAAGGTCAAAGTCGGTAAAGTGACGAAATCTCAGATCGAAGAGATCGTGAATCGTAAGATGGCTGACCTGAACGCCCGCAGTGTTGAAGAAGGCTGCAGACTTATCGAAGGTACTGCTCGCAGCATGGGCCTTGAAATTGTGGAAGGATAAGAGAGGAAAGCGGAAGCTATGGCAAAACGATCAAAGCGTATGCGTGCAATGGCTGAAAATGCGCCGGGCAAACAGCCGCTCTCCCTTAAGGAAGCGGTGAAAGTGCTGAAGGGTTTCAATACGACGAAATTTGATCAGTCGGTTGAGATCGCGATGCGTCTTGGCATCAACCCGAAGCAGGCGGACCAGATGGTTCGCGGTTCCATCGTGCTGCCGCACGGTATTGGTAAAACTGTGCGAGTTGCAGTCTTTGCAAAAGGTGATAAGATTGACGAAGCGAAAGCTGCCGGCGCGGATGTCGTTGGCGGTCCCGAACTTGCTGCGGAAATCAAAGCTGGTAACATTAATTTCGACGTGTGCATCGCGACCCCGGATATGATGGGTGTTGTTGGTCCTCTCGGTCGAATCCTTGGTCCTCGCGGTTTGATGCCGGCGCCCCGTAACGGCACGGTGACGATGGAAGTCGCGAAAGTGATCAATGAGTACAAAGCTGGTAAAGTGGAATTTCGTAATGATTCCGGCGGAAACGTTCAGGCGATCGTTGGAAAACTCAGCTTCACTGAAGAGCAGTTGGCTGAAAACATCCAGAAATTCATTGACTACGTTCAGAGCCTGAAGCCGTCCACGGCGAAGGGTCAGTATGTGAAGGGCACTGTGATCAGTGCTACCATGTCTCCTGGAGTAAGAGTTCAACAACTGTAATTCAGATCGGTACTAAACATGAGTAAGTATGTAAAAGATTTGGTCAGCAGCTATGTTGCCGCACGTGTTGAAGGCGTTCAGGACGCTCTGCTTGTGGACATGGTTGGTATGACTGCCAATGAAACGAACGTCCTTCGCGGTGAACTCGAAGAAAAGGGCGTGAGTTTGATGGTCATCAAAAACACCCTTGCACGTCGTGCACTGAAAGACACGACTTTGGCGCCGTTGTTCTCTACTATTGGCGGCAGCGCTGCACTCTGCTGGGGTTGCGAAGATATCGTTTCCTTGACGAAAGTCGTCTGCACACTCGCAGATGACAAACGTTTCAAGGACAAGTTCGTCGTGAAATGCGGTGTCATGGATAATGACCGCATGGAAGCCGACATGGTGAAACAGGTCAGCACCTGGCCTTCCCGTACCGAACAGCTGTCCCTGCTCATGGGTCAGATTCTCGGTCCCGGATCCAACCTGGCTGCTGCACTCCTTGGTCCTGGTTCGACCGTTGCTGGTCAGATCGCGTCCAAGGGCGAAGGCGAAGAGTGATTTTTCACATATTCGTAAAAATTTCGTGAACAATTTGCGTGGCCGTCACGGAGTCCGGTCACGGAAGATATACAAGGTCGGGGAACGTCATTCCTGCCGGGGTGGAACATCTGCGGTGTGAGCCTGGTAAAAGTGTGAGTTTTTCACAGACAGTTACTTCGGAAGATGACGGGAAGCGACAGTTTCAAACAAAAATTGAAAGGATCAAAACAATGGCAGATTTCTGTGAAATGACCGTCGAACTTGGCGACAAAATTGCTGCTCTGACGCTGAAACAGGCGAAAGAACTGGCTGATTACCTGGAAGAAGTCCATGGCATCAAAGCTGCTGCTGGCGGCGCTGTTGTGATGGCTGCTGCTCCGGCTGGTGGCGCTGAAGCCGCTGCTGCGGAACAGACCGAATTCACCGTCCAGATGGATAGCTTCGGCGACAAGAAAATCGAAGTCATCAAAGTCATCCGCGCTCTGACCGGTCTCGGCCTCAAAGAAGCCAAAGATCTCGTCGAATCCGCTCCTTGCAAAGTCAAGGAAGGCGTTGCCAAAGACGAAGCTGAAAAAATCAAGGCTGACCTGGAAGCCGCTGGTGCTGCCGTCACCATCAAATAAGTTTAGCTTATGCTAACGAAAGGGAGTGTTTTTGTACTCCCTTTTTTTATGCAAAATTTTATTTTTAAAAAATTTTAAAAATATTTTCATGGATCTTTTCTTTCTTATTTAAAAGAAATGGTGTAAGGAAGAAATTTTTTATTTCTTTTTGGATTCTGAATGTCTAAAAGTTTTCTGTCCGTGCCCTGTAATTTTTCTATTGCAGTTGACAATTTTGTGTCATTCTGCTGAAAAAAATCGAAAAGTTTACTAAAAATCGGAAAAATCTCCAAAAGACCGGCCGTTCCCCCTTGACAGATCCCTGATATTTGCTATAATTTCGCTATTCACTTTTGTGGTCAGCAGCAATGATTGAAGACATGCTGTTCATCTTCACTCCGGTGAATTTGAATGAGTTGACAGAAAAAAGTAAATCGCGATTTATTTCTTCAGCAATTTCATACACCCGTAATCGGAAAGTGAGCAGATGTCATGCAAAAGTGCAAAGTATACAGAAAAACCGCGGAAATCACGAGTTGGATTGACGCGGTATTTGCGTTTATGGGCGGCAAATGTCAAGTTAGGCATTTTGCACAAGATGTAGTTGCACATCCGAGTAAAAATTTTACTTTGTTGTGTATTTCTGGTAGTCGTGTCCGGATCTGAGATCAGATTTGGGCATCCTGGCATAAAATATCTGGTGACAATAAATGGCAACATCTCCATCACGTCGTATTTATCCTGAAAATGTTCGTCGGTTTGGCAGCAACATCGACGCATTGGAAGTTCCGGATTTGACGAAAATCCAGACCGAAAGCTATGAGCGTTTCCTTCAGTATCAGTATCCGGAGGATAAACGTGCAGACCTTCCGGATGAGATCAAGCTGAACGAGTACAAGATCCCGCCGGATAAGCGTGAGAATGTGGGTTTGGAAGCAGTGCTTCGTGAAGCGTTTCCGATTTATGGACACGATGAAAAAGTCAGCCTGGAGTATGTCAGCTATGAGCTTGACAAACCGCGTTTTGAGCCGGATGAATGCCGTCGTCTTCGCCTGACCTATGGCCGTCCGTTTCGTATTCGCCTCCGTTTGAATCGTGAGCAGCCGATCGAACAGGATGTATATCTTGGTGATCTTCCGATCATGCTTGGCGGCGGTGAGTTTATCATCAATGGTGCGGAGCGCGTTGTCGTGAGTCAGCTGCACCGCAGTCCTGGTGTGGACTTTATCCGTGAGAAGACGGAAGATGGTTCTGCACCGTTCAGCTGCCGTATTATTCCGGAACGCGGAAGCTGGATCGAGTTCAATATTTCGCGTAAGGAAAGTGTTTCGCTTCGCATTGACCAGACGCCGAAATTCTCTCCGCTGATGTTCCTTCGTGCGATGAGTCCGAAGTATTCGGAAACTGCCGACATTATCCGTGCATTTTTCGATACGGAAATGGTTTCGGTGAAGGACAAGAATGCTTCGATCGAAGGCAAGATCGCGGTCGACAACGTCATTTATCCTGCGGGAAGCGCCAAAGCGGGTGAGATCATCGTCGAGTGCGGTGAAAAAATCACGAACAGTCAGGCAGACGAGATCCGGAATTCGGGTCTGAAGCAGGTGGAAGTGATGCCGGCGGACAGCAGAAACACGCTGTTCATGAATACGCTGGAAGAAGATATTTCCCAGAGTCACGAAGAAGCACTTCTTCAGATCTATCGCCGTATGCGTCCGGGCAACCCGCTTCAGTTGGACAAGGCGAAGAAACTTTTTGAAGAGAAGTTCTTTGACGACAACCGTTACCGCCTTGGCCGTGTTGGCCGTTTCCGCATGAACCGTAAATTCGGTATGGATATTCCCGAAGACCAGCAGACGCTTCTTCCGGAAGATCTTATTGCCGCCATGAAGGCCCTTTTCGGTCTGTATACCGGCGATCCGAACTATTCGCTGGACGATATTGACCACTTGGGGAACCGCCGTCTGCGTACGATCGATGAACTTGCGGCAGATGAGATCCGCAAAGGTTTCGCGAAGCTGCGCCGTACGGTTCAGGACCGCATGGGTCTGAAAGAGATCAATGAGATGGAACCGCGTACGCTGGTGAATCAGAAGAGCGTTTCCTCCGCCGTCGATTTCTTCTTTGGCCGCGGTGAACTTTCCCAGGTCGTTGACCAGACGAACCCGCTTTCGATGCTGACGCACGAACGCCGTCTTTCGGCATTGGGTCCCGGCGGTTTGGACCGTAAACGCGCGAGTTTCGAAGTCCGAGACGTTCACAGTTCGCACTACGGCCGAATCTGCCCGATCGAGACGCCGGAAGGTACGAACATCGGTCTTATCTCCAGTCTTGGCGTTTATGCAGGAGTGGACGAATACGGTTTCCTGATCACGCCGTTCCAGGTCGTGGACAAAGGCCGTCTCACTGGTGAAGTTCGCTGGCTGCGTGCGGATGAAGAGGGCGACGCGATTTTTGCGCCGGCTGACGTCATCATTAAGGACGGCTGTATCGTCGGTGATACGCGAGCGGTCGGTGAGATGGTGGTCGCACGCCGCAACGGTGAATACGAAGTGGTTCCGGCGAAGAAAGTGAATTACATTGACGTCTCGCCGTGTCAGATGGTCGGTGTTTCTGCGGGTCTGATCCCGTTCCTGGAACACGACGAC
>JAGBAA010000039.1 GCA_017939795.1 Thermoguttaceae bacterium
CTCAGGCGGTCCCCATTACTCACTGACGCAGATATTTGCGTCCTCTGCGAAATCTTTGTACCTCGGCGTGAAGTCATTCTGAGTGGTTCGAGCCATGCTGTGAATTCCGTGGTGAAGTTTTCGGCTGAAGGTCCCACGCCATGGCTGCCCGTCATGTCGTGACGCTCGTGAGGGAGAAACATCTTGAAAGTTGTTTCTCCCTCAGACTCCCTCTTCAAGAACTTTTTGATCTTTTGTATGTTTCTGAGGTTGAGATCCTTCGGCTGAAGGTCCACGCACGACGGCACTCTGCGAGAGCCGTCTGGCTGCCCGTCATGTCGTGACGCTCGTGAGGGAGAAACATCTTGAAAGTTGTTTCTCCCTCAGACTCCCTCTTCAAGAACTTTTTGATGTTTTGTATGTTTCTGAGGTTGAGATCCTTCGGCTGAAGGTCCCACGCGCGATAACCTGAAAGTGGTCATTGTACCGGTCGCCGAGCACCATTGGTTCCTGCTTCGGAATGAAAACCACATGATCCGGCTGATTCACGAGCATATCACCCAAAGTCACGTAATGACGATAAATCGGACTTTCCCGATACGATTCCGCGACCTGCCGAGCGTACTCGGACTGTGCCAGAATATATCCGCAAAAAACAATCACGAAAGTTACCGCAGTCAGAAACTCCTTTTTCATAAATCGCTCCTGATATTTTCACTCCTGGAACTCAACAATATCCAAAAAACACTTCATTTTCCGGAAATGTTCACAGACCAGTACGTCCCGCTCCTCCTTTTAATTTAGCATACGCGTTATCACTTGTCAAGCCGCGGCTGCTTTACCGCAGGCTTTTCACGCTCCACCTCTTTTCTGCCGGCACGTCCGTCCAGTCTTCGCGCACGCGAAGTTTCAGCTCACGTGTTTCGCCGGCGTCGAGGAAGAAGTAATTATCGTCGACAACGAACTGACAGTCCGCCGGTTCAAGGTCAAACCACGTAATGAGCGACGGAACCGCCGCCGTATTCTGGATCCGGACTGCGTACTCCGTCAGCCGATACGAGCCGTCACGAGTCGTTTTTTCGTCCAGGATCTCCATCTTCACGGATGACCGCGGTGCCTTTTTCATCACTTCGGTCAAAGGCGCGAAATCCTCCGCGGCCGCCGGCCAGTTCACTGGCGAAGCCGTATACTTCCCGTAAAATTCGGGCGTTTCCATCTGCGGAATCGTGCGCGGCCAGTACACGCTGCGCGAGACCAGCTTACCCTCCGCCCAGAGTTCCGCGACCGGGAAGAAAAAACGGCTCCGGTACTCTGCCGGGATCTGAAACGCGGGGAGTTCCATCGCGGGCGGTGCCATCCCGCCCCCTTCCTCCGCCTGATCTGTCGTGTTCCACGTTTTGTTCTGTTCGTAAACGGTCTGAAGCGAATCGTCCAGCACACGAACGCGCAGCTCGCCCGAAAACGCGGGTTTCAGATCCAAATTCAGAACTTTCACCCTCATCGGGACCTTTTCGCCGGCTTTCCAGAGAATCCGCGGGAGATCGAGCATCACGTGCGTCGGTTCGTACGCGCGCCGCACGAAGTAATACGGAGCGACCGGCTGGCCCGTTCCATCCACGAGCTGGATCGCCGCGATCGTCGGCCAGGAACGCGAAAAGACCCAAGGCATGATACCGGTCGTGACGGGGTAATTCGCCTGCACCCCCTCGCACATTGCCTGGTAAAACTCTCCCGCCCCCATCTGGGAACCGAACGCCAGCGACTCCAGATCCATCGACGCTGCCGTCACGAAATGCGACGCGCGAGTCAGCATTCGCGGAACGCGGCTCGGGAAATACTCAACGTAGTGGTGCACCGACTCCGGAGCGAGTTTGCGGTACTCCTCGGCGTACATTTTGTTGGCGTACTGGTACTCGGCGGGATTAATGTACGGACGGAGCGACCGCGGCGAAACGACCGAGTGAATCCCGCTCTCCGCAAGGTATGGATAATCGGCGAAACTCCGTTTGTACCAGTTCGCGTCCCAGTCCGGATAAACATGATACGCTCCTTCATCCGGCGAAGTACGCAGAAACTTGCGCGTTCCGTCGAACTCGTCCAGATCACGCTCAATGATCCCGATTTTGGCCGTGTTTCCCGGACAGTACGGGTTGAACTCATTCCCGCCGCACCAGACTGCCAGCGACGTACGGTTCCGCAGTCGGTAAATCGTCTGAAGAACCTCCGACTCAAAAACATCGTGCGGCCAGCCATCCGACGACTGATTCCCAATCGAAAAATCCTGCCAGACTAGGATCCCGAACTCGTCGCAGGCATCGTAAAACGCTTCCTCTTCACGGAGGCCCGGTCCCCAGACTCGCATGATGCGGATCCCTGCGTCTCGGGCGAGGCTCAGGTACCAGCGGTACTTTTCCGGTTTCAAATCGCGCAAAACGTCGATCGGCATCCAGTTCACGCCCTTAAGGAAAACCGGCTTGCCATTCACGACACACTGCCATTTTCCCCAGCGATCCCCCAGTTTCGGACCTGCTGATTCCGTCCACTCGATGGTTCGGACCCCAAAACGGAAACCAATCTCATCCATCGTCCTGCCGTCGGCCAGCAGTTCCGCCTTCACGTCGTAAAGCGGCTGCGCGCCGAGTCCGTTCGGGAACCAGACCGCCGGGTTTTCCAGCGTGATTTCCCCCCGAACCCAGCTTCGGCGTGTTTTCGGCTGAACGGGAAATTCCCGCTCGAATTTCTGCCCCTCCCGGCTCAGCGTAAGGCGAACCGAGTACCGTTTCCCGCCAGGTTCACCCAGCGGAAGTAATCCGTACGCGGGCGTTTTCGCGTCCATTTGGTGATTGTGCATTCTGTATTGTTCGAGAGCCAGCGAGTGAACCCCGGAAAGAATTTCCGTCTCGAATTTCACGACAGCCTGTTTTCCGTCCGGTGAGATCGACCTGGTCGTGAGGAACGGCCGCTCCATATGCGTTTTCGGCGCGAAATCCAGCCGCGCACCGCGCCAGAATCCCAGCGTATAGAATGGTTCCACGCCGCTTCCAGCCGCGGTGGACCACGGTTTTATGTGGTACGAATCACTCCGCCCGCCGTCATGAACCGGACGATTCACGTTAGCCGACGCAAGCGCGACCGTGATCTCGTTCTCACCGTCCCTTTTCAAAAGTTTGGAGACTTCAAATTCAGGCCCGCCGAACATTCCCTCATGCCGCCCCAGATGAACGCCATTGAACCAGACACGGGAATAGTAATCCAGACCGTCGAACGACAGAAAAACGTAGTCCCCGCGCTCGACTCGGGCTTTTTCAGCGTCCGAAAGGATGAACGTCTTTTTGAAATACCAGATCTTGCCTTCCGCCCATTCGTATTGCTTTGAGTTCAGCCCGACATACGGTTCCGGCAGGACGCCCGCCTCGCAAAGCGCACGGTGGATCGTGGTCGGACGACGCATCACGTGCCACTCTTTCACGTCCTTCGTATCCTGGTAGGTTCGGGCAGATTCATCCCGAAAACCAAAATTCCAATCCAGACTCAAATCATGATGCGCGTCCCCCTCACGCGGCGTAATACGAAAATGGTGCTGAGTCCGCGTATCTTTATCCCTCGGCGGAGCATCCCCCGGTACCTTTCCGGAAACATCAGCCACATACAAAACGAAAGAGAAAAGGACACAAAAACAGAAAGACAAAAAATCCAAAAATCGTCTCATAATAAAATCTCCCGAGGAATTTGAAAAAACTGGATTATGTCCAGTATAGTAGATTCTCCTCAATAAACAAGCCAGGAAGGAAAAAATTTTACTCACGGAAACAACGTTTCCAACTTCATCTCAACCTTCTACGTACGTTAAGTTTCCCCCCAAAAGGAGTCAAATCTGTCGTCTCCCAGACCACAAACGGCGGAATACACACCACGCAAAAGTATGAAATCGTGCCCCACTGTCGCTTCGTTAAATGAAGTATTCATAATGCCCCGATTTTATCTTTTCATCAAAAGATTCTGATTCGAAAGCCGACACCCAAATCTTTCAACCGCCTGAACCGCAGGAGGGAATCCCTGCCGGGCAAAAAGGCAAATAAAACACGATTTTGGATCCTGGAGAAAACTATTTCTTTTTTATTATACATAACACACGAAACAATTGCAAGCCCCTCCTCCAAAAAATTCCAGAAATTCAGAACTCACCAATGAGTTTTCTTTTACTTTCCACTAAACTGCTCCAAAGCCCTTTTTACGTATTCTGTCAGCTCCATTTTTCAATCAGGAAAAAATGAGTCACGAATCCAATTTGCCTGACTTCCGGACTGCTCACGCTCTCTGCCGTGAATCTCTTCGAAGAACCGGATTTACCATTCAAAAGTCTCCTGCTTTTGATTTTGTTCCGACTTATCAAAGGAACGTTCTCTGGAAATTCTGGTTCTCAGATTCGCGTCATACGTTTTTTTCATCTCTTCAAGAATCTTTTTTTGCATAACTTTTGGAATTTTCTTATCATCCAAAAGTTTTCGCAGTTCTTTCATGTTTTTTTCCAGGATTCATAGAAAAACGCGAAAGTATTAAAAATTTTCGGCTCAATTTCAACATACGCGGCCCGTAATTTCTTAATCTCATGCAGCTCCTGGCGATGTTCCTGAAGAAAATCCGCGACAAGCGGCAGCCGTACGGGATAGTTCCTCAAAAGCCGATGCACTTCTTTAAAACGTTCGTATTCCGGCAGGGTTGAGGACAAATAATTTTCCACATAAATTTTAACGCAGAACTCTATAACAGCTCTGTTCGCGTCACATTCGCCTTTATATTGTACAAAATATAAGAAAATCCTGGAATAAGTTATTGTGCATTCCCAGTCTTTAAAACTTTTTAACTTTTGTAAAAGAAAAGTCCGTAATTCTTTTCCCGCGCAAGAAACAAAAAAACGCCAATTTCAGGCGTTTAAAATAAAAAAAGCCGGCAATACCTACTCTCGCACTTGCAGTACTACCATCGGCTCGGAAAGCTTAACTACTGTGTTCGGGATGGGAACAGGTGGGCCTTTACGATATGGTCACCGGCTAAAAATCATCGCATCAGTCAAGATACGACAACTTGAACAATTCAGCAAGCAACTGAGCGTCCTGCTTATGCAGGAAAGCATTAAAAACATGCGATTAAGTGATCGTCCATTAGTAGCGGTCAGCTAAATACATTACTGCACTTACACATCCGCCCTATCAACCTGATCGTCTTTCAGGGGACTCAAACGAAACCTTATCTTCGGGCCAGCTTCACGCTTATATGCTTTCAGCGTTTATCCATTCCGCAGTTAGTTACCCAGCCGTGCCGCTAGCGCGACAACTGGAACGCCAGAGCTGCGTCCAACCAAGTCCTCTCGTACTAAGGTTAATTCCCGTCAAGTTTCGTACGCCCACACCAGATAGGGACCGACCTGTCTCACGACGGTCTGAACCCAGCTCTCGTACCACTTTCTTTGGCGAACAGCCAAACCCTTGGGAGCTTCTCCACCCCCAGGATGTGATGAGCCGACATCGAGGTGCCAAACCGCTTCGCCGCTATGGACGCTCGGAAGCGATAAGCCTGTTATCCCCGGAGTACCTTTTATCTGATGAGCGATGGCCTTTCCATTCAGAACCACCGGATCACTATGACCTACTTTCGTATCTGCTCGAGTGATCGCTCTCGCAGTTAAGCACACTTTCTACCATTGCGCTCGACGCCTGATTGCCAAACAGGCTGAGTGTACCTTTGCACTCCTCCGTTACTCTTTGGGAGGAGACCGCCCCAGTCAAACTGCCCAACAGAAATTGTCCGCCGCCCGGCTCACGGGAATCGGCGTTAGAACTAAAGTAAACTCAGGCTGGTATTTCAACGTCGGCTCCATGAATACTAGCGTACTCACTTCATCGCCTCCCAGCTATCCTACACAAAATTTACCACAGCCCAGTATCTGCCTACAGTAAAGGTTCACGGGGTCTTTCCGTCTTGGTGCGGGTACGTGGCATCTTCACCACGACTACAATTTCACCGGGTCACTAGTTGAGACAGTATAGCTCTCATTACGCCTTTCATGCGGGTCGGAACTTAC
>JAGBAA010000040.1 GCA_017939795.1 Thermoguttaceae bacterium
AAATGCGACTGGAAAAAAGGCCCGCGTCCGTGCCCGAAATTCGACGGCAAGTGCCCGAAGTTCGGTAAATGCGACTGGAAAAAAGGCCCGCGTCCGTGCATGAAATTCGACGGCAAATGCCCGAAGTTTGGTAAATGCGACTGGAAAAAAGGCCCGCGTCCGTGCCCGAAATTCGACGGCAAATGCCCGAAGTTCGGTAAATGCGATTGGAAAAAAGGCCCGCGTCCGTGCCCGAAATTCGACGGCAAGTGCCCGAAGTTCGGTAAATGCGACTGGAAAAAAGGCCCGCGTCCGTGCATGAAAAAGGATCAGCCGAAGTGTGATGCTCCGGCTAAACCGGAAAAGAAATAGTTGATTTTTGGGACCTGGACGGAAATGCGTTAATGTGTTTCCGTCCGGAGTTCAGACGAAAATTTTCCAAAACGGGCTCAGGATTCAGAATTAAACGGAATTTTTATGAGATCCGGTGAATTTAATTTTGAAGAGGTACTCAAGCTGGCTCGCAGCGGAGATTCCGCTGCGCTGGGGGCTCTTTTGGAAAATTTTCGAAACTATTTGCTTTTTTTGGCGCGTCTTCAGATCGATCCCCGAATCAGCGGAAAGGTGGATGCTGCAGATCTTGTTCAGGAAGCCTTCCTGGAAGCATACCAGGCATTCCCCAATTTTCGCGGAGAGACGGAAGCGACGTTCCTTGCGTGGCTTCGTCAGATCCTGGCGACAACATTGGCATCTTCTGTACGATACTACGTCGGAACGAAGCAGCGCGATGTGCGTTTGGAGCGTGAAATTTACGTTCGGGTAGATCAATCCTCCATGTTTTGGAATCAGCTGGTGAGCAACATCAGCACGCCAAGTTTGAAGGTTTCGCGTCAGGAAATGGAAAATCAGCTGGTCGAGGCAATGGCTCAGCTTCCGGAACACTATCGCGATGTTTTGCGTCTGCGTCATTCGGAGAGTCTTCCATTTCAGGAGATCGCGGACCGGCTTGGGCGAACTGTGGACAGTGTTCAGAAGATTTGGGTCCGGGCACTGGCGCAGTTGAGAGATCTGGTATCTGACGATGAGGGCGGCGATGAGTGAAAAGCTGAACAAATCGACAGAGTACCGGGAAGAAGAACTTTTTGCGGTTTTGGACCAGTACATGGCGCTTTCGCCTGAGGAACTGCCGAGCCGTGAGGAGATCGAGAGACAGTATCCTGCGATGGCTCGCGAGATCTGGCGATGCCTTGAGGGAATGAAGCTGCTGAGGTCGGAAGGATCGTCCCGCAGTTTTTCCGTGGATCTTTCCGGCAGCAGTACCGTGTCGGAACCGCGTTCCTCCAGAAAGAAATTTCTGGTAGAAAATACAGAATTTCCAGCCAGCGGTTCCACTTCCCGAGTTTCCGCGTCCGGCGGAGCCCGGAAGCCGGAATTGATGCTGGATATGGAGCCGATTGGAGATTTTGAGCTGGTGCGCGAGATCGCCCGCGGCGGAATGGGCGTCGTTTACGAAGCGTGGCAGAATTCGCTGAATCGGCTCGTGGCCCTGAAGATCCTTCCCTTCACGGCAACTTTTGAAGAACGGCAGCTGCTTCGTTTCCGCAATGAAGCGTCCGCAGCCGCTCAGCTGGAACATCCGGGCATTGTGCCGATTTATGCGATCGGCTGTGAACGTGAGATCCACTTTTACGCCATGAAGCTCATCCATGGTCCTCATCTTGGCGCAGTCATTCGGGCTTTGCGTCAGAAATACGGGATCGGAGGTCCGGGCGGAGATGTTTTGCCAAAGACTGCTTTTGGATCTCCAGAAAGCACGGTCCGTTTTTTCCGGGATGAAGAGCTTGCCAGTGCACGGTTTTTGACAGATTCTGCAGATCCCGCCGCTCAGCTGGAAAATAAATCGGAAAACGCAGAGGAAACGTCGGCGGAAAAACCAGTGGGGCTGACGGGAGCTGTACCGCATCTGCCGACGTCATTTATGTCCGCGAATCTGAATGTGAGTGAATCGATGGCGCAGATCTATGCGGATCAGCGTGCTGAGTATTTCCGGTTTGCTGCACGTTTGATGAAGCAGGCTGCGGATGCTTTGGACTATGCGCATCAGTGCGGAGTGGTCCATCGCGACATTAAACCGGCGAATCTGATCCTGGACGTTGAGGGACGGCTCTGGATCACCGATTTCGGGTTGGCGCAGATCCGGTCAGATGTGGAGCTGACGCAGACGGGTGAAGTGGTGGGGACTCCGCGGTATATGAGTCCTGAGCAGGCACAGGGAAATCCCCGTTTGGCGGATCATCGTGTCGATATTTACTCGCTGGGCGCGACATTTTACGAATTTTTGACGCTGAATCCGATTTTTTCCGAAACGAATCAGGTCCAGCTTTTAAATCAGATCGCACAGGAAGAACCGAAGCGTCCCCGATCCTGGCAGCCGGAAATTCCGCATGATTTTGAGACGATTTTGCTGAAATGTCTCTCCAAAATGCCGGCAGACCGATACGCGACGGCTGGAGAGCTGGCGGAGGATTTGACCCGATTTTTGGATAATCGTCCGATTTTGGCCCGTCGTCCGGGATTTCTGGAGCGTGTCCTGAAATGGAACGCCCGACATCCGAAGTCTCTGGCGTTTACGTTCCTTGCCTTTTTGGCGATCTGGGTCGGTACGATGATCCACCATCAGATCATCCTTCAGGAAAAAACGCGGACGCAGGATGCACTGGCGGAAGCGCAGGCGCGATTTGAGAAAGCGCGGACTGCCGCAGACAAGCTGGTCAAGATCGCAGAAGAAGATCTTGCTTCGGATGACTCGCTATCCGTCCGAAGAGTTCGGCAGAAGGTCCTCGATACGGCATTGGTCCTTTACCAGGATTTTTTGAAGATCGACGAGCTGGACCCAGAGACGGAACAGCAGTTGACTGCGATCCGGAATTATGTGCAGCAGTTCATGGAGCTTCTTTCCGAATCGAACAGTTTGCCGCCGATTTTTTTGCTGAATTATCGCAATGTTCAGGCGGACCTGGAGCTGACGGACGCGCAGATCCAGGAAATTCGCCGTTTCAGCTGGGAATTTCAGAAAAAAGGCGAGCGTCTGTTTCGTGAGTACCGGAGTTTTACTCCTGAGGACCGCGTGAATCGGATGATGGAACAGATCCGCAGTTCCGAGGCGTTCCTGAATCAGGTGCTGACGCAGGGGCAGGCGAAACGTTTGCGGGAGATCCAACTCCAGTTTCAGCCGGAGCGTATTTGCGATGAAAATGTGCGGCAGGAGCTTCAGCTGACGGAAAAACAGGCGGAAGCACTGGAGAATGCGTTTGCGCACAGAAGAAATTCCATGCCGGGAAATCCTCGTCCCGGCCATCGAGCTGTGTATTCCCGCAGCTCGAAGCCAAACCATCAAAGAGGTCCAGTTTACGGGAAAGCGGATCTTTCGCTTGGGGGCAACCCGGCTGGGCCTCTTCCTTCTATTTCTTCAGAAAAAAAAGACGGTGGCGTTTCTGAGATCCCGAAGATGGCAGAGATGCCGAACAATGGCGGTGATCCTGTTTCTGGGAAATCTCCGATCGAAAAATCGTCTCAGACTAGTGAGATTTCGGGAAACCCCGCTCATTCCCATGGGGCAGTGGAAGTTTCAGCAGACACCCAATGGAATATTCGATCAGGCGTGCAGGCGAATGTGGGACCAAATGGACCGCTTGATGGATCGCAGAACGCACAGCCGAATGCACAGCCGAATGCACAGCCGAATGCACAGCCGAATGCACAGCAGAATACAGATTCTGAGAGTACAGCAAAGCCGAGTGACTATTCGAGTGGAGATGGAGAACATAAATCGTGGTCTTCGGGGCGTGAGGAGATTCGGAGGCAATGGAATGAGCGTGAGCCGCAAAGAGAGAAAGGCGGAGGTTACTGGCGAATGTGGAACGGACGTTCTGAGATCATCGAATCGATTTTGACGGAAGAGCAGTTGAAAAAATGGAATGAGATGAAGGGCGAGCCATTTCAGTGGCATAATACAGAAAAGAAGCCGGAGCAGATCCGGCCTGATGGTCCGGCTGGTATGAGGAAAATTTCAGAAAAATTATAGAATTTTCATCTGAAAGCCGGGGTCAGGCTGCGTTTTATTTTATTTTATTTTCTTTTATT
>JAGBAA010000041.1 GCA_017939795.1 Thermoguttaceae bacterium
CCGTCTCCCAAAAGCGACGCGAGACGCACCGTCTCCCAAAAGCGACGCGAGACGCACCGTCTCCCAAAAGCGACGCGAGACGCGCCGTCTCCCAAAAGCGACGCGAGACGTACCGCCTCCCAAAAGCGACGCGAGACGCGCCGCCTCCCAGAGAGAGGAATTTCTTGTGAGTGTCCGCTCATTCAGCCTCCTCTTTGGGGAGTGCGGTGATCCAACGAAAATCATTTTATACAGGAGAGAGAAAAATGACGAAATCAGAACAGGCGCGTGCGCTTTTCCAGGAAGGCGCGAACTGTGCGCAGGCCGTGGCGGTCTGTTTTGCGGAAGAATGCGGCAAAAGCCGTGAGGAAATGGCGCGTCTTGCGTCGGGTTTTGGAGCGGGCATGGGCCGAATGCGTGAAGTGTGCGGCGCGGTCTCCGGCATGGTCCTCGTCGCGGATCTGCTCTGGGGTCCGGAGGACCTCGCAGACAAAGCGGGAAAAGACGCCCAATATACGCGCATCCAGACGCTTGCCGAGCGTTTTAAGGCGGAGACCGGCTCGATCGTCTGCCGGGAACTTCTTGGACTGACGACGAAAGAGACCCCCTCTCCGATCTCGGAACCCCGGACGGAAGCGTACTATAAAAAGCGTCCGTGCGTCGAGATGGTGGTCCTGGCTGCGGAGATCCTTGAAGACGCCGTCCGAAACGGGATCTGAGTGCATCTGGGCGTCCCAATGAGCCTGGGAACGCAAGAAATCGGGTAAAATTTCAAGTTTTTGCGGAAATTTGCCGAAAAAATAAAAAAAAGACGTTTCGGTCACTTGACAAAGTATCCGGAATGGATTAAACTGGAACGTACTTAAAGTTTTTTCCATCCTCAATTCCCCCCTTAGCAAAAAGGAACTTAAAATGGCATTCAAAACCAATCGCCGTAATTTCCTGCGCACCACGGCTGTGGCTGGTGCTTCCACAATGATCATGAGTGATCTTCTTGCCAACGAATCTCCGAACGAAGTCGTCCGTTTCGCGACGGTCGGTATCGGCGGAAAAGGCACGAGCGACTCCAATGACGCAAACCGTTTCGGCAAGGTCGTGGCCTTCTGCGACACGAACCGCAACCAGCTCAAGGGCGGCGCGAAACGCTTCAAGGATGCGAAAGCCTACGAAGATTACCGCGTCATGTTCGACGAAATGGCGGATCAGTTTGATGCCGTGACCGTCAGCACGACGGACCACATGCACGCGATCATCGCCGCGACGGCCATGAAGCACGGCAAGGCCGTCTTCTGCCAGAAGCCGCTGACCCGCACGATCTCGGAAGCCCGTATGCTTTCGACGATGGCGAAAGAAAAGAATCTCGTCACCCAGATGGGCAACCAGGGTGTCGCGAGCACCTCGACGCGTGAAAGTATCGCACTGGTCCGCGCCGGTCTCGTCGGTACGGTGAAAGAAGTCATCGTCTGGACGAACCGTCCGATCTGGCCGCAGGGCGGCGAACGCGGACAGGAAGCTCCGGTCCCGGCGCACCTGAACTGGGATGCGTGGCTCGGAAATGCTCCGAAACGTCCGTACGTTCCGGGCGCCTACGATCCGTTCGCGTGGCGCGGCTGGTGGGACTTCGGTTCCGGCGCACTCGGCGACATGGCGTGCCATACGTGCAGCGTTCCGTACTTCTCCCTTGAAATGAAGAATCCGTCCTGGGTCCAGGCGACTTCTTCCGGACACAATTTCGACAGCTTCCCGAAATGGAGCGAGATCCACTTCGAATTCCCGGCCGTCGACTGGCGCCCCGGATTCAAACTCACCTGGCTGGACGGCGGCAAGAAACCGGATCCGGCGATCCTCGGCGGTCTGCAGCCGGCAGCTTCCGCGTTCGTCATCATCGGCGACAAAGGTACGTTCTACTCCCCGAACGACTACGGCACGCAGCGTATCCTGATCGGTGAAGCGAAAGACCGTGAAGAAGAACTGCTCAAGAAAGTTCGCGAAGATCTGGTCACGGCCGACCAGTACGGCGGACACTTCGGCGAATTCGTCCAGGCCATCAAGGACAACAAACCGCTCATGCCGTTCTCCAACATGATCGACAAATCCGGCGGTCTGACCGAAACCATCCTCCTCGGCAACCTGGCTGTCTGGGCTGCGAACGAACCGGAAAAACTCGGTGAAAAAGTCCTCTGGGATGCCGCGAACATCAAGATCCTCGGCAATCCGGCTGACCGTGCCCGTCTGGAATCCCTCGTCTATCCGAAATACCAGAACGGCTACGAAATCTGAGCTGAGTATTCCGTGAGGCAATAGAATCGGGCGTACCTGTTTCGTGCAGGTGCGCCTTTTTTTCTGGAACGAATTCAAAACTGAATTTTTCAAATCGTGGATCGGAGAAAAACGCATGAAACAAAAAAAAGCAAAAGAGACCTTGATTTGGCGTTTTCGGCATTTTTGCGTCGTTTTCGGCTGCCTTCTTGCGGTGAGTTTAAGCGGGAGCGCCTCCTCAGTTTTTGCTGGGACCAGCGAAACAGTCCAGGCTCCGAAACCGTGGGAGCTCGTGAAGCGTGAAGACATCGCGAAAGTCTGGTCGGGGAATCCGGTCAGTTTTGCGTTCAAAATGCATGAAAATTTCCTTTTCATCGCGTTCTATGACGGAGAGGACAAAAAAATGGTCCTGGGTCAGAAAGACCTGAGTCAGGAAAATTCCGCGTGGACGTTCAAGAAAATGCCGACAGCGATCGGATGGGACTCGCACAATTACGTGACTTTGGAATTCGACTCGGAAAATCACCTTCACGTCGCCGGAAACATGCACTGCGTTCCGCTCATTTACTATCGGGCATCCAAGCCGCTCGACATTCATTCGGTAGAGGTCGTGAACCGAATGACGGCGTCGGGGCTTTCCCGTGAAGAGCTGGCGGCTGCACAGGAAGCACGCTGCACGTACCCGATTTTCATGAAAAACGCGGCAGGCGACCTGATTTTCACGTACCGTGACGGCGGAAGCGGAAACGGCGTGCAGATATGGAACGTTTACGATGTGCAGACGCGCACGTGGCGGCGTTTTCTGGACGTCCCAATGTTCGACGGTGAAGGGGACTGCAATGCGTACTATCATGGGCCGGTCATGGGACCGGACGGCTTCTATCATGTGGCGTGGGTCTGGCGCGATACACCGGACTGCGCGACGAATCACGATCTCTCGTACATGAAAAGCCGGGATCTGATCCACTGGGAGAAGAGCGACGGCTCGCCGCAGGTCCTTCCGGTGACGCGGTCAAACAGTGAGGTGGTCGCGCCGCTGAAGAACGGCGAGGGGCTTCTGAATCCTCTCGTGAAGCTCGGTTTTGACGCGGAAAAGCGGGTCATTCTCTCGTACACGCGCTACGATGAAAACAAGAACAATCAGCTCATGCAGGCACGTCTGGAATCGAACGGCTGGAAACACTACCAGACGTCGGACTGGACGCACAGCTGGGTCTTTTCCGGAGGCGGATGCATTCCGTCGGAATTGAGTTTCGGCGGTGTGGAGTGCATCGACGGCAAGCTGACGCAGTCCTGGAGCCGAAAGTACGAGGCATCCGGCCGATTCTTCCTCGATTCGGAAACGCTTAAGCCGATCGGACGCGCACCGGGTGGTTCACGTGTGCCTCCGGAGTGTCTGAAATGCGAGAATCCGCAGGAAAACCAGCAGCTGAAACGCTCCATGACTGCGGACCCGAACGATCCGGACCGGATCTTCCTCTTCGCCTGGGAGACCCTGCCGATCAACCGGGACCGTCCGCATCCCGTCGTGCCGGTCCCGTCGACGCTCCGAATGTTTGAGCTGAAACGCTGACGAAGACGGCTGGCGGAGTGAATGGAACGGAAATTTAAAAAAGTGCCGAACCGGGGACCCGGGGTCTGTTTCAGGGCGGTTCGGTACTTCTGATCCGAAAGTAGAGGCGTGAGCAAAATGAGAAATTTTCTGAAGTGCATGAAGTATATTTTTTGTGTTCTGGGCGGAGTGCTTCTTCTTGCGTGCAGTGTTGCGGCATGGGTGACGGTCCAGTACGAAACGGATCTGGTCTTCCATCCCCATCAGCTTGACAGTACGACTCCGCCGGAAGTGCGTCCGCAGATCCTTCCGTACGCCGAGAGTGTCGTGTTTTTGGGACAGGATATGCGGAAACTCCACGGATATTTTGCACAGTCCGGCAGCTTCATTGATGAGAACACGATCCCAGTCCTTTTCTGCCACGGCAACGGTGGAAACTGCCTCTACACGAGCGGGTGGTTTTTCTTCAAGCAGCAGGAAGCTGACGCACAGGGCAACCGCGGCCCGTCCCAATTCGCGATGTTTTCGTTTGACTATCGCGCGTACGGATTCAGTGAAGGGAAGAAGGCGGAACTGAACGAAGACGCCGTTTTTTCAGACGCACGTGCCGCCCGGAGCTGGCTTGCACAGAAATGCGGGAAGAAGGAATCGGAAGTCGTCCTGATGGGGCACTCGCTGGGAGGAGGAGTTGCGTCGGATCTTGCACAGGACGGAACGCCGGCACTGATCCTTTGCTCGACGTTTGATTCCGTACCGAAAGTACCGGAAACGTATTGTCCAGTCTTTCCGTTTTCGCTTTTGATGAAGAATCAGTTTGCGTCGGCCAGAAAACTCTCGCAGCTTTCCGTTCCGCTCCTTCAGTTCCATGACCCGACGGACAATATCGTACCGTATGCAAACGGGAAAAAACTTCATGAAGCCGCACAGGAACCGAAAACATTCGTGACGCTTTCCGGACTCTGCCACAATTACTCGCCGAATCCGGAAATGTGCCGTCAGATCAAAGAATTTCTGCTGACTCACGGGCAGGCGGCCGTTTCGGAAACCCCGAGTCCGTGAAAGAAGGCGTCCCCATTTTTTGCCCCGCTGAAGTGGGATCGAAAAATTTGAAGGTCCTTCCAAAGGGGACTCAAATGGCGACTTTACGCAGAAAAGAGACCGGGGGGGCTTGAAAAAACGGAATTTAAGGGTAAAATAAACAGTTTGAGACCATCCCGCCTTAAGAAACATTTAAAGAGAAGGATCCAAAGGAGAAAATATGAACGCGATCGCATTGGCTGCCGTTCAGGTCTTTACGCTTTTGCTTGGGCCCTGGAGCGTGACGTTTGAAGAAGAGAATTCACGGCTTCGCTTGGAAGATCCGGTGGAGAACGTATGCATCGAAGGAACGCTGAGTTTTGAATCGAATGGTCAGGCCTGGAAGATCGTCCGGCCTCGCGACGCAGTCGGGAATCGCCTCGGGCTTCTGAGTCCGACGAACGACATTCAGGGGTACCTGACGTTCCAGCAGAACGGAAATCGGCTCGAAATGCTGGTTTCGCACCGAACGCGGCAGTTTTATTCGGGAGTTCTGAAATTTGATGGAAAGATCAGATTCCGCGATTTCAGCTTCGCTTGCAAAACGCAGGCCTGCACGAAAGAGCGCGTTCTTTTCCTCGCGGCCGGAAACGGAAATTCGCTGAAAAACGATACGCTGTTCGCTCCGGAGGAGGATCTGGCGGTCCAGTTCCGCAGTGCGTCGCTTCAGCTGACGTCGGAGACGGCGGGTGAGTGGAACGTCGCGATGTCCGGGCGGATCGAGGAGAGTGCGGAGGCTGTTTTTGGCTTCAACGTGGAGAAAAACTACCTTCAGAGCCGCTACATTCCGTACTATTCGCCGATCGACCGCAAACGCGCGCCGAAAGCGCCGACCGGCTGGATGTCGTGGAATATTTACTTCGACACGGCGACGGCAGAGGATAATCTGGCGGAAGCGCGGATCGGGAAAAAGTACCTTCAGCCGTTCGGGATGGAGTTTTGGCACATTGAGTCCTGGCAGGGAAATTCGGACAAACTGCCGGTCTCCAATTTCTATAATCTGAACCTCGAAGTAAATGAGCGGCAGTTCCCGAAGGGGATGAAGCAGCTCGCGGATGATATTCGCGCCCTGGGATTCCGCCCCGGGATCTGGACGGCGCCGTTCGGGACGGGAAGCGATGAATTCTACGCACAGCACAAAACGTGGTTCCTGCATGACGTGAACGGAAATCCGATGCGCACATGGAACGGAAAGTACACGATCGACCCGTCCAATGACGAAGTGGTCGCGCACCTGCGCCGGATCCATGAGATCATGGCGAAAGACTGGGGGTACGAGTACTTCAAGATCGACGGAATGTCCGGAGCCGGAGCCGGGTACTGTGCCCATTTCTTTGAGCGTCCGGAAGTCAAAGCCGCGATGAAGGACCCAAACTGTCCGGATCCGTTTGAGCGCTGTGTCCGTGCGTTTCGTGAAGGGATCGGCGAGGACCGAGTCTTCAACGCCTGCCAGGGGCACTTTACGGGGCCGGAACCGAAGTACGCGGACTGCGGGCGCATCGGTGCGGACATCGTGCATCCGAACAAGCCGGTCGGCTGGGAAAATCTGCTGAATCAGGCGGGACGAACGCACAATCAGATCTTCGCACACAATATCGTCTTCTACGCGGACCCCGACACGCTCATGGTAAACGACGCCCTGACGCTTGAAGAGGCGCGCCTTTCCACCGTCGTCGTGAGTCTGCCGGGCCAGATGATGTTTTCCGGCGACAAACTGGCAGAACTGCCGATGGAGCGAATGCGTCTCCTTCAGCAGGCACTTCCGCCGGTCGCGGATATTCATCCGGTGAACCTCTACCCGATCTTCCACCTTTTGCCGGTCTGGGATCTGAAGGTCCGCCGGGACTGGGGGGCGTACGACGTCATCGCACTGTTCAACTGGGAAGATGAGGAAGCGGAAGTCGGTTTTGATTTTGCGGAAGTCGGCCTCGATCCCCATCAGGACTGCGTCATGTATGAGTTTTGGACCGAGCACTACGTCGGGAAAGTCAACGGCGGTTTTTCGTGCAAGATCCCGCCGCACGCCGTCCGGCTTTTCGCTGTGCATCGGGCGCAGGATCATCCGCAGTTCCTCTCCAGTGACCGGCACATCACGCAGGGGGCGGTCGACGTTAAGTCCGTGAGCTGGCAAGAGGGCAAACTCACCGCGAAACTGGAGCTGGTCGGCGGATTCCCGACGACGTTCCGATTCACGGTACCGGAAGGAATGCGCGTGAAGTCCGTGAGTGCGGGAGACAGCGTGAGCGTCGAGACCCGCAGTGAAGCGGACGGCCGCGTGCTTGCCGTGAAACTGGGAACTGAAACTTCGCAGACCGTGGAGCTTTCTGCGGATTTTCAGAGTATTCCGTAAAATTTCATGAAAAAAACGCTTCCCCGGCGGTCGGGAAAGCCTCAAAAAATATTCCGGCGCGGAAAGGGACCCGGTGTTCTTTTCCGCGCCGGGAATTTCCTTAAACTTTTCATTCACCTCATTTCACTTTTCAAAAAATCAAAAAAATGAAATCCGTTGCGTTAAATTCGTGTCCTCCAAAGGAGATTTTGGAAGAAATGACCCGTCATGCCGAGAGCATCGTCGCCCGGCAGTTCCATCAGCAGGGGTACCCGTTCGATCAGGAAGTGAATCTGACGGGATTCTACCAGTGGCTGCTTGAGACGAAACTCTGCGACGTCACGCTCATCAACGTGGGCGATCCGTACAAGACGGAGTGGGATATGCTGGAGTCGGACGAGTTTGAGCGCCGCTGCATCGATTTTCTGGCCAAAAGTTTTGGTTTTGCGGACGACGACCACTGGGGCGTATTGACCAACGGCGGAACAGACGGAAACATGCACGGCATCTATTTCGGGAGAAAGTACCTGGAAGACGCGGCACGCGAACTGAAACTCACCGGCGAAAATGCGAAGCCGATCCTTTACGTTTCCTCCGAGGCGCACTACTCCGTCCGGAAACTCGGAGACATTCTCCAGATCGAGACGCGGCTGATCGACGCGCATCCGATGGGGCAGATGGACGTGGATGATTTCCGGCGCAAGCTGGACGGCAATCGTCCTGCTTTGGTCGCGATCGCGATCGGCGGAACGTTCAAGGGGGCGATCGATGACCAGAAAGCGATCGCGCAGGTCCTGGACGAAGTGAAGCCGCCGGCGGTTTACCGACATCTGGATGCGGCTCTTTTCGGCGGGTACCTGCCGTGGGTCGAGGAGCCGGACGTCAGCGGGATCCTGGATCAGCAGCTGCGCGGATTTGATTCGATCGCAGTTTCCGGACACAAATTCCTCGCCATGAATGAGCCGGTCGGGATCTTCATTTGCCGAAAAGACGTTCCGAATCACCTCCACACCTACAGCGTACCGTACCTGAACGGCGTGATCCCGACGATCAGCTGTTCCCGCAGCGGTTTCCATGCGCTGAAACTCTACTGGCGGCTCATGACGACCGGTCCGGAAGGTTTCCGTGCGGAGGCGGCGCACATCCTGAAGATGACGCGGCTCTTTGAAGCCCGGCTGAAAGAGGCCGGCGTGAAGTGCTGGGTAAATCCATGGTCGAACACGGTCTGCATGGAGCGGCCGGCACCGGAGATCGTCCACAAATATGCGATGGCCTGCGGGGAATGTTCCTTTTTGGGGAAACTGGCGCACGTCGTCGTGATGCAGTTCTTCAATGAGGCGCTCATCGAGGAATTTGTTGCGGATGTCGTGCGCACTCGCTGACTTTCCGTGACCCGACCCGTAAAATAAATCAGACTCAGTTTTTTAATTTTGGGAGTTTTGCCATGAAAAGATCGGGAATCGTTTCCCTTTTGCTGTTTTGTGTATTTTCGCTGACTGCCGTGATGTTTTGCGGACTGTGTGTTTCCGAAGTCTTGGCTCAGGAACGGTCCCCAGGGGATGCTGCCGCGACTTCGTATGCGCCGATCGAGGTCCTGAACGCACAGATCCAGACTGCCGTGGCGGAACTCACTGAAAAAATGAACGCAGGGGAAGCACAGTGGAACGAGAATGCTGCAGAAGTTCGGCGTCTTGCGAACGTGCTGGCCGTTTTTGCGCAGGTCGCGGGGCTTCACGACCAGTACTGTCCGGCAAAAAACGGAGCGACGAACATCATTGACGCCGGCAGAACGCTCGCAAAAGTTTCGACCTATGCAGAAGCGCAGGCTGCGTGGGCGCAGATGCAGCAGGCTCTTGTTTCGACAGACAGCAAAAACCTGGCCTGGAGCGATCCGGCGGGGAGTCTGCGTGAGGTCATGCAGTCGATCGCGATCTACGATCAGGAGATCGCCGCGAAGATCAAAAAACGCCGCGGGCTGGACAGTGTGGCGGGACGTGCGGTCGCGATGTCGGTCCTTTTCCAGGGAATGACGGCGATGGCGCATGAATCCTCCAAACCGGAAAATACCGCAGCATGGCAGGAATTCTGTATGCGGTGCCGTGATGCCTCCTACTATCTTCACGTGACGCTTGAGGTCTCCGACCGCAAATATTCGCCCAAAAATTACGAAATACTTCACGGACATTGCGCAGAGTGCCACCGGGAGTTTGGGAAATAGTGCAGAATAGTGAATTGCGCGCTGGTTGAAAGACCTCACTTGAAACGCAATGGGAAAGGATTTTTATGTCGGAAGAGATGCCGTCGTATACCTGGGATGAGATCACGCCGTGTCCGCGTCCGGTCGAGTTTCTCGAAAGGGCGGGTGTCGGCAGTGCGCAGCCGTGCTTTGAGTACGCGCTTCCGTATGGTGCGGAACCGATGGATGGCGGTGTGCGTTTCCGATTTTTCAGCCGCAGTGCGCGGGAGATGCGGATCCTTTTTTACGATTCCCCGCAGGACCTTCACCCATCGCAGGTCGTGCCGCTTTACCCAGAAACGAATCGTTGGGGAGACGTCTGGACGCTTTTCGTGCCGGAACGCGGAGTCGGGACGCTCTACCATATTCAGGCCGACGGACCGTTTCTTCCGGAGGAGGGACTGCGGTTTGACCGTACTGCGCGATTGATCGATCCGTACGCGAAAGCACTCGCCGGACCGTACCTTTTTACGGAGGATAAAATTCTCGTTCCGCCGAAATGCGTGGTGGTTTCCGACCATTTCGACTGGCGCGGAGACCGGCATTTGCGCTACCGAATGGCAGATTCCGTCATTTACGAGATGCACGTCCGCGGGTTCACGCGTTCAGAGTCGGCTGACAGTGTGTATGCGGGAACCTATCGCGGTGTGGCGGAGAAGATCCCGTACCTGAAATCGCTCGGAGTCACGGCCGTGGAGCTGATGCCGGTCCATGAATTTCTTGCTTCCGATCCGTTCACGGCTGAGGGAAAGACGCCAAGGGTGAACTATTGGGGCTACGATCCGGTCGCGTTTTTTGCGCCGCACCGCGAGTACGCCTCGGATCCGGCTCCCGGGGGGCAGGTCCGAGAGTTTAAGGAAATGGTCTTCGCGCTGCATCAGGCCGGCATCGAGGTTATTCTGGACGTCGTGTTCAACCACACGGCCGAGGGAAACGAGCATGGCCCCATGCTTTCCTTCAAAGGGCTGGAAAACCCCGTCTACTATATTCTGGAACGCGACCGACAGTTCTACTCCAACTACACGGGGTGCGGAAACACGGTCAACGGCAATCATCCGGTCACGCGCGAGCTGATTTTTAATTGCCTGCGCTACTGGGTCCACAATTTCCACATTGACGGCTTCCGTTTCGATCTGGCGTCTATTTTGAGCCGGGATCGGAGCGGGAATCTCATGACGAACCCGCCGATCGTCGAAATGATCGCCGAGGATCCTCTTCTTGCCGACACAAAGATCATCGCCGAAGCATGGGATGCTGCGGGAGCTTACCAGGTCGGGAATTTCAGCACGACGCGCTGGGCAGAGTGGAATGGAAGGTATCGCGACGACGTTCGGCGGTTCTGGCGCGGAGACAGTTTCATGACGAACCTGCTCGCAACGCGCGTCGCCGGCTCCAGCGACCTCTACAAACCAGGCGGACGCGCACCGTACCACAGCATCAATTTCATCACTTCGCATGATGGATTCACGCTGAACGATCTCGTCTCATACAATGAGAAGCACAACGAGGCGAACGGCGAGCAGAATCGGGACGGCGACAATAATAGTTTTTCGTGCAATTATGGAGTAGAAGGACCGACTGACGATTCCGTCGTGGAAGGTTTCCGAAAACGGCAGATGCGCAATTTTCTCGCGACGCTGCTTTTCAGTCACGGTGTCCCGATGCTTTTGATGGGGGATGAATGCCGACGAACGCAGGACGGAAACAATAATGCGTACTGCCAGGACAATGAGCTCTCGTGGATGGATTGGGAAATGATCGGCAAAAACGCGGATCTGGTCCGTTTCGTGTCGTCGCTGATCCGTTTCCGACGGAGCGAACCGACGCTGCGCCGCAGGGAATTTCTGACCGGTCAGCCGAAAGACCTGGAAGCAGATTTCCCCGACGTAAGCTGGTTTCGGAATGATGGGAGGACGTTTGACTGGACGGATACTTCATGTCCGACGCTTGCGTGTATGTTCGCGGCCGTTCCGTCTTCAGAAAAAGCGGGAGACTGGCCAGAAGGCGAGCTGCGGAGCAATCATCTCCTGCTGATCTACCATAACGGGCAGGAGCCGGTCACGTTTCGGCTTCCGGAAGAACTGCGTACGCTTTCATGGCGGCTGTTCGTGAACACTGCGGCCGAGTCGCCGAACGATATTTACCCGTCGCTTGACGGACCAGAATTCACTGCCGACGAAGACCTCATCCTTCCGCCGTTTTCCCTGCACTGTTTCCTTGCGCCCCTGGAAACCTCCTGACCGCACATTCAGACCTCCGGTCTGCTGTTTCTGGATCCCCGGCAACTTCTGCGGTCCAACGCGCGACAGCACTTTTCGAGAGCCGTCTGGCTGCCCGTCATGTCATGGACACTCGTGAGGGAGGAACATTTTGAAAATCGTTCCTCCCTCAGACTCCCTCTTCAAAAACTTTTTGATGTTTTTGTATTTTGATGTTCTGAGCTTTCGATCTTTTGGAAAACGTCGGTCTACACGCGGCGGACGCCCTCAATGTAGACACCGCGGATCTCGGAATTCAGCTCAAACGGCGAGCCGGACGTCAGGACAAAGTCCGCATCTTTCCCAGCTTCCAGGGATCCGACGCGGTCCGCGATGCCGAGATGTTCAGCCGGACGAATGGTGATGGCTTTCAGAGCTTCCCAGGGATCCATTCCCGCACGGACGGCCAGGCCGGCGCAGATGGCGAGCATATCCTGCGGAATGACCGGCGAGTCGGTGATGATCGAGACGGGACAGCCTGCTTTTGAAAGAACTGCGGCGGTCTCAAACGACTTGTACTGAAGCTCAAATTTGGTCGGATGACCGAGGGACGGCCCCACGGCAAGCGGAACGTTCTCCGCCGCAAGTTCTTCCGCGATGAGATGCCCTTCCGTCACGTGTTCCAGCGTGATGCGCAGGTTGAATTCCTTCGCGATGCGCAGGGCATTGAAGAGGTCGTTCGTCTGATGTGCGTGCGCCTTGAGCGGGATCTCACGCCGAAGGACCGGGAGAAGCGACTCGAGCCGAATGTCGAACGCAGGGCGTTTGGAGAGGTCGTCTCCGGCGGCTTCCAGTTTCTCGCGATACTCCGCGGCACGGAAAAGAATGTCGCGGAAGATGGCAGAGATGGTCATGCGCGACGAAATGCTCTTCGATTTGTAGACGCGTCTTGGATTCTCGCCGAACGCACATTTCATCGCGACACTTTCCTTCAGGACCATGGAATCGACGCGCTTTCCAAATGTCTTCACGGCCATGAACGTTCCGCCGAGCACATTCGCGCTCCCCGGACCGGTCCCGACCGTCGTGACGCCGCCTTCAAGCGCTTTTTTGATGGACGGATCCATCGGATTGAAGCCGTCAATGGCACGAAGGTGCGGCGTCAGGAAATCGTTCAGCTCGTTTCCGTCCTGTCCTTCGTAGCCGATCCCGGAACCGTAAAGCCCAAGATGGCAGTGCGCATCCACAAACCCCGGCCAGACATCCAGACCGGAAGCGTCCAATATTTCCGCAGATCCCGGAAGCGGTGCACCCTGCGAAAGTTCGTCTTCCCGCAGGATCTCCATGATCTTCCCGTTTTCGATCCGGATCTCGCCAATATATGGGACTTCGTGAACTGCGTCGTGAATTTTTCCGCCGCGAACAGCTAACATGATGGACCTCCATTCTACTGAATGATCTCAGGTAAAGAAAAACCCGTCAGACCCGCATTGGGAACTGACGGGAAAATAAAAATTTCAGGAACGTTTTTCGGAAAATGATTTCAAAAACAGCGTTCTCCGATCCGTTTTCCGGAAACGATCCGTCCTGAAGCAAATTTTAAACCGTCCCGGATCTTTGATTGAAACGACGTTTACTTGCTGATGAATTCGACGCCGATCCCTTTGTGTTCGATGAAGCAGGTTTTCATCCACGGACGCGGATTGCTCACCGGGACGATGATCTTGAATTTTTTGACGACTTCGTCGAAATTCGCGACTTTGAACGCCACGTGCGGACGCTTGCGGATGCATTCCGGGAACGGTGCGTCGTCTTCGAACTTCAGCCATTCGATACCGAACGGATCGTTTTCGTATTCCATGATGTGGACCTTGATATTATCGAGGTAGGTATCCCATTCCAGGTCCTGGTCGGTCACGATCCCCACATGATTGAACTCCATGGCACACTCTTCCAGAAGCCACTTCTTAAGTTCCGGATCCTGACCGGAAAGGGAATCCGCAGCCTTCACCGCATCCACCAAAACCATCCCGGCTCCCAAAGCCGCCACCGCACTGAGCATTTCACGTCGATTCATCAAATTTCTCCTTTTATTCCCTGGGCTTGCATTTTTTGTTTCGTTTCGGGCTCCGAAAAAACGCAGAACGGAACTCGGCCTGCTTTTTTCGGGACTGTCCTTTTAAGATTCGGACACAAAATGCCAGCAGACTCACAAAAATCCGGAAATTTTCTCAAAAAAGAGGAAAAAAAACGGCAAAATCTGCGGGGGACTCCTTTACGCTCCGTGCAATTTGGTTTAAAATACTGAAAGTGTTTTTATTTTTGTATTTTTCTGGAGAGATCCGATCATGGCAGAAACGCAGACGCCATCCCCTAAAAAAAAGATCCTGAAACGCATTATTCTTGCTGCCCAGTACCTTTTGGCTTTCGCCATCGTGTGGCTGATTTGGGGAAAGCTCGAAAGTGCGTGGGAGCAGATCCAGAAAAAAGAATTTCAATTAGTCCTCGACGGATCCTGGCTGACTGCAGCCGGAACGGCGTATGCGCTCTCGCTCGCATTTCCAGCCACGTACTGGTTCTGCGCCCTTCGGCATCTTGGTCAGAGACCGGCTTACGGCGCGACGCTGCGTGCTCATATCGTTGGGCATCTGGGAAAGTACGTTCCCGGAAAGATCTTCGTCGTTCTGATCCGTTCCGGACTGCTGAAAGGTCCCGGCGTCGACACGACGGTCTGCGTACTGAGTATTTTTCTTGAGGGACTCATGCAGATGGCCGTCGGAGCGCTCGTCGTGTGTGCCGTCATTCTTGGGTGGTCCATCCAGACGGGAGATCAGGATCTGCTTCTCGGCAGTCTGTTCCTTTTCTGTCTCGTCGGCATCCCGATCTTCCCGCCGTGCTTTAAACTCGGCGTGAAGATCATCGGCGTCAAGAAATTCAGCGATGAAGTCCGAAAAGTCGACCAGCTTTCCTGGAAGACCTTCCTCTTTGGCGTCCCGCTGATGATCGGGTACTGGCTTCTGCTCGGCTTGAGTTTCTGGTGCGTTCTGCGCGGTGTTGGCCTTAACGCACCGTTCGCGGCGGCTTGGCCAAGTGCACTGCTGGCCATCACCGCGTCCATGGTCGCCGGCTTCGTTTTGGTCGTCGCTCCTGGAGGCATGGGAGTCCGTGAAGCGATCATCGTCTCGCTCCTGACCGCGCCGCTCGCAGCATTCACGGATACTCCGGAAGCTGCCGCTGCCGTTTCCGCTGCCGTCCTGCGCATCCTCTGGATCGTCGTGGAGCTGATCTGCGCAGGAGCTTTTTTTCTGATGATCCCGGGACCCGGAAAAAAAACAGAAATCGCCGAAGCCTCGAAAATCCCAGGAACTGCGGAAACATTGGGCACTTCGAAAGCTGAGGCATTGGAGACCGTTGGACCGCTGGAAACGGCGGAGAGTCAGAAAATGTCGGCACATCTGGACACGCTGCCGTCCGATGAGTCTGAAGTGTGCCGAGTTCACGAATAAACGGACATTTTCGCGAGTTTCGCCAAATACTGAAACTCCTGACGTACCCTACCCCAAAAAAACAAAACCCCGTAAAATTAAGGAGAATTTTATGTTTCTGTCCATCGTCATTCCCGTTTTTAATGAAGAAGAAAGCCTTCCCGTCCTCATGGAGCAGATCCAGAAAGTCTGCGTGGAAAATCAGTACGAAAAAGAAATTATTTTTGTGGACGACGGCTCCAAAGATTCCTCATGGGACGTGATCTCTCGGCTGGCGGAGGAACATCCGGAAGTCAAAGCGATCCGTTTCCGTCGGAATTTCGGGAAAGCCGCGGGTCTGGAAGCCGGTTTCCAGGCCGCGGCGGGGGACTTTATCATGACGATGGACGCTGACTTACAGGACGATCCGGCAGAGATCCCGAATTTCCTCGCCAAGCTCGAAGAGGGATTCGACGTCGTGAGCGGCTGGAAAAAAGTTCGACATGATCCCTGGCACAAAGTTTACCCGTCGCGTGTCTTCAACAAAATGGTGAGTAAACTCTCGAAAGTTCACCTCCACGACCACAATTGCGGCATGAAATGCTATCGTGCCGCCGTCGCGCATGAACTTCCTATTTTCGGTGAACGCCACCGTTTTCTGCCTGTTCTGGCCGGTTCCCGCGGATGGAGAGTCAGCGAGATCGTCGTTCAGCACCGCAAACGGGAATTCGGCCATTCCAAATACGGATTCAGCCGATTCATGAAAGGCTTCATGGACCTCTTCTCCGTTTGGTTCGTGACGGTCTACGGACAGCGTCCCCAGCATCTGCTCGGTGTTTACGGCACGTTCCTGTTCGTTTTCAGTTTCCTCGCCTTCCTCCTCTCCGGAATCGGAATGGGAGCGCATGTCTGCTGGTGGGGATACTTCGCGAAAACCGCTCCGGCTCTCTGGTCCCAGATCCTTTTCTGTGTTGGAGTTGGCGTTTTCTGCCTCGCTATGATTGGAATGCTGCTCGGCGGGATCGCGTTCCTCGTCGGCATGGCCTCCGAACTCCTCACCGCTTTCCACCAGAAACCGGAAGCGGAAAACTTTGCCGTTTCAGAAAAGATCCGCGTTTAAAAATTCGTGTTTTAGGATCTGCGCTTGATAAAACGGCGTGAAACACTCAGAAAGAAAAACGGGAATAAAATATGCTCACGCTTTTGGCGACTGCACTTGGAATCGGCCTCTCCACGGTTTTAGGGGCCGGGTTTGGGCTGCTTCTGCGCAATCTTCCGCATCGGTTCAATGACGCGATCCTTGGTGCTGCGGCAGGACTGATGCTCGCGGCGGCGGTCATCGGACTGATCCTCCCGGCGACAGAGTGTACGGAGGCTCCGTTTCTCCTCGTGCAGGTCGTTGCGGGAGTTTTTGCCGGGGCACTGATGGTCAGTCTCATCGACCAACTGACCCCCCATCTGCACTCGCTGACGGGGATCGAGCAGGAATCCCACGCAAATGCGGACGGGATCAGCAAAGTGCTCCTTTTCGTCACCGCCATCGCGATCCATAAATTCCCGGAAGGCCTCGCTGTCGGGGTCAGTTTCGGTACCGGGCATCTCACCGACGTCCTGACCGTCGCCGGGAGCATCGGCGTACAGAATATTCCGGAAGGGATGGTCATCATCGCGCCGCTGCTCGCCATTGGCGTTTCCCTTACGCGAACGTTCCTCATCGCTCTGTTCATCGGGCTGATCGAAGTCGCCGGTACCTTCTTCGGTTACTCGCTCGTCTCGGTCACGAACGGGATCCTGCCGTTTGCGCTTTCTTTCGCAGGCGGCATGATGCTCTACGTCATCAGCGATGAAATGATTCCCGAGACCCACGCGCACGGCTACGAAAAAATGGCGACGTTCGCCCTTCTTGCCGGATTCATGTTCGTCGTGATTTTTGACGTCCTTTTAGCCGGCATCTGAACGAAAAATTTTCCCATTCTTCCATGAAAAACGGGCCAGAATTCATTCCGGACCCGTTTTTCGTCATTTCCCGATCCCCAATTCTCTTTTTTTCGGAACTTTTTCCGACGCGTTTTCAGATCTGCCGAGGTTTCTGTGTCCCCTTACTCAGCGCGGCTGGACGTCCTTCAACGGCGCGATCTCCAGCATTTCCAGTACGTACCCGGTCTCGACGGAAAGCGCACTCTGCGGCAGTTTCCTGTCGCGCAGCAGAAGTACTTCGTCCGTCAGGAACTCCGAATCATCGCGAACTGAAAGATGCCGCTCCTCTCGTTGAGGAACGCAGACGGTTGCCGTACGGCAATTCTGGACGCAGACGTCGAGAATGTCGCGGATGAGGATGACGTCAAGACACACTTCGCCGGAAGACAGATCTATGTTTTCGAGACGGACGTTTCCGACCTTCACCGCGTTTTCCGTCGGAATGAGGCGGATCTCCGTCTCTCCCGCATTTTCTCCGTCTGGATCCAGCTGGAAAGTAAAGTCAAGCAGGGTGTTGATCCGTTTCGGGTCGAATTTCACTTTGGCCTGCATTCGGTAGTGCGCCGGCAGTGCTCTCCAATGCTTCTCGCGGAATTTGAGACTCTTTTCCCGCACGAAGGCTTCGCCTGAGGCGGGGATCATCTCCGGGACAAATTTTTCTCCAAGGACTCCGTCTTCCAGCTGCACGAGTTCATGAAAGACCGCGTCGCCTCCGTACCCGCGCTGCTCGGTGAATGCCGTGACGATGCGCCGTCCGTCTTTCCAGGGTGCCGTTTTGGGGACGCGAAGTATTCCCTGACCGATCCGTTCATTTCCAGAAGGCAGACGCCATGGACCGGCCGGACTTTCCGCGATCCGGTAGATCCCGTCTTCCAGCCCGGCGATGGAGTAGAAGTATCGTCCCCACTGGAACCAGTCGGGACATTCCGGTTCTTTGTTCGTCCGGAAGTAGAGAGGGTCACGCAGTTCCCAGTTTTTCATGTCCTGCGTCACGATGTGCGCCCAGCATCCTCGTCCGCGGTACGTCGTCGTCGCGTAAAGATGGACCAGCCCGTCCTCCTCCGAATAGAATGCCGCGGGGTCGCGCAGGGAACCGGAGTATCCTTCCGGAAGACTCACGAACGGCTCTTCCTGCTTCACGAAATGGATCCCATCCGAACTGACTGCGTACGCCAGCTTTCCTCCTTCGTCGAGAGAACGGTTTGCGTAAAGAGCATAGTAGATCCCGCGGAAAAAGAAAAGCGAGCCGGTGCAGATGGAGCCTTCATTCTGATCGGTAATCGGCACAAGAAACGGCTGGTGGGTCCAATTCACCAGATCCGTTGACGTCGCCTGGATCCACTGATGCGCTCCCCAGCCGTTTTTCGCTCCATGCCGTTTTTTGTCGAGAAGGTAAACAAAATGAAAAACACCGTCTTTCGAAAACGGCATACAGTCGCCAACTCCGTAGGCATTGGGAGGACACCAGTACTGAAGATTCTCTCCGTTTCCACGATCGGTCCTTTCCCGCGGATCAACCGCCTTCGGACCGCCGGAAAGCGCGAGGATCTCTTCATTCGAAAGCGCACGGTCCCAAACCGCCGCTGTGTCGATCTCTCCCAAAAATCGCCCGCTCGGACCATTCCCGGTATCCTGAGCTCCAATGAGAAGCGGGACGTCATTCTGTTTCAGATCGCCAAGCATGAAATCTTCATCCACGCACCGGCCATCCACGAAAAATTCCATTTTCGCGCCGTCGACCCGGCAGATGAGATCCAGCCAGCGGTGTGGAGCTGTCTCTGGTCCACGCATCTCGGAAAAACGAGCCTGGCTGGACATTGGGACCGCCGTTTCGGACTTTCGGTTCACTTTATTGCCCGTCGTGCCGATCTCGACGCCCACGTAGTCTTCAAATGCAAAGAGATTGTACGCCATGTTGGCGTGCCCGCCGTGTTTTGAAAAGATCGGAAAACTCACCGGGATCTCTCCCAGTTTCGCTCGCACGTAGAAGGTAAGTTCACGACCGGAAAGGTTTAATTCCCCATTCGCTCCCTGACCGGCAGAAAGAAAACCTTTACCGCCAAAACGCGCAGTTTTCCCATCTCCTCCGCGTTCCAGAGAAGCAGATCTTTCCGAGTCTGAAAGCTCTACATTCAGCTCAACGATCCCATGCATTTTCAGTATGCTGTTTGCGCCTGCCGAATCATTCAGATCCACAAAATGCCAAACAGAAACGGCCTCTTTCAGAAGATCTGCCGGCCGCGGCTCGCTATCCGCAGCAAAAACATCATTCGGGGAAAAAAGAGACGAACAATTTCCGAAAACAGCCCCAAACACCAAAAGGAAACTAAATGTACATCGGATCCCCATTTTCATCAAAAGTACCTCCTGCATAAAGATTCAAAGGAAACGGAAAAACAAAAAAAGACACCATGCCGAAACATGGTGTCCTGATTCATGAACTCAAAACTAGTTGGCTGCCGGAGCCGGAGCGGGTTCCGCCGGAGCAGGTGCCGGAGCCGGAGCGGGTTCTGCCGGGGCAGGTGCCGGGGCCGGGACGGGTTCTGCCGGAGCAGGTGCCGGGGCCGGAGCGGGTTCTGCCGGAGCAGGTGCCGGGGCCGGAGCGGGTTCTGCCGGAGCAGGTGCCGGGGCCGGAGCGGGTTCTGCCGGGACGTTGCCGAAACCAGCCGGGATCGGTTCGTTCGGTTTGATTTCCGGAGCACCTTCCGGACGGTAGTCGTTTTCCGGAGTCGCGTCATTGAAGACGTCAAACCACTCATCTTTGAAGTTGATCGTCTGGCCGACACGGGCGGAAATGTTCGCCGTCAGAGCCATGATCGCGTCTGCCATCGCCACTTTCGGCTGGCAGTGCATCATGAGTTTCGGATCATCCGTCTTGTAGTTCGGTTCCGGATTCTTGCGGATGCACCACGCGAAATGCTCGATCTCTTCCGTGTAGCCGAGGCTCAGATCATGGAGCGCTTCTGTGCCGAGCACTTCGTCCATTTTCTGATTCTTCGGGAAATCGTCGTCGCTGGTCGGCTTCAAAGTGAATTCCGGAGCCTTGAATCCGGTAACTTTCGATTCGCCGCCGCGTTCCACGTGCGCGTACTGGTTGATCTCGTACGTGTACCAGAGGTAGGCGTTTTCTTCACGGTCGATCTGGAGCGTACCAGTCGTTCCCATGACGACTTCGCCGTATCCGCCGAAATCGTTTCCGTTGATCGCGGAGTACGCAACGGCCACCTTCTGACGCGGGTCCGTATCGTAACCCGGCGCGGCATATTCGTAGACGCACGTCATGTGGTCTTCAATGTCGCGGTCGTTCAGCAGCACATAGTTCCCATTGGCATCCTTCCGTTTATTGAAGACGGAACGGTTCGCGAACGCCGTCACGTTGATCGGATGATGGTGTTTACCATCACCGTACATCGCGGCGATGAAGATCCCGGCCGCGTCAAGCTGGTGGCTTCCCAGCTCGGCCATGACACCGGCACTGGTGGTTTCCCAGAGACGCCAGCGGTAGAGTTCCTCAGCCGCCGGAGCGACGTAGGTCTCGTTCCCTTTACCGTCTACCAGCGTATGGGCACGGTAGTTCGATTTTTCATCAAGCGGAATGGCGATCTCGTCGTTGAGCTGTTCGTCAAACTGCTCGATCTGCTTTTCGATCAGCGGCATTTCGACGTCCTGGATGTACGCCTTCTTCGCGACCTGTTTTTCACGGGCGATCTCGTTCATGCGGATGGCGAATTTGTCGCCGGTCTCACGCAGGACCTTCGCCTTTTCGTCGCATGCGGCGATCGACTTTTCAAGTTTCTCCAGTTCCTTGACGAAACGGTTCTTCTTGTTGACGTGATTCTCCTTGTTCTTCTTGATGCGGTTCAGAAGAACGAGGTCGTTTTCCGTGTACTTCCCGTCTTTCTGTGCGATGACGGATTCCGGGATCGGCGGCTGCCAGCTGTCCGCGCCAGGCTGATTGTTGCGGTGCCATTGCGCGCGAATGTAGTGGATCTTGCCGAGCAGACCCTGCTCAATGGCGTTGATCGCATTATTGTACAGCACGCTGTAGTGGCGCTGGTGCCCGGTCGCCATGTGCTTGCGGAGACGGGCCGCAACGCGTCCCATGTCTTTGCACTTCGCGATGTCGTGCGCCATGAGTTTTTCCGTCAGGACGTGAAGGCCGGCGTTCATGGCTTCGATCGCCGCGACGTGATGCAGGTGGAGCGGAAGAGCGATCAGGACCGCTTCCAGACCGAGTTCTTCTTTCGCAGCCAGAAGCTCATGGTAGTCTTTGAAGACCTTGACCTGAGCGTCCACTTCTTCCTTCGTCTTGCGGAATTTTTCACCGCATTCGGAATAGACGCGGTAGATGCCGCGGCGGACTTTGCGTCCCTTGGGACTTGCGGTCACGTCGCCGTTGAACGCGCGCCAGCGATTGTACGAGCGGATGTCCGCGATCGCCACGATGTCGACGAAAGCCGGATTGCACGCGCCGATGAGGACGGAACCTTCGTCACCGGTACCGATGACGCCGATGCGGACCGGTTTGTCCGGCGTGCCGTATCCATAATAGTATCCGCCGCGGGTCACGTTGGAATTGGGGTCGTTTTTCGTACGCAGCCATTCCCGGAAAAACTCACCGCGCATCTGAGGGCTGGCCATGACGGCGCGAAAGTTCGCTTCGCCGATGCTTTTATTTTCAGGAGTTAAATTCATATTTTATCCTTAAATCTGTTGATCAAATTTTTCTCAAATATTCCCTGCGGATGAAACTCAGACCTGGTATTCCGGTTTGTTGAGGTCCGGCGTGCCGTGACCTTCCGGAGTTTCGTCGCTGTCGACCTTGAACCATTCGTCGTTGAAGTAGACGCGCTGGCATTTTTCGGCGGAAATGTTCGTCACGTGCGCGATGATCGCGTCGCCCATGGCGACTTCCGGATTGCAGCGGGGCTGATTTTCGGGGGACGGATTGCGGATGCACCACGCGAAGTGTTCGATCTCTTCCGTGTATCCGCGGCTGACTTTCGGACCGGCGGCCACAGCAGCGACGGCTTTCTGGCTGGCACCGCTGGACTGCGTGTCGAGGGATGGACCGCTGCCCGCGCCTGCGCTGGCTTTGGTCTCTTCTTTGAGGAGAAGCTGCGTTTCTTCTTCCTTCAGGATGATCATCGTGCCCTTCGTACCGTAGACGATCTCACCGTAACCGCCGAAGCCGTTACCGTTGATCGTGGAGTACTGGACCGAGATCTTGTTCATTTCCGCGAGCGGATCTTTCGCATCGTATCCCGGAAGCGGGAAGTCGAACGCCGCGATGATGTGGTCGTTCGTGTCGCGTTCGTACGGGAAGAGGTTACGCGCACCGGAAGCGAAAACGCTGATCGGGTGCTTGTGCTCGCCGCCGTGAAGCGCGGAGATGAAGATGCTTGCCGCGTCGAGCTGATGGGAACCGAGTTCGACCATCAGACCGCCGCCCGTACGGCCCCAAAGGCGCCAGCGGAGGAGTTCTTCGATCGGCGAGCAGGTGTAGACGACGTCGCCGTTCGCATTTTTCAGCTCGTTGGTCTGGTATCCGAACTTCGCGGCATCCACAAGGTAATCCTGGATCTGAAGTTCCTTCTGGCGGACACGCGGGATCAGTTTGTCGATCTCGGAGCCGCGGGCGCGATTCAGCGCGACTTTGAGGGATTTCAGGTCGTTGAGGAGTTTCATCGCCTGAGGATCTTCCGGTTTGGCTTCCCACGGCATGGGCATCTGCCAGCTGTCGGCACCCGGAAGGTTGGAGCGGTGCCACTGCGCGGAAATGTGGTGCAGATCACCGAGTTTACCGCGTTTGATGGTCTCCATCGCTTCTTCGTAGAGCATATTGTAGTGGCGCTGATGGCCGGTGGCGCAGAATTTGCCGGTCTCGCGGGAGGTCCGGGCCATTTCTTTGCACTGTGCGACCGTGCGGGCCATGAGTTTTTCCGTCAGGACGTGCAGACCAAGGCGCATCGCTTTGATCGCGGCGATGGCGTGCAGGTGGAGCGGCAGCGCGATGATGACCGCTTCGATCCCGTCGGCTTTCGCGTTGGCGAGGCAGTCTTCAAAGTGACCGTAGACCTTGACGTGCTTCCGGGCCTCATCTTCCGTTTTCCAACCGTAGACGGACATCAGACCCTTACGCATCTTGATGATGTTGTCGTTGGAGTTGTCGCCGTAGAAGGCGCGGAAAATGTTGAACGGACGAATATCGGCGATCGCTTTGACCTGAACGTATTCGGGATTGATGGCTCCGATGAGGATGTTTCCTTCATCGCCGGTACCGAGGACCGCGACGCGGACGGGGTCACCGTGAGCTTTTCCGTAACCGAAATAGTAGGCGCCGGCGGTCAGACCGGTGGTGGCGACGGCAGCGCTCGAAGCCATGAGAAATTCACGACGGGAGCAGCGGAGGAATTCCTGGCGGGCCGCTTCCTGTTGCTGAGGTGTCAAATTCATACTATTTTTCTTTCTGATTCCTGTTTTGTTTTGGATTGAACTGAATTTTACGCTTTCGTGACTAAATTGCCGGAAAAGATGGTCCGGACTCAGTCTTCGTTTTCCTCAGCGTAAAAACCGAACGTTTTGCAGACGGGTTTTCCGACGAAATTCCAGACGAAGTAGTCCAGACCGCCCCAGCGTCCGACCGGCAGGGTGGCGAGCATGAAAATGGCGACCATTTCGACGAAGTTTTTGTCCACGATCAGCGCGTGACCCACTTCCGGATGCACGGCCGGGAAGATCGTCGGCCACGGCGGCTGGGTCATGAGGACGGAGATCAGGAAGCATCCGCCGCCGATCGCGGCCAGACGGGTGCAGAAACCAAGAATCAGGCACAGACCGATGAGCGTCAGCGCCCAGGTGACGGCGAAGTCAAGGAAGTTGGTCCAGCTGCGGCCGACGAACGGGAGGTTCAGACCGAAGGGGAGCTGATCGGTGGCGACGACGAACGCCGGAAGAGCGACGGTCTGCTTCGCACCATTTTCAGCGACCGGACCGAGAACGTTCTGAAGTTCCGCCATGAGAGTCGTGACGGCAGCTTCCTGCGCTGCAAGGAGGGATTTCGCTTCACCGCGGAGTTTCATCATGTCGGCCCACTGGCGTTTTTTCTGTTCCGGACCATTATTCGGACCTTCTTTGGCGGCCTTGAAGCGTTCGAGCGCTCCGAGGTACGCCGCGACTTTTTCCGCATTATCCTTCACATCGTCACGAACGTCCGCGACGTATTTTGCCCAGGCGAATTCGAGAGCGCGAAGCTGATCGTCTTTCGGCTGGTACGTTTCTTTCGCATACTGGTAGATCTTCTCCGCTTCATCGAAATACGCGGGGTAGACCTTGATGGTCTCGGTCTTTGGCTCGGTCTTTCCTTCTTCATTTTCTTCGTAAGCCGGGACCGGAGCGATCAGAGCGGGAGCCTGACCTTCAGCGGCGGGTTTCACGTCGACCTGCGCTTTGGCGGCGACGAAATATTTGACTTCTTTATCGGCAGTCTTCAGACGTTCCACACCGTCGAGGTCAGGGGACATGGCGTAGAAGATCGGCGCGAAGGGGCCTTTCGCCATCGTCAGGAACGGAAGCGCGGAGAATTTGTCCGCATTGTCGACTTTCCAGCACCCTTCATAGAAGAAGTGCCAACCAATGCACAGACGAAGAGCCACCAGAGCGATGACGCTGAGCATTCCTATTTGAAAATATTGACGTTTCAGGGGAAACCTCCTCTCCAAAAATACACATTCAGTATTTTTTTATCGTGCGGGATCGCGGAAAAATCTCCATTGGCGGGAAGGTCGAAACCACTTCTGCACACCATGCGCAAAAGTCTGCTCGCCTCTGATCCTGCACAGACCAGAATCTTTCTCTCTATTTTAACCGATTTTCGTTTAAACGCTATGGATTGGAACAGATTTTCAGCTAAAATTTCCCAAAAAAGTCAAAAATTTTCCGAAATTTTCTGCTCTTTGAAATCTGTTTGAATTGAATGGCGTCAAACTCTCTTTTTCTTGCCCATTTTTCGTTTTCGGTGTCCCAGGATTTCAGCTCAAACGCCGACTCATTCAGGGGTCTTTATTGGACGTACCGCAGACTGCTTTCACCAAATTTTGAAGATCTCTCCCTCTCCTTCAGAATGGGAGATCTGATGAAAAATCCAAAATTCGAAGCACGGCGGGTACAGGCTCCGATCGGCAGGCACACGGCAGGTCCCTGGAGGAAAGCTGGATCTGAGATCTCGAAAAACTGCATAAAAAAAGGGCCAAGGCCCTAAAGCACACCTGGAGGGACTCGAACCCCCAACACTCGGTTCCGAAGACCGATGCGCTATCCATTGCGCTACAGGTGCAGAAAGAACTGAAAACAGACGGAAATTTCTCCGAAAAACTGTTCCTCACTTCCATTTAACGCCAAGTATACCATGTTTCGCTTTTTCTTCAAGGGGGGGCGAAAAATTTTTCGAATTTCGGAAACTCCGTGCGAAAATTCCAAAAATTCCGATTGACGCATCCGGAGGATTTTGCTAAAATGGAACTGATCTCGTCCGGACACGCAAACGCGGTCCTGTTTCCGCAATACACCCATTCCGCGGGTCCGGTCCATTAATAAAAAACCAAAACGCAGTTTTAAAATAAATAATGAGAAGAACCGTTCCCCAAACCGACTTCGAAAGCGGCCAGGATTCATTCCTGGATGTCGTCTCCAACATCGTGGGCATTCTGATCATTCTGGTGGTCATCGTCGGAGCGCAGGTCAAAAATGGTCTCGCATCACACCGGATCCAGGAACTTCAGAAGACGCACGCCGATCTGGAACTCCCGGAGGTCCCCAAACACCTTTCCGCAGTTCCAGATCAAAATTCCGGATCTGCAGACGGCGCAGATGCCGCGCAGCTTACGGAGAAGCTCCGTAAAACGCAGGAGGAATTAGCCCGTTCGGAAGAGGAGCGGCAAAAGCGTGCCGGTCTGATCGAGACGATCGGCAAAGAAACGGAATCGCTTTCCCGGTCACTTGCCCAAACGCAGCATCTTGAGCAGGAGATCATGCAGGCAAAACTTCAGAAAGAACGGCTGGATGCCGAGCAGACCGTTTTTGCGCAGGAGTGCGTGGAACTGGAGACCCGTCTTCAGCTCATCCGAAAAGAGATGGAGTCCTCGACCGACGCACAGGAACAAAAAGACCGGGAGATCCTGCTCCTCACTCAGGAATCAGCCTCTTTGGAAAAGCAGATCGCGGAACTGGAAGCCCGCATGAAATTCCTGCGCGAACAGCAGGCCCAAAACGGCGGTCCGAAAATGATCGAGCACAAAATGACGCCGATCGTTCACTCGGTGGACAGTCGGGAATTCCACTTCATCCTGGACCGCGGCCGGGTCCTTTACGTGCCGCTTGAGGAACTTCTGAAAGAGTACCAGCGCCGCAGCTCGGATATCGCGTACTCGCTGATGAAGGACGGACGGCGAACGGACGTTTTCGGTCCCTACGACGGATTCCGTATCCACACGGAAACCCAGCTGCGCGGCGGACAGATCGGCGTTTACTGGAAACTGCTCCCCCCGGACATCGAAGAGGCGGGAGAAAAGATCGAAGATGCCGTCCAGCCCATCTCGAAATTTCACCACTATCTTGAAAAACTTCAGCCGGGGAAAGACACCGTGACGTTCTGGATCTACCCGGAAGGTTTCGCGACCTTCCCGCAGATCAAGGAAGATGCCTACCGCCTGGGTTTCGCGATCGCGTCCCGTCCGCTTCCGGAAGGAATGCCGATAGCAGGCTCCCCGGAAGGTCAGAAATCCGTAGCTCAATGACCAATACGCCGGTTTCGGCCGTCAGGATGGTCTGAAATCAAAAATATTCCCGAAATCCCGTAAAATTTTCTGATTCGGGACCGAAAAATACTTGACTTTTGGAAAATCTCGGACTAAAATAGGACGATATAATATGCGGAGCGAACTGTCCGCCCTGCTCCGTCGGCGGGTCGGCATTCGGGTTTCCGTATCCTGCCAACGATACAAAATCTGTTTTTGCGCGGTTCCGGTACGTGCAAGATGTCGTTCTGGACCGCCGTCCTTCCGCCTCACCATGAGGCATTTACTGAAAGGAGTTTTTCATGAACCTTACCCGTCGTGTATTTTTGAAGAAAAGTGCACTTTCCGCTGCCGGTATCTCCGCGGCACTCGCCAGTCAGAATTTCCCGGCACCTGCTTTCAGCCAGACAGCCAACGCCAATGAAAAGCTGAACCTCGCGTTCGTCGGCGTCTGGGGTCAAGCCCGCGAAACGATGGGCAATATGCGAAGCGAGAACTTCTATGCACTGTGCGACGTCGATTCCAAACGCCTCGGCATGGCCGCCCAGAGGTATCCCGGCGCGAAACATTACGCGGACTATCGTAAGATGCTTGAAGAACTTGACTCGCAGATCGACGCGGTCATCGTCTCCACGCCGGACCACTCGCATGCCCCGGCGAGCCTTCAGGCTATGCGCATGAAAAAGCACTGCTATTGCGAAAAACCGCTGGCTCACGAAGTGATCGAAGCCCGCCGCATGGCCGAAGTCGCCGCAGAAAACAATTTGGCGACCCAGCTCGGAACGCAGCCGAACGCCTACGCGAACTACTACGAAACGGAAGAGATCGTGAAGTCCGGCGCCATCGGGAAAGTAAAGGAAGTCCACGTTTGGACCTGCACCGGCAATACGACGGGCTACGTTCAGGGTGTCGGCGGAAGACGCGATGTCGGCATCCCGCTCGGAATCGGCTGGGGCCAGCCCGCAAATCAGACGCTTCCTCCGGCTGGACAGACTATTCCGCAGGAACTGAACTGGGATCTGTGGCTTGGTCCGGCAAAACAGACGGAATACCATGAATGCTATGTACCGGCGAACTGGCGCCGCTGGTGGAACTTCGGTTCCGGTCAGCTCGGTGACTTCGGCTGCCATTACATGAACCTGCCGATCCGTACCCTCCAGCTCCTCAACGCCAAAACCGTCAAGGCGCAGGGACCCGCCGTGAATGCGTACGCCTGCCCCGAATGGCTCCGCGTTCAGTACACGTTCCAGAGCGCGAACGAATTTGCTGCACCCGGCATCACTCTCAACTGGTACGACGGAAAGTCCATTCCGGAAATCGCGAAACTGCTCGAAGAGCACAAGATCCCCTTCCGCGGAAACGGCATCCTGTTCGTCGGTACCGAAGGCGATCTGTTCGCGAACTACAATGAGCACACACTCTATCCGGAAACCAAATACGCCGACTACAAAACTCCGGAACCGTTCATTCCGCGTTCCATCGGCCACTACAAGGAATTTCTGGAAGCCTGCCGTCAGGACAAACCGGAACTCTGCCGCATTCCGTTCAGCTACGGCGGCCGCCTGACTGAAACGGTCCTCCTCGGCATCGTCGCGTACCGTTCAGGAGAGGCTTTCGAATGGGATCCGGAAAACTTCCGCACGACCAGCGCTGCTGCGAATGCGCTTCTGGAACGTCCGTATCGTGACGGCTGGACGCTGTAGTTTTCCTTTTCGTTTTTTGTTTTCTTCCTGCGCTTGCGCACACGTGAATGCACTCTGTTTAAGCAGAGCGTAAATGTGAGCTTGAGCGCAAACGCAAGTGTGAGTGTAAGCGCAGGAAGTCTCCTTTTTCTTAAATCCAATTTCCTGCCTTCATGTATTTCGGAAAACCGGGCAAACTTTCGGTTTTCTCCCGCCATGCTGCTCATTTCGAGGAGGTACTTCATGAAACTTTCAAGACGTCAAATGTTTCAGACTGCCGCATTTTGTGCCGCTGGGACGGCTGGAACTGTTGGATTCGGTGTGCCTGCGTATCTTCCCAAAGTTTTCGGTCAGGATGCTCCTAATGCACGGCTGCGCTGCGGGGTGATCGGACTTGGAGTCCGCGGACGTCACGATGCCGGACTGCATCGCCGTCATGCCGAGCTGGCTGTTCTTGCCGACTTGGACCGCCGTCAGCTGGACGCTGCCAACAGGGGACTCTGCAAAGGGAAGGCGGAGACGGTCGCCGACTATCGCAGGATCCTGGACAGACAGGACATTGACGTCGTCTGCATCGCGACGCCGGACCACTGGCACACGAAGATCTGCCTTGACGCTTTGGCTGCCGGAAAGCACATTTTCTGTGAAAAACCGCTCACGCTGACGATCCAGGAGGACCGGATCCTCCGGGAAAAAGTGAAGGCGTATCCCAAACAGATCATGGCGGTCGGCACTCAGCGCAGATGCGAACTTCCGCGCTTTACCCGTGCGGTAAATATGGTACAGCAGGGAGTCCTCGGCAAAATGAAACGGATCCTCGTCAGTCTCGGAAAGCCGCTGCAGATGACCTCCGAACCGCCGCAGGATCAGCGTTTCGCTCCACAGCCGGTCCCGGAAGAGCTGGACTGGAACACCTGGCAGGGACAGGCTCCGGAATTCCCCTTTGTTCCGCAGCGCTGCCATCGGCTTTTCCGCAACTGGTTTGAATACGCCGGCGGAAAGATCACTGACTGGGGGGCGCACTATCTCGACATGGCACTCTGGGCGACCGGACAGGATCAGCCGAATGCCGGGATCGTGTGGGTCGATCCGTCTGACTGCAAGTACCCGCTTCCGATGAAAGATGGTTTCCCGACAGCTTCCGACTACTACAATGTGCCGTACGATTTCTACATCAAAACACGCACGCAGAACGGCGTCGCCATCGATATTGAATCACGTCTGAATGACGGGATCCTTTTTGAGGGAGAAAAAGGCCGCATTTTCGTCAACTGCGGCAGGATCACCGGAAAACCGATCGAAGAAGAATGGGATCGCGGACTTTACGGCGAAACGGAGCTGAAAAAGATCTTCAAAGGAAAACCGGTCACGGACCACATGACGAATTTCTATCTCTGCGTCCGCGAGGGCGGAGAGCCGGTTTCGGACGTCTTTACGCACACGCGCACCATGACGGCCTGCCATATCGTGAATATCGCGATGCGGCTCAAGCGCACACTTGAGTGGGATCCTGCTGCCGAGCAATTTGTGAATGACGCGCAGGCCGATTCGTTCATCAGCCGTGAGCAGCGGAAGGGGTTTGAGGTCTGCTGACCGATCGTCCTCACTTTGTATGTTTGGAAAATTTCAAAAGAGAGAAATCATGAAAATGAGATCATTTTGGGTCGGTACTCTTGCGGGAGTTCTGGTTCTGGGAGCAGGAAAATATGCTGCTCTGACGTATGCTGAGGAAACGGCGTCTTCGAAAAATACGGTTCCTGCGGCACAGTGCGCGGATTCGGAAACCGCGTATTTTTGCGAAACGACTCCGGAAAAAACCGTCCGTCTTCGCCGCGGCGAAAAGACCATTTGGGAGCTTCATCTGAAAGCTCCGGAAGGAAAACCGTACATTGGACCGCTCTGTCTTCCGGACGGCCGTGATGTCGCGCTTCTGCGTCCGAAAGACCACGTCTGGCATCTCGGCGCGTGGTTCTCGTGGAAGTACCTCAACGGCGTGAACTACTGGGAGCCGTCCCATGGAAAAACGAAGCTGGCGGACCATTCCGTAAAGTTTGACGGCGCGGCGGCGGAAGTGACGCTCCATCTGGTCTACTTTGACGCACGGGATCCGGGAAAGATCGTTCTGAGCGAAGAACGCGTCATTTCATTCAGTGCCCCGGATGAGACCGGTTCGTATGCGATGACGTCCCGCCATCGATTCACTGCCGGCGAGAAAGACGTGAAGCTGGACCGGACGCCGCCGCACAGTCATGGCGGAGGGTATGCGGGCCTGGCGTTCCGAATGTCGCCGACGCTTTCTGCTTTTGAGCTGAAGTGCGAGAACGGCGAGACGGAAATGACGAAGATCCGCGAAAAGTCCGCAAGCTGGATCGAGTACCGCGAAAAGGAAACGGGGCTTGGAGTCCGCATGACGGTCCTGAAGGGGACGCCGGAAACGCGGTTTTACGCCCAGCATCGCGAGAACTACTGCTTCGTGAATCCGTGCCCGGTCCTGACGGCTCCGCGAACGATCCCGGCGGGAGAAACGCTTGAGCTGGCGTACGAGATCCACCTTGGGAAACGCTAAAAGCAGGAAAGATCAACAAAACATTAAAAAGTTTTTGAAAAGGGACTCCAGAGGGAAACATTTTGAAAATTGTTTCCCTCTCACGACTCTCCCTTCAAAAACTTTTTGGTATTTTTTGTTTGTTTTCTAGAGCATCGGATGGCAAAGGTGGATCCAGAAAAGGATGATCTGGATCTTCACCGCCCAGAAAAACGAAACGAGAAAAAGAAAGACCGCAAAAAAACGCCGTGCTTCCTTTGGGATCCGCGTGAAAAAGAAGAAAACGACCGGCAAAATCCCCAGTGCGCCAAAAAGGAGCGCGTGTGTCTGAACAAAATTCGGGATCTTCACCAGCTCCCAAAGAAGCCAACTCCAGCCGGTCAGCGCAGGGAGGAAAAAAAGGAACGGGATCTGGTTTCTGTCCCAGAGGATCCACGCCGCTCCAAATGCCGTGAGGAAAAAAACGCAGTCCGCTGCCGAGAGCATCCAGCCGAAATACGACGAATAGAAATTCTCTTCCAGCCAGAACGGAAACGTCTGCGCCAGAAATGCCGTCCCGCAGAGGAACTCCACGAGCGGGTAACGAAATGCGATCGGCGACCGGCAGTCGAAACACTTTCCTCGCAGCATCAGCCAGCCGAGGACCGGGACATTATGCCGTTTACGTATCGCGTGCCCGCATTTCGGACAGTGCGAGGCCGGAAATGAAAGCGCCATTTTCTGAGGGAGACGCCAGACCGCCACATTCAGGAAACTGCCGAATGCCGCACCGAAGAAAAAGACCCAGAGGCCGACGATTCCGAAAAAAAGTAGTGCATCCATTGAAGTTCCCCATAAAATGCGCAGCTTCAAAAAGAGCAGAAAGCACCCTAACAAGAGTACTTTCTGCTCACGATTCGTTGGACGATCAGTTTCCGCGCACGAGGCGCAGCTCGGAAACTATTTCCAGGATTCTTCCACGGCGACAGCGCAGGCGACAGTCGCGCCGACCATCGGGTTGTTGCCCATACCGATCAGACCCATCATTTCGACGTGGGCCGGAACGGAGGAGGAACCAGCGAACTGGGCGTCGGAGTGCATACGGCCCATGGTGTCGGTCATGCCGTAGGAAGCGGGACCAGCGGCCATGTTGTCGGGGTGCAGCGTACGGCCCGTACCGCCTCCGGAAGCGACGGAGAAGTACTTTTTGCCGTTTTCATTGGCCCATTTCTTGTAGGTACCGGCGACCGGGTGCTGGAAGCGGGTCGGGTTGGTGGAGTTTCCGGTGATGGAAACGTCAACGCTTTCGTGACGCATGACGGCGACGCCTTCGTTCACATCGTCGCAGCCATAGCAGCGGACTTTAGCGCGCGGACCATCCGAGTACGCCTTCACGAACGTTTCCTTCAGTTCGCCCGTATAGTAGTCGTATTCGGTGCGGACGTAGGTGAAACCGTTGATGCGGCTGATGACCTGAGCGGCGTCTTTGCCGAGACCGTTGAGGATGACGCGCAGCGGGTTCTGACGCACTTTGTTGGCTTTCATGGCGATACCGATGGCACCTTCGGCAGCGGCGAAGGATTCGTGACCGGCCAGGAAGCAGAAGCAGCTGGTCTCTTCACGGAGAAGCATAGCACCGAGGTTGCCGTGGCCAAGACCGACTTTACGCTGGTCAGCGACGGAACCCGGAATGCAGAACGCCTGGAGGCCTTCACCGATCTTCTCGGCGGCGTCAGCGGCTTTGGTGCAGTTTTCTTTCAGAGCGATGGCGCAGCCCAGCGTATAGGCCCAGACGGCGTTTTCGAACGCGATCGGCTGGATACCGTGAACGATGGCGCGGACATCAACGCCTTTGGAAAGGCAGAATTCATTGGCGGCTTCAATGTTTTCGAAGCCATATTTGTCGAGAACCGGCTGGATCTGCGCGATTCGACGTTCAAAACTTTCGAACAACGGCATTTTTGTATCCTTTTCTTAAAAAATTCGCAATGTTTCCTGAAAACGGAACTAAAATTCAGACCAGAACGGCCGGCTTACTCCATACGCGGGTCGATGTATTTGACGGCGTCGGCGAAACGGCCATAGGTTCCGATGTTTTTCTCGAAAGCTTCTTTCGGATCCATGCCTTTTTTGATGGCTTCCATCATCTTGCCAAGCTGGACGAACTGGTAGCCGATGACTTCATTGTCGGCATCCAGAGCGATCTTCAGGACGTAACCTTCCGCCATTTCGAGATAGCGGGTGCCCTTGGCTTTGGTTCCGTACATGGTACCGACCTGGGAACGGAGACCTTTACCGAGGTCTTCCAGACCCGCGCCGACCGGGAGACCGTCATCGGAGAACGCAGACTGGCTGCGGCCGTAGACGATCTGGAGGAACAGTTCGCGCATCGCCGTGTTGATGGCGTCGCACACGAGGTCGGTATTCAGGGCTTCAAGGATCGTTTTGCCCGGAAGGATCTCGGAGGCCATTGCGGCAGAGTGCGTCATGCCGGAGCAGCCGATCGTTTCGACCAGTGCTTCTTCGATGATGCCGTCTTTAATGTTCAGCGACAGTTTGCAGGCACCCTGCTGCGGAGCGCACCAGCCAATACCGTGCGTGAAACCTGAAACGTCCTTGATCTCCTTGACTTTGACCCATTTTCCTTCTTCCGGAATCGGGGCCGGTCCGTGATTTACGCCTTTGGCGACACAAACCATGTTTTCGACTTCGTGCGAATACTGCATCGTAGATTCTCTCCTTATGCAAACGCTGACAATACGCCTGTTTCTACCAAACCACAGACGTGAACAAAACATATTTTAGCAGATTTTCAACTTCCGAAAAGGGGGAGGTGCCGCAAAAAACGACTTTTTTTCCGAACTCACCGACTTTTCGATCTTCCATCCGCTCTGTCATTCCAAATTTCACGAACCTCCGAAAAATACGCACGCCCGGATACAGACCGAAATTTTTTCAGCTTACTTCGGGCGTTTCAATAATCTGAAGAACTATTTTCACTGTGGAACATTTAAAATGTTTCGCCTAATTTTGGTCGGAGGTCTGTTTGTGAAATTTGCACAAATTCGGGTCGATGCCGTAGGTCTTCATGTAATCTTCAAGCGAATCCTCTGACATACTGCCGTCCATATTGAACTCCCAGCCATTTTTAGTGTACTCGAGCATTCCGATCTTCCGGGAGAAGTACTCTCCTGCCGTGAACAGGTCAGTCGGCACATTGGCATGGTAGATCGGGGCAGATCCTCCATTTTCGTAAATACTGAGACTGATATTCGTCGCGGCGGCAAAAGGCTCCTCTCCGGAGAAAAGGAAAAAAACGATCTTCTCAATATCCGAACGCAAAGTTTTCAAACAAACCGTGATCGTTTCACGGGAACCGTCACCGAGACCATCGCGGACATCGCCATGATACACGACCGATCCGCACCGGGAGAAGATCTTCTCGCCATAACGATCATTGACCGTCGGACCGATATAATCAAACTGGCTGCGGCGTTTCTTATCGGAACTTACAAGAAAACAGGCAATATCGAGATCCGGACGACCGCGCCATTCCACCTCAACACGCACACTGTCAAACGACACATTGCGATACAATGGAATTGAATTTTCTGACATAAATGCACCATTTAAAAGGTTGGAGGAACTGAAAAACATATTGCCTTTAGTATAGCACAGAGAATGCCGCAATGCAAGAGCTATCCGACGCTTAAAATACAAAAGCAGAGGAATTTATCCAAAAAAACAAGAAAACGCTCATTTTCCAAATTCCGCATAGCCTGAATTTGTCGGAATTAAGTAAAGCGGCCGAAAAGATATGCCGATCACTATTTCATAAAACAGGATCATTTGATTTTCAATTTCACCTCGATCCATTTTTGGTTCGACAAAACAGACCTCACACGCTTTTCAGTACCTTTATTTTCAGTTTTGAGTGCCGCACATGAAAAGGATGGATAGAGATGGCTCTCCCAAAGAACGTCTGCTGAAGATCACAGCACTTCTCTTTTTTTGCGTTTTTGCTGCGTGGGTATACTTCCACAAACCCGGCGAAAGCCAGCTTCTGCCCAAATGCATTTTTTACCAGGTCACGCATCTTTATTGTCCCAGTTGTGGATTCACTCGGGCACTTTATTGCGTCTTGCATGGTGATTTCTGGACTGCATTCCGGTGTAATGCCATGATTTTTCCGCTCATTCTTGCAGCACTGTGTATCGAACTGCGTCCCCGACTCGCTGCAAAGAATCATGTCGTCGTCCCGATCCTTGTCCTGATCCTTATATGGTGGCTCATCCGCAATATTCCACTTTATCCGTTTACTCTCCTGATCCCCCCGGTACTGTAAGTTTTCGCCGTGAAAAACTGCAAGCCCTCTTTCTTTTCTCATTTGCTGAAAAAATCCCTTAAATTTTCAAAAAAAAGAAAAAAACGCTTGACTTTCTGTCGATGCCAACTATAATCAATATGATAGAGATTTCATTGTATAGAGAATATTTTGTCAACTTGAAAGGAGAATGACCCATGTTTTGTACCAATTGCGGCGCACAAATTCAAGGACAGTTCTGTCCCCTGTGCGGTACTCCGGCCGGCAATTTAGCCCCAAATGCAGACACTCCCGTTCCGCCTCCGGTCGCTTCACCGCTCTTCTGGTCCATCCTCTGCACCATTTGCTTCTGTTTTCCAGTCGGTATCGTTTCTATCGTATACGCCGCTAAAGTCAACTCTCTTGCAGCTGTCGGAGCTTACCAGCAGGCAAAAGAAGCCGCAGATAAAGCGAAAATGTGGGCATGGCTTGCTTTCGGTGTCAGCATGATCATCAATCTTCTATACATTGCGATCAATGTTATGGGATGATCGCCGCAGAGCAGGAGGCCAGCAGTACGTTTTTAATCTAACTGTACGAGATTCTCGGCCTGACAAAAAACTTCTGGATCCTCATCCTGTCTTACTTTTTATTTCGGTCAGGACGGATCAAAAAAAACGGAAGTCCCATTTTCCTCCGGGACTTCCGAATGACTCTATAGGTCGTCAGCGATCAGAAGAGCCAGTCTTCCACGTTTTCGGTTTCCTTCTGGACTTCTTCCGCAGAGATGACTTCTGCTTCCTTGAACTCTTCTCGACGGCCTTGCTGCGGGCAGCCTTCGATGTAGATCGCCTTGTACGGACGGGCTGGGCAGATCGATTCGCACCCGCCGCAGCCGATGCAGATGCTCTCGTCGATCTGCGGGATCGTCAGTCCCTTTTCCGGACCGATACCGCGTGACGGGTCACTGTACGGAACCATCGAAACCGCCTTCGTCGGGCAGTGTTCATCACACGCACCGCAGAAAGTACCGTCGACCGGGACGACGCAGTTTTCCTTCACGAAAACGACTTTCCCCATCTGGACGTAGTTCTTTTCCTTCCGCATGACCTCCGCACGTTCCGGTGCCGTCTCCGGGATCGTTTCGCCGCGTTTCCTGACCATGCGCAGAATGCTGATCGCCTTGTTCGGGCAGACTTCCGCGCAGACCGTACAGTCGTAGTTGCAGAAACTCGACGAAAAATCCATCACCGGCAGGAACATCCCCTTGAGACCGTACTCCATAAACGCCGGCTTGAGAACGTGCTGCGGACACTTCGCGATGCAGAGATGGCATCCCGTGCAGTGGTGCATCAGTCGGCCGTAGCTTCCGGCTCCGGGAGGCGCGACGGGATTTTTCCGCGTCCAGGCGTGCTGGCCCGTCCGGTACACTTTGTCGGGTTCCGGCTTCACCATGACCGTTTTGCTTACCGCAGCCGCAGCACCCGCCACGACGGGGACCGACGCAGCCATCGAGCCGGCCGTGATGAGGAAATCGCGCCGGGCACGCGCTTTGGCTTCCTCGGCTTTTTCCTGTTTTTTCTGCTCGTTTTTCTTTTCGATCTCCAGACGTTTTTCTTCCGGAAGACTTTCAAGAGCCGCTTTTTTCTTCTCTTCCGCAGCATCCAGGATCGCCTGATCCTCGGCAGAGACCACAGACCGCAGACGCAGCGGATTCCCGATCGTGTACGTCAGCGCGTCAAACTGGCACGTGCCGAGGCAGTTGAAGCAGGTCACGCAGCGTGAAGCGTCCACGATTTTTCCCTCGGTATCCATGCAGGACGATTTGCATTTCGATGCACACATTCCGCAGCTTTTGCACTTTCCAGGGTCGATCCGGACACGGAAGAAGGAGAATTTGCTCAAAAGTCCCAGAAGCGTTCCGATCGGGCAGATCGTATTGCACCACGTGCGTCCTCCGCGCCATGCCAGGACCGCGATGATCAGGAACGTCGCCAGTGCGGTCGTGAATGTGCCGAGCGAAAGAAGAACGTTCGACATCGAAATGGTCGAAAATGCCATGCTTCCTGACGCAGAATCAGAAACGAGGCACGCATTGTTCAGGAGAACGTAAATCGGACGGAAAAGCGCATTCGCGATGCGTCCGAAAATGCTGTACGGCTCCACGATGTTCAAAAGAAGCGAAAATCCCATCGACGCGCCTCCGAATGCCAGCACAAGAAAGAGCCAGCGGAGGATCGGGAGCGGTTTCTTGTACTCGTACGCTTTTCCGCGATGTACCCGGCGGCTCACCCACGCGATGAGGTCCTGAAGGATCCCAAGCGGGCAGATCACCGAACAGTACAGACGGCCAAAAAGAAGCGAGACGCCCAAAATCGTCCACACGATCCAATCTCCGTGCCCCTTAAGTGCCGGAATGAACTGGATCCGCTCCAGCCAGCTGACCTCTTCGACCGTCAGTTTCTCAAGTTCCGCAGATTTCGCAGGTTCTGCCGCAGAACTTGGCACGTCCGTACTCTCGGCCTTCTCCGCAGGAACGGCTTCCGAAACGGTCCCGGCTTCCGGAGGCTCCGCGGCAGAGTCGGACGGTTCCTGCACAGTCTGCGCCGCCAGTGCCGCTTCATCACGTGCTGTGCCGAGCATGATGTGCGTCCAGTCAAAGAAAAACAGCGTCACGGCCGCAAACATGAGGGCCGCCAAAATGATTCTCGTGTACTTCAGCATGATTTTGAGGTGGGGTTAGGTTAAGGAAATGATTTTCGTTTCTTTTTTTGTTCGGTCCGCCGCACTTCGGAACTTGAGCAAAACCGTGTACACAGGCAGCATATTTTCAGGTCAGCATTCAGGATCAAATGCCCCTAACGCACGGTTTTTCAGCGGCTTTACAGTTTCGCGCCAATGCGCAGCTTTTCAACGGCGGCGGCGATCCCCTCGGCATCCAGACCCGTTTCCGCAAGCTGTTCCGAACGCGACGCATGCTGGATGAAGACGTCCTCCACTCCAAGACGCACGAACGGAGGCAGTTTCAGCGAAAGTCCGTCCAAAGCAGTTTTTTGCGGCAAAATTCCGGCCTGTGCATCCACCGCAGCTTCCAGAACCGCAGCGCCCACGCCGCCGATCCGGCTCCCTTCCTCAACGGTGAGGACCCACGCACTGCGAAAAATACGCGGGAGGATCGCGGAAAGATCCAGCGGCTTGATGAATCGGAGATTCACGACGCAGACCGTCCTGTCGCCAAGCGCACGCACTGCCGTCAGCGCCTCGGAAGCCTGCACGCCGCACGCAAGGATCAGTCCGTTCCCCGGCACGCCCTCCTGCAGGATCTCGCACTGTCCCAGACGGACCGACTGACGCTCAACTCCCAAGATCTCCGGCGTCTGCGTCTTGGAATAGCGGATCGAAAACGGTGAATCCTGCGAAACCGCCAGTTCCAGCATCTCGTTAAGGTCCAGCTCATCACACGGCGCAGAAACAGTCAGATTCGGAAACGGCCGAAGGTACGCCAGATCGTACGTCCCATGGTGCGTCGGACCGTCCGCCCCCACGAGTCCCGCACGGTCCATCAAAAGAGTCACGGGCAGGTTCTGAAGCGAGATCTCCTGGAAAATGTGGTCAAACGCGCGCTGCATGAACGTACTGTAAATGTCCACGATCGGACGCATTCCCGCCTTCGCCATCCCGGAAGCCAGAACGACTGCGTGGGACTCGCAGATCCCAACGTCAAAGAAACGGTCCGGGAACTTCTTCCGGATCTGCTCCAGTTTGTTTCCCTGGCACATTGCGGCCGTAATGACCGCCACACGCGGGTCTTTTTCCATCAGCTCCATGATTTTCCGGCTCGCCAGTACCGTGTACGAGCGGTCCGGTTTCTGGGACGAAAGCAGGTCGGTCTGGATCGTTTTTGAGGAACGCTCCGGTTCTGGCACTGTTTTCGCGGTCTCCGAAACACCAGGCTTTTCAGGATGTCTTGCCCCGGAAAGCATCTGCGGCGACGGTGCATGGTAACTTGCCGGATCGTCTTCGGCAGGATGGAATCCATGCCCTTTCTGCGTCAGGACGTGAAGAAGCACCGGCCCGCCATGCTCGCGCGCCATTCTGAGAAATTTCTGCAGCTGGCGAATATCGTGCCCGTTGACCGGCCCAATGTACCGGATCCCCAGCTCCTCAAAAAGCATTCCGCCCTTCAAGTACGCTTTGACGGCCATCTTCAGATCATGGCATTTCCTGCGGATCCGGGGTCCGGCAAACGGAATGTTCTGAAACATCCGCTTTACGTCCTCCTTCATCTCCGTGTAGACCGGATTCATGCGGAGGGAATCAAGATAGCGTCCGAAACTGCCGACACGCGGACAGATCGACATTTTATTGTCGTTCAGGATCACCGTGACGTTCTTGCGCAGCTCTCCAAGATGATTCAGTCCCTCAAAAACGACGCCGCTGGAGAACGAACCGTCGCCAATGACCGCCACGACGTGCCGTTTCGAGGCAGCTCCGGTCTGCACGGCCTCACTCTCCGCACGCTGTTTCTCTTCCTCCATAGCCTGAATGAGATCGTCGCCGCAGCGAAGTCCCAGAGCAGAGGAAATACTGCACCCGGCATGCCCCGTCATGAAGAGGTCAAACGGGCTTTCCGCGGGGTTCGGGTATCCCATCAGACCGCCTTTTGTGCGTATGGTCGAAAACTGCCCAACACGCCCGGTCACCAGCTTGTGCGGGTAACTCTGATGGCCAACGTCCCAGATCAGCCGGTCTTTCGAGAAATCAAAGGACGAATGTAGAGCCAGCGTCAATTCCACCACGCCAAGATTCGAGGCAAAGTGTGCCGAACGCTTTTCGACCACTCCCAGGATCTCTTCCCGGATCTCAGCCGCAAGCTGATCCAGTTCGTCAAGGGAGAGTCCTTTCAGGTCCTGCGGGGAACGGATTGTTGGCAGTAAACGAGGCATGATGAATGATGAAAACCAGCGCCAAACGCGCAAAAACAGGAAATTGAAAAAACGCAGGAAAATCAGCCGGGGAAACCGATCTCGGAAAGCACAGATCTGCCCGGCTTTCCGTCTGACCGCAGTTTCCCCTTCCGGCCGCCCTAAACTCCAGGCTCTTCTGTGTCGGCACCCGTTCGCAGATCTGTCCTGGTTTCTGTCTGCGTGCCGGCAGTCTCTGTATTTTCGGCAGCTTCTGCATTCACAGCCGACTCTCCTTCTGCAGAGGATACCGTCTCTTCTGCATCCATTCGCCTGCGCTGTGCCGGAGGACCAAGGATCTCCTCGATCTGACGCTCGTCCAGCTCTTCGCGGATCACCAAAGCCTGCGCCAGTGCGTCAAGCAGATTGCGGTTTTCCGTCAAAAGATTCTGCACCTGGAGAGACGTTTCGTTCAATATCCGCATGATCTCTTCGTCGATGATCTGCGCCGTTTTCTCACTGAAATTGCGCAGCCGTGCAAGCTCTCGCCCAAGGAACGGATGCTCATCTCCGGTCTTAAACGCAGCGGGACCAAGACGGGAACTCATTCCCCAGGCCGCCACCATTTTGTGCGCAAGTCCAGTCGCCCGCTCCAGATCGTTTGCCGCACCGGCGTTCAGCTCATTAAAGACGAGTTTTTCCGCTTCGCGTCCGCCAAGCATCATCTTGAGTTTGGCGAGGATCTCATCCTGCGAGTACATCATCCGGTCCTCATCCGGCATCGACCACGTGACGCCAAGCGCACGGCCTCGCGGAATGACCGAGACCTTCCGCACACGGTCGCATTCCGGGATCAGCCAGCCGACGAGTGCGTGTCCTGCTTCATGGTATGAGGTCTTCTCTTTATCTTCCGCACTGATGACTTCTTCGCGCTTTGCCCCCATGAGGATCTTGTCGACGGCATAGTAGAAGTCGTTCATGCTGACGTTTTCCCGATCAAATCGGCAAGCCCAAAGCGCAGCCTCATTCACGATATTCCGAATGTCTGCCCCCGTCAGTCCCGTAGTCATTGCCGCAAGACGCTCAAAATCGACGTCTTTGTTCAGCGGCACCTTCTTTGTGTGGACCTGGAAAAGCTGGATACGGTCTTTCTGCACCGGACGGTCTACCGTGACGTGACGGTCAAAGCGTCCCGGACGCAGAAGCGCAGGGTCCAGAACATCCGGACGGTTCGTCGCCGCGATGACGATGACGACATCCGACGTGGAGAAACCGTCCATTTCGCTCAGGATCTGATTGAGCGTCTGCTCCCGTTCATCATTTCCGCCGCCTGTACCGGCACCGCGCTCACGTCCCACCGAGTCGATCTCGTCGATGAAGAGGATCGACGGCGCATTGTTCCGCGCAACCTCAAACATATCGCGCACACGGCTCGCACCGACACCGACGAAAAGCTGAATGAATTCCGACGCATTGATCGAATAGAACGGGACTCCCGCTTCACCGGCGATCGCCCGCGCAAGGAGCGTTTTTCCGGTACCGGGCGGGCCGCACATCAGGACGCCCTTCGGGATCCGCGCACCAAGTTTCTCGAATTTCTTCGGATTTTTCAGGAAATCAACGATCTCGGAAATATCTTCCTTCACGGACTTCAACCCCGCAACATCCGCAAACGTGACGGAATCCTCGCCGCCCTGGAAACGTTTCGCCGGGCTTTTCCCAAATCCGAACATCTGCCCGCCGCCGAGTTCTTCACGCGTTTTCCGGAAATGCATCCAGAAACTCACCATCATGAAAAGAACCAGCAGACTGATGGCCAGCATCACGTACTCGGCGAATCTGGGAGATTCTTTCACCTCGTATTTTTTGCCGACACGTTCACGGATCTTGCGGTCCAGATCTCCTCCGGCTTCAAGAAGCGACGGCAGCATCGTGGTGAAACGCTTGGGAAGACGTTTCCGCTCCGAGTTTTTCGCCTTCTGCGGACCGCTTCCCTCTCCGTTTGCTCCATTCGCGTTCCTTGCTTCACGCTCTTCGCCAGTGTTCTGTTCGGAAGACGCATCGGCGGCAGAAGGTACATCGGTGCCGGAAGACAGAGTACCTGCCGTATCGGAAACCTTCGGAGAGGAAACGCCGGAAATCTCTTTCTCTCCAGCGGGATCCATTGCGGTCAGACCTTCAGAAGCGGGCGTTTCCACGGCCGTTCCTGCCGCATTCTGTTTTTCTGCCAAGGTCGGATCGGCAGCGGAGACCGGATCTTCTACCGGGGAGGGAAGAGGTTCCGTACTGCCGGTTTCGATCCCAGACGTTTCGGGAGAAGCGGCAGATGAAGCACCTTCCGCCTTTTTTTCAGGCAGAAAAGCAGGGGCTGTCTCCTTTTTCGCGCCCGATGCAGACGGACTCTTTTTCTCCTTTGCGTCTTCTTTCTCCGGCTCCGGAGCAAACGGTTCCGTCCGGAATTCACCCGAAACGCGATTCGCATTCACGACGACCTTCTCCAAATTGTCCGCTTCCAGCTGTTCCAGGAAAAAGCCGTAGCTGATCGGCGCAGACGGATTCGTTTTGTTCATGAACCACCACGCCAAAACACCCGCAAGAAATAGAACGAGCAGAATGCGTACCGGATTCATCGCCGGATTTTCTCCAGAATTCAGCACGGAACCGGATGAACCGCCGTGAATCTCCTTCCGGACGTCAAAGACCGGTTTTGTTTTGGGTTTTTCGTTTCCCGCACGTTTCCCGTCGTTTTCTTCGGGCTTTTCCGAAGACGTCTCATCAGATCCCGAAACAGAGACGGGATCACTGGGCTTCTCCGAAGAGGGCGCACTCCCGGAAAGATCCCCCTCTTCCCGTAATGCTGCGGAACTATTGAAATTGCCGTCTTCCGACAGCAAATCTTCTTTTTCGTTAAATTTTTCAGGTTCTGTCATGGAAAGTCTGAATTCTAAAATATTTTAAAAGGAATGGATGTTTTCGATCTGAAAAGGCCGATCTTTAAGGAAAAGCGTTTGCCGGCATTTTCTGTTCCCTTCTTTTTCTTCTCAAAATCGGTCACGAATGGACCGCATTACCGCCCGCTGTGCACCCGCAAGCCCAAAAGAAAAAACGGAAAGATGAAACCGGTTTCCGCTGAAAGCAGAAAATACTCACTCTCATTCTCTATTTTACCCCATATTTCCATTTATGTAAAGTGCCTGCGGGCTTTAAAATCAAGAAATTCGGAATCTTTTCCAAAAAAAACCATTTTTTTGCCCCTGATTCCCTTGACAGAATGGCGTTTCAGTTTTATATTAGACGGAAATGTGGGCAAAATCGTAAGATTTTGCTGTTTCCCAATTGCCCACCTTAACTTTCCTTCATTTTGAAAAGGAGATCCTTTCATGAAAAGACGTGAATTTCTCGCCGCTTCCCTCGCTTCCGCTCTCTGCGCCACCGTCGGGACTTCCGTGAGCCCGGCATTCGCCGACGGCTGCTGCGCCAAAAAGAAGCTGCTCTATTTTGAACGCTCCAACGGATTCCTCCATCCGTCCACGAAAGTTGATCCTGCCACCGGCTTGAGCGTCGGCGGCAAAGTCATCTCCGAAATCGGCAAAAAACTCGGCTACGAAGTCGTCTGCACGAAAGACGGACGTATTTTCGACGGCGATCTGTGCCAGTATGATGCATTCATCCTCAACTGCTGCGGCACGCTGACCGGTGAAGGCGGCGGCGACGGCCCGAATGCGTACCCGATGAGCAAGGAAGGCGAACAGAATTTCTTCAAAGCGATCCGCAATGGCGTCGGCGTCGTCGGTTTCCATAATGCGACGGACACGAACAAATCGGGCGGTCCTCATCGCGAAAACGCTCCGCTGGACCAGCGTACCGAGTACACGAAAATGATCGGCGGCGAATTCCTGACCCATGGTTCCCAGCAGGAAACCTCCATCCGCATCCTCAAAGCGGGTGAACTTCCGTCCGTCCCCGAACTTCCGGCACGCATTCATGAGGAATGGTACGCGCTGCGCAATCTGAATCCCGATATGCACGTCCTGATGCTCCAGGAAACAGAGGGAATGAATACTCAGGGCGGAAACTGGTGCTACGACCGCTCGCCGTTCCCGTGCACGTGGGTCCGTATGGAAGGAAAAGGCCGTGTTGCGTACACGACGCTCGCGCACAATAATTCGACGTGGGAAACCGACTGGATGAAGGCGATCATTCTGGATCTCATGAAATTCGCGACCCGCAAGATGGACATCGACACGACGCCGAACCTCAAAGACGTCGCGCCGGATTTTGACGTTCTCTGCCGTCAGAAGTAAAGTTCGTTTTGCTTTGCTCTGGTTCGTTTCAGAGCCGATGAAGGATAAAAAAGGAAACCGCGCGCGGACTCGCTCTGCGCGCGGTCCAATTTCATTTCGGACCAATTTTGAGTATTTAAGAAAAGTTAAGAAAGACGGAAAATCGCGGGAGGAACGTACTGACGAATGGCGCGGACGGGGACACTTTTTGAAATTCGGGAGTTTTCGATCTTCGACGGAAGCGGGATCCGCACGACGGTCTTTCTGAAAGGCTGTCCGCTGCGCTGTCGATGGTGCCATAATCCGGAAGGACTTTCGTTTCAGCCGGAGATCCTCTTCAACGCGGCGAAGTGCGCGAATTGCGGGAACTGTCGAAAAGAATGCCCGATCCGGGATCTCCCGCATCTGATTTCCCGATCTTCGGAATTTCCAAGACCGGAAAAATGCTCCGTCTGCGGTTCCTGTGCGCGAAACTGTCCGACGGGAGCGCGTCGGCTTTGCGGATTTCAGATGGACTCGGACCAGCTCGCGGAGAAACTCCTGCGCCAGGCGGACGTTTTCGCGATGTCGGGCGGCGGAGTCACGTTTTCGGGCGGCGAACCGCTTGCGCAGGCGGAATTTGTGCGCGAAACGATGGAAAAGCTGCGCACACACGGAATTTCATCGGCGGTGGAGACTTCCGGAGCGGTTTCGGAGGAAAATTACCGACGCGGTCTCGAGTTGGCGGAGTTCGTCTTTCAGGATCTGAAACTGACGGATGCGGAATCTTTTCGACGGTTCACGGGCGGAGATCTTGCGCAGGTCCTGAAAAATGTCGAGTGGCTCAAATCGTCGGGGAAACCGTTCATTTTCCGCATCCCGCTCATTCCGGAGGTGAACGATTCGCTGGAAGAAATGGCCCGTTTCGCGCAGATCGCGGAAGGGTGTCCGTCTCTGGTCCGCGTTGAGATTTTGCCGTACCATTTGACCGCCGGCGCGAAATACCATCTGCTTGGGAAAGAGTACGCGCCGGATTTCCCGGAAGAACGCACACACGCAGTCTTCACTGAACCATTGGACGAGAAAGGGATCCCGTGGAAAATTTTGTGAACGTCCGAAACGAAAGAGAAACACTTGACGTCCTGATCGTCGGAGCCGGTCCCGCCGGTTTTCTTGCGGCGATGAGTGCGGCCGGTTTTTCTTCGGAAAATTCACGGAAGATCCTGATCCTGGAAAAAATGCCGACGCCCGGCCGGAAATTGCTCATCGCGGGTTCCGGACGGTGCAATCTGACGCACGCGGGGAATATTCAAGACTTTTTTTCGCGTTACGGCCAGAAAGAAAAGGAACGTTTTCTCAAACCGGCACTCCTGAACTTCACGAACCTGGATCTCCTTCAATTGCTTCAGAAAAACGGCCTTCCGTGCGTTCAGCTCAATGACGGAAAGCTCTTTCCGAAAAGTGAGCGTTCACGCGATGTGCTGGAGCTTTTTCTGCGTCTGTGCGCGGAATTTCACGTGCGGATCCAGTGCGGCGAGGCGGTCGTCTCTGCTGAAAAATCAGACGACGGATCTTTCCTGGTCCGGACGGAGACGGGAAAGACGTTCCGGACGCGAAATCTGATCGTTTCCGTTGGCGGAAAATCGTTCCCGGCGACCGGTTCCACCGGGGACGGCGAGCGATTTGCGAAACAGTTCGGGCACACTCTGGTCCCGCTGCGTCCGGCATTGGCTCCCGTGACGGTCTCCGGGTACTCTTTTGCATCCTGTGCCGGAATTTCTTTCCCGGATCTCTCCATTTCACTTTGGCGGGACGGCAGGAAGATCGCGCAGCGTACCGGCGACGTTCTCCTGACGCACCGCGGACTTTCCGGACCTGGAATTCTCGATTTCAGCCGTGAATTCCAGCGCGGAGACATTTTGAGGCTCGCCTTCGCGCCGGGATTGACGGACGCTCAATTCACGGAAATGCTCCAGCAGAATCCTCAGCGGGAGATCGGAAACCTCATCCGTACCGCCTTCGGCATCTCCGGGCGTTTCGTTTCGGCGGTACTGGAGCAGATCGGAATGAGCGATTCCCTGAAATGCTGGCAGATCTCCAAAAAAATGCGCAAAATGCTCCTCACGTTCCTTACGGAATTCCCGTTTGAGATCCAGTCCGTCGGAAGTTTCCGCGAAGCGATGGTCACGGCAGGCGGAATCGCACTTTCGGAGATCGACCGTCAGACGATGGAGTCTCGGAAAGTGCCCGGTCTGTTTTTCGCGGGAGAGGTCCTGGACGTTGACGGCGACACGGGAGGATTCAACCTCCAGTTCGCATTTTCGTCTGGAGTCCTCGCAGGAAAAAATGCCGTCCGCTGACTTCCCCCTTCTTCGCGCCAAGTATTCCCAAAATTTCGGACAACTGCATGAAAAAGGCCCCAATGCCGAAACACCGGGGCCGTGGTGCGATAACACACCAACACGCACTATCGTAATCTCTGCCGCCCGGCTCATGGCGGACCAGCAGTCAAATTCTGTTTATAGTTGAATGTCAAGTGCAGAATCGTCGAAACATTTCCAACTAATTTCTTTATATCCACTGTTTTTTCTTAAATAATCATGACGTACAGATTCGGTAACTTCCGTAATCTTACCATCCACGATTTTGACTCCAAACCGAGGGAAAAGCCAGTAAAGAAACGTTTTCCCATCAACACACGGCAACGCGACCCGAACAGTTCTTTCTTCCGTATCGTCCACTACCTTCAATGGAGTTTTCAATAAAAGGAAATTCTGTTTTTCGGGGTCGATTCCCAAATAATCCATTGAGTATTTATTAAATCCCATAGACAACCTGATAACCTCCTTAGGTGTATCCGGAAGCCAGGAATTTCCAATTTCAAGATAAATCATGTATTTGTCTCGAATTTCTGATGGAAGTCTCATAATATCTCCTCTTGAGGATAAATGAGTTTAAGTATCTCTCGCAGTTTGTTGATCACATATTCGGTTGCCGGAATTTCCAGTTCTCTCGCTGTCCAAATTGGCGAAACTGACCGGGATACAGCTGTCCTTCCCATTGAATCGAAACAATGAGCTTGCGTAGATCTCGGCCCTTTCACGCTCTTTTTCAGATGGATTTTCTTCTTTTATTTTAGTCCATTTTTTGGGAGTTTTCGCATACGTCGGACTTACAGAAAATTTTACGGGATTTTCTGACGGACCGCCAGTTGCATGATTTGAGGATTGACCAAAATAGTAAATCCTTTCATTTTTCGGCTTTTTATAGGTTCTTTCTACAGTTTTTGACGGATTTTTAGGGCAGATGAGGAAATCTTCGGAGTTGCGAAAATGCCGACGTTTCCTCGAAACTCCTTCGGAACGTTCATTGCGTCAGATGTTCGTTTTCGCGGATCCCGCCCAGTAATTCCAAAATCGATTTTCGCTATCGGCTCATCTTTCCAGATCTCAAGCGTCGTGCAGCGGCAGTTCCAGCCGTTCGGAGGGAAGTATTTTTTCCAGAACGGGTCCTCTTTCGGGAGACGCACTCCTTCCAGAACGCGGTGACCTTCTCGGACGCGGTCGTCTCCGGCGGTCACGTACTCAAACCCCCAGATGTAGTCGCCAAAATCGCTGTCGTTGACGGTGTTCCATCTGCCCGCGGCGTAGGCTTTGCTGAGATCGCGTCTGGAAAAGTACCAATATTGGCGGACTGTTTCCGCAAGAAAGTCGACTGTTCCGGCAAAGAAAAAGCCAAAAGTCTCCGACCTGTTCTGAAAATTTGGCGGCTCCTGTTTTTTTCTGATTTATCTGACTTATTCGGGTCGGTCCCCCTTGCTTTTTCCCGGTTTCCTGCTATACTGAACAGGATTTTAGAGGACAGTCGGAGAAAGGTCCCGTCTGTGCCCCCATTTATCTCAAGTTTTACGAGGGAAGCCATGGCAAAACGCGAAGATATTAAAAAAGTGCTCATCATTGGTTCCGGTCCGATCGTGATCGGTCAGGCGTGCGAATTTGACTATTCCGGAACGCAGGCCTGCAAGGCGCTCCGGGAAATGGGATACGAGATCGTTTTGGTCAACTCGAACCCGGCGACGATCATGACCGACCCGGGAATGGCCGACGCGACGTACATTGAGCCGCTGACGGTCGAATCGCTGGAACGAATTATTGCCAAAGAACGCCCCGATGCCCTTCTTCCGAACCTCGGAGGACAGTCGGGGCTTAATCTTGCTTCCTCGCTGGCTCAGGCCGGAGTTCTTGAAAAATATGATGTGCAGGTCATCGGCGTTCAGCTCGATGCGATCGAACGCGGTGAAGACCGTCAGGCATTCAAGGACACGATGGCAAAACTCGGCATCGACACGCCGCGCAGCGAGATCGCGACGGACGTCGAGCAGTGCGAAAAGATCGCAGAATCTCTCGGCTACCCGGTCGTCGTTCGTCCCGCATACACCATGGGCGGTACCGGCGGCGGGATCGTGTACAATCAGGAGGAACTCCGCACGATCGCCAAACGCGGTCTGGCCGCCTCCCTCGTGCATCAGGTCCTCATTGAAGAATGCGTCATGGGCTGGGAAGAGCTGGAGCTGGAAGTCGTCCGCGATGCCAAAGGCCACATGATCACGGTCTGCTTCATCGAAAACATCGATCCGCTCGGTGTCCACACCGGTGACTCTTTCTGCTCGGCTCCGATGCTGACTATCTCGCAGGAGCTTCAGGACCGCCTCCAGGACTACGCCTACCGCATCGTCGAAGCGATCGAAGTCATCGGCGGCACCAACGTCCAGTTTGCTCACGATCCGGTTTCTGACCGCGTCGTAGTCATCGAGATCAACCCCCGTACTTCCCGCAGTTCCGCACTTGCCTCGAAGGCGACCGGTTTCCCGATCGCTCTGGTCTCCTCCCGTCTGGCTGCCGGAATGACGCTGGATGAAATGCCGTACTGGCGCGACGGCTCCCTCGACAAATACACTCCGTCCGGCGATTACATCGTGATCAAATTCGCCCGCTGGGCGTTCGAAAAATTCCACGGCGTCGAAGATAAACTGGGCACGCAGATGCGCGCGGTCGGTGAGGTCATGTCGATCGGCAAGACCTTTAAGGAAGCGATGCAGAAAGCGATCCGCTCCCTGGAAAAAGGACGCATGGGCCTCGGTTTCGCGAAAGACTTCAACAAACTGCCGCTGGAAGAGCTGATGCGCCGCCTGAACTTCGCCAACAGCGAACGCTACTTCCTCATGTACGAAGCGATGCGCAAAGGCGCGACGGTGGACCAGCTCCACGAAAAAACGAGCGTGAAGAAGTACTTCCTTGAGCAGATCAAAGAACTGGTCGACGAAGAAGAAGCGATCATCGCAGCCGGCGCGAATCTGACGGATGAAATGCTCATTCAGGCCAAGAAAAACGGTTTCGCCGACAAATACCTCGCGCAGCTCACCGGTCTGAAAGAACGCGACATTCGCCATCGCCGCATTGCGCTGGGAGTCGTTCAGCGCTGGGATGCCGTCCCGGTCAGCGGAGTGGATGATGCGTGCTATTACTATTCCAGCTACAATATCGCGGAAGGCAAGGAAAATTGCCCGGTCTCGCCGAACAAAAAAGTCATGGTCCTTGGCGGCGGCCCGAACCGTATCGGACAGGGGATCGAGTTCGACTACTGCTGCGTCCATGCGTCTCTCGCGCTGCGCAAAGCAGGATACGAGACCATCATGGTCAACTGCAACCCGGAAACGGTCTCGACGGATTACGATACCTCGGATAAACTGTACTTCGAGCCGCTCACGGTCGAAGATGTGCTGAGCATTTACGAACATGAGAAACCGGACGGAGTCGTCTGCCAGTTCGGCGGTCAGACCCCGCTGAATATCGCGGAAGAGCTGGCGGAGGAAGGCGTGAAGATCCTCGGCACGCAGCCGCAGACGATCGCTCTGGCGGAAGACCGCGACCTGTTCCGCAACATGATGAAGAAACTCGGCATCCCGCAGACCGAATCCGGAATGGCGAGCACGATCGAAGAAGCTCTCGAAATCGCAAACCGCCTCGGCTACCCGCTGATGGTCCGTCCGTCCTTCGTCCTTGGCGGCCGTGCAATGGAAGTCGTCTACGACGAAGCGCACCTGCGCCGTTACGTTGCCGCGGCAGTCGACGTCTCTCCGGAACGTCCGATCATGCTTGACTGCTTCCTCGAAAATGCGATCGAGACCGAAGCGGACGCGATCTGCGACGGAACGGACGCTTTCGTTCCTGCCGTCATGGAGCACATTGAGCTTGCGGGCATCCACTCCGGCGACTCCGCCTGTGTGATCCCGCCGAAGAGCATTCCGCCGAAGCACGTCGACACGATCATCGAGTACACGAAGAAGATCGCCATCGAAATGGGCGTCGTCGGTCTGATGAACATTCAGTACGCTATCGCCCGCGACACGGTCTACATTCTGGAAGCCAATCCGCGTGCGAGCCGTACGGTCCCGCTCGTCTCGAAGGTCTGTGCGATCCAGATGGCGGCACTCGCGACGCAGTGTATGCTCGGCAAATCGATCCAGGATCTGAACATCCAGAAAAAGCACATCACACATTACGGCGTCAAGGAAGCGGTCTTCCCGTTCAATATGTTCCCGGAAGTCGACCCGATCCTTGGTCCGGAAATGCGTTCGACGGGCGAAGTGCTCGGAATGTGCAGTTCCTTCGGCCTTGCGTACTACAAAGCGCAGGAAGCTGCGAATGCGTGTCTGCCGCGCAAAGGGACGGTTCTGATCACCGTCAACGCAAACGATCGCCCGGCAGTTGGAAAAGCGGCCTCAATGTTCGCGAAACTTGGATTCCGGATCCTGGCGACTGGAGGAACGTATGATTTCCTGAAATCTCAGGACATCCCGTGCGAGAAGATCCAGAAACTTTACGAAGGCCGTCCGAATATCATGGACGCACTGAAAAACGACGAGATCCAGCTCGTGGTCAATACGCCGGCAGGTCCGACGAGCCAGCATGACGACTCGTATATCCGCAAGAACGCGATCCGTCTGAAGATCCCGTACCTCACGACGCTCGCCGCCGCGGAAGCTGCTGCGCAGGGGATCGAAGCGATCAACTCCGACTCCATCGTCGTGAAGTCGCTCCAGGAATTCCATGCGGCCATGAACTAAATATTCACTGATGCAAAACCGCTTATCCCCGTTCAGTTACCCGGCTGAACGGGGTTTTTCCTGCAAACAGAAAGACGGTAGAACTGAGAGCGGTCCAATCAGGCAGAAAGGCGGGGACATTTCATGCCATGATTTCCCCATCCAGGAATCGCAGCAGCACATCGCGAAGACTCAAAAGCATCCAGATCGCCATGCCGCCCCAGAGCAGAAAAGCGACCATCGAGAAAACCGGTCCAACTTTCATGATTCCAAGCCCAAACAGGAATCCTATCAGCACTCCGCCGTTACTGATCTCAACAGACGCCCGGCATTTTCCATAAAAAACGGCCTCGCTGCCTATCGTTATCCGCTCTGCCATCCTGAGAAGGTGCGATACGAAAAAAGTGAGCGAAACCCCAAAGAAAAGACTTCCTCCCACCAGCAGCACTTCTCCTCCGACCAATGATTCCAGATGGATCTCCATCATCTGGAGCCCAACAAATTCCGCGACGGCCGCCAGAAAAATTCCAAACAGAAGTACAGATCGGAATTTCATCCGGAATCGTTTCGGCAGTGCGCAAAGCAAACTCCCACCGGTCAGCAGAAGAATGTACGCACCTGGAAATCCCCACCGAATGAGCTTCCGGGCAAATTCCACATCGTGAGCCGTAAAGAACGTCACCGCACACCAAAGCATACAGGCTGCACTCGCCAGCAAAAGTGCAATTCCCAGGGAAGCAAGCTTTAACCCGCGAATTTCCTCCAACGTCAACTCCGAAAGCTTCACCCTTCCAGCCTCTGATTCCCAAACAGATACGGACGGCGCACAGGAACCATCTCCCGGTTTTCCTATACTCAATGCCATACCGGAGGCCGGTTCCGTTTCCCGTTCTCTGGCAAATTTCCGCAGACTCAGACAGAGAAGCAGCGGGAGTAAGCAGGTAAGGCAGAAAACAGAAAAAAAGAATCCGCTAAGAGCGAACAGCTCCCTCTTGAATACGATTCCGGCAACTATTCCTCCGAAAAAACCGAGCAAACCGCCCCATACGACTAGAGATGCCAGCCGACTCTGCGTCAAACGCGAAATGGCATTCAGAAAAAGAAGGAACGGCAATATCCAGAAAACCTTCAAGACGACCGGCGGAACGCATAACAGATCAACGCCGACTCCGCCATGAAAAAAAGCTCCAAACCACTCAGCCAATGAAAGAAGCCAGAGCAGCCAGACCGCCAGCATTCCCTGTGCAAGATTTCGCGGTTTCGGATCCGAAAAAACTGGAAACCGTATCAAACGCAAATGAGCGTAAAATTCAAGCACGACCCCCGAAAGAAACAGGACCAGATATTTCCACGAAGGAAATTTTTCGATCGTCGGGGCACCATCATAAAAACAACACGCAAGAGCCAATAGAAAAAAAGCTAACGGCAAAATCCCCAGTGCGTTGGCCGCTCTGCGCACATCCCGGATCTCATTCAGCTTCAAAACACGCATTTCCATCCCTATTCTCCTGCCTCAAAAACTTCGCGACTGGTGACTATCCCCTGCTCCCGGCTTGAGTTTTCGAAAGGCTCGCCTACGGAAACAGTTCTCATCAAAAAAAAGGACCAGATCGCTCTGGTCCTCGGTATGCGTGCGAACTAAACTATTTGTTCACGATGCGCAACATGGCTCTCGCCGACTGAAGCGCCGCGTTTCGCAGCTCAACCTCTTCCACCGTGGAAGCCGGTTTAGCGGATGCTTCGGCAAATGCCTGTTCAGCAGTCTCCTTCGTGATCTGGGCTACCGGGACTGCACGGCTCGTCATCAGCGTGACGGAATTGTTCAAAACCTCAACAAAACCGCCCGAGACAAAATACGAATCCGTGTTCTCTCCGTTCCGGATACGAAGTTCACCAGCTCCCAAACGACCAATGACCGGAGTGTGATTGAATGCGATGCCATAGTCGCCATCATAAAGCGGCAAAGAGACGAATTCTGCACTCTTCTCCAAAACCACCTTCTCAGGCGTGACGACGATGCATTTGATTTCCATTTTAGACTCCAATTCCCGTCACGGGAGTTCCTGGGTTCTGCGGGAACCGCCAAAGACAGTCCCCGCCGGATTGAACAACGAAACTATTTCTTCGCCGCCGCTTCCATTCTTTCAGCCTGTTCCGCAGCCTGTTCGATACCGCCAACGTACATGAAAGCGGATTCGGGCAGGTGGTCCCATTTGCCTTCGTAGATCTCGTTGAAGCTGCGGATCGTCTCTTTCAGAGGCGTGATCTCGCCCTTCTTGCCGGTGAATGCTTCAGCAACGAGGAACGGCTGGGAAAGGAAACGTTCCATACGGCGCGCGCGATGGACGACCAGTTTGTCCGCTTCACTCAGTTCGTCAACACCCAAAATGGCGATGATGTCCTGAAGTTCACGGTAACGCTGGAGCGTCGACTGAACGCGGCGGGCGCACTGGTAGTGCTCGTCGCCGACGTACTGCGGGTCGAGAACACGGCTGGAAGACGCAAGCGGGTCCACTGCCGGGTAAATACCCTTTTCGGAAATCGCACGTTCCAGATAGACGAAAGCGTCCAGCTGACCGAAAGCCGTGGCCGGAGCCGGGTCAGTCGGGTCGTCGGCAGGCACGTAAACGGCCTGCACCGAGGTGATGGCGCCTTTTTCCGTGGAGGTAATTCGTTCCTGGAGAGCACCCATTTCGCTGGCCAGCGTCGGCTGGTAACCCACGGCAGACGGCATACGGCCGAGAAGTGCAGACACTTCGGAACCCGCCTGGGAGAAACGGAAAATGTTGTCCACGAACAGAAGAACGTCCATTCCGGACTGATCGCGGAAGTATTCCGCCATCGTCAGTGCGGAAAGAGCGACGCGGAGACGTGCTCCCGGCGGCTCGTTCATCTGACCGAACACCATGCAGGTCTGGTCGATAACGTGTTTGCCGGTCTGACCAATGGCAGCTTCCTGAAGCTCAAGCCAGAGGTCGTTTCCTTCACGCGTACGTTCACCAACGCCTGCGAACACGGAGTAACCGCCGTGAGCGGACGCGATACGCGCGATGAGTTCCTGGATGATGACCGTTTTGCCGAGACCGGCACCGCCGAACAGACCCGCTTTACCACCGCGGACAAACGGGGTCAGGAGGTCGATGACTTTAATACCGGTTTCGAAAATTTCCGTCTTCGTGGAGAGGTCGGCAATTTTCGGGGCATCACGATGGATCGGGGAGAATGCCTTCGCCTTGACCGGACCGCGGTTGTCGATCGGTTCGCCAAGAAGATTGAAGACACGGCCGACTGTTTCCGGACCGACCGGAACCGTCACCGGTGCGCCGGTGTCCACACACTCCAGACCGCGGATCAGACCGTCCGTGGAACCCAGAGCGACACAGCGAACACGACCGCTGCCGAGGTGCTGCTGAACTTCACCGGTAAGATTCAGTTTCACACCGTTTTTCTCCGATTCAATTTTCACCGCGTTGTAAATTGCGGGAAGCGAGTCTTCGGCAAATTCCACGTCGAACGTGGAGCCGATGACCTGAGTAATATGACCGATGTTACTTGACATAATATGTTCTTTCTATGATGCAGCGGAATGATCCGTGCGTTGATGTTTTGGACAAATTTGAATATCAAACGATCGCGTTCGCGCCCCGGTCTCTCTGAATGAAAAGACCAGGACGCCGGAGCCGCTCATTTAAGAGCTTCGACACCACCGATAAGCTCAGTGAGTTCGCCCGTAATCTGACTCTGACGCGAACGGTTCACCGCCATCGTAAGAGTCTGAATCATCGCATCGGCGTTTTCCGTTGCCGCCTTCATCGCAACCATTCGCGCGATCTGTTCGCAAACGGCCGCGTCAAGGAAACACTTGAACAGCTTCGTTTTGAAACTCGCAGGTACGATCTCTTTCAGAATGCTGTCCGCACTCGGAAGGAAATCATATTCCGCGTTGATATTATTGTCTGCGTCATTCGTTTTCGCATCATCCGTACTGCCAAGCTCAGACAGCGGAAGAAGCGTTTCGTGAACGACAGCCTGCTTCGACATGGAAAAGAATTTCGTATAAACGATCTCCAACCGGTCGATTTTCCCCGTCAGGTACTCTTCGAGATACTTGTTGGCAATCATTTCGACTTCATCCCACGCCGGTTTGTCTTCAAACTGCGTGTACGTTTCGGTGGGCTTCACCTTGCGAAAATTGAAATAGGAAATACCACGTTTACCGGCAACATCCAGAATCGCGTTTTCAACTTTCTGATCGGCGGCCGACTCAACTTTTCCCGTCAGCTCATTCCAGCGGCGAACCGCACGGCGCAGAATTCCTCCATTGTACCCGCCGCAAAGACCGCGGTTGGAACTCAGGACAAGAAGCTGCACCGTTTTCGTCTCAGGATGCTCGACGAGCAAAGGATGAGAGACCTCCGCTCCGGAACCTGCCAAATTACGCACCATGTTTGTCAAACGATCCGTGTAGGCCATCGCCGACATTGCACGGTCCATCGCGCCGCGGTAGCACGCTGTGGAGATCAGCTCCATCGTTCGCGTGATCTTGCGGATACTGCGAATGGACTGGCGTCGTTTATTAAGCGTTTTCGTTTTTGCCATGATTGCGAATTCTTATTCTAAAGTGCCATTACGCATTGAAATCTTCAGTGAATTTTCCAATGACGCGCTTCATTTCCGATTCAATTTCGTCGGTGAGTTTCGCCTCAGCCGCGATTTTGTCCCACGTCGCCTGTTCCGTCGTATGGAAGTACTCGAGAAGTCCTTTTTCATACGCCTGGACCTGGTCAACGCGAATTCCGTCCATGTAGCCGCGCGTCGCAGCGTAAATGCTCAGACACTGGTCGATCACGTGCATCGGTTTGCAGGTTCCCTGCTTCAGAAGCTCGTTCAGACGATAACCGCGGTCAAGACGCTGCTGCGTCGCGGCGTCAAGTTCCGTACCCATCTGCGCGAATGCCTGAAGTTCACGGAAAGCGGCAAGGTCAAGACGCATACCGCCGGCGACTTTCTTCATGATCGGAACCTGCGCAGAACCACCGACGCGGCTCACGGAGATACCGACGTTCATGGCCGGACGCTGACCGGCGAAGAAGAGGTCAGGCTGGAGGTAGATCTGACCGTCCGTGATGGAGATCACGTTGGTCGGAATGTACGCGGACACTTCACCTTCCAAAGTCTCAATGATCGGCAGAGCCGTCAGAGAACCGCCGCCAAGCTCATCGCTCAGTTTGCAGGAGCGTTCGAGAAGACGGGAGTGGCAGTAGAACACGTCGCCCGGGTAGGCTTCACGTCCCGGCGGACGGCGCATGAGCAGCGACAGCTGACGATAAGCGACGGCCTGTTTGCTCAAGTCGTCGTAGACGCACAGCGTGTGACCGCCATTGTACGTGAAGTATTCCGCCATGGCAGTACCAGCGTACGGCGCGATGTACTGCAGCGGAGCCGGGGAGGAAGCACCCGCCACGATGACCGTGGTGTATTCCATGGCACCGTTCTGGCGGAGAGTTTCGATAAGACCAGCGACCGTGGATTCTTTCTGACCAACGGCAACGTAAAAGCATTTAACGCCTTTACCCTTCTGGTTAATGATCGTGTCGATCGCAATCGCGGTTTTACCCGTTTTGCGGTCACCAATGATCAGCTCGCGCTGACCGCGTCCGATCGGCGTCATGGCGTCAACAGCCTTGATACCGGTCTGAAGAGCTTCGCGAACAGGCTGACGTTCGGAAATGGTCGGTGCGTTGAATTCGACCGGACGAATTTCGGAAGTCTGGATCGGACCTTTGCCGTCAAGCGGGTTTCCAAGCGGGTCAATGACACGGCCGAGAACCGCATCTCCAACCGGAACACTTAACAGACGACCGGTGCTGCGAACTTCGTCACCTTCGTGAATTTTCAGATAGTCGCCAAGAATGATGATACCGACGGAATTTTCTTCGAGGTTGAATGCCAGCCCCATAACTCCGTTGGAAAATTCGACCATTTCATTGGCCATGACATCCGAAAGACCATAAACCTGAGCAATACCGTCACCCACTTCAAGAACGCGGCCAACCTGGCGCACGTCAATACGGGATTCGTATTGCTTAATCTCCTGCTGTATTACTGAAGCGATTTCATCGGCTTTGAATTTCATGGGCGTTCCCTAATTCAATTCTGTTTTAGGCGCATAATTTTTAACGATATTACGACGCATATTTTCGAGCTGTGCAGCGATCGATCCGTCGTAAATCGTATCGCCAACCCGGACTACCAAACCGCCTATCTGATTCGGGTCCACTTTGCAGGTCACTACGAGTTCCCCAGGGAATTTCGAAGCAAGACCCTGCTTGATTTTCTCAATAACATCCCGGCCTACCGGCGTGGCCGTCGTGATCACGACCGGAACGCGCTGGGCCAGTTTGTCGTATTTTTTCAGTGCTTCACAATAAATCGCACGAATGCAATCCAATCGTTCATGTTTTGCAACAACACGGAAAAAGTCGAACAACACGGAATTCATCACATCCTTGAAATTTCGCTCGATCAATGCGACCTTTTCGTCCGCAGAAATCAAACGGCTCCCCAAAATACTCTCGTACTGAGGATAAACATCCAGAACATCACTGATAAATTCAGCGTACTCGCCGAGAATTTCCTTGACCTTTTGCAAATCATTATCGATGACTCCAAAGAGTGCGTCCGCGTACACGCTGCTGATCTTCTCCATCGTGACATCCGGAGAAACTTCGGCAGCGTATCTGGAATCTAACGCATTGACGTCGGTTGACATGGAAACCTCGATTTGGGTGATTTTTGAAAAAGTTCAAACACTATGAGTGTTCATCCACGGATTTGAGAGGATGACCAATGGAGGCCATCCTCATTCCATCCAACTATTTTCCGAAATTCGCAACTGCATTATTAATGATCTGCTGGTGCGATTTCGGGTCAAGTTTCTGCTGCAGGATCGTTCCGGCAAGTTCAACAGCAAGCTCGGCGCTCTTGGCGGCAAGTTCTTTCTGAGCCTGAACTTTGGCACTGGCGATCTCGTGCGTCGCAGCCTTCTTTTCAGCTTCGATATCCGACATTGCTTTTTTCATAAGCACTTGGGAAGCTTTTTCCGCGGCAGCCTGCGCGTCAGCCCGCATCTGCTGGACTTCCGCTTTGGCATTCGCAAGCTGCGCTTTGTATTCTTCGAGCAAAGCGCGGGCTTCAGCATTCGCTTTTTCCGCATCGCTGCGCTGGTCCTGAACATACTGCTCTCGCTTGTCAAGGCCTTCCATGATCGGACCCCAGGCAAACTTCCACAGCACGAGGAGGACGATGAAGAATATGATCGTGGTCCAAAGTGCCAGATCACTGCAGAACGGCGGGAGCATTCCACCCTCACCATGGCTTCCTTCGGCGAAAACACACGACGTCATGCTCATGACGCTGAGTACGGCAGCTGAAAAGGTAAACGAAAATTTTTTCATCGCAACTTTCCTGTGTTTTCTATCCTGAATAATCACACAAATTCTATCTGGCTCAAATTACAGGATGAGGCAGATAACCAGTGCGAACAGCGTAGCACCTTCGACGAGTGCAGCAGCAAGGATCATCGCGGTCTGGATCGCGCCGGCAGCTTCGGGCTGACGGGCCATGCTTTCGACAGCGGAACCGCCGATCTTGCCAATACCGAAACCAGCGCCGAAGATAATGATACCGCAGCCGATCGGAGCGAACTGCTTGTACATGTTGTTGACCGGAGCAGCGACAGCTTCGGTCTGCGGGGCAGCATTGTCAGCAGCGGCAGCCGGAACAGCTTCCGGAGCGGCGGCCGGAGCAGCAGCCTGATCCTGAGCCAGAGCGAAAGAGGCGACGGACATGACCATCACGAACAGCATGGAAATGATAGCTTTTTTCACGAGTAAGTCTCCCTTGTTTGAGGAAAAATGGAAAATTTGACTTGAAATTTGTTTAACAAGGACACCACATCCAGTACCGGACGGCACTTAGTGAGGATGACGGGCCATGCCGATAAACAACGACATAAGGAATGTGAAAATGTATGCCTGAAGGAACGCGACGAAGATCTCAAGCAGGCTGATGGCAATGCACAGCGCAGCAGAGGGAATCGTCACAGCAGTCCAAAGCAGCCAGCCCGTCGCAGCCGCCGTAATAAACGACGTGAAAACAGCAAGGACGAGGTGCCCGGCAAACAGGTTCGCAAAAAGACGGATGCAGAGCACAAAGTGCTTCACAAACAGTCCGAATACTTCGATCACAAAAAGCAGCGGCTTCAGAATGTAGCCAAGACCAAACGGCACGTCCATGTGCGGGACCTGGCTCAGCCAGAATTTGACTGGACCGAGCTTGACAGAACCGGCGAGAACGACTGTCAGGAAAGCGATGACCGCAAGTACTGCCGTCACCGAGTAACTGGCCGTCGGGGAACCGAATCCGGGGATCATTCCGAAAAGGTTCAGACCGAGGATAAAGAAGAAGATCGTCCAAAGGAGCGGAACGAATCTATCCGCACCGTGGCCAATGCAGGGACGCGCGATCTGGTCGCGGATAAAGAGAAGGAAAACTTCCAGCAGATTGCTGAAGCGTCCGCGGACCGGCTCGCCTTTTTTGATCTTCGAGGCAAGCGGAACGAAGAACAGGATCATGAGGATCGCAACAAGTGCTTCGATCACCATAAATTTAGTGATCTGGACCTGGTAACCGAAAATCTCGATCATAGGCAGGTCAAAATGGCAGTGGAACGGAAAGTGGAACGAATTCCCATCATTCACGTGTCCGGCAATACTGGCAGTATCCATTTGAAATTCCTTTTCTATTCATCAATGACCGCGCTTTCGGTCTTCTCCTCAGAGAGCGGGGCGATCGTTTTTCCACCAGAAAACGCATTTTGCGTCTTCGCATTACGGATCGCCTGGCGCACGCTGACCGAAAGCACAAGCGGATAATATGCAAAATATGACCCAATTATAGCATATTGTGTGATTTTGTCTAGGGTGTTATGATAATATTTTAGCGAAAAAAGCAGAAAAATCAGCGGAAAAAACGTCCTGGGAAGCGATCCTGCGAGGAATGCCGCTCCGGAATAAGGAGTTTTGGACTCCGCGACCATCTTCTGCAGCCACTCTGCCGCGATCGCTCCAAACAAACAGGCCAAGTACCCGGAACTCTGTGCAAGACATGGTCTCATCCCGAACTGGAAGTAGACCAGCGCGGAAGCAAGTCCCCACACCGGGAGGGTATATGTCAGGAGCCTTACGATATTCATCCGGATCGGAAACGGCAGGTAAATATGCTTAAGGGTTGGGTCATGAATTGTTTATCATTAGCAAATATACACGAAATATAAGAACTTTCAAGCCCCCCCACTCAAAAAAATAGGCAATTCCGGCGTTTTTTTTCGAGTTTATTGTAAAAATAGGCAACTTAAACAAGACGACAACATCAAAACTAATGTTCCCCGCGCTTCTTTCCGATAATTCTGTAAAATTGTGTATCTCCGGCGCGTCCGGTCTGTCCTTTAACCGAAATCCGGTCTTATGCTGACTCAGAATCAGATTTTAAATGCGGGCGTCGTCGGATGCGGCGGCGCGGGGTTTCCCACTCACGTTAAGCTGAATGCCAGCGCAGATACGATCGTCTGCAATGCGGCAGAGTGCGAGCCGCTTCTGCATAAGGATAAAGAGATCCTTCGTCATTTTCCCTCTCAGGTCATCGCCGGACTCACCGCAGCTGCAGAAATGACCGGCGCACAGCGTGTCGTCATCGGTCTGAAACGCAAATATGCCGACTTGATCGATCTTCTGACGCCTCAGCTCCCCGATTTCATGGAGATCTGCCCGCTTGCCGACGTTTATCCCTCCGGCGACGAATTCATTCTTGTCTACGAGACCCTCGGCCGGGTCATTCCGCCGGGAGGCCTTCCGATCCAGGTCGGAGCCGTCGTTCTGAATGTTGAGACGGCTTTCAACATCGCGAACGCAGTCCAAAATGTGCCCGTCACCGGGAAATTCCTGACCGTCACCGGAGAAGTACAGACCCCAATGTCCCTTTTCGCACCTATCGGCGCGACGTTCGCTGACTGCATCGCGGCAGCCGGCGGGAGTACGGTCAAAGACCCAGTCTGTCTGGTCGGCGGCCCCATGATGGGACGTCTGGAAGACCACCCCGAAACCGCCCGCGTCACGAAAACGACCGGCGGCATCATTCTCCTTCCGCAGGATCACCCCCTCGTTTCCCGAATGCGTACTCCTTGGAACAACACGGTCCGGATCGCGAAATCCGGATGTGATCAATGCAGTCACTGCACGGAAATGTGCCCGCGAAACCTTCTTGGGCACCCCGTCGAACCACACAAGGCGATGCGAAGTCTTCTTTTCGGCTCCGATTTCCTCGTCCCCGGCTCGCAGTTCTGCAGCGGATGCGGACTGTGTTCCGCCATTTCCTGTCCGGAAGGTCTCGATCCCCGCAGCGTCATCCAGGCCAACCGGAAAAAATGGCTTGAATCCGGAAAAAAAATAGAACCGATCTTCCGCAGAAACCGCGCAGATCTTCACATGAAAAACCGTCAGACGCCGATCCCGCGGCTCGTGCACCGGCTGGGGCTCACCGACTACGATGTTCATGCCGACTGGAACGAAACGGTCTCCCGGACACTCGCAGAGGTTTCAGAAGTGCGTATCTCCCTGCGTCAGCACATTGGCGCGCCGTGTGTTCCGACGGTTCGTCCGGGCGACGAGGTCTCTGTTGGAGACACGATCGCCGTTCCGGGAGAGAAAGACGGAAAACTTCAGCTTGGGGCTGCGATCCATGCGTCGATCGACGGGAGGATCGTGGAAATTACTGACACGGAGTGCGTCATCAGAAAATAAAAAAGTCTAACATCAAAAAGTTTTTGAAAAGGGAGTCCAGAGGGAAAAACAATTTCCAAAATGTTTTTCCCTCTCGGCCGTTCATGACATGGCGGGCAGCCAGATCTCTCCCGGAGGGTGAGATCGCGCGTGGGACCGCTTGCGCCAAAAGATCTCCACTGAAACCATAGAATATCCGGCAGGAACACACTGAGAGGGAACGCAAAAAGCATCAAAAGAAACCATATCCACCCCAAAAAACAAGAGCAAAAAGTTTTAAAGCCGCGAGCTGCGGCGGGCGGACTGCGCTTCCGCGCACAGGCACGAACCCGTTCCTCTTGGTTCCTGGCGCGGACGCACATTCAAAAAAAAACTCCTTCAGGAGGGGGGGCGGCGATACGGTGGCTTACGCATATTCGCCGCTTTCGTGTGTGGCGAAACAGGCCACAGGCCATTCGCCGCCAGCCGCATCGGCCGCCGAACGGTTCTATTTTTCCCGGCAGAGGTAAAGGATCGCGTTTGCCGTCATTTTGCGGAACCGGTCGTCTGGGAAATCTTCCCAGTGTCCCAGCGCGGTGTAGAAGACCTCACCGCCCCACTCATTTTTCCGCAGCCACGTCAGTGGTTCCGTGCGTCCCATGACCGTGCCGACCTGAAAGAGCTGCGCATCTTCCGCGATCGGAAGCGTGAAATACAGTGACCCGGCAGAATGCCATGGTTTCGTGTCGACACCATTGAAGATCGGGTGGGTTTTCGCACTTTCCAGCGTCGAGACCCTCGTCCCGCGGTCATTCGGCCCGTGATTGTGGTAGTTGCCTCCAAGGACTTGCGCATCAAACTCCCGCCATTCGCAGTGTCCGTCCGCCGGAATTTTTTTGCCGTCAAACGAAAGCGAAAATGCGTGGCTTGCTGTCCGAAATGCCATGAGCGGCTTTCCGAGCTTCAGAAAATCCTGGAACTCCTTCATGTCCTCATTCTTCAGCGCAATACGCCGAATATAGAGAAGCACGACATCCGCCTGACGCAGCTCCTGCATATTGGCAAAATCCGCGCCTCCGTGACCGTGAATGACCACCGTCCGGATCGGATAGTTTGCCTCCAGCCACTCTGCAAGCTCTGGAAAAAGCGTGTCCGCGCGATAGTGGTCGTCGCTTACGATGATCGCCGCCAGCGGTTTTTCTGCCGGTTTTGCCGCAGTTTCCGTCTGTACTTCTGCGGATCCTGCCAAACAGATAGAAAACGTCAGCAGAAAGAAGAGGAGAAATGCCGAGAACCGGAGCGTCCGGCACATTATCCGCTCAAACCTCGCGAAAATCACACTCTTTTCAAAAAAATCCATGGCATTCTCCTTCCGGCTTTTTAAACTAACGGCTGGCAGCTAACAGCACACTACAACCAGACCGGTTTCTCAAACGTGTTGAGCATGTTCGTCATTTCTTCCATGTGTTCCGAGATCTTGATCTTCTGCGGACAGACACCCTCGCATCGGCGGCATCCAACGCAATACTGCGGAAGAGTCGACTGGTCGATCATGTTCATCTCCTGCATGAAGGTCCACGAGGCCTTCCGGCGGCGGTAATTGTTCAGGATCGAGAGCGTTTTCGGAATATCGACCCCCATCGGGCAGGGCATGCAGTAGCGGCAGCCTGTGCACGGGATCGGAGAGCCGAGTTTCCACGCATGGAGTGCGTCCGGGATCACGGCGTTTTCGGCATCGGTGAGTTTCCGGAAATTGGACATGAAGGCGATGTTTTCGCGAAGCTGATCCATCGAGGACATTCCGCTCAGCACCGTATAGACATTCTCCGGCGCACCCGCAAAATAGAGAGCCCACTGGATCGGCGAGAGTTCCGGCTCGGCATCGGTGAAGACCTTCGCGACCTCTTCCGGCAGAGCTGCCAGCGCACCGCCGCGGATCGGTTCCATGATGGAAACGGGGAGGCCGGCATCACGCAAAAGCTCGTACTGTCCCTTGGCATCCTGCTCGGTCCAATCGATGTAGTTCAGCTGGATCTGACCAAATTCCCAGTCAAAGCGTTTCAGGCACTCCGCGAGTACTGCCGGAGAATCATGGAAAGAGAAACCAAGATGACGGATCTTGCCCGCCTCACGCATTTTGACGAGGAATTCGTAGATTTTGAGATTTTCAAGCCGGTCGATCTTTCCGGCCGTCATGTTGTGCGCAAGGTAGAAATCGAAGTACTCGACCTGGCACTTTTCCAGCTGTTCGTGGAAAATGCGCTCGGTGTCGGCTTCCGTCTTCACGAGCCAGGAGGGCATTTTGTCCGCAAGGTAGAAAGACTCACGCGGATGACGCGCAAGCGCTTTCCCAACGACGAGTTCCGACTGTCCGTCATGGTATCCGTATGCTGTGTCGAAATAATTGATCCCGTTCGCCAGCGCATGATCGATCATCTCGAACGCCTTCGACTCATCGATCTCCTGCGAATCTGCCTTCACGACCGGAAGACGCATCGTGCCGAACCCCAAAAGCGAAATTTCCTCGCCGGATCTGCCAAATTTCCGTTTCTCCATCGGACCTGAACCTCTTTCTACTGCGTAGGTTTTAAAATTAATTAAAAATCACGGAAAACGCAAACGTTTCCTTTTCAATTTTCGGCACGTTTGCGTTTTTTCTTCACTCAATTAATGAAATCTGTGCGTCAGCGGCTTGCATCTTCTCTTCAAAACTTTTTGCGTTCCCTCTCGGTGTGTTCCTGCCGGATATTCTATGGTTTCAGCGGTTGAGATCTTTTAGCGCAAGCGGTCCCACGCGCGATCTCACCCTCCGGGAGAGATCTGGCTGCCCGCCATGTCATGAACGGCCGAGAGGGAAAAACATTTTGGAAATTGTTTTTCCCTCTGGACTCCCTTTTCAAAAACTTTTTGATGTTTTGATGTTTTGATGTTTTCTTGCAATTAGCTGCTCGCAGCCTCTCAGTACTCAAAGATCGGGAGGTAGGAGTTTTCCGCAAAAAGCACGATCAGCGCACAAGCCGTCGCATAATCCGCGCTGACCGGAGAACTCCACGACCCATCCGGTTTCTGGAGTTTTTGGAGCTGTGCGCAAAAAGCAGCATGTTCGTCCCGCCATGCCCCGCGCTGATTTTCAGAAACCGTGAGCCGAAAAGCCTGGACGGCGTAGTAGAGCGCGTAATGAAAGTACGCATCTTCCGGATCCAGACCATTTTCGGCCGTATCCTGCGTCTGATTTTTCCGCAGCCACGCAAGCGCACGCTGGATCTCCGGCGAATCGTAAACTCCGGCAGCACACAGTCCCGTGACGGCGGCAGCAGTTCTCGGCCAGGCTCCCGGACCAGGCAGGAGGCGGTAGCGGAAACTTCCGTCGGGATTCTGGCAGAGCAGGACGAACGCGATCCCCTTCTCGATCGTTTCGGCAGGAACAGGGATCCCGGCGTTTCGGCACGCACGCAGCGCAGTGAGGAAGCAGGCCGTCACGGAAACGTCTTCTTCACCCGGCTCAAAAGAGTACCGCCAGCCTCCATTTGGTCCCTGTGCTTTCACGATCTGAAACACGGCTTTTTCAAGGAGTTTCCGAAGTTCCTCGTCCTGATCGCTCATCCCGAGGCACTCAGCCAGAAAAGTCACCGCAAACCCGTGCGCATAGACTCCCCCCTGCTGTGAGGCACGTACAGGGGCGAGGATCCCGGAACTCTGCGCATTTTTCAGGATCAGATCCAGACAGAGACGCACATACCGAGCATCCGGGCCTTCCAGCGGCGTACTTCCCGATGCAAGAAACGCCATTCCAGCCAGAGCCGTGATCCCGGTGTCGTTCCGAAACGCTCCGTCTCCCGGCATCAAACCGGCATCCAGACGTCTGCGGAAATAGGAAAGTCCCTGCTCGCCGGCCTGGGAAATTTCCGTCTCGCGGGAAGTGTCCGCGGCAGTGCAGAATTGGGGACGTGCTGCCATGATGAGGGCCGAAAGAATGAGGAATGCCGACAAGACGCGGCCTGTGATCCAGCTTCTGCGATCCATTTTTCAAAAACTCCCGTTTTTTCACGAATATCTCTCCAGTCTCAAACAGTTTAAATAAAAAGGATCGGTTCGTCAAGCGGTTTTGAGGGCATTTTTGCGAAATTTTGCGGGAAAAAGCCTAAAATCTCCGCGGTGGTACTGGAAAAAATCACGGATTTCGTGTATAATCGGGCGAAAGTTTTCATTGATTTTCCCTAAAACGCGGATGGTCTGTATGGCAAAAAGCAAAATTCAGGCAGAAGAAAAAAAAACGGATGCGGCAGAACTTTCAAGTGAAGCCGAAAACACAGTCTCGTTTGAGGACGCTTTTGAACGGCTTCAGGAAGTCGTCCGTACGCTTGAGAATGGGCAGACGCCGCTTGACGAGTCCCTCAAACTTTACGAAGAGGGGATCCGGCTGATTCGACAGTGCCATGAAAAACTCACCGGTGCACGCCGCCGGATCGAGATCATCGCAGGAACCAATGCGGATGGTGAACCTGTGCTTCGGCAAATGGACGAAGAGGAACGCTCGCTGGATGAACGTTCCCAGACCCATGGACGATGATGCGTCGGCACTGAGCATCGCGAAAGTCCGCGATCGGCGGCATTTCCTCTGATTTGGGAGGAAGTTTCAGGATATTTTGGATTTCAAGGAGTTTTCAGTCATTCTTCAGGACAAAAAATGAGCGATTTTTTGAAATTTTCTGACCCTCTTGAACTGTGGGTCTCGACTATTCGGACGTTCGTGGATGAGGAATTGAAACGGGTTTGCGAGAACCTGAAAAATGAAGTTCCGGCACGTCTGCTCGATTCGATGAGCTACAGTCTGCTGGCTCCAGGAAAGCGTTTGCGTCCCCTGTTGGTCTATCTTGGAGCATGCAGTGTGAAGAATGGAAATCTCTCCTCTTCCCTGCTCCGTGAGGCAGCGCCTGCGGCCTGTGCGGTCGAAATGATCCACGCGTATTCGCTCATTCACGACGATCTTCCGGCGATGGATGACGATGACCTCCGCCGCGGCCGTCCGACCAATCACCGTCAGTTTGATGAAGCGACGGCCATCCTTGCCGGGGATGCACTCCAGACGTTTGCGTTTGAGATCCTCGCGAACATTGCTGACACGCAGCCGGAAAAGGTCACGCCTGCACTGCGGATCCTTTCCCGCGCAGCCGGTGCACCCGGAATGGTCGGCGGGCAGATGGACGATATGCTCTTCTCGCCCAATGCGCTCCGCCCCGTTTTGCCGATGACGCTCTACGGCCTCTTCCCGGAAGTTTCGAGCGATTTCTGCCAGGCGGCACTTGAACGTTTCGGTGCTTCCTCCTGGACGCCGGAACTGCGTGCTCTCGAATCGATGCAGGACCGCAAGACCGGTGCACTCATCACGGCAGCCGTCATGCTCGGCGGTCTCCTTGGCGGCGCGGCTGAAGAGCAGCTTTTCCGTCTCGGACTTTATGGACAGTATCTCGGCCTGATGTTTCAGATTACCGACGATCTCCTCGACGCGACCAGTACTGCGAGCGTCATGGGGAAACAGACCGGAAAAGATGACGGAAAGGGAAAAATCACGTGGGTCAATCATCTTGGGATCTCGGCCTCGAGACAGTATGTCGCCCGACTGAATCAGCTGGCGCGTCAGGAAGTCTGCGAAGATGCGTTCCCCAACCCTTCGGTCCTCATCGAGCTGTTGGATTACGTGGCGCATCGAACACACTAGACCGTCTCCGGCAGCCTGATCTGGGAACCTCTGTCTCCAAAAGTGCGGCTTTGTCGAAAGATGAGGCCGCTTTTTTGGATGGAGCCTGTGTGGGACCTTCCGTATAATCTAAAATTTTTAATTTTCAAGAAATTTTGCTTGACTTTTAGGACATTTTGTGTTAAAATAAAGAAAGAAGGCCTTCTTTGTTTTTTGCATCAAAATATATTGTATTTTATGGATTTTCAGAGCGTATTTTAGTAAAATAAAAAAGGTGGATCATGTTGGTACTTTCACGAAAAACGGGAGATCGGATCCTGATCGGAGACGATATTGCCGTCACGATCGTGCGTGTTGCTCAGGGAACCGTGCGTATCGGGATCGAGGCACCGTCCGGTGTCGCGATCGTGCGGGAAGAGATCCAGAAAACGTTCTCTGAGGTTTCTGCCGTGAATACAGTGGAAAACGATTTTTCAGAATCTTCCCGGAATGAAGCCGTTCCGCTTTGAGTTCTTCTGAATCTGGCCGTCCGCAGATTTTATTTCCTGCTTCATGCCGACATCTACTCTTCGTTTGCGTTTTTCAAACGATACGAAAAGAGGAACCGTGCTTCCGGCGTATCCAGAGAGCCGTGTTTTCTATAAAATTCATCAAGTTTCTGCACTTTGACGGCATTTGAGATCGTGTTCGGCTTTTCCGGATCGTGTTCTCCCCACAGAATGCGTGAATTGTAGCGCGTGACCAGACAGAATTGTGTATCCGCAAAATCATTTACCCGAACAGAACAGAGATAGTCCATGCCGTACTTTTCCCATCGGTCTCCAAGAGCCAGAACAATATCGACAGCCGCCTGTAGTTCTTTCCGATTCGGCCACGGAGTTTTGGGGGCTTCCGCTGCGGGGAATGAAATACCGTCAAAGTCTGCCCGCTGAAAATATTTATTCTCATTCTGAAGAAAATCATCCGGTGCCTCTCCGCAGTAGATAGGAAACGTCACGGAATCTCCGTACCAGCGTGCAAAATACTGATCAGTGATCTGCATCATGTTGCATTCCGAATCAATGAGGCCGCCTCTGCGTTTGAGAGTTTTCGCATCCGTGTTTTCTGAAATGTCGCGGTCCGGATCCTGATCCATCTGCGCAACAGATTGGAGAACAAGAAGGGTCGGTTTGGCATACTCCACTTCGATACGCAAGAACGGCGGATAGAATTTCTCCACTTTCTTGACCTGCCGGATGCTCATGTGCCGCCCAAGTGCCTGACAGACCGTGTCGAGCATCCCGTCATCGTAAATCGAGATCCTTTCCGCAAAAGCTCCGGAATCGGCGTCTTCCGGTGTTTTGCCGGACCAGTTCGGATCTTCGGAATAGGAAAAACGCACTTTTACAGATTTTTTCAGTTCCTCGCAAACATAGTTTTCAAGACTTTTCTCAGCGATCCAGGCCGGCATCTCCTTGGTCAAATCACCATTGGGAAGACGCTGAACGAACTCGATCTTATCGGGTGAAAGATTGTCGATCGGCACGGAACCGCCGCCGTAAATGCAAAAAGGCCAGCCGAATGTTTTCCATAGCGGCGCGATGGTGACGCTAAAAAGAAAGAGGATCAGAAAACAGACTGCGTATGGGATCAGATGCTCACGTGTCTTGCGAAAAAAATCAGCCTGAGTGAGTTTTTTCTCCACATCATTTTCCGGCAGTGGATCGGGAGAAAGGTTTTCAGAAGATGTCGATTTTGCCATGAACTGCCTCCAGGAAACTTTACGGAAAAGGAAAAAGCATATTCAATACCGGACTTCCAGCCGCAGGGGCTGAAGATCCGGAAAAAGTTTGAGTTTATGCGGAAGTCTGCAAATGAAGAGTCTACCAGACTTCCAGTTCCAGCGCGAGTTCCACGCCGGTGTGTTCGAGGACCTGTTCCTGAACGAGCCGGGCAAGGCGCAAAATGTCGTTAGGCGTACATTCCGGTGTCGTGACGATGTAGTTCGTGTGGCGTTCAAAGATCGAAGCACCGCCGACCCGAGTTCCTGCCATACCGACCTGCGCGACCAGTTCACTGGCACTCCAGCCGGATTCCGATGAATTGCGGAAAATGCGGCCGGACCCCTGATGCCCCATCGGCTGGGAAGCCTTCCGAACGATCCAGCGTTTCTGCATCCGCTGGGCAAGTTCCAGAGGATCTTCTTCCCGGAACTCAAAAACCGCTTCCATGACCACGACATCCGCCAGACTGCTCTGATGGTATCCGAAAATGATCTCGGAGCTGTCGAGCGTGGAGACGGTCCCATCCATTGCCGCGACTTTGACCGACTTCAGGAACTGGCCAATGTCGGTACTGTCTGTCCCAATGTTTCCATGAAGCGCACCGCCTACCGTTCCCGGGATGCCGACAAGATCTTCGATCCCGCCAAGACCCGCGCGTACTGCCGACGTGACCAGACGGCCAAGCGGAACGTTTCCGCTGACGCGGACTGTGCTGCCGTCGATTTCCAAAGTCACCGGAAGATTCTCGCCAGCGTGAATGACCAGACCGGCGACTTCCGTACTCCGAACGAGAATATTCGACCCTGCGCCAAGGATCCGGACCGGGATCGCGTTGGAGGACGCATACTGAAGGAGTCGAATGAGCGTTTCCCACGATTCCGGTTCGGCATAAAATTCCGCATTTCCGCCGAGCTGGAACCACGTGTGCATCGCAAGAGGTTCATTGCACTGGATGATTTCCGGAAATTCGTTGAGTAAATTCTGGCTCATGAAAAACTCCTGGGTAAAATCGGGAAGAGGAAACTTCACACTCACTTTATTTTAACCGATTCCCCCGCCTCTGTCAAGTAGATGACGCAGAAAATTCCCCAAAAAACAGCTTCTCTCTGAAAAAATGCCGGTACTTCCTGCCCCTGTTTTCACACGCAGTACGCTATCTTCCGCCTCATGATAGTCAGCTCTGCTTCGGGATGGGAAACTGGGAGCACAGTAAACCCTCAGGAAAACAAATCGGCCTGCAAACAGCGGGGGCTGTTCCCCAACGCGGAAACACAAACAAAGAACGCGAAGGTCCCCCCTCGCGTTCTTCAGGTTTAAGTGATGCTCAGACCGTGCGGTTTAGAAGTTGATCTGGAAACCGCCGTGAATGAGGTGGGACTCCGCTTCGTCGGCGAAGAATCCATCGTAGTCGGTGAAGAGCGTGAGTTTGTCGCTCCACATATACGAGGCAGACAGACCAAGGTTGAAGTAATCGTCCGCGACTTTCGCACCGACAAGGTGGACCGTCTCATACGTACCGGCGAACTGCGCGTCCATCTCGGTCGCGCCCTGGTCGTCGAGCTGGATGGCGTAGAAGAGCTTTCCGCGGAGGTTCAGACGCTGGGTCGGCGCAAAGTCGACTTTCGCTCCGAGACGCGCAAAGGTCCACGTGTCGTCCAGTTTGCCGTACTGAAGGGCATACGCACCGCTTTCGACAGCTTCATCCTGCCAGACACATTCCGTGTCGACGGCAAAGATCGGACGCAAAACAAAATTGCCGAACGTGAACGGGCGGGCGACTTCAACGCTCGCAGTCAGACCAGAACCGTAGAAGTCCGTCGCGGCCCAGCCGGAGTACCCCATGTTGCGCATGAGATCGTATTTGCTGAATGTGTACGCAAAGGTGCCTCGAAGCTCGATCCCATTCCAGGTCCGGTATCCGCCGTAGACGCCGAAAGAATAGTTGGAGGCATCTGCGCTTTCATGTTCACCTTCCATTTCAGGACTGCTGAAGTTGAAGAACGCACCAGCTGCGAAGTATTCCTCAAACGCACAGTCCGCACCGATGGTCATGTTGAAGGCGTCGATATTGTATCCGCCGGCCCCTTTGACGTCGAGACCGCGATACCCGGCTTTTGCCCAGAAAGAGGATTTCAGATCGTACTGCTGGAGCGGAGAACGTTCGCCGCAGTAGGCCTGACCGCAGGCGTTCCAGGAGATACGGTCATCCACGGCCGTCCAGAGCGACTGACGCGCGAGCTGGAGGCTGTTGGCGCGGACGGTGAAGAATTCCTTGCGCAGTGTGGAGGTCAGGACGTACTTCTGATCCGTGCTGAGTTCCTCGTTCTTCGCAAAGGTGTAGATGTCCATCTGCGTCGTGATGTCCCAGTCGCCGGTGATCTTGTCGTTCGCATTTTCCGAATCGACTTCCGCGATGGTCCAGTCCGTACCGGTGATCGCGCCGGAATCTGTGAAGTAAACTTCCAGTTTCGCGCCATCCTCGATTTTGAGCGAGCCGTCGTTGACTTTCAGTGCGTTGGCGGAACCGTCCGTTCCGAGACCCGCAACATATGTCGAGCCGGAAGTGAAGGTCGTATCGCCGACCGTCTGAAGATTTCCGTCTGCATTATTCACGATGGAATTGGAGAAGCGGACGCCTTTCGAGCCGCCATTCAGGAATGCGTTTCCAGCCGCATAAATATACGAGTCCTTCACGGTGATCCCATCATTCGCGACGATCTGCGCTTTGTCTTCGAGGTGGACGTAGGACTGGAGCTGCCCGTCTTTCGTGAGGTTGAGACCATCGATCGTGACGGAACCATTCCCCGCAGCAGAAAGCGTATTTTCCGAGCCGGAAACGTAGAGCATCGAGCCGCTGCCGCTGAGTTTGAAGGAGCCGCTGCTTCCTTCGGCTTCCCCAACGACGATACCGTTAGCCTCAACGTAGCTGTCCTTAAGGGTAAGCGAGGACGATTCCGTATTCGCGTTCTGACCGACGACGAGTTTCCCGCCTGCGGATACCGTACCGGAACCGTGAACTTTTGCCGTACCGTCCTTACCGACGATCATGTCGCCGGAGCTGATGAGCGAGCCTTTGTTTTTCAGCTTCACGTCCGCGGTCCCTTTGTCGCCGAGGATCATCGTGCTGGAACCGCCGAGGCTCGTGTTTCCGCTGGAATCGGTGGAGAATTCCGCGCTGCGGAGATAGCCGCCGTCCAGAGTGAGGGTCACGTTCGCGTCTTCATTCGAAGCGACGCTGACCTGTTTGAGACCCTGCATGAACGCGCCGTCACCGATCTCCATGTTGACCGTGCCGTGCTGACCGATGGTGAGCTGGCCCATGTCTTCCTCTTTGTTGGAGGCGATGCCGGTGATCGAGAAAGCGTTCGCCCCCTTCATGGTGAAGTTGACCGTTCCGCCTTCCGTCGTCCCGAAGACCATATCGGAGCAGCTTCCGATGGACCCATAGTCGCCGATGACCATATCGACGGTGCCTTTACCGCCGATGTACGTTCCGGAAATGGAACTGACGAGCGTCACGCCGCCGTCTTTGTTTTCCTTCCCGCTGATGTTGAACGTGAGCGTACTGTCAGCGTCCGCGGTAATGTCGAGGGTCTTCGTGCCGTAGATCTGGGAATTCCCGGTCGCATTGACCGTCGCATTTCCATCTGCGGCGGCGATTTTCATGGTGCCCGTAACGGCATCATTGGAAGGATCGCCGGCAAAGAAGTTGGACCCGCCGTCGACATTGAGCGTTCCGCCGTCACGCAGCGTGAGGTCCACTTTGTCGATGCCGATGAACTGTCCGCCTTCGGTCAGATTCACGGACGTTCCGTCGAGCGTCCACTCTTTCGCCTGTGCGTAACCGCCCGCGACGTTCATCGTGACGCTTTCGTTCATTTCGAGTGCTTTTTCAGAGAAAAGCACGCCGGATTTGTTCAGGTCAAACGTCACGTTTCCCTGGGAACCAGACTCCATCTTGAAGGAATCGAGCGTCAGCTGGGAATTCTGGACCGTCGGTTTGTCGCCTTCTTTCTCGGCCGGGATCTCACCGGATCCCTCGATCTTGATGGAAAGCGTTTCGCCTTCCGGGACCGCCGCGGTGAAATCGCCAAGGAAAACATTACTTCCGCCGAGGATCTGAATGTCCGAGGAGCCGGAGACCTTATGGCTTCCCGCGTAGAGGGAGCTGAGACCGTCGACGACCAGAGACGCATTATTTTGCGTCATCGGCTTGCCTTCTGAAGACGTTTTGGAGACAGTTTCGCCGTTTTCGTCGGTCTCTTCCGTCACGGTAACTTTTTCGAGCACCAGAGATGAGCCGTTTTTGAGCGTCAGATCCACGCCGTCAAGCGTAAATCCCGCGTCGTTATTCTGCGTGATACCGTCCAGAACGATCGAGCCTTTCGCGGAATCTGCCGCAGCCTTGAAGCTCGTGAAGATCAGACGGTCATTCTTCGCATTAATATCGGACGCAAGTGCTTCGTCGGTCGGATCGTTTTTGATCGTCAGGACCGTACCATCCTGTGCGAATTTCAGAGAGTTCCCGTTCTGCGTGAACTTCTGCCCCAAAAGATCGATCGTGTTAGACGCACCGATCTCGAGCGTGCTTCCGAGTGAGATCTGGCCGGAGAAACCGATCGCAGTATCCTGTACAGTGCCAAGATACGTCGTCAGTTCTGCCTGGCTGCCGGCGGTGATGTCTGCGTACGCCTGATCTTCCAGAGCCGCGTAGACTCCGAGAAGACTCAGCATGCAGACTGCTGCCAGCTTCTTACCCGCTTTCCTGCGGGCTTTTCTTTCTTTGGATTCCATTCCAAAATCCTCCATGATGTGAATTGATCGATAGCGTACCCTGTCCACAGAGCCACTATTATTGCGGGTATCGGTAAATTTTACCACTGAATGAAATTGAAATGGAAAAAATTTCGAAATTTCAAAAATTTTGTGTCCGCCGGAGGTGCGAAACGGAAGATCCATGAGAAAAGGCATCCAATCGTGATTTGACGAAAAAGAGATCCACTGCTCTTGACTTACGGGAAAAAATGCGCTAAAATCCGGCCGTCGGCAGATGATTCAGGGAGATCATCCTGCCGGGATCCAGATCGATCGGCTTTTTTCAAGGGAGAGTTGAAAAATGAAAAAAGTACTCATTATTTCGTCGTCGCCACGGAAAAACGGCAATTCCGACCTTCTTGCCCAGGAATTCGGAAAAGGGGCTGAGTCGGCAGGAAATCAGGTCGAGCTCGTGCGTCTGAATGAAATGAAACTCGGTTACTGCCAGGGATGCTATGCCTGCGCAAAAACGGGGAAATGCTTCCAGAATGACGGCATGAACGAACTTGCGGAGAAAGTCCGGGCCGCCGATGTGCTCGTTTTCGCGACGCCGGTCTACTTCTACACGATGTCCGGCCAGATGAAAGTCTTCATCGACCGACTCGTCCCGGTCTACACCGAGGTCCGCGCCGACATTTACTTCCTCGCGACGGCCTGGGATCCGGAAACTGCTGATCTGGAACTGACGGCAGAATCGCTCCGCGGCTGTACGCGCGACTGTTTTGAAGAATGCACGGAAAAAGGCGTCCTGCTCGTCGGAGATGTTCAGGAAAAAGGAGACATCCTCAAGAAAACCGACGCCATGACGAAGGCGTTCGAGATGGGGAAAGGCGTTTAGCAGAAATCGCGCCGATGAGCCGCAGTCGGTCACGCCGGCCGCGGCTCGCGGTGTTGAACTCTTAGTTCAGTTTCTTCAGGAAGATGTTTTTGAACTGGACCTTCATCGGCGGGCCGGGATGAAGCTGGAAGCCGATCAGACCGCTGAAGCGCGCGATGTCGTCTTCGTCGATCAGTTCGGAGACTTTGTGTCCGTTGATGTACTGCGTGAGGACGTTTCCTTTCGCGACGATCCGGTACGTATTCCATCCATTGACGTTGATGTGGGACAGGATCTCATTGGAGTCCCCGATCTCTCCGGTCACGACCGGCTTTCCGTCGGTTCCGATGGTGGTCTGTTTGCCGCGTTCGCAGAGAATGGCGCGGAAATTCTCACCGTAAACGATCCCCATGTACTGCGGCCCCGCAATGTCAGCCTGGTAGCCGTTCAGCCCCCAGGGGAGTGCGGGATTTCGGACCGCGCGGTACTGAATGCCGGAATTGCACGCATGGAGGCAAAAGTCGGCCTGAAGCTCAAAGTCCGCGACTTCGCCGTTTTCCCAGATGAGAAACTGGCTGTGCCGGCACGGTTTCTCTTTCGTCGTGATGCCGGTCAGGCAGCCGTCTTCGATCGTCCAATGGTCCGGATTACCGTTCCAGCCGTCGAACGTTTTGCCGTCAAACAGCGAAACAAAACCTTCCGGGACCGGCTTGTCTGCGGGAATTCCGTCCGCCGCGAATACCGAACCGCCGGCAAGGACTGCAAGACTCAAAAAGAGCGCGAAAAAAGACTTCATGATCTTATCCTTTCTTGAAATTAAAGGGAGGGCAAATAAATCAGCGTCCATTCTACACCAAATTCGCAAAATCTGCAAGCCGTCGAATGGAAATTTTTCTGAAAAAATCAAGATTTCATGCAGAAACACATGAAGAGGTGAAATTCTGGTGTGCGTCCGCCCCGACGGCCCCATCCTCTCCGTCAGTGCCGGTCCGCGGAGATGGAAACGAACCGGCACTGACGTTAAAAGAGGAGAATAATATTGTCTTTTTGGAATTGTTTTCATTTTTAATAAAATGCTCTCTATGTATCCCTTGACAGAATTCTATTTCTGGTGTATCATGCACATACCATCAGATTTTATTATCCATTGAAAATCAGGAGAAAATTCATGAAACGTATTCTGTTTGCGTTCCTGTTTCTTTTTTTGTTTGTTCTAACTGCCGCGGCGAGGGAACATAGCTATCCGGAGTTCGTCATTGAAGGATCAGGGAAAATTGCGTGCGAAGGGGCGGAGATCAAGCCGGAAGATTCCGGGACGGCCCGCAAAGC
>JAGBAA010000042.1 GCA_017939795.1 Thermoguttaceae bacterium
CAGAACGGAAGCCGGCCGGCGAGCATCTCGTACGCCATCGTGCCGAGCGAGTACTGGTCCGAGTGCGCGTCCTGGTACTCGCCGCGAAACTGTTCGGGACTCATGTACGGCATCGTGCCGCTCGTGCCCATCCGGACCTGCGATACGCGCGTCATGCTCTGGCGAAACTCCGACGCGAGACCGAAATCGATGAGCTGAACGTCGCGGAGTTCCTCGAAATTCCACGTTCCGTCTCCGTTTTTCTCAAAAACCAGCATGATGTTCCCCGGCTTGATGTCCCGGTGGATAACCTTCCGCGAATGCGCGTGATCGAGCGCAGAGGCCAGCGGACGGAGGATCTCGAGCGTGCGGGAAAGCGTCAGCGTACGAACGTGCCGAAGGTAAAGAGAAAGCGAAATGCCGTCGATGAAGTCCATCATGAGATACGCGCCGAAATCCGGATGACGGCGCAGTGCGTGCATCGGGCAAATGTGCTCATGATGGAGCCGGTGGACCGTCTGAAACGTCTCGTCTACGCGAGCCATTTCCTCCTCGTGATTCTGAATGTCGCGCGGCACGAACTTGAGCGCAACATCGCGGTTCCCCTCCAGATCGCGAGCTTTCCAGACTTCCCCAAGTCCCCCGCGTCCGATCTTCGCAATGAGCCGAAAGCCGTCAAATTCCGTTCCGGGTCCCCACGCGAGTTCTCTGCCGTCGCGAAAAGAGAGACGGAGAGTCGGTTCGCTTTCCTGTGGATCACGAAAAAAATCGTTCATGAAAAAACTCCTGACGCTTGAAAACGAACGAAAAGGAAGATCGACCAAGACGTATTTTACCATTTCCGGCGCATTCTGTAAAGGGGGAGTGTGCCGTATTTCTGTGCGGAAAATATGAGAGCGACACAGGAACTGAGAGGAAACTTGAAAGTATCCTCATACAAAAAACACGAAAAGTGAGAAGATCCGCAAAATGATTTTTGACGACTTGAAATCACTTCACGGATCCCGCGGATCTTTTCGTGCTTTTTGTGTCTTTCGTATTTTTTCAGTGCATCCCGCGCTTAGCTGGGACGAATTCTAAAAATTCCGTCCGAAACCGTAGAAGATCTCGTTCAGACGGAGCGTTTCCTTGAAACGGGAAAGCGTCGTCGTTTCGTCGATGACGAGAAGCTCCATTTCGGCCATTTCCGCGTAGTCTTCGAGCTGGTCGAGCGTCAGATCGAACGTAAACGCACTATGGTGCGTGCCTCCTGCGAGCATCCACGCTGCCGCGCCGACGGCCAGGTCCGGTTCCGGTTTCCAGAACGCACGGGCAACAGGGAGTTTCGGAAGGTCGGCTTCCGGCTGAAGACAGTCAACTTTGGCCGCGATCATGCGGAAACGGTTTCCGAGATCCACGACCGTTGCAGCGATCCCCTTCCCGGAGTGTGCCGTGAAGACGAGCCGAGCCGGTGGATTCTTGCCTCCAATGCCGAGCGGATGGACTTCAAGACGCGGTTTTTCCCCGGAGATGGCGGGAGAAACTTCCAGCATGTGCGCCTGAAGGATCGCGCCGCCGCCGCGGAAATGCAGGACGTAGTCTTCCATGAAGGAGGAACCGCCCTTGAGTCCCGCTCCCATGACCGAGAAAAGACGGGTCAGCGCGGCCGTTTTCCAGTCGCCTTCTGCGCCGAATCCGATCCCCTCCGCCATCAGACGCTGAGACGCAAGCCCCGGAAGCTGATCCAGACCGTGAAGCGCGTCGAAATTGGTCGTGAAGGCATTTGCGTTCTTTTCCTTGAGCATCATGCGCAGCGCAAGCTCTTCGCGAGCCGCCTCACGTACCTGACGCCAGGCGTTTTCGTCGTTTCGAAGCTCTCCGGAGACCTCGTAGAGCGTTTCATATTCGTCGAGCAGCGCGGCGATCTGCGCGTCGGAAACCGAATCCTGCATTTCCGCAAGGTCGCCGATCGGGCAGTAGTCCACATGGTAGCCGAGGCGGATCTCAGCTTCCACTTTGTCGCCGTCCGTCACGGCCACATTGTTCATGTTGTCGCCGAAACGCACGATACGCAGTGTCTGCTGGTCTTTCCACCCGGCACAGACACGCATCCAGTCGGAGATCTGCGAGCGGACGGTCTCGTCCTCCCAGAATCCGACGACGATTCGGCGATTTTTTCGCAGGCGGGAGACGATGTGTGCAAATTCACGGTCGCCATGGGCACTCTGATTCAGGTTCATGTAGTCCATGTCGATGGAGTCCCACGGGATCTCGCGCTGGAACTGCGTGTGGAGATGGAGCAGGGGCTTGCGGAAAGCCTGAAGCCCGCGGATCCACATTTTCGCAGGCGAAAACGTGTGCATCCACGTGATGATGCCGGCACATTCGTCGGAGTTTTCCGCCTCACGGAAGAGCCGGGTGACTTCCTCCGCGGAATTGACGGTCCCGCGGTACACGATCTCCAGCGGAAGCCCGCCCTGGTTCAGACCGGCGATCATCGTTTCGGAATGTTCGTTGACTTGACGTACGGTCTCGCCTCCGTAAAGAAGCTGTGCGCCGGTCACGAACCAAATCTTGCTTTTTGAGTAAATTTCCATACCTGATCGATTTTCAATGAAAGGGTAGATGGGAATGGCTCTCCCGGCCGACTCGAATTCAGCCTGCCGGGAGACGTTCGTTTCATCATACGGTGGGACCGTTTGCGGATCTCAGCCCGTAAAGAATCAGCCTGTAAAGTAAAGGTACGCTGCCGTGATCGCGAGCAGGATCAGGACAGAGACGAGGACGTCGACCCAACTCCAGCTCGAACGGGAAACTTCGCGTTCCTCGCTGCTCGTGGTGCCGAATGTGAGTCCCTGGATCTTCGCGTAATCCGGCGCAGCTGTCGCATAACTGACTGCGATCATGGCGGTGACGCAGATGATCATGATGAGCACGCTGTAGTACTGGAAGTAAATGGTATTCAGGATCCACAGGAAGGAACCTTCCGTAAATTCCACACCGAGGGTCGCGGCCGTGTCGATCCCGAGACGCAGAAGCGCGAGCGCGAACCCCACGACCAGCGCAGCCATGGCTCCCTTGGCATTCATACGCTTCCAGAAAACGCCGAGGAGGAAGACCGTCAAAATCGGCGGGGAGAAGTAGCCCTGAACGCTCTGCAGGTACTCGTAGAGACCGTTTTTCCCCTGAATGATCGGGATCCAGAGCAGTCCGATGACGATCATCGCGAACGTCGCGGCGCGTCCGACCCAGACGAGCTGCTGTTCGGAGACATTCTGACGGAATTTCTGGTAGAAGTCCATCGTGAAGAGCGTCGCGCACGCATTGAAAACACCGGCCAGCGAACTCATCAGTGCGGAGAGCAGGCCCGCCACGACGATCCCGCGGATACCGGACGGAAGGACTTCCCGGACCATGAGAGCAAAGGCACCCTGCGATTCACTTGCGATCGCCTTCTTTACGCCGTTTTCTTCCGTAATGAGCGACTGGAGACCGTCCGCGCCATGGTACGCCAGCGCAAAGCAGATCATGCCGGGGATGATGAAGATGAAAACAGGCAGGAGCTTCAGACAGGCGGCGAAAATGCTTCCGCGGCGTGCGTCCGTTTCGCTTTTGGCGCTCAGGGCGCGCTGGACGATGTACTGGTCGGTGCACCAGTACCAGAGTCCAATGATCGGTGCGCAGAAGAGCATCCCGATCCACGGGTAGTGCGAGGTCTGCGATTTATCCTTGAAATACCATGCCTGACGGGTGATCTTTCCTTCGTCGTTCTTTTCGATGACGGGAGCCCAGGAGGCTTCGACACCTTCCGGAAGCATGGGACGCCAGAGATTCAGCATGTCGCGCCCTTCTTCCTCATTGGAACAGACGGCCCGCAAATTTTCCCAGCCTTTCGCGAGGGAACCGTCGCCTCCGTCCATTTTGCCGAGTGCGGAAAGTCCGTAGATCGTGACCAGAGCCGAACCGAAAATCAGGATCCCGGTCTGAAGCGTCTCGGTATACGCGACCGCTCGCATCCCGCCGAGCATCGTGTAGAGGCCCGTGAGGATAATGACGAGGATCGACCCGATCCAGAAACTGTCCATTCCCATGAAATTCAGTTCCGGGAGCAGTACTTTGAAGACGACGCCGCCGGCGAAGATCCCGACCGCGACTTTCGTGACGACATACGCAGCCAGCGAGATGAGCGAGAGGACCCAGCGGGCGTTTGGCGAAAAACGCTGTTCGAGGAATTCGGGCATCGTGAAGACTTTGCTCCGTACGTAGAATGGCATAAAGACCCACGCAAGAATGAGCAGACACCAGGCGTGAAGCTCAAAGTGCGCCATCATGACGCCGTCTGTGCATCCGCTTCCCGCAAGCCCAACGAGGTGTTCCGAGCCGATGTTCGATGCGAAGATCGACGACCCGACGATGAACCAGCCGAGGGAGTTGCCGGCAAGAAAGTAATCTTTCGCAGTATTTTTCGATTTGTTGATGACCCGCCACGCGAGACCGAAGAGGAGCAGGAAATATCCCGCCACCACACAGCAGTCCAGGGAAGTCAGGCCGGAAGACAGAGCGATCGGAAAGTGCATGATTTTCTCCATTTCGATTTTCTGGCAGTGTCCTGAGTTTCAGTACTGAAAAATGTTTTGATTTTTTGTCGAGAGGTCTGGATCTGTGGGATCCGAAGGACCTCGGGGAATTTTTGGGGAGGGAGGAAGGCTTGAACTTCTTGAAGGCCCCTGCGGACATCAGCGGCGTTCCCGGGTTCGGAATTCCGAGATCGTCATTCCGGATTCCCGTCTGAAAAACCGGCTTAGGTATCCGTCCGTTCCAAATTCGCACGCTTCGGCGATCTCGCTGACCTTCATGTCCGTTTTGAGCAGAAGCTGTTTGACGCGCTCCAGCCGCTGCGCACAGATGTTTTCAAGGACCGACTGTCCGACGATCCTGCGGAAGCGCGTTTCCAGTACACGGCGTGAAACGCGGACGTAATTGGCGACTTCCTGTACACTGAGCGCGATCATGGAATTCTGGCGGATAAATCGGAGGGCTTCATTGACCATCGGATCGTCAAACGGCGGACGCTCCGTCGATTCTCTGCGTGCGATGCCGGTCGGATCGATCTGGAAGGAGATCTTCTCCCGGATCTTTCCGCGCATCAGACCGTCCAGAATGAGGGCAGCCTGGTAGCCTCCGGTCTCGGAATCAAGGATGACGCTCGACATTCGCGGTGAACAGAGACGGCAGATCAGCGGGTCATTATCGACGCCGAGGACCGCCACATCCTCCGGAACACGGATCCCATACTCCTGGCATGCCGCAATGACCTGACGTCCCCGGACATCCATCGCAGCAAAAATACCGACCGGTTTTGGAAGTTCCTGAAGCCATCGGGCAAGTTCATGGATCTCGTCCGTCCATGCAAGGTCTTTTCGGTGCGGCTTGTATCGAAAGCAGCGGAATCCGGCCCAGTAAAGCGTTCGACAGAAAGATTCTTCACGCTCGCGGGACCAGAGAACATCGTGGATCTCGCCGACGAATGCGTAATTCTCGCATCGAAGCTCCATCAAATGTTCCGCAGCCATTTTCCCTACCGCGGCACTGTTGACCGAGACTTCGCAGATGTTCCGCAGCGGGTGTCCCGGCGCCTTGTGCTCTTCGTAAAGGTCAAGCCCCACGACAGGAAGTCCGCTTTCCAGGATGGTCTGCGCGACTTCCGGAGTCTCGATCCGCGCGATGATCCCCGTTGCGTCCCAGGTCTTCACGTTTTCGATCTGCTGAGCCAGGTCTCCCGGAAACAGATGGAATGCCCATGGGCCATAGAGACGCGCGTAGCGTTCAATGCCCGAAAGGATCGAACGTCCGACTTCCCGCGATGTTTCGACGAGGAGCGCGACTCGGGGAATAGTGCGCCCCGTTTGCGGTTTTTGAGCGTGACTCATGACGAAATTTCCAAAAAGTCTCACTGGATCCCAACCAACGATTTTGTTTCATTATACTCCGGGCGAAATTTCTGTCAAGGTACTTTTGCGCATTTCAATATGGAAATTTACGCAGATTTCAAATATTCTTTTTGCTCCCGTGCAGATTGTCTGCGAACGGAATGCTTCTCTCGCCAAAATGGGAGTTTTCCCAATTTTTCAGATTTCATTCTTGGAAAATTTTAAAATATTTTGGACTTTTTTTAGACAGAAAACCGGAATCTTTTCGCAAAAGTCCCCATGGCTGGAAGGACATTCGCCAACCGAAAAAATCCTGCTTTTCCCAATATGCCGTGGAAACCAGGCACTTTCACGCGGAGTCTGAAGATGGAAGGATTTTCATTAAGAAATCCCTCCGGCTTTGCCGATAAAAAGGAATCGTTTAGCGGAATATCGTGAACATTTTTCAGAGTCAGGAATGAATCATGGATCCTTCAGTTCTTTTTAAAATCGGCTACGGACTTTACGTTCTCTCAGCGGAAGAGAACGGCAAAGATAATGGGTGCATCATCAACACGCTCGCGCAGGTGACTTCCTCACCGTGCCGCGTGACCATCACAGTCAACAAGCAGAATCTGACCCACGACATGATCCTGCGGACGGGGAAATTTAATGCCGCGATCCTTTCTGAGAATGCCGCGTTTCTGACGTTTCAGCGTTTTGGATTCCAGAGCGGCCGAAATGCTGAAAAATTCTACGCCGCCAATACTGTAGAACGGACGGCAAACGGCATTCTCGTCTGGAAGGACGGAGTAAACGCTTTCCTGAGCGGGCAGGTGATTTCGACGGTCGATTTAGGGACGCATACGCTTTTCCTCGCTGACGTAACGGATGGAAGGATCTTTGATCCGCGGACTCCGAGCGCAACTTACGCATTCTACCATCAGAACATCAAACCGCAGCCGAAAACTTCTGCGTCCGTTTCCGATGGGAAGATCCGTTTTCGATGCAGGATCTGCGGACACATTCACGAATCGGATTCCGAAACGCTTCCTGCCGACTACGTCTGCCCGCTCTGCAAGCATGGGCCGGAAGATTTTGAGCGGATCGATTAAGCAGGCGGATCTACGTCAGGTGGATGCAGGATTCCTGCCGGAAGCGAATTTTGTGCCGTTTTGAGATCATTGGAATGAGATCCGCACGGAGAGCTTCGTTTCCGCAGGAAATGCAGGACAGGAACCCGTGTGCCCATTCTATTTCTGATTTTTGAGAGGATGGGCATTTTTTCCGTGGATTTCCTTGGGGAAGGCTTGACTTTTTGTTTTCGGTCTGCTAAAATCAGAGAATGATGGATCTGCTGCATCGCAAGATCGGCTTTTGGGGAAAATCGCAGCATTTTAAATTTTAAAGTGCCCGTGTTTTTGAATGCCGGCTTTGTGTACATAGCAGGGGGGATCGGTTCAGAACGGCTGGATTCAGAACGGCTGCATCGGTTCCGCTTTTGTAGTTTCCTCCTTTTTCAGACTTCCCGCAAGAAAGGTGCATCTCATGCTTTTTCCCAACATTTTCGCAGTCAGCAATTCCAATCAAAAAAAACGCATGGTCCCGCACGGGTTTACGCTCGTCGAGTTGCTTGTCGTCATTGCGATCATCGGAATGCTCGTCGGTCTGCTTCTTCCGGCTGTCCAGCAGGCTCGTGAAGCAGCGAGGCAGATGCAGTGCTCAAACAACCTGAAACAGATGGGGATCGCGTCTCTGAATCATGAATCGACCGTGAAGACCTTTCCGAGCGGGGGCTGGGACGGGTACTGGGTCGGCGATGCGGACCAGGGATTCGGCGCGAATCAGCCGGGAGGCTGGGCGTACTCGATCCTGCCGTACATGGAGCAGAATGCCGTTTGGCAGCTCGGAATGAACGGCACGACGGAGACGGATCAGACACAGAAAGACGGTGCGAAAACGCGTGCGGAAGCGGTCGTGGGAGTCTTTAACTGTCCGTCACGCCGTGCAGCGAAAACATACCCGTACGCTCTCGGTGCCCAGCTCATCAATACGACGCCGTGCACGATGACCGGGAAACTGGACTACTGCGGAAACGGCGGCGACACGTCTAACGGAAACTGGAATTCTGCCGGGTACGGCACGTCTCCCTCAACGATCGCGGACGGACGCACGAAGCTCAAGTCGATCACCTGCTCGGGCGTCACGTTTTTCAAAAGTATCGTGACTTTCGGAGAGATCCGCGACGGAAGCAGCAATACGTACCTGATCGGCGAGAAATATTTAAACTCGAATGAGTACGAAACGGGAAAAGACGGCGGCGACGACATCGTCGTCTATTGCGGAAACGACGAAGACATCATCCGCTCCGGAAATTCCCAGCCGGCTCAGGACAGAATGGGCGTCGCGAATCACGGAGCGTTCGGAAGTACCCATGCAGGATCGTTCGGCATGACGATGTGCGATGGGTCTGTACAGCGGGTCAGCTACTCGATCGATTTGGAGACCCACCGTCTTCTTGCCCAGAAAGCCGACGGCAAAGCGGCCAATTTGGAAAATTAGGAGAATGATCCTCCCGATTTTTCTTCATTCCGATTTTTTGCCGTCCATTTTGAAACCGGTCAGCCCCCGCCAAACCATCCTGCACGATTTCTGACCTTTCCAAAACCAACTTCCTACCCTTTAAAGGAGTTTCGCTCATGAAGAACTGGTTCGCATTTTTCCTGTTTTTTCTGTCGGCTGCGCCTTTGTGTGCCGGAGATCTGGTCCCGCCGGTTTTTCTGGAACCGCTTCCGACAGAATACGGCGACGAATTCCGAAAATTTCAGGGGATCTCCAGTCTTGCCGTAACTGGCGATCGGGATATTTGGGTCACGTGGTACACTGGCGGGGTGACGGAAGACCGCGACAATTACGTCGTTCTTTCCCGAAGCCGCGACGGCGGAAAAACCTGGTCGAAGCCGCTTTTCTGTCTCGACCAGCCGGGGGAACCGCGTCTTTACGATCCGTCGATCTGGTTCGCGCCGGACGGACGGCTCTTTCTTTTCTTTTCCCAGCGTCCCGGGCATGAGGGACCGGCGGATCTCTGGTGCATCAGCACGGAAGACCCGGGATCCGAAAAACCGACGTGGAGCGCACCTCGTTTCGTGACGGAAGGCATCATGATGAACAAACCGATCGCGGACTCTAAAGGACGGTGGATCCTTCCCGTTTCGGTCTGGAATCTTCCTTGGGCAGGGGATCCGGATCTGGACCGCTCGCCGAACGGGCCAGCCGGTGCATGGTTCGTCGTTTCGGAAGATGAGGGAAAAAGCTGGACGAAGCTGGGACGCGGATACACGCCGCCGGAATTCGCGCTTTTCGACGAACATTCCATCGTCGAGCTGAAAGACGGCAGGTTCTGGCTCATGAACCGGACGAATCGCGGGATCGGAGATTTCTACTCTGAAGATGGCGGCAAAACGTGGACGGACTTCAAAGAATCGGTGATCCGCCACACTTCCTCGCGTTTTTTTCTGCGTCGGCTCCAAAGCGGAAACCTCATTCTGGTCAAAAATGGTCCGATCGATCAGGATGCGGGACGCTCGCGCATGACGGCGTTTCTCTCAAAGGATGACGGCAAGACGTGGGAAGGCGGTCTGCTTCTGGATGAACGGCACGGAGTTTCGTATCCTGACGGAGATCAGACGCCCGACGGCACGATCCACCTGACGTACGATTATTCTCGGACCGGCGCGATGGAGATCTATGCCGTGCGGATCACCGAGGCGGATATTCTTGCCGGGACGCTCGTCTCGCCGAACAGTCAGCTGCGTGTCCTCGTCAATAAAGCGACGGGAAGGGTCTCAGATGCGTCCCAAGCGAACGTGAAACTGGAGGAAAATGGGGATGGAAAGCCGTTTCTTGCCGAGCCTCGCAGTATTTTGAAACCGCTTTGCGAAGACGATGAGATCCGCGACGTAGAGACCGCCCAGCTCATCTTTCGGAATCGCGACTACGTGTTCAACGAAATTCCCGACTGGCTGAAGGGCCGCCGGTTCATCTTTTCGCCGATCGACTCAACGTCTGCCGTCTGCGTAGGATCGGGGATGGTTTACGCCGTCACGCCGACAGTGAAGCGAAATAAAGATTCGGCCGTCGAGGCACTTGAAAACGCGGGTTTTGAAAAGGCAGCGAAACAGGAATTCATCCTTTTCGGTTCGAGCGGAAACGATGCCGTGACGCTTTTTCAGAAAAAGATGGAAAAGGGCGAAAAGATCGCACTGCCCAAATGGGGCGTCCTGATATTCTAGCGTTTTTCAGGCGGTCAGGTTTCAAAAAATAGACTTTCAGACCAGATGGTCCTTACGCAAAAAGACGTCTCGGAGAAAATGCCCGAAACGTCTTTTTTTGCGGATTTTGAGAATTTCAGTGAGATCCGGAAATTCAGTGGATCTTGGTGAATTCAAGCGAAATTCAGTGCCCAAAGTACTCCGCGACCTCTTTCAGGTGACGAATGATGGGAAGATGCTGAGGGCACGCACTCTCGCACTGGCCGCATTCAACACAGGAACCGGCAGAACCAAAGACGTGCGTCAACCGGTCGTAGTATTCAGCCTGCGGCTGCCAGTCTTTGCCGGGGATCTCCTGTTTGTCCAGATTGTAGAGCGAAAAGTACTGCGGGATGGCGATTTTCTGCGGGCAGCCGTCCGTGCAATAGGAGCAGCCGGTGCACGGGATCGCGATGCTCCGGTTGATGATCTCGACGGTTTTCTGAACGGCTTCCAGATCCTCCGTAGTGAGCGGCTGAAAATCGGACATAAACGCGGTGTTGTCCGCAACCTGCGCGAGATCGCTCATTCCGCTGAGGACCAGCTTCACGTTTTTCTGACTCGCTGCGAACCGGATGGCCCACGAGGGGATCGACATTTGGGGGTCGCGCGCACGCAGGATCTTTTGCGCCTCTACCGGAATATCAACGAGCGTTCCGCCTTTCACTGGTTCCATCACGATGATCGGCTTGCCGTGTTTTGCCGCGACTTCACAGCATTTTCTTGACTGGATCCCCGGATTTTCCCAGTCGAGATAGTTGACCTGAAGCTGAACAAATTCCATTTCCGGATGTTCCGTCAACACTTTGTCCAAAAATTCCGCGCTGTCGTGGAAAGAGAAACCCGCGTGCCGAACGGCTCCCGTTTCCTTTTTCTTCATGAGCCATTCAAAACACCCGAGCTTTTCGTACGTTTTGTAGTGGTCCACGCCGACGTCGTGGATCAGGTAGTAGTCGAAGAAATCCGTTCCCGTTTTCCGCATTTGGGTCGAAAAGATCCGGTCGCGGTCTGCTTTGGAATCCAGAAAGCCTGCGTGCAGTTTCGTCGTCAGCGTGAAACTCTCGCGCGGATGGCGTTTCGTGAGGACTTCCTTAACGGCATCTTCACTCTGAAATCCGCAGTACATCCATGCCGTGTCGAAGTAGGTGAATCCGCGTTCCAGGAAAAGATCCACCATTCGGCAGGTCTCCGGAATGTCGATCTTCTCGTAATTCTCTCCGATCTGCGGAAGGCGCATCATGCCAAAACCAAGTTTTTTGTTTCCAAAATTTTCAATCATTGGGCTGATCTCCATTCATGAACCGTTTTCCGCCTCTGGAGACGGGAAACTTTGCGGGAGTGCGCACGTGTGTTGAGGAGCCGGAAAATGCCGGACACGCAGGGGAAACGATCCGGTACACTGGACCATCGGCCTGACGTACGTCAATGGGACACTGTGCGTCAAACGATCCGGTGTGCGTCCGGAAGGATGAGGCACGAACGGCAGTGCGTCAGGAGTCTTTCCAGTTCTGCATTTTCGCGGATCGGCGTGATGTTGATCTCTTCAAGCGTTTCTCCTTCCATCTCAGAAAGGAAAAAGACGCGGAATCTGGAAATGGCCTGAATCGCCGGGATGGCAAGCGGGGCATCGGGAAGATTTTCGCGCCGAATGAACTTTTCCGCCAGTTCCGGCTCCTGGACCTGACGGTAGATCTGAAGCGAACGGGGCAGCTCCCCGGAAAGGGCGGAACAGACTGCGAGAATACCGTTTTGCTGAAGTCCGGAATTTGCAGCACGAATGATCGCTTGGAAAACGCAGTCCCATGAACGGGAATCTCCCCCCGTGACGGACGCGAGCACGGCCTCCGGTTTTCGATCGGTCAGGAGAGTCCAGATCTCGCGGTATGCGGAATTGCCGTCTTTTTCAAGTTCCCGGAAATCACCCGCCAGAAAACGGGCGATACGGCTTGAGCCTGGGGTCGAGATCCCGGGAATAGCCTGAAGCGTTCCGAGAATGCCGAGCTGGCGGGTCGCTTCCGTGATCTCGTGCATGAGTTCGTGCATCAGGTCATGGTTGGATGCATGGAGTGCCGGACCAAAATCTGCGTAGCGTTTGTGTGTCTCTGCGTCGGAAAATGTCGGATAGACGGCTGTGTGGATCCCGGCGTACCCCTTGGTCTCTTTCGACTGGAAAAAACCGATGGGAAGAACAAATTCCGCATCAAAAAGCGTTCGACTGATCGCCAGCGTCTCATTCGTCGCGGCGACAGCCCCCAAAAGGGCCATTTCTTCACGTTTTGGGGGACGATGAGTCTGAAACCGGATCCGGTTTCGGAATGTTTCGTCCGGAATCACAGCGTCCAGAGAGATCGGCGAGGCTTTTTCGTCTTCTTCTGTACGCAGGATCGTGACCTGCTCCGGCTGGTGAAGTTCCGGACTGCTGAAAAAATACTTCAGGACCGCACGCAAAATATGCTCCAGATGCGGAACTCCCGGCGCGACGGGAATCGCGAGTTTTTCTCCGCTGAAAACGCATTCACGAAACGGAGGAAATTCCGTTGGTGCATCCAGTGCATTCAGAACAGCTTTTTCGATTTCGTCGATTTTGAGATTTTCCGGAAGGTCGGTGCCGTGAAGGTAGACGGACTCAAGACTTTCCAGATTCAGGGACAGTTCGGAGGCAGTCCCGTAGACTAATTTCAGGTTCATGGGCAAAGCAGGGCGGAGGAACGCCCGGAGTCTAACTTTTTGAAATTTGCGCGGACACATCCAGCCTGCGTCCACTTTCTTCAGAGTATTTTACCAGATTTTTCAGGAAAAGTCAATCCGGAAAACGAAAAAAAACGAATTTCGTCTTTCTGTCTTTTTAGAAAGGCCGGAGATCCGGGAACGTGAAGAATGTTTCAGAAAATTTGAGAGCACGCAGCAAATAGTTGGATCGAAGGCGGGACGGTTCAGAATGGGAAAGATTTTCTCCTTTTTTTATTGAAAATTTTGAAAAAACTGCCTTGGGGGCTGGACGTAGTTCGGATTTTGTGTATAATTGATGGAAAAAGTTGGCGCAAGTTCTCCCGTTTATGCGGATGAATATTTCCGGGGAATGATGTGCGCGGCCGTAAATTTTTGTTTTTCATCAAGTTCCAAAAGGAGTTTTCCATGAGTTTGAAAAGTCTCACCCTTTCCGCTTTGGTGTCGCTTCTGTGTGCCGGAGCCTGCCTCGCCAAACCGACCGCTGAAGAACGTCAGGCTGCGATCGACGTTTTTGAAGCCCGTATGGCCAACTATCAGACGAATGCCGAAGGCGACATCGTTTCTTTCGACTTGACCGACCGTATCTGCACGAACGAAGACCTTGCGAAGATCTGCAAGCTGGACACCGTTACCCAGTGCAAAATTTACGGCGCGAATCTGAAACCGGGCGGAGCGGACGTCATTAAGGGGCTGGTCAACTGCAAGAAACTCTCGATCGAAAACACGGACTTCGTCGATTCCGACATGGCGTTCCTTGCGGATATGCCGTGGGTCGCTGAACTGACGCTCCGCCGCAATACTTACCTCGGAGCCGAAACGCTTGAGTACGTTTCCAAAATGCCGAATCTGCGCAACCTGGTCCTCCTTTACGGAAACTTCGACAATGAAGGGATCAAAAAGCTGACGGCGGTCAAGACGCTGCGTCTTCTTGACCTGCGCGGCTGCGCGGCGGTCACTGATGAAGGTCTCGCCTGTGTGAAAGAACTCCCGAACCTGATCGTTCTGAAACTGCGCTGCACCGCCGTCACGAACGCCGGTATCGAAAACGTCCGCGGCAAGAAGCTGAAGACGTTCGGCATCGAAGACTCCCAGACGTTTGATGACACGGCGATCGCGTGGCTTGGCGAAATGACCGATTCCATGCAGGAGATCACCATCATGCGCTGCATCGCCATCTCCGATGACGGCGTGAACCAGCTCGCCGGCCTGAAAAATATGCGCAAACTGAATCTGCGCGGAAACTACCTCGGCAGCGATGCTCTGAAAGCCTGCGTCAACATGCCGGAACTGACGCAGCTGATCGTGAGCGAAAATGTTATTGACGACGAAGGCGCGAAATATCTCGAAGGCCTCACGAAGCTCGATCATCTTGATCTGTGGGCGAACATTCTGTCCGATGCCGGCCTGGATTCCATCGTGAAGATCACCTCGCTGAAGCGTCTCTCCCTGGTCGCTAACCAGATCACGGACGAAGGCGTCGCGAAACTGACCGCCCTGACGAATCTTGAAGATCTGGATCTTGCCGAAACGATGATCACGGATGCGTGCATTGAATCGCTGAAGAAAATGACCTCGCTCAAGAAGGTCAGCTTCCGCGCGACGGGCATTTCCGATGCGGCAATCGAAGCGCTCTCCGCTGCGCTTCCGAACTGCCAGGTCACGAAGTAGAGTCTGAAATTTTTCGGACGGCAAGTCTGAAGAAGATCGGAGTTGGAAATTCCAGCTCCGAAATGTTCAACGGCTCATGAGAAAGAACGGAAGTACGTGCTTTCATCCATGAGCCGTAAATTTTGAGTTCTTCCCGTACGTTTTTAATGAAACGTACCGTTCATTCCATTGACTGTGAGGTTTCCGATGAGATCACGTTCTGTTTTGATCTTTGCTTCCTTTTTTGTGTTTGCTTTGATTTCCATTTCGGTTCAGGCCCAGACCGCCGGCGAAACTCCAGCCGCACAGTCTGCTCCGACGGTTCAGGCTGAAACTCCTGCACCAGCTCCCGCACCTGCGCCGGTAGAAAAGACGGACGCGGCAGCTCCTGCTCCGGCTCCTGCCGCAAAACCGGCTCCCGAATCCGCTCCGACTCCGACGGCACTTCCTGCTCCGGAGGTTCCGGCAGCCGAATCTGCCGCAGGACCGGTTCGCCGCCCGATCGTACGCCGTGGAATGCTTCCGCTTGGGTATCGTGATTTCGTCACGAATGATCAGCGGGAACAGATCTACGAGATCCAGAAGAAATATCGTCCGCGCATGGAAGAGCTTGAGAAAGAGATGGCTGCATTGCGTGCCGAAATGATGCAGGAGATCCAGACGGTCCTGACTCCGGAACAGCGGCAGAAGATCGAGGCCCGGGAAAATGAGATCCGCGCCCGCCGCGGTCTGAGAAATCAGGGGAAATAGTTTCCCGCTAAATCTCTTTCAGCCGGATCTTTTCCTGCCTGTTTTCCCAAAAATTCGCAGGAGGATCCGGTTCCATTTTTCATCTACTGCCGTTTCCATTTTTCCCAGAACTTTAAACTTTTTCATGGCCGACATTTCCGACGCTCCAGAAATAAAATTCAACCCGATCACGGAAGGCAATGTTCCCAAAACGCTCGTCCTTTTCGCGATTCCTTTGATGTTTTCCATGCTGCTTCAGGTCCTGTACGCGGCAACGGACCTTTTCGTCATTGGACTTTACGCCGGTCCGGAGTCGATCAGCGCGATCGCGAATGGTGCCCAGTGGATGCACATCGTCATGGGACTGGTCATGGGACTTTCGGTCGGCGGAACAGTTCTGATCGGGTTTCATGTCGGGGAACGAAATGACGAAGACGCCGCACGTGCCGTTGGGACGATGACGGTCCTTTTTTCAGCGGCAGCTATCATTCTGACGCCGTTTTTGGCCTGGAAAACTCCGGAATTTGTCGCGCTTGCCCGAGTCCCGGAAGAGGCGGTCGGAGAAACCATCCGCTACATTTTTTTCTGTTCTCTGGGGCTGCCGTTCATCATTGGGTACAATGTGGTCAGTGCGGTGTACCGGGGACTTGGTGATTCGAAAACGCCGCTTTGTTTTGTTGCGATCGCCTGCAGTCTGAATATCGTGCTGGATTTTGTTTTCATTGGTTCGTGGGAACTTGCCGCAAAAGGAGCGGCTTTCGCGACCGTGATCTCGCAGGCCGTCAGTTTTTTACTGGCTTTGGCGTACATGCGGTGGAAAGGATTCGGTTTTCCGGTCCATCTGCGTCATTTTCGTCTTTACGGGAAATGCGTGCGGAAGATCCTGCGTGTCGGGATCCCGCTTTCTCTTCAGGATTCGCTCATTTCCGTTTCGTTTCTCATCATCATGGTGTTCGTGAATTCGATGGGACTCATTTCTTCCGCATCGGTCGGCGTCGCCGGGAGGATCATTGGCTTCTGCATGATGCCTCCGGTCGCTTTTGCCGGTGCCGTCGCGACAATGACCGCGCAAAATATGGGTGCACGCCAACCGGGACGCGCATACGCTTCCCTTGGTTACGGAATCGGATTTTCGCTCATTTTCGGGATCGGAACGTGGTGTTTTTGCCAACTTTACCCGGAACTCCTGCCTGGGATCTTCACTCAGGATCCTTCCGTTCGTGCCGGTGCAGGACTTTACCTCAAATCCTTTACTCTCGACTGCATTCTCGTGAGCTTCATCTTCAGCCTGAATTCATTTTTCAGCGGCTGCGGACGTTCGTTCATCAGCATGATCTACTCACTCGCCAGTACGTTTGCCGTTCGTGTTCCTGCGGCATGGTGGATCAGCTGCCTGCCGAATGCGACGCTCTACCATCTGGGTTTTGCTGCCCCTCTGGCGACGCTTTTTTCGATCCTGATCGCGATAGGATATTTTTTCCGGCTTAAAAAAGAGCTGGAAAAGAGAGAAACCGGTGAATCTGGACCGGACGATGATGCTGAAGAGGAGAACGTGCGAAAAGAGGCACCTGCTCCGGGCGTCTGAGGATCCGACGGCAAACGGAGGCCGTGCAGGAAGGCTGAATTTCGGTATTTCACGATATTGCTTCCCCAAAATTCTTTCCAATTTTTTAAAAAATCAGATTTTTTGCGAAATGAAATTTTCTTTCCCCTTGCATTTCCTGATTTTCAGAGTATACTGGACAGTGAAGGCAGAAGATCGTGCCGAATTTCATTTCAGCTTCGCACGAAACTGAGCTTTTGCCGATCCAGTATTTCCTTTCCCAAGACTCATTTTATGCAGATCCTTACTTCCCGGGCGCAATACGCCCTGTATTTTCTCCGTAATTCGGGAGCATTTTCGGTACGCCGATCCGTTTCCCAATTACCGTCCATTCCTTTTGGCCGACCGCATCGATCCATGGGTTTCTACACCATGAATGTGCTGCGCTTTGGGAGGGTTTCGTTCCGAAATTTCACACGCATCTGTGTGCAGACAGTGTGCCGGGTTTTTCTTTTTCTTCTGATCCTGTGTTTCTTTTCTGCGATGCTTTTTGCGGAGAATACCAGAATCGCGATCCTTCACTCCAATGACCATCACGGTCAGCTTCAGGCTCAGGGTGAATTTGGCGGAATGGCGCAATTTGCTTCACTGGTCAAAGCGAGACGCTCGGCACTCGAAAAAGAAGGCGCATTCGTTCTTCTTCTGGACGCCGGCGACATCAATCATGGTTCCCCGGAATCTGATTTTTTTGAAGCGGAGCCTGACATTCTGGCGTTTAATTCGATCGGATTTGACTACGTCGGATTTGGAAATCATGAGTTTCCGCCGAATTTTGAGACGTTGGAGCGTCAGCTGAAGCTCGCGAAATTTCCATGGGGTGCCGCGAATGTGTTCCGCGCAGACGGCACACCGCTAGGAACACCATACAAAGTGTTTGATTTTCCTGGGTGCCGAGTCGGTGTTTTCGGCATCGCACTTTCCAATCTGGAACTTCTTCCCCAGGCGTTCGGTAAATACTCCATCGCGGAGGAGCGGGAAACGGCGCGTAAAATGGTCTCATTTTTGCGAGAGGAAAAGGGAGCGGATCTCGTCATTGCCGTCACGCATCTAGGTCTTGAGGAAAATTCCGGCTCGAAGATCATGTCTTCCGAATTGGCGCGTCAGGTCCCCGGGATCGATCTGATCGTCGACGGACACTCCCACACCCGGATGAATGAACCGTTTTGGGCTGAGCAGACGCCGATCGTGTCTGCGGGAGAAAAGGGAAGGTTCCTTGGCGAAGCACTCCTGACGTTTTCGGACGGGAAAGTGTCGGATCTTTCCTGGGAATGCCGCCGCGTGACGAAAGACCTGCCGCCGGATCCTGAAATTCTTGAGATCCTGACGCCTTTCTTTCAGGAGACCAGCCGACTTTTGGATCGTCCTGCTGCTGAATTTGCCCAGAAGCTGGATGGCTCCAATTTCATCTGCCGAAACCAGCCGATGCCGCTTGGGCGATTTACTGCTGACGCCATGGCCTGGCAGGTCCGGGAGGAAGGATTTCCGTGCGATCTCGCACTCCTGAATGGCGGGAATTTGCGGGCAGGTCTCCCGGAAGGCAAAGCTGCGTACCGGGATTTTATGTCCGTTCTTCCATTTGCGAATGAGATCTGGCTTTTGGAGATGGAGGGCGAGACGCTTCTGGAATTTTTCGACTTTCTTGCCTCGATCCCGCCTGGAATGGCCGGATTTCCGCAGATGTCCAGTGACGTTTCCGCCGATTTCCATCGGGAAAAAAACGCAAACGGCGGCTGGACTGCCTGGGCCGAAAATGTGCGGCTTCGTGGAGATGCGATCGATCCCGAAAAGATCTACACGCTGGCCGTCACGGACTTCGTAGCCAATGGCGGCGACGGGTACACGATCCTGAAGAAATGCCGCGTTCTGCAGACGCCATCCTGGCAGCTGCGCGACACGCTGATCCGCTACGCCCAATCGCTTCCGCAGCCGATTTCGATAGATGGATCCGATGAATGCAGATGAAAGCAGAATGTATTTGCCTCCGTCTTTGGATCTTTCAGGACGGTCCCATTTCCAATCCGTCGGCAATTCCTGACCGTTAAGTCAGAGTACGCCTTTGGAGACCCTGTTTATTGATTTTTTCCGGCATTCGGCAGGAATTTTGGGTTTGGGAGCACCGTGCTCCGCCCCCGAAAGGAACGCTCTGTGAAGCCGGGCTTGAACCGAAAGAAAAATGATGCAGAAACACAAAATCGTAATTTTGGACGGCTACGCTCTGAATCCTGGCGATCTGGACTATTCGCCGCTGAGACAGTTTGGTGAACTCACGGTCCACGAACGGTGTGCCCGAGAGGAAATTCCCCGTCTTGCTGCAGGTGCCGACATCGTCCTTGGAAATAAAACGGTTTTTGGCGAAAATGAATTCGCACAGCTGCCGGACTTGAAGTACATCGGGATCCAGGCGACCGGGTTCAATGTCGTGGACCTTGAGGCTGCGCGAAGGCATGGAGTCACCGTCACGAACGTCCCGGCATACAGCACGGCTTCGGTCGCGCAGCTGACGTTTGCGCATTTGCTGAACCTCACTTTCCATCTTTCGGAACATTCCGCAAAGATCCGTGAAGGCGCATGGACTCGGAACCCCGATTTTACGTGGTGGGAGCATCCGCTTGAAGAGCTGGCCGGAAAGACGATGGGGCTGATCGGTTTTGGAAATATCGCAAAGAAAGTCGCCATGATCGCGCAGGCAATGGACATGCGGGTCATCGCGGCACGCAAAAATACGCAGGCCGTTGCGGAAATGAACGTAGAGTTCGTTTCGCGTGAGGACGTTTTCCGCCAGGCTGACGTCGTGAGTCTGCACTGTCCCGCAACTCCGCAGACGGAAAATCTGGTGGATCGCCGAACGCTTGCCCTGATGAAACCGACGGCGTTTCTCATCAATACGGCCCGTGGAACGCTCGTTGACGAAAACGCGCTGGCTGAGGCCTTAAATTCCGGGCGTATTGCCGGTGCAGGACTCGATGTTCTTTCCCAGGAACCGCCGTCTGTCGACGATCCGCTTCTTTCCGCCAAAAACTGTTTCTGTACTGCGCACATTGCGTGGGCGACGCTCGCAGCTCGGAAACGCTGTCTGGAGACCGTCATCCGGAATGTGGAAGCATTTCTGGCCGGTGAGCCGGTCAACGTGGTTTCGTGAACTGTGTTTCTCCGGAACGTTTCATTTTGCGGTCAGGACCTTCGTTCGTTTATTCCTTCCTTCATTTATCCATCCTTCCTTACCCTAACGGAGAAGATCATGCTCAAAAAATCCATTTTCCATCCGCTTTTTCAACGCCGAAACAGAGCTCAAGTTCGTTTGACTTCAGCAAGTTCCGCGTTTCTTTTGAGTGTCGCTTGCTGCCTTCTGGCTCCCGCAGTTTCATTTGCTGGAGAAAATGGTGCATTTCAGCAGCCTTCCGTGAGTCCATACGGTACCTGCTCGCATTTAGGAGGCGGTCAGGAACACGATGCGATGCCGCGGAACATGACTCTCATGCGTGAAGCTGGGATCGAATGGGCGCGCGCGGATTTCAGCTGGTCCGGGATCGAACGTCCGCAGGGAACCTGGAATTTTGAGCATCTGGACCGGGTCGTCAAAAATGCGGAGGAGCAGGGGATCCACATTCTTCCGATCCTGGATTACTCGACATCCTGGGCGTCGCCGTCCTACAAAAATCCGGAACTTTGGCTGGAATATGTGCGTCGGACCGTCACGCACTTTAAAGATAAGATCCGGTACTGGGAAGTTTGGAATGAGCAAAATCTGCGCAATTTTTGGGGCGACACGCCGGATCCGGAAGAGTACGCCAAATTCCTGCGCAAAACCTACCTGACGATCAAAGAGATCGATCCGGAACTTCTTGTTGTGTACGGCGGTCTGGCGGGTGTTCCGGCCGAATTTTACGAAAAGTCGCTTCAGGCTGGAGCGGGTGAATTCTTTGACGTCATGAATATTCATCCCTACCGCGGCGGACTGGTCTCTCAACAGGCAGTCAAACACTTCAAAGAGGACATTCAGAAATTCCATGATCTCACCGTTCGGTATTGCGGAAAAACCAAACCGCTTTGGATCACTGAGATGGGTTGGGCCACTCCGCCTGTCTTGGGACAGAATTCCCGGTACTTCATCTCCGGAGTCATCGAAAAACTATTCCCCAACGGCATTCCGGGCAAAATCGCGGCTGTCTGGGACATGCACTACCCGCCGTCCATGGGGCTGAATGATGCAATGTGGAAAAAAATGCTTCCGGAAAATGCGGATTTCGAGCTTTTCCCGATCGAAAAGACCGCGGCACTCGATCCCAAAACATTTCCGGTCCTTGTCCTGCCGCCGGGAGAAGATTTTCCCGTCACGTATGCGGATGAGATCCGGAATTACGTCAAAAACGGCGGAACGCTCATCCTCCACGGCGGTGTTCCATTCTACTATCAGATGGTCCGCGGTGAAGATGGGTACTGGGTCCGTCCGGAAAAAAATCCGTATGCCGGTTCTCTCAGCAGAAGTTTTCGTGTCCGTGTTTTGACCTGGTGGACCGACAAAGGAACACCGGAACACACGCCGCTTGAGCTGGCTCCCAATGTCTCGGAATCGCTGGCGAAATATCCTGCCGAAAAACTGCAGGGCGGCCGATTCTTTTCTGATTCCGAACTGAAGGAAGGAGATTCTTTTGAACCTCTTCTTCTCCCCAAAGATGCCCAGTGGACCGACGGACCGGCAAAAGGAACGAAATTTGACGCACCGTGTGCCTGCATTTACCGATTTGCCAGCGACTGGAAAGGAAATATTGCGGTGAATGCCGTCATGGGAGATGCGCCGGGCAATACGAATCGCTGCGTGGAGGAAAATCAGGGGATCTTTCTTGCCCAATCGATCCTCCTTGCTCTGGCGAATGGTGTAGAACGCTACTTCTCCTACGAATTTCAGTCCGTTGAACGCGATGATGTGGATCCTGAGCATCATTTTGGGATCATGCATGCCGACCTGACTCCCAAAACCGGCTATTTGGCCTACCAGACCCTTACGAAAGCCCGTCCTGCCGGGTCTGTGAATGTTCCTGTGCGTGAAACTGCCAAGGATTCCCGCATTTGTCTCCTTTCCTGGAAACGTCCCGATGGTCAGACTGCGTATGCCGTTTGGGCTCCCTGCGGAACGGAAATGTGTACGTTGGCTCTTTCACAGAAACCTGCGGCCGCGTTTGATGTCTACGGTCAGAAAGTTCAGCTTAAGGAAGGCGTTCAGAAACGAGAGATCACTCAGAAGATCCTGTATGTCATTGGAAAAGATCTTCAGCTGAAGGTTCTGAACTGACGAAAATGCCGACTGATTTAAAAGAGAAGTGCGGAGTTTAGCCTCCGCACTTTAAAAATCCGAGGTGATCTTGTTCAGGTCAGGTTTGGTCAGCTCATCATCGCTTCACGGAATGCTTCCGGAGTCACCTGTTTTTCAACGATCGTACAGTGATCGATGACCCACGCGATCGTCTTCTTTTCCATCTCGCCGGCGCGGAACATTCCAAGCATCTCAGGATTTTTCTGGTAAAATGCGAGGATCTGGGGAGCCTGTGGGCCGTATTTCTGGATCTCTGCTTTCAGTGCTTCCATGACCTCTTCATCCGAGATCTTCACATCATTCGCTTTCGCCAGTTCCATCAGAAGCATTCCCTGGGAAGCACGGCGCTGTGCGATTTTTTTCGCTTCTTCATCCGAAAGGTCGGCATCGTGCTTCTTGAGCATCTCGACTTCCTGTTCCACGATATTGGCCGGAGCTTCCATTGGGAATTTGTCGGCAAGTGCTTCCATGACCTCAAAACGGAGCTTTTCAAAGGAGGCTTCATTGATATTGTCCTGAAGGTTCTCCGCGACCGCTTTACGCATCTCCACCATCGATTCCATCCCGAACTGTTTCGCGAAAGTATCATCAATGACGGCGGCCTTTTTCTGTTTCAGTGCTTTGATCGTGCAGCGGAAAAGTGCCATTTTTCCGGCCAGCTCCTTCGCATGGTAATCTTCCGGGAACGGAACGCGAACGTTCACGACTTCGCCAACATTCCGGTCGATAAGCTGTTCTTCAAATCCGGGAATGAATGATCCGGAACCCAGCTCGAGCGGATAGTCATTTCCTGCGCCGCCGGGAAATTCCACACCGTCGATCGAGCCGACGAAATCAATGACCGCGACATCGCCTTTTCGGGCAGGGCGGATCAAAAGGACCGGCGTAAGCTGCGGATGCGCGGCAGCAAGCTGTTCGATCGCGGCATTCACGTCGCTTTCAGACGCAGTCGTCGTGAGTTTTTCAAGAGTCACGCTTTTGAGTTCTTCAAGGGTTGGGATGGCCATGTTCACTCCTTTGTTTTGAGGTAAAATTAAATCTTTCCCTGATTATATCAAAAACCGCAGGAAATGCAAGGGACACACCGTCAGTCGGTGCGATTTTCCGGAAGAAAAGGGGTAAAAAAAGCTTTTTTTTCATGCAAAAGAAAATTTTCAGATGAATCTTGGAAATTTTATATTTTTTGCCTCGGGGGTACTTGACAAAAAACGGTTTTCGTGTATATTGATGCGTAATTAAGGGCGACATAGCCAAGTGGTTTAGGCCGCTGATTGCAAATCAGTTTACCCCGGTTCGAGTCCGGGTGTCGCCTCTTTAATTTTTCTTTTCCAAGAGTTTCGGTTTTCGATTCTTTTGGAATTAAGGCGACATAGCCAAGTGGTTTAGGCCGCTGATTGCAAATCAGTTTACCCCGGTTCGAGTCCGGGTGTCGCCTCTTAAGGCTTTCCCGATTTCATTTGGGAAAGCCTTTTTTGTTTCTCCCTCTTTCCTTATTGCCGATTTCGTTTCACTTTGCCGGCCGGAAGTGTTTCCAAGGCGGGCAGATTTTCTTCGAGGATCAGCTCTGCTCCGCTTCCGGAAAGATCCCAATCGCCGCTCCCATCCAGAAAAATGACATCAGACGATTCATGGAGTCCATTTTCCTGAACTGTATTTTTTCGAAAACAGCCGCTCCCGCCGTCTTTTAGCTGAATTCCCCACTCTCTGCAATTCTTAACGGTGCAATTGGTGAATTCTGGGATCGTTTTGGCTCCGACAGAACGGATCCCGATACGTCCCCCGAAAATTTGGCATTCAAGAACTTTCCCGGCTGCCCGATCTGCAAATTGGATTCCGACAATATTTTCCGGCCCTAGGGTACATTGGGTCATCTCTGTGTATGTTCCTTCCCCTTCCGCCGCCACTCCCGTACAGCAATACTTGAAATCACACTCTTTCAAAATTCCGGAGGCTCCATTTTTTACCTGGACTCCTACTTCATTTTCCGAAAATATAGTTTTTCGAACGGTTACGACCGCTTCTGTCCCTTCTATCTCTAGTGCGGCAGGATGTTTGTGTAATTCACACTGTTCAAGTACCGCAGCTGCGCCGTCCATGACCTTCACACCGCCTTGGCAATTGCGAACAAAGCAGGTTTCGCCGGATAAAAAAGAAGATGTTCCTGCCCCTTGGAGCATCATGCCAAACTCCGAATTCAAACAAAATCGAACCGCAAACAGACTGCATTTTGCCCCGTTCGCCGCACGAAGGCCAACATTTGCCTCGTGGAACGTGCATTCTTTGAACTCCGCTTCAGTATCCGGATCCGAAAGAAAAACACAATTCGAAAACTTTGAAAATTTGCATTTCTCAAAGCGTCCGACTGCACCTTTTTCAAAAACTACTCCATTCCGGCAGGAAGTTATGGAATCCCCAAAACGGCAGGAATAAAATGTCACAGATGTTCCCTTACCGGAAAGATGTCCCCCATCTCCGGCACAATCCTGAAAAACGCAGTTCGTGAACTCCGCATTGGCACTTTCCTGAACCTGGATCCCGGGAGCACTGCTGATTTTCTGAAATCGACTGTCGCGGATCGAGGGTGACGTTCCTGTCCCAGCCAAGATGATGCCTGGGCCAGAAGCTCTTTCGATACTGTATTGCATCATTGTTCCGCAGGCGCCAGAACGAAATTCAAAACCAACACCTTCTAAATCTACGATCCCGCATTCCCTGATTTGCGGCGCAGCCTCTTCCTGAATGAGAAAACCTGTGCCGCGGTGATTTCTCATTCGGCATTGCATGATTTCAGGACTTGCCTTGTCGCGAATATAAAATCCCGTACAGGCACACTCTGCAAATACAGTATCACGGATCTGAACGCGTGTATTTTCCCCTTCGATCTGGATGCCGACTCCTTCCTTCTGATTTTGGAATACCGTACCAGTTACCATGCATGCAGCTCCCCCTGTACACAGAATTCCTCTGGTGCTTTTATCACCAAACCGAGTCCCGGTCAGCGAAACACGAGATCGGGGACCTTCGATACGAATTCCTGCCGTCAAACGTCCGTAAAAACCGCATTGACACACTTCACCAACGGCGTTTCGAAAAAGAATGCCGACCGTTTCGCCATCATAAAAACGTGAATTCGAGATCTTTGGAGAAGCGGACGATGACTGGACGCAGATTCCAGCTCCAGCATTGGCACGAAATTCAGAACTGATCGCTCCTCGGCTATCACCGCAAATGAGGATCCCTTCTGCGAGCCCATCACTGAAAAGTGTACCTATTATATTCGGAGAGCTGCCCATGCCGCCATAAACCATTCCAGCCTTGGAGTTTCTCCGAATCTTGCAATCTGCATAAACTCCTTCCGCTCCCGGGAAAAGCCAAATGCCGACGCTGCCGCAATTTTCTATCCTGCACGATTCAAAAACAGGTCGGCATCCTCTTCGCTCGACGACGACTCCTGAGGAATGAACGGAGGAGATGATGCAGCCGCTGAATTTGCAAAATGGCGTCTGGATCCGTACTGCCGCAGAGTTGGCGATTGCTTGAGAGTGTTTCTCAAATTCCGCCTTCTCCTCTTGCGTTGGAGTTGGATGGAACGTTCCTTCGTTTTGGATCGTGAGATTTGCAAGTTCAACATTACCATTTTCATGTATAAAAAAGACATTTTTCTCTTTTCCCTGCAAAACGACCTCCCCTGGATCGTTGCCCGTACCGCGTATTTTGAGTGGTTTAGAAAGCTCGATCGTCGTTAAGATCTCATATGTGCCTGGGCTCAAAAGGATTTCACCGCGCGGTTGGATCTGTTCTATAGCTTCTGAAAGAGAGCGTACATCCTTAGGGATCTCAAGCTGTAAAGGATGCGCTTGGGAATCTAATGAAATGGAACAAAAAAGAAGAATAAGGAAAACAAATTGCAACTTTTTCATTTTGGGGCCTCTCAAAAATTTCTTGATGAAAACGGAAAGCCGAATGATTTCATTGTACATGAATAGATGCAAAAAGTCAAGAGTCCAAGATAAATATTTTTTCATAAAAAAACCCCCGAACTCACAAAGAGAACGGGGTTCTTTAAGTCAAATTGAAAATCAGACTTTTTTCACGAGGATCGAGACGTTTTGACCGCCGAATCCGAAACTATTCGTCAGGCAGCAGTCACATTTGACCTGACGGCAAACGTTTGGAACATAGTCCAAATCGCAAAGCGGATCCGGATTATGGTAGTTGATCGTCGGAGGAACGACTCCGTCGCGCATCGCCATCAGGCAGTATACCATTTCACTGGCTCCGGCGGCAGCGATCATGTGGCCGATCATGCTCTTCGTGCTCGAGACCGGGATCTTGTAGGCACGTTCGCCAAAAACTTCTTTGATCGCAAGCGTTTCCACTTTGTCGTTGACTTTGGTGCTCGTACCGTGTGCATTGATGTAATCCACATCTTCCAGATTGGCACCTGCGTCATTAAGTGCCATCTTGATGCACGAGATCGCACCGCGGCCTTCCGGATGCGTGTCCGTAATACGGAAAGCGTCAGCCGTGGAACCGTAGCCGGCCACTTCACCGTAGATTTTTGCACCGCGTTTTTTCGCGTGTTCGTACTCTTCCAGAACACACATGACAGAACCTTCACCAAGCACGAAACCATGGCGCGTCGCATCGAACGGACGGCTGGCGGCTTTCGGATCGTCATTGTCGGTACTCAGAGCCGTCAGAAGGTTGAATCCCATGACCCCCATCGGGTGGATCATGCTGTGCGTTCCGCCGGAAAGCATGATGTCTGCATCGCCGCGCCGGATGATTTCCACCGCTTCACCGACCGCCTGAACACTGGCAGCGCAGGCAGTCAGGCAGTTGCTGTTCGGGCCTTGTGCATTAAACATGGCAGCAAGGTGAGCTGCGGGCATATTTGGAGACTGTTCGATCTCAGCTTCAGCATTGAAATCTTTCATTGCAGTACGGATAAATTCTGCAACTTCGAACTCTTTGCCGGCCAGTTCCCCAGCACGGATCCCTGCCATCATCATTTTGGCAAAGTCGTTGAAATCCTGCTGTCCTTCCCCGCTTCCGGTATAAACGCCGAAACGCAGCGGATCAAAAGAAAGATCCATGATCCCGGAATCCGCGACCGCTTTTTTACTCGCACCGACAGCAAACTGGGTGTGAAGTCCCTGATTTGCCCAGCGTTTTGGATCTTCGCCAACTTCAGAAAGATCCCAATTCTTAACTTCTGCTGCAATTTTCGTCGGAAAACTGGACGCATCAAAGCGGGTAATGTAATCGACGCCGGATTCGCCGTTCAGCAGCCGTTTCCAAACCTGCTCGATATCGGTTCCCAGCGGGGTAACGCAGCCAATTCCCGTAACTACAACACGTCGTTTCATAACGTTTTTTCTCCGGTACTCTCAAAATGAGATGAAATAAAACCTGCCGACGGTCTGCGCCGGCTTTCCTGTTATGTTAGATGTTCTTAAAACAATCCGGAACACTGATGGGAGTCACACCGTCCGCTTCCGTTCCAATATCGTAGACATGGAAATTGAAGAAGAGGTGTTTGTAGTCCTGCATCGTGAAAAGTTCCTTGTCCCCGAAATCATTATCCCGGAGATAGGCAAACATCATGTCAAACTCGGCATGCAGCTTATCGCCAATATGACTGGTTGCCGTGATCGAAGCACCGTTGGCATTCAGATACTGGACCTGAACCCGATAAGTCAGGACATCACCAGGCCGCGGTTCACAATAAAACACAGCTTTCGTCAATTTTGCAAGAACGACTTTCTCACGACATTCATTGAATTCACTGACGAGAAGTCCGCCTGTCTGGGCAACCCCTTCCACTACCAGCGAATGCGGCATGATCGGATAGTGATTAAAATGGTCGTGCATATGTTCCTCAGCCAGAGAAACACATTTGACTGCTGTTGCGCGCGTTCCGCGGACAAATTCCGTATAACGATCGATCCAATACCAACGCATAACTTACAAAGGCCTTTTTAAAAAATCAAAACAGGAATACCGTCAAGAAATATGACGGTATTCTCTCAGTTAATTACTGTTTTTTGTGCTGCACGAAACGGCACATGTCGGCGACGGTCATGCGGCTCGGGAATTCCTGGACGACCGGATTCTTTTCGAACTCGGTCAGGTCGATGAACGGAAGACGTTCACGAAGAGCGGCCATACCTTCAGCATTCAGACGGTTGTTCTGGGTATATTTCGCGTCCGTGAAGATGTCTTCCGGGAAAAGTTCACCGCGTTCAACTTTGATATTGAACGCTTTTTCGAGGTGGAACACGATGTCCAGAAAGTCAATGGATTCTGCACCAAGATCGCCAACCAGCGTGGCTTCTTCGGTCACTTCATCTTCATCAACACTCAGCGCGTCACAAAGCGTAGCCTGAACCTTTTCGAAAATTTCCGGATCAATTGCCATATTAGTTCTCCAAATGACATTATCTAAAACCAAACCGCGAAACAATAAACGCTCAAAACGAATTATTTTCCACAGTACAAATTATATAAACTACAGTATTATTCCTTTTATCGGCATATTCCTGCCGAAAATCCACTATTTTTGAGGCGCGATCAGCTCATAGACCTTCTTAAGCTCTTCGATCACCGCGGCATCTTTCCAGGCAAGCGAAGGATTATCGCGGCCAATACCGTGATGCGTAAGAACAAGACGCGCTGAAAGTGCCTGCACATCGTCCAGCCAACCCTGGGCTTTCACCTTGACTTCACCAGCTTCACGACTCAGGATCTCGATGCGGAGCGTCAACGTCTGTCCCGGCTGAACGAAATGATTGTATTTTACATTTCGCGCTTCTTTCAGAGAAATGATACTATCGGCATAATTATCCGTAAGACGGATCAGCCAGGCGGCGGACTGCGTCATCGCCTCAAGCATCAAAACTCCCGGCATTACCGGAAATCCCGGAAAATGATCCGCGAGATATTCTTCCGCAAGAGTCAGGTTCTTTTTCGTGACGATATATTCTCCCGGAACACATTCAAGGATCCGGTCAATCAGTATGAATCGCATAACTTTATCCCGATTATGAAATGCCTGCCTGCTAAAAAATCCAGTATAGCAGATTTTGATTATTTTTCAAGCATCAGGCGCCTGTTTTCATAAAATTTTTTCCTGAATCGGCCATTTCTCACGGCCAACTTTAGTCATTAAATGAATTTTGTGGAATTTTACCGTTGGTCCAAGTGGAGATCCGACCGGAAAACTCACATTTTCCCACGGCGGCGAGAAGCATTCTCTCCAGCATCTTTCCCGGCTCCGCGTTCTTCGCTGAACGATTCTCCGCCGGAATTCCGCTCCGGACGGCTTCCCTTTCTGAAGGTCTGACGGCGTTCCGGAAGGCTCAGCTCCGAAAGGGGGACCAGTTTGCGGAATCGGTCCTCTGTTTCGATATAGACCTGCTGAGCCAGGATCTCATATCCGACCACTTTCGCAGGCACTCCGTCATGCAGAACACGCATCCCGATGGCCGGAAGGCGCGAAAGGAATTCCTCATATACCGGATACTCGTACCGAAGACAACACTTCAGTCGGCCGCATCGCCCGGAAATCTTTGACGGATCCAGCGTTGCCTTCTGCAGTTTCGCCATTTTCATCGAAACCGGCGGCATTTCGCGCAGGTAAGTATTGCAGCAGCACTCCTTCCCGCAGTCTCCGTAATCCGCAAGCAGCTTTGCCTCGTCCCGCACGCCGATCTGACGCATTTCGATCCGCGTCTGAAATTCCGTCGCTAAAACCTTCACCAGTTCGCGAAAATCGACCCGTCCGTCCGCCAGATAGTAAATGACGATACGCTCTCCGCCGAAAATATGCTCAATATCGACCAGGTGCATATTCAGCCCAAGCCGTTCGATACACTTCAGGCACGTGCGGAATTCGTCCGTTTCATGATAGTGGATCCGCGAAAACTCCCGTGCATCATCATTCGTCATGATGCGAAGGATCGACCCGGTCACGATGTCCGGCGGAAACTGTGCGCGGTCCTTTTCCGTCACTTCACACAAGATCTGCGCGATCTCAAGCCCTCTGTCCGAACGAATCACGACATAATCTTCCCGACGCAAATGCTGTTTCGCATTGTGCCAGGAGAAAATACCATGAAAACGCATGGTTCCGTAACGAACAAGGTAGTCAGCCATCCGTCGATCCGTCAGCGCTGCTGGTAGCGCATCATGTTGAGTTTGATCCTGCGGTCTGAATCCGCTTTCTTTAATGCCTGGCGTTTGTCGTGCTCGTGCTTGCCCTGGCAGATCCCGAGCAAAACCTTCGCATAATGTTTCCGAAAATAAACTTTCAGCGGAATGAGCGTAAAGCCCTTCGCCGCCGTCCGGATCTCGCACCTGCGGATCTCCGAACGATGAAGCAACAGTTTTCGCGCACGTTTCGGCTCATGATTCAAGCGATTGGCTTCAAGATATTCCTGAATATCGCAGTTGATGAGCCAAATTTCGTCATTTTTTATCTTCGCATACGACTCGGCAAGAGAACAGCGTCCCTCACGCAGGCTCTTTACCTCGCTTCCGACCAAAACGATGCCGCACTCATAAGAATCAAGAATCTCGTAGTCATGACGCGCCTTGCGGTTCTCGCAGACGATCCTGACATCTGGGTCGACATTCTGATTTTTCTTCTTATTTTTTGAGGATTTTGACTTAGCCGTGGCGAATCTCCTTTATGTCGCGTTTTGGTTGAAGCTGACTGAGAAAACAGTCAGTTTCTTTGTGCGTACAGTTTCATTTCTTCCTATTTTAGCAATATTTTGTTTTTTTTCAAGGAGTAGGGGAGGCTCACAGTACCATTTTTCTTATTTTTTTCAAAAATTTTACGGTTCAGGAGCCGTTTGCGCAATTTTTCTTGCCAGTTTCAGTTTTCGGTCCACCAGTATCCGAAGGGCATTCGATGCATTCCTTCACGATCCCGCCCAGGGATTCAAAGCGTTTCAGAAATTCCTGCGCTGGTTCGGAAAAACGTTCCTTTGGCTCTCCAAGACGGATCTCCTTCCAAACCGCCGGACCGTGGCTGACCTCGGCAAAAATCTCCCCGTTCCTCCCCTGGCGAACCGTGATCGCGACGTACGGAAGCTGAAATTCGCTCATGCAGTCCCATGCTGCCCCATCGCTTTCCAGCCGTACACGCAGCTCTCCGCAGGAAAAATCATCAGGAAGCAGAAGGACCGTTTCCGAACCGGGCTCCAAATCGGGCTGCCCGCACTGTCGGGCTATCGTGCGCGCCAAAAAATCAGAAATCGGGTCGCCGTCTGAAAAAACACGGCGGATCAAAAATCCATCCTCCAAAAGAAACGAGACCGGCATCCTGTCGGCTGTACAGATCCGGTAGGCGATAGGAAGTCCATTTTCACGGCTCCAGCGGAGTGCCGGAACGAGGAACTGTTCCTGATGGATCTCATGAATGGTCAGGTCCGCATCATGCTGGACCTCCTTCCGTTTCTTTGAGAACAGTTCGCCGTCCGGCATCCGTTCCTCCGAAAGTTTTGAGAGGTCTGCCTCGGTATTCGGAAAAAGAAGCGGAAACCATGGCGCAAGAGGGTACCCGCGCTTCATGGAGAAACGGCTGAGAAATTCCGGATCGGAAAGCCGCGTGTAGGCAGACTCGTACTCCGACCGCGCCAGAGTATCCCACGCAATGAGAGATACCGTCGAAACGGAAAGAAAATCGGGAGCCAGCGTTCGGAGTGTTTCCCCAGACGGCGGAAATGTTTCCGGAGTCATGGCAAATTCCCTTTTCTCCGCCAAAACCGGCCCTTCGAGGCAGAGAGCAAGGCACAGGCTCCCCAAAATCATATTTCTTCCGAATTTTTTCATACCGTTTTCCTTTCCATGGACTTTTTCCGTCCGATCACGAGCAAAAATCGAGATTCTCCGTCATTTTGTCCCGCCGAGGATCCGGACGTCCTTCCTGCGGGATTCCGGCGAGACGTTCCATTCCACGAGTTTCCCGGCCTTGATGGTTCCTGAGACGACCGTGTTTTTCGGCGCGTGAAGTTTGAATTCCGCGTTCCAGTCCGATGGAAACGCCGGCAAAAGGAGGATCTGCTCGCCGTCCGTCTGCATGATGAGTCCCTGAAGCGCCGCCATCAGTACGGCACCATGGCACTGGTCCGGAGTCCAGCTGAACGGAGGTGCCCAGTACGCGGGGAAACGCTGATCTCGGCAGGTCCGTTTTGAACGGGTGATGAGGTACTCTTTCGCGCTTTCCGTCTCGCCAAGGTACGCCATGATGATGTCGTCGTACCGCCAGTCGTACGCACCGTGGTCCCAGCGTTTCTCAAGCGCATTTTTCGCATACGCCATGAGCTGTGCGTGATCTGCCGTCTGCGCTTTTTCGTTCTCCCAGGCCAGAATGTCTGCCGACGTCGTCTCTTTGGCGTCTTTTTTACCTCCAAAACGGAGCTGGAACGGGATCGGCGCATCTTCTTTACCGACGGCGGCAAGACGGAACGGGAAAACGCAGTAAAGCTCGCACGTCTCGCAGTTATGCTTGCTCGCAAAAGTTCGAGCGGGAGCCAGACGTTTCGTCCCTTCCGGATCGACCCATGCAGGGATCGGCGGGATCCTGGCCAGAAGTGCTTTCCAGACCGCACGCTGTTCCGGTGTCGTGAACCGTTCCTCCAGAGCCAGCAGGCGGGGAAGGACCGCGTAAAGTCCCGCGATCTCCGTCATTGGATCCGAGCAGTCCCACCAAGTCTCAGCAACCTGAGACGGCGTCATGTCGAGCTTGCCCGTCTTCGGGTCCACGCGGTAGAAGGAACCGAAGAATTTCGTGATCTCATCCGCAAGCGGGATGGCTGTCTCGCGCAGAAATTGCTCATCCTGCGTAAATTCCCAGTAATCCAGAGCCATGAACGCAAGTTCCAGACCGCCGACGAACTCCCATTTGTGCCACCGGCTGTTCTGGAGCGGATCGTCTTTTTCATTCCACGGCGTCGTACCGTAGGCTTCCGGAAAAACATCGCCCCAGAAGTAGAGGCATTCGGCAAAATACGCCCCTTCCGCATTGGGACCGAAGTACTTTTTCACGCGGTGCTTCATGAGCGGAAGAAGGGACGCGTACTGCTTCCAGAGCGGTTTCTGAAGGTCGAAATCCCCCGATGCATTCATCGTATAGTACGGAAGCCGGGTATTCTGCCACCAGTAGCCCGTTCCCCAGCGACGGTAATCTGCGTAGTCCGGGCGTCCCTCGGCGGGGATCGTAAAGAGTGATCCGTTGAATTTGATCGCGTAATTTCCGCGTCCTGCGCAAGCCTGAAGGTACCGCTGGAGCGTGTATCCGCGCGTGATGCGGAAAGCGTCAGAAACACGGGAAGTACTCTCAGGAAAAAATAGTTCCTGACCGTCGACCTTGACCTTGAAGAGGCCCTTTTGGTCAAATTCCAGCATCAGCTCAAACGCGCGGTCCGTCGGAAGCTGCTCGTCGAAAAAAATCGTTTCCTCGCCGCAAATGACGCGCAAACCTCCATTCGGAGTCACGTCGGCGAGAAAACCGTTCTGCCTGCCGCTCGTCAGTTTATCGAAAATACGCTGCCAGCAGGTCGGATCTTTCAGACGCAATTTTGCCCGCATCGTCCAGCCGTCGGCGACGTTCCATGAATCCGAACCGGGAATGCTCTGCGGAGAAAGATCCATCCTACTGAAGAGGGACTCCTCCGGAGTGCCGTCCTTTTTGTTTCGGAAAATTTCGACCGATTCGATCTGCCCCAGAAAACGATTTTTCCCATCCGAATCCACGCCGATCCGCAGATCATGCGCTGAGAGCGTCCAAAGCGGGTGATTTTGGGGCTTGGCCTCCTGCGCTTTCGCGGAGTTCGGAACCTCGGAGAGCAGGATCCAGCTTCGATTCTGGAAATCACGCCACCACTGTGCCGTTTGGGCGTACCGGGTCTCGAGCGGGATCTTTCGGGCGTCAGCGAGAATTTTCTGCGATTCGGCGATCCATTTCTCCTCCGTTGCCGGGTGGAGCGTCAGGACCGCGATCTCCACGGTATGCCGCGTACCGGAGGGGAACGTGAGCGTCTGTGCGTCGGTCTTTTTCGCTCCGTCCGCGTGGATCACCGCACCAAAAATGCGGTCTTTCAGCGGATTGACGCGCGGAAAATCGTCGCTTCCCTGGATCTTTGCCAGGCGATCGTACGCGGGAGTTTCCGAGCCATTGGCGTGGAACCAGCCGACCATACTTTCCGGAAGTACCGACGCTTCGACCACGGAATCCGGGCGGTACGTGACCGTTTCGCGGTACGGAAGGTCGCTGACTTCGTTCATCTTTACCTGCCGGGTCTCCGTGCGCCAAAGCTGCTGAGTGACGGTCGGCGCGAGCGGTTTCTCGGAGTCGATCTCCGCAACGATGACCGGACGTTCTGAGTCGATCCAGACACGGATCTTCACCCGTTCTCCCGCAGATCCGTACTGCACGGACATCGTGCCGGTCCGCGTGTCGAGTTCCTGTCGAAAGTCGGTCTTCACGCACTCCGGGTTTGGCAGATCCGGCGCGATGCGGACTCCGCCGACTTTCAAGAGCCGGCCGAATTCATCCCATGCATCTGTCCGCGCGATGAAAAATTCCAACCGTCCGTCCGGCTCCGTCCACGCATTGACGCAGACTTCACCGTTTCCCAGCGGCATCGAATCGTTAAATCCGCGCCCTGGGGTTTCCCACACGACGCAGTACGGATCCGCCTCGGCGAACAGTTCCGGTAAAGGATCCGAAAATTCCGCTGCATTCCCCGCGATCGAGCAGAACAAAAACAGGGCCAGACTGCAAAAATTCAAGCACAAAACCCCGATCTGGGACGAAATTTTAGAGTTCCGCATCGAAAGTACTCCTCATTTTTCATATTCGGCAGGACGGACCGCGGTGCCGCGATCCTTTGATTTTTCGTCAATTATACTGCGTTTCATCCAAAAGTCAAGCATGAAAACGCAGCTTTCCGGGAAAACATTCCGATTTGAATTTTCTCTCGGTTCTCCCGGCTTTCAGTTTTTCTGCTAAAAGATCCCCTTTTCAAATCCATACGAAAACGGCGTTTCCTGGATCCAGCCGCGGGTGAGGATGAGGCGGACGATTTTTTCGGTCTCTTCCGGAGTTTCGAGCGTGAAGTCCAGCCGAAGTTCCGAAAGTCCAGGGATCGGCGAAGCGTGAAGTCGGCGCGAAATATCCATCCGGTTTCCATAGTACACGCGGCTGCCCGTCGTTTCAAGCGGGTTTTCGGAATCCGAATTGCGAGTCACGTAAACCGGGCGGCCGTCCTGATTCCAGAGACGCTGGAGCGGAACATCAAAGAGCGTCTTGCGCGTAAACATTCCGTAGAGGAAACCGAAGATCGGAAGGCCCACCTGCGGAAACTCTTCGTTTTGTGCGGCAAACAGCGCGAGTTTCCGAACCGTCGTTTCGGAAAGTTCCGGTGAAAGGAAGAACGTTTCACAGTGCGGGAACGCCTCATGGAAAAATCGAAGTGTCTCTGGATTCGCCGCATGAAACGTCCAGTCCAGCGCAAAACGGCGTTCCTGCCGAGAGTACTCGACCGCGTCGAAGAGCGAGCCGGCCAGCGGAGAAAACGGGAAATTCGACTCCGGACGCACTTCCGAGCCGAAATGGACCGGCGGTTCAAGTCGGTAGATCTTTTCGATCCCCGCACGTCGGCACGCCTCCGCCTGCGCGAGCGTTTGGACTGCCGCGGAAATGGTCGGCTTTCTCTCTAAAATCGTTTCCGGAAGCGGTTTCTGTGTCGGCCGTTCTTCACCGGAACCGTCTTTTTCCGAACGGCGAAGCAGAAAGACCGGAGTCCGTTTCATTCCCTCAATGATTTTCCGTTCCAGTTCTGCCGCCGCTTCCTGACGCAGCTGATTCAGAAGCGACCTCGGCACGAATGCGTCTGGGGCGAAATCGAGTTCCGCCCGTTTTTCATCGAGCGAAAAAGGCGTTTCACCCAACCTGCTGAGTCCATCCAGAAGCGCGGCCTTTTCGGTCGGGTGCTTTTGCGAGACGGCAAGCGGCTCAATGGACCGGGAGACTGCGCGGAAGGTTTTTCCATGGACTTCCGCCGAAAATTCCACCTCCATCAGCTCGCCGACCCGGGCCGAAAGGCGTGCGGAGACCGGAGTACGCCGCCGTGTGCGTTTCATTTCGGACGCGATCTGCCGATCCAGCGCGTGGTCGAACGTCCGGTAAAGAAACCGCGCTTTGGACGGAACAGGCACTTCCAGCGTGACTTCAGCACCCTGCGGAGCCTCAGGAACCACCTCCCCCGTCTCGTCCAGCTGGATCTGCCCAACGTTCAGCCCGTCCAGTTTCTGAAGCTCCCGGTCGAGAAAAACGACGCCGTCGCCGTTGCGCAGGGGTTCCGTCAGCCGGATCTTCCGCTCCTGGATCTCGCCGACCTTCACGCCCCAGGATGCCGAGAATGCCGCGTTGATGAAATTCGGATCATGCGCATGAAAGTACCCTTTCGAGTACCCGCGGTTGAAAAGACGCGCGATCTCCGGTTTCGGCACAGAACGGACCGGAGCCTGAAGGACCTTCTCCTGAAGTGCTTCCAGTTGAGCCGAAGAGGCGGAATTCAGCGCGTCAAGAATTTCGCGATAGTATCGGACCGCCTGAAAAACGTACTCCGGCGACTTCATGCGTCCTTCGAGCTTCAAAATCTCTACCCCCATGACGGCCAGCCGCAGAAGTTCCGGAAACTCCTGCCATTGGTCGCACGACGAAAGAAAAAATCCCTCGCGGATCGCTTTTTGATTTCCTTCCGGCTCCATCAGGCGGTACTTCTGCCGGCAGGGCTGCGTGCACATTCCGCGGTTTCCGCTTCGGCCGCCGATGAAGCTGGAAAGAAAGCACTTTCCCGAACACGCAATACACAGCGCGCCAGACGCGAAGACCTCCAGTTCCGCAGAGACCGCATTCCGGATCGCCGCGATCTCGTCAAGATCCAGTTCCCGCGCAAGAACAAGACGCGAAAATCCCTGTGCCTCTGCCCACCGCGCCTCTTCCGGATTGGCGATGGAAAGCTGAGTCGACGCATGACGCGGCCAGTCGGGAAAATACTTCTTCAAAAACGCCGCGAACCCCGGATCCTGCACGATGACCGCGTCCGTGCCTGCCGCGTAGAGCATTTCGAGAGACTCGCCGAGCGCTTCGAATTCCTCTTCCGCCATGATCGTGTTGAGCGTCACGTTCACGGCCGTCCCAAAACGGTGCGCTTCGCCGACGGCATCGCAGTACTCCTGAACGGAAAAATTCTTCGCGAAACGCCGTGCTCCAAAACCCGCGATCCCCATGTACACTTCGTCCGCGCCGGCCCGGATCGCCGCGTTCATGCTCTCCAGACTCCCCGCCGGGGCCATGATCTTCATGATTTTACCGCGTTTGTTCTGTTTTTCTCTTTCCATGCTCTTTTTTCAAGTTCGTTTATTTAGGGAGCTGCACTGCTCGCGAAATTGCTGAAATCATCGGCCATTTTACCATCTGCGCCCTGAAAAGTCAAGCCCCGCACGAAGCAGGAAACGGAAATTTGAAGGGAAACAGAAAAAAAGCGGAAAAGAACGGATTCCGCACAGAAACGTCAGAGGAAAGTTTCGTCTCGGCGAGCTTTGCGGAAACTCCACGCCCAGGCGTAAAGAGAGACCCGCACTGATTCTGAATTTCGCGTGAATTCCTTTTCGCGCAGTGGCGTAAAGGTCTCGCAGAGAACTCAGGGAAATGAAAGCTCATGTTTTCACGTTTGGCGTTTCACGTTCAGCGGAGGCCGAGACGTTCTTCAAGTTCCTTGCGGTTCAGGACAAGAATGCCGTTTTCCCACGTTTCCAAAACGACGATGAAACGCTTTCGATAGTACGCGCGGAAACCTTTCGAGGCGTCCAGACCGTTTTTCTTCACGTCTTCCATCGAAATGTCATGCTCCGGGTCCATCCAGCATCCGGGAACCGAGTCCGAGAGGAGGATCCGCGGTGCGCTCCCATTTTTTTGAAGATCCTTGACGGATGCGGACTCGCCGTTTTCCGGGAAAAGCTCGTCCGGGCCGGTCACGACACAATACGAGGTCTCCGACAGCTTGGGCTGCGTCTCCAAACCATCCGCATGCTGCATTCCGTTTGTCCGGAAAAACGGGCTCTGAAAAGGAGACGGCATCTGGTCATGAAACTGCCGGTTCCACGCACTGTCCCACGGTTCGGTGAGCCGGATCTTTTCGTAGAGATCCTTCTGTTCCATGTACGGCAGAATGTGCACGCGCCACGAGTGTGGGTAAATGCCGTTTTCATCCGGTCCGTTTCCCGTTCGGTGCGGGGGAAGCTGACCATCGTGTGCTTCTGCGTAATACAAAAGCGCAAGCTGAAGCTGCCTCAGATCATTCGAGTGCTGCCTATCGTAAGCCGGTCCGCGGGAAAATGAAAAAGCGGGAAGCAGAAAACCGAGCAGAAGGATCGTTGAGAAAAAAGCCTTCCCGATCCCGCTCAACAAAAGAGACCGATTCGGCCGAAAACAGGCGGCGAAGAGCTGAAAAAAAGAGAAAAGTACCGACGCTAAGAGGGATGCCGCTGCAAGAAGAAGCATTCCGAGCAGGAGCTCCGAATTAAAAAAACGGTCCCCAAATGTGTCGCCCAGCAGAAAAATGAGCAGCGCGTTCACGAACATGGAAATGAAGCAATAGTTTGCCGATCTCGCCATGAAACGTGCCGTGAACGTCGGTTTTTGAGTCTTTTTCATCTTCTTTTTCTCTAAACACAGTGAAAAACAGGAATTTCGGCGAAAGGTCTCGCGTACGGTTCGCGTCTGCGCATCGTGACGTGACGCAATGCGAGGGAAACCATTTTGGAAACAGTTTCCCTCACAGATTTTTGCGCCAAAAACTTTTTGATGTTTTGAGCTTTGGAATGTCTTATTCAGCGTCGCGGATCTGAATGTTGCGGAAATAGATGAACGACTGGCCGTGCTTGCCCTGGAAGCCGATGGAGCCTTTCGTCGGAATTTCAGCGAACGGTTTCGGAAGCCACGGCGGAATGACGGTGCCGTCCGGGTTCGTTTTCCCGCTGGTCCATTTTGTCATGTCCATGTCGGTGACTTTTTCGCCGTTGACCGTGACCTGGATATTGCGGCCTTTGCAGACGATGTGCATCGTGTTCCACTCACCCGGTTTCTTCACGACCAGCTTGCTCGGAGCAAGGTGACCGTAGATCGCGCCGCAGTTCTGGTGGACCGGTTTCGCGCCGTCGGCGATCGATTTGGAGTCGTCCTGGATCTGGATCTCAACGGAATTCGGGATCCAGTTCTGAATGTCGGTGCAGTAGACCACGACGCCGGAGTTCGTTCCATTGTCGTTCTTGAACTCAAGCGAAAGCTCGAAATTTTCGTAGTCGCCGACCGACCAGATGGCCGAGTCCTGCGTCGCGCTCAAAACGCCTTCCGCATCGACGCTCCAGATGCCCGGAGTGAATTTTGCGTTCGAGAGATCCGCGTTGAAAAGCGGTTTCCATTCCCCAGCGTGGGAAACTGCGGAGACTGCGAGGATGGCGAGGGTAAGGAAAAAACGTTTCATGATCCGTTTCCTTTCTGTAAGGTCCAATTGGATTGAAAATTTTTCGGCCGAGACCGTAAAATGAAGACTTTACGTTAATTATACAAAATTTTCAACTTTCCGCAAGAGGGAAAAGCACGTTTTTTCGTATTTCTCGTTTCATGTATACACAAAAAACACTGCATCCCCGAATCAGGGGAAACAGTGTCTCCGTGTGTGTCGTCTCTGAAAGTCCGTAAATTACAGACCCAGATTTTCGATGTGCTGTTCGCTGCCGATGGTCAGCTTGCGCAGTTTGGCGATCGCATCATCTTTCGTGAGCGTTCCTTTTTCGACGCGGGCGGCGTACTGAGCGACCTTGACCTTGCGATGACGGCGACGTTTGATTTCCTTTGCACGTTCGTTACTGGGCACGGGAATACCTCCAAAGTAAAAATTGAGTGTATTGTTGATGAAATGAATCTTATCGATTTAATTTTAACGCTTATTTTACCCGAAAAAATTTTTTCGTCAATGGGGGACCTGCATATTTTGTCGAAAAAAATCGAATATACCGAAAACGCAAATTGCCCATTTTCTACACTTGACGCATTTTCATGCTCACATGCAGAATTCCATGACTCGGGTCAGCACATCGTAGCCTTCCAGGCCCAGACAGTCGCGCAGACAGACCAGCGCGTCATGGTCTTCCGGAAGGATCTCGTAGTTCCGGCGGACGGAACCGATGCAGTAATCCATCCCCAGCGGGTTGGTGAGCGTCAGGAACGCACTTTCCAGCGGCGTCTTCACCAATTCGCCGTTAGCGCGGCGCGGCGGGAGCATGACCGTGAAGTTGCTCAGACCGACGGACGCATGGAAACCCGCGAATTCCGGATCCGCGTGCATCTTCTGCATCGTCTGGTAGAGACGCTTGAAATTGTCTTCCGTGTCCGTTCCGATCGGCGCGACGCCCGGGTCGAAGATGCAGTCTGTCGTCGGGATCCCCGCCTCATGCGCTTTCCGAAGCATGAACTGGGCCGCGTCGAAAGTCTCCTCGACCGTATGGCACGCAATGTCTTCGCCGTTCATGCGGTGCTCGGTAATGAGCAGGATCGGACGGAACGGGCAGATCTTGAACAGATCGAACATCTCGGTCCGCAGAGGTGAGATCGAGTTGAGGATCGGCATCCCGCGCGAGGGATCGTAGACCTTCAGCGCAGCTTCTGCCATCTCCGGGTCCGGCGTGTCGATGGAAAGCGGAAGATCGACGGCGTCCTGGACCATCTTCACGACTTCCACGAGGAAATCCGCGCCGCGGGTACCGACATTTACGTCGATGTACGCGGATCTTTCCGCCTGGAACTGTGCTAAAGCACGGATCCCGTCCATGTCGCCGGCCTCAAAAAGTGCGTGAGTGGACGGAACGGAATCGTTGATCGATTCGCCGATGAGCGAGAAATTCGGGATCATGTGAGCCTCCCTCTCCCGGAAAACCTGCCGGGCCGGTAAAACTAAAAAAGGAAAAAGGTAAAACTGACTCTATAATGTACCATATTTTAAATTCCATTCAAGGGGGACCGCAAGCCGCGGCGGGCGGCTCCGCCTCGCCTCGCGCTGCCGACGCCTCTGCGCTACGCTTATTTCCCTGGAGCTGGATCTGCCAGAACTAGGCGGAAGCCCAGGCTGAAGTTCCGATAGCCCGGCTCGTCGCAGAACCGGAACGCAGAGCGGCAGAGCTCGGCGTTGCTGAGCCAGCTGCCGCCGCGGTCGACTCGGACCGAGCCGCTATTCGGGCCTGTCGGGTCGCTCGTTGGCGACTCAACGTAGTAGTCTGAGGCATACCAGTCCGAACACCACTCCCACACGTTACCGTGCATGTCTTTAAGCCCCCACTCGTTCGCTTTCTTCTGACCAACCGGGTGAGTTTTATCTCCACTGTTGCTGTCATACCAAGCCATCGCGTCAAGGTCCCCAGCATACGCTCCCGTCGTTCCCGCTCGACACGCATACTCCCACTGCGCCTCCGTTGGGAGACTTCCCTGAACGCCAAGTTTCGATGAAAGTTTCTCGCAAAATGTCCTGCTCTCTTCCCAATTCACATAGTATATCGGATAATCGGATCCTTCACCTCTCAGCGGCCAGTCTGGATCCGCCTTGTCCCGCTGCTGTCGGACGGTCGTCCCCATCACGCTCTTCCACATCGCCTGCGTCACTTCCGTCTCAAGCATCCAGAA
>JAGBAA010000005.1 GCA_017939795.1 Thermoguttaceae bacterium
ATCCTTTTATTCCTGGAGAATAAAAATGAAGAGCATTGAATCCAAATTTCGCAAATCTTTGAAACATCACACCTGCCGCCTTGAGAGTCTGGAAAATCGTCAGCTTCTTACTGTTGCTCCCTATTCCGCGGCCCCCGTGGATCCAGAGGCAGAATCTCCCATCGCTGCGATTTCCCAGCAGGAGACTGAACCGGTTGTTGACTTTGCTTCATTTGAAGCTGCTGATACTGCTAATGAGCTTCTTCCTACTTCGGCTTCTTATAGCAAATTAACAAAGAATGATATCATTTATTTCACTCTTCCAGATAGAGGATCAACGGTAACTCAAAAATTGGCTCTTGTTGTTGTGGACGTACCGTTGGATCCTACTGGCAGTAACATAATTGTTTCTTTGAAGAATGATAACAGAGCGCCTGACGGAAAGCCTGGTTCATTAGGTGTGGCTACGGCTTTCCATTATCAGCGTTCTGCCGAGGTTACGTATGATGGTAATATCATAACCATCAAATATTTGTCTGATAGGGCGGGTATGCATATGCTTGGGAAAGTACCAGTTAAGCTCGTAGATGATTATGTAACCATTACATTGAATCGATCAACAAAGGAACTCACGTTTAAAACTTCTAATTACGGGGATGTCAATTGTACTAACGTGGGATTTGGAAAGTATACGAGTCATGTATCCGGCTCCTCAGATTCCACTTATTTCTATAAAAATAAAGGAGAGTGTACTGTTGAGAGAGGTGTTGACGGTTTATATGAAGTCAGCTTTTCCGATATAGTAATTAGTAATGGTGGTACTAATAGTCCATATGCCAGAATCAATTACTATATAATGGATTCAAATGAAAAGTGGGAGATAGTTGGAGCTGAAGAGTTTCAAGTTGAGTACCGTGAGGCAATGACTTTAGGAGGAAAGTTAGCTCGGAAATTCGAACTCTCCCCCGGTACATATACATTTGGATATATGATTCGCAAAGTAGCAGGTAACGGAGAGGTGGCTTTGGAAGACGTTGCCTTTCAAAAGCAGATTAATATCCCATTAACAAATGCTGTACTTTCGACAGACAATCCAATGGTTGGTGAACCAATTACCGTAACCGTTTCACCAGCAGATGCTGAAGTGACTTATAAGTGGCGGCGAGTTAGAGCAGATGGGAAAGCGGTTATTATTCCTTGTTATAGGAATTCTTATACTCCCAGTGTCAGCGATCTTGGCTGTAAACTCCAAGTTACGGTTACAGGAAAAGGTGAGTATGAAGGCGGGATTACTGTCACGACCGTCGCTGTTGTATCAGATAAACTTTCAGTTAGCCTTAATACTACGGATTCCATATATTGTGGGCAGGAATTGACAGCAGAGGCTGCAGATAATGCGACGGCAACATATCAATGGTATCGATATAAAAACGCTTCAGGTGGTACAGGAATCTTGATCGATGGTGCAGTCAACAAGAATTATACCACCACGAAGGAAGATGCAGGATATTATCTGGGCGTTGTTGTCAATGGAACGGGGAATTATGCCGGGACGACAGCATCTAAAAGAACCGTTGAAAAGGTACAGGTCGATAGTGTTGGTATTCCCGCGGTTTCTGTTGATGAAACAACCAGTTCATCTGTTGTACTGAATATTGAGACTGTCCCCAATGCGGCGGGATATTTGGTTGAATATTCCACGAATAGCAGTTTTACTGCAAGTACGACCAAAAGTAAAGAAATGACACAGGCAGGAAAGTGTGTCATCGATGGTCTTGATGGAAATAAAAAGTATTATTTCCGTGTGAAGGCCCTGGGAGATAAACTTCATACCGATTCGAATTATTTAACGATTTCCTGTTCAACTGCGTGGATCCCGATCGACTCGGTGAGTATTTATAAATACTGGCAAGAAGAAATGCGTGTTGGTGGCAGGGTAACTCCGTCCACGGATCCGTCTATTGACAGCAACAAGCTGGATGTAGTCTGGTATCGTGTTGACAGTATGGGTAATGAAACACAGATCAGTACCAGTTATGTATATGAGATGGTAAAAGAAGATTGTGGCTGTCGGCTGAAAGTGACGGTGACTGGTAAAGACGGATACACTGGCACGCGGTCTTATACTTCACAGGATGTCGTGATCGCCACTCCGATTCGTACGCCGTCAATGACGCTGACTCCGGAAAAGACGGGAGTTTCTGTTCGTATTGCCAGAGAAACCCTCGCGGAGGCATATGAGATCCAATATGTGAAAACGGCGGATGATCCGAATGGAACGTTTGAAAATGCAAATACTATCACTTTTACGAAAACAACTGGCATTATTTCGGATCTTTCTGCCAATACCGAGTATAAATTCCGTATTCGTGCGCTCACGGCAAGCGGTAGTATACGTACCGATTCTGAATTTTCAGAAAGCCAGACTCTTACGACTGGGAAACTTGCGTTGAGTAAAATTGCATTTTCCGGAACTCCCGAAATGGAAACGGAACTTATTTGTAATGTTGAACCGGGAGCCTCAACGGTAACTTATGAGTGGTATCGTGTCGATAAAAATGGTGTTGAAACGAAGCTTGATGTTAATGGAAACAGCTATATTCCTGGAGCTGAAGACAAAGGATGTACTTTAAAAGTTATCGTTACGGGGATGGGTGATTACAGCGGAACACTTACAGTTGAAAGCGAGGCAGTCCAGACGAAGCCTATCGCAACACCGCAGGTGAGCCTTGTTTCGGAAGAAGTAACGGCGACATCTGTGGTACTGGATATCTCAGCAGTCGAAAATGCGGCAGGATATGTACTTGAATATTCCACGAACAGCAGCTTTGTGAAGAGTGCGACAACGTTTGTGGATTGTACCTCGGCAGGTGTACAGACTGTGGAAGGGCTTGCACCTCAGAAAACGTATTATTTCCGTGTTCGGGCTATTGGTGAAGGTGTCTACGGAAATTCGGGGTATTCGGATGTGGTGAAGTATGAAACTGGTAAGACGCCTTTGAAGGAAGTTACCCTCTCGACCAATTCACCTCAGGCTGGTGTAGAAATTACGGTCAATACACTTGCTCCAGAAGGTGCAGAGGCTGATTATCAGTGGTACAGAGTGGCTGCGGACGGCAATAGTGTCGCTGTTGGTAAAGGTGCGAGTTATATTCCCACGAAAGCGGATGTTGACCATCTTCTAAAAGTGGTTGCGGAAGGGAAGAATGGATACACTCTGACAGTATCGTCTGTGACGGCAAATACGGTGACCGCGAATCAGGTCAGTTGTCCGGTTATTTCTGCAGAGGCTCCGAAAGGAAGAACTATTGTAGTGGATATCGCCTCTGTCGAGAATGCCTCCGGTTATATTGTGATGTATTCCACGACAGAAAATTTTGAAGATGGGACGGTCCAGAGTATAAAATTTACTTCTGCTGGAGAACAGAATATCAAAGGTGTAAAACCGGAAACGGTATACTTCCTGAAAGCTCAGGCCATCGGTAATGAGTTCTGTATGGATTCGGCATTCGGAGCCACTGTATCCTGTACTACACCTGAACAGCATGATTCAGTGGATGCCAGCGCGATTGATCGCAAAGTAACGGTGACGTGGGATGTGGAAGATGCGTCTTCGGCAAATACTATCCGATATCGCGCGGAAGGTACGGAACGCTGGACGACCCGAAAAGTGAAGGCGGGCGTTACTTCGATGACGTTCAATGGTCAGGCCGGCAAGACGTATGAAGTTCAGCTGCTCGTTGGCGGAGATGAGAATAATATTGTTGATACGAGCGTTCAGGTTCTGGAATCTCCGAAACTTCGCGTTCTGCGGGATTCCATCACCAGTAATTCCTTTGCCGTGGAAGTATTCCGCTTTGATACGTCCAATCTTCCGTCCGATGCCGAGATCACTATCGAAATGAACGGAGAGAGTGCGACATTTGATCTGGCGACTGGGACTGCTGAATTTGCGAGCGGCGCATCTGTTGCGTTTGCTGATGGTGTCGTGACTTTCACAGGACTGAATGCGAGTACCCAGTATCGTCCGCGTGTTTCGTTCCGAGTTGGCAACAGTGAGTCTTCGCTTTCCTGCCAGCCGTCCGTTCGTACCACCCGGGCGCCGTATGAGGCCCCGGCGAACGTGACGGCTGAAATGGTCAGCGATACCAAAGTGACGGTTCGCTGGGATGCCTCGGCCAATGCACAGGCATCAACGAAATACACGGTGGAATATCGTGTTGCGGGTACGAGCCGGTGGACTCGCGGCGCAAGCGTGAGTGGTACAGAATGTACCTTGAACCGCATGAAGGGCGGAACGGAATATGAGATCCGGGTGACTGCTGCGAGAGATTCTAAACTGGATGCTTCTCAGGCTGTAGAACTGGAAGGGACTGTTACCACGAAACTGACTACGCCGAAAATCACGACGGTTCAGAGTACGAAGAGTCAGATCGCCAAGGTGAGCTGGAATGTGGTCACTGGAGCCAGTGAATACATCCTCCAGTATCGTCAGACCGGCACGGAAGAGTGGATGACGGATAATGTGACGATCTCGCCGGAATCCCGAAAAGTGACGGCTGAGGTTGCTGGACTGGAATCTGGCTGTGGTTATGAATTTCAGGTACTTGCCGTTGCATTGGATTCCGGGTTGAACGCTGATGTCTCGGCGGTGAAAAGCCTTCGTAAAGTAAAGTGATACTTTTAAGTTTTTAAACGAACTAGAACGAAGCACAGTGTCTGTTTTGGGCGGATGCTGTGTTTTTAGAGGATCACCCTCGGCAAATAAGAAGTTCTTCCGCAGTCTCAAGACTGTCTGAACGCACAAGGCCCCGGCTTTTTCGAGTCGGGGTTTTTTATGGACTTTTCCGCCATTGAGAGCATTGAAAGTCACGCGGATTCTTTTTTGCGCAGAGAGGGAAGCGATGGTTTGGGAAGGAGGCTTTTGCAAGCTAGAGGTTTCTGCAGAGTTTCCCCAGCCGCCCAGTCAGACCTTTGGTCTGCCGCCCATTCTAAGGAAGGGGTTGGTGAACGCTTCTTGACGCATTCCAGAGACGCTGACCAAATTACCCAGTCTTGCTTCGGTCTGCCGTCCCTTCTGAAAGGGAGGTACTTTTTGTCTTTTTTATGTGAACGATGCTGTTTTTGGGAAAATTTTGACGGAAACGCGAGCGGGGGGGTGGATTTTTTTTCGTTTTCGGGTATAATAAACGGAGTTTTTTATTTTTTGAAAAACCGTTTATGGTGAAATGTTTTCAGAGGCGTGGAAATGGCGAGAGATTATCAGACGATCACTTGGTGCAGTGCGGTAGAAGACGACTTTCGGTCGCTTTTGGATATCGCGATCCGTGAGGACATTGAATCTATCGGCGATCTGACGTCCCTTTCCCTCATTCCGGAAACAGCAGTCGGACGTGCGGCTGTCGTGTCGCGTTCGGAGGGCCTCATTGCCGGAATGCCGACGGTCGACATCATTTGCAGTGCCGTTTCTCCGGATCTTCACTGGGAACCGCTGGTCGAAGACGGTGCTCGCGTCAAGGCGAAAGACCGGATCGGCATCCTTTCCGGCTCTGCCCGGGCGATGATGCAGGCGGAGCGTCTGATCCTGAATTTTGTGGCGCGTCTTTCCGGGATCGCTTCCACGACGGATCTGTATGTGCAGCGGATCGCCGACACGAACTCGAATGTTTACGATACGCGGAAAACGACTCCGGGCTGGCGCCTTCTGGAGAAGTACGCGACCTGCTGCGGCGGTGCGAAAAACCATCGTGCGGGGCTTTATGATGCGATCCTCATCAAGGACAATCACCTCGCGCTTGCGGCGGGTCGTGCGGGACTTGGCGCACTGGAATACGATCCGGCGAAGGCAGTCTGTGCCGTTCGCGAATTTTTGGCGAAACAGGATGAGCTTGGACCGCGTCCTCCGATCCAGTGCCCGGACAGTAAAAGTGCGGCTTCCAAAATGCGGACGGCTCTGCTTGCGGCAGTTGCGGAAGTGACCGGGTCGGCGATCTTGAGCGAGATCATCGCACGGACTCCCCACCGGATCATCGAGTCGGCACACAAGAAACATGAAGCTGTCCCGCGCAAACCTGCGGATAATTTTCCGGCAAAAGACGTTATCGTGGAGGTGGAAGTCGATACATTCCAGCAGTTTGAGTCGGTGTTGCGTGCAGATCCGGACATCATCATGCTCGACAATATGTCGTGTGAAACGATGGCGCGTGCCGTCCAGCTTCGAAATGAACGGAAACCGGAGATCGAGCTGGAAGCGTCCGGCGGGATCACGCTGGAGAGAATTCGGGATGTTGCCATGACGGGCGTGGAACGCATCAGTGTCGGTGCACTGACGCATTCGTTCAATATGTTTGACCTCGGTCTGGACTGGCTGGAGGCGTAAAAGAGAAGAGAGGAAAGCTCCGGGAGCCGCAGCGTCTCCCGGAATTTCCGTATTTGCAGATCCGCTGCGGGTCAGGCTTTTTTCGCGTTTTTCCGTTCTTCGGCAGCTGCGGGACGGGAATAGATCGGAAGCAGATTCCACATATCGTCCCTCCGTCCTTCCGCATACAGCCGGAATGCGGTCCGGCCGATGACGGCACTTGAGATCTGCCAGCACTCTTCCGGAAGCGTCGTGAGGTCTTCCGGAAGATATTTGGCCTTCTGCGCCAGAACCGGGCCGGTCAGGAAAACATCCTGCGGGACAGATTCGGCCCAATCCTCAAGGTCAAGCAGTTCCATTTCATTTTGCGGGATCCAGTTCCCGGTTTCGTCGCGGACGAACTGCTGACAGATGACCTGATTCCGCTGCGCATCCAGTGCCGCCGAGATCTTGGAGACCTGGTCCGGTGCCGCCTGCGCGAGCAGTTCCAGCGTGTTGAGAGCGATAATGTCTGCTCCAACGGCGTAAGCGAAGATCTTCGCAAATGCGATCCCGACCCGCAGTCCGGTAAACGACCCCGGGCCCTGGGCGATGGCGATGAGCTGAATGTCGGCAGGTTTCCACCCCTGGGATTCCAGGAGGTCCCTGACCGCAGGCGCGAGAAATTGCGCACTTCGCTGCTGCGGCGGCAAAACGGCGGAGGCAAGGACCTGCTCATCCTCGAGGAGAGCGATCCCCGCTGAGACATCAATGGTTTCGAGAGCCAAAATTTTCATGGTATCCGGACCTTTTAAATCACTTCTGAGTCGCTCAGAAGAAAAAACGTTTTCGCTTTGTTTTTTTATGAAACGGGGCGAAAAAAACTGAAAAATTTTAGGGGAATTCCACGTTGGGAACCGGCCAAAAAACAGACCTGCCCATTTGTTGAAGGTGGATCTCCCGGAAAAATCCGCTTTTGAAGCTCAATCGGCTTTTATTTTCCCATAGCTTGACAAATTTTTAAAATTTTTCAAGGGGGGCCTCGACGAAAATTTCGTTTTATGAGATAATATCATGAGTCGATGGGGAACCGGACGCCGTTTTTCAGTTCCGAAGTCTGCCAGAAAGAGAGACTTTGGAAGATCCGGCATCTATTTCCCTGAAGAAGGTTCCGCAGTTTTTGAACACACACAAGGAGCAGTAAAGTGAAACGAGCCATCCTCAGCGACATCCACGGCAATCTTGAAGCACTCACTGCCGTCATGAAGGACATCGAAGAGCAGAACGTCGATGAGATCTTCTGCCTTGGCGACGTCATTGGCTACGGCGCGAATCCTTTGGAATGTCTCGACATCATCATGGAGAAAGCGAAGGTCTGTCTGCTTGGGAATCATGAGCAGGGGGCTCTTTACGATCCGGAGGGATTTAATCAGCGTGCGGTGCGTGCGATCATCTGGACGCGGAAACAGCTGGAAACCGAGTCGGAGAAGAGAGATGTTCGCTGGCATTTCCTGAATATGCGTCCGCGTAAGTATGAAGATCCCCTTTGGAACGCGCTTTTCGTGCATGGTTCCCCAAAAAATCCGCTGAATGAATACGTTTTTCCGGATGACGTCAACGATACGCTCAAAATGGACATCTTCTGGGGACTGACGAAGCATATTTCCTTCCAGGGACACACACATGTTCCGGGAGTTTTCATGGGCAGAAAATTTTATTCTCCGGATGAATTTGAAGATGGAACGATGGAGCTGATGCCGGACCAGAAATACATGGTCAATGTCGGTTCGGTCGGACAGCCGCGCGATTCGAATACCAATGCGTGCTACGTCATCGCGGAGGGGGAAAGTTTTGAGAAACCCATTCGTCTGACGTACCGCAGGATCCAATATCCGATCCAGGATGCCGTAGACAAGATCTGCCGGATCAAAGAACTGGATCAGTTTTTCGGAAGCCGTCTGCTGGAGGGGCGTTGATCCTTTCATCATGCAGGCAGAGGATGGAGCGGTTTCCCGAGCATATTTGGCGGCCGAGGAAACTTTCATGGCTCCGGCTTTCCTTTTTTAACTTGAATTTTACTTCCTTTTTTAATTAAGATCATGTCCCGATTCATTCAACCACCTCAGCAGAAATATCAGCGTCCCCAGGCGTCTCGCGGCGCTCAGGGACAAAACCCGAATGGCTGTTCCCAGATGCTTTTTCTGATCACCATTCTCCTGCTTTTCAACATTTTGTTTTTCAAGGCCTGCGCTCCTGAAGAAACGAGTACGGATTCCAACGCCAACCTTCGGGCTGTCCTGAGTGAACTTGATTCTTCGAAAGGCGTCGGTACGCTGTCTGCTTCGGATCCTTCCGCTGCAAAGACGGTCCCTGAGGGGCAGGGTACTGTGAATGCTCAGGAAACGGGAACGGTTTTGGATACGGCTCCGACGGAACTGTCGAATCCTTCGGAAAATGCTGATGCAGAGACCGAAAAGCCGGCATCTGATGATTCTTCTGCCGCTGACGCAGACCGGAACGCTGCGCAAAACGTTTCCGCGGAATATCTGACGATCGGTTCCGCAGACCCGGCGAGTGAATACCGGATGCTCGTGACGTTTTCGACCCGCGGTGCGGCCGTTGCGCGTGTGGAGATGAACGAAGCCCGGCTCGTCAGTATGAATGACGGTCCGAATTTCAAGGGCGGGTACCTCGGTGCCGTTTCGTATGATCTGGCTCCGGAATCTGTCGGCGGATGCCTCGTGGACGTCGTTGGTGAAGGGACTCCGGCAAAAGCGGCTGGACTCCGGAAAGGGGATCTGATCGTCAAACTGAACGGTGCGGACGTGCAGAATGCGCTGGAGCTGACGGAAAAGATCCGCGAACTGAAACCGGGCACGAAAGCTGCGCTGACGCTGATGCGGGCCGGGCAGGAAGTACAGGCGGAAGCCGTCCTGACACGCGAACCTGTGAGCGTCATCCGTCCCGAACGGGAATCGGATGAGACGAAGAGTCTGGAAGAAGCATTTGCGGGAAAAAATGCTGTTCGCGAAAACAATCTGTCGTTCCTCACCACGTTTTTTGCATTCGGAAACGATTCGCTTGCGGGACTGGATATGGAGATCCGGAAGCAGATCGCGAAGGATGATTTCCAGACGCTCAATGCCTTCCTGAATGCTGAGCTGGCAGACTTCGATATGCACAGTGCTGCGTGGACTGTTGAAAGTACGGCCGCGGATTCAGTCACTTTCCTTTACGCGAAAAACGGAATGGAAGTCCGCAAGACCTACACGCTCGTGAAGGTCGCGGAAGATCAGCGCCGGGACGAGACTTCCCCGACGTACCATCTGACGATGAAAGTTGCGGTGAAGAACGCGGGGACGCAGAATCAGCTGGTCGCTCTCCAGCAGGATGGACCGACCGGGCTTCTGACGGAAGGGTACTGGTTCTGCTCGAAAGCGGGACGCGACTGGGGGACGCCGGGTATTCGCGACGTCCTGATCGGGCATCAGGGGAATTCGACGCCGAACGTTTCGACCTGCTCGAATATTGCCGACGGTAAATGGGGCAAACATACGCAGTGCAGCCAGAATCCGATCAAATACATCGGCGTGGATGCGCAGTATTTCTCCTCGATCATGATCCCGCAGCACGAGAAGTCCACCCTTGCGGTCGACCGGTTCACGATGCTTCGTGTGGGGAATGTGGCGAAAGACTGGGTCACGAAAACGAATACGTCCTGCCGTCTGATCTCCGGTGCGAAACAGCTTGCTCCGGGTGAAGAGGCCGTTCAGGAATTCACGGTCTTCGTGGGACCGAAACGTCCGGAACTCCTTTCCCGCTATGAGCTGGACAACGTGGTCTACTATGGCTGGTTCTCGTGGATCGCGAGCATTCTGGTCGGGATCCTGCATTTCTTCTACGGGATCTTCGGCAACTACGGGATCGCGATCCTGCTTTTGACGGTGGTCGTGCGTCTTCTGATGTTCCCGCTCTCCAAAAAGCAGATCCTCAGCTCCATCATTATGCAGAAAATGCAGCCGGAGATCAAGCGGATCACGGAAAAATATCAGGATCCGATGGAGCGTCAGCGTGCGCAGATGGAGCTTTTCCGCAAGTATAAATACAATCCGATGTCCGGATGCTGGGTCATGCTGATCCAGCTGCCGATCTTTATCGCGCTGTACCGTGCGATCCTGGTGGATGTGGAACTTCGTCAGGCACCGCTCTTCACCGAGTCGATCCGATTCTGCTCGAATCTCGTGGCTCCCGACATGTTCTTCTACTGGAGCGACTATGTCTGGACGACGATCTCCTGCGGATACGGCATGTTCGGCCTTGGTCCGTACTTTAACCTGCTTCCGGTTTTGACCATCGCAATCTTCATCATTCAGCAGAAGATCATGATGCCGCCGGCACTGGATGATCAGGCGCGAATGCAGCAGAACATGATGAAATTCATGATGGTCTTCATGGGATTCCTGTTCTTCAAGGTCCCATCTGGACTGTGTCTGTACTTCATCATGTCGAGTCTCTGGGGACTGCTGGAGCGTAAATTCATGCCGAAGGCGGATAATTTCGAGCTTTCGGAGGAAGGCGTCATCGATATGCGGGTCCAGAACGGCAAAGCGTACAGCAATGTAGAGACGCTGAAGAAAGAAGGTTTCTTTGCCCGGCTTTCGAAGAAAATGGAAGAATTCCAGAAGGCGGTCGAAGAACGAGACGCACAGCGCGAACGGCAGATGCGCGAGGAGCGCAAGTTGAAGAAGCGCGGACGTTAAGGAGTTTGAGCGGTACTGAAGGGAAACAGATCCCCTTCGGTGCCGTTTTTTTTGAAAAAGGCTGGTCCTGTATTTCAGGATCTGGCAGAGTAGACATCGGGCATTTTTTAAGAGGCTGCGTTCGCTGTCTCGGAAGGAAAAGAAGAAAGAAGATGCGTTTCGGTCGTTTTTCATGGAATCATTTTCGCTGGTCGAGCCTGTGTGGATGGATGTTTGGACTGGTTTTCGTTTTGGGCGGGCTCTCGATACTTTCCGCGGACACGCTCCCGCCGACTTCGGCTGGTTCATCCGTCACGCAGATCTTCGCGGCTGGAGATTCTACGGCAGCTCCGTACTCTCCGAAACAGGCTCCGATGATGGGGTGGGCGCAGGCTTTAGGCTCTTTGACGGTGGAAGGTGCCGTCGTTCGGGATCGTGCCGTGTGCGGACGGAGCACCAAAAGTTTTCGTGAAGAAGGCCGCTGGGACCGGATCCTCCGGGATATGAAGCCGGGAGATTACGTTCTGATCCAGTTCGGGCATAATGACCAGAAGGTCGGGCGTCCGGGATACGCAGAGGCTTGGACGGATTTCAAAGCGAATCTGATCCGGTTCGTGAAGGAAGTTCGTGAAAAGGGGGGGAATCCGATCCTCGTGACGTCCGTGACCCGGCGGGTCTTTGATGAGGACGGAAATTTGACGTTTTCTTTGAAAGAGTATCCGGAAGCTCTGCGTCAGGCAGCGCGTGAGACGGAAACACCACTGGTCGATCTTTACGTTTTGACGCGGGAGTGGGTCGAGAGAGCTGGAGTTGAGAAATCTGCCCGTTTCTACATGAATCTCGAGCCGGGTGAGGAACCCAACTATCCGAATGGGAACCGCGACAATTCGCATTTTCACCGAGACGGTGCACAGGCTGTCGCTGAGATGTTCGTGCGAGAAGTGCAGCGTCAGGGGCTTTCGATTGGAAACTGTTTCCGGAAACCGTAGCGTTCTTCTTTGCGTCCCGGTGTTTCATTGAAATGCCGGGACTTTACTTTTTCCTCCGTCTTCTCAGGTCATCTGGCGGGGGACATCGTGTGAAATTCCGTTTGCGTCTTCATGGATCTCAGGACCCGGAGCGGCTCCGGCGGTTTTCGAGTGCAAATTTTTCTGATCCGTTTCCTTTTTTCATTGGGGGGAGTCTTTTCTTTTTCTGGATTTCTGGTAAAATGACGGTTGGATTTTGGGTTTGCGTTTCTTTTTTTGGAGAGTTGAGCGATGCTCCTGATTGCGATTGAAAGTTCCTGCGATGAAACGGCGGCAGCTGTGATCCGGGATGATGGCGAGATTTTGTCCGAAGTGGTGGCCAGTCAGGCGAAACTTCATGCGGAGTACGGCGGCGTTGTGCCGGAGTTGGCGTCTCGTGCGCACATGGAACGGATCCTTCCTGTGGTCGATCAGGCTGTGAAACGGGCTGGAGTTGCTCTGAAAGACCTGGATGCCGTCGCCGTGACGAATACACCGGGATTGGCGGGTTCTCTGCTTGTGGGTGTCGTGGCGGCGAAGGCATTGGCTTTGGCACTCGGAGTGCCGCTCATTGCGGTGAATCATCTTCTTGCGCACGTTTATGCGTGCCGGATCGCTGCGAAAAAGGACGTTTTTCCATGTGTGGGACTTATCGTCAGCGGTGGGCATACGAGTCTTTACCGGTGCGGGCATCCGCTTGATTTTGAGCTTCTCGGCGCAACGATCGATGACGCGGCCGGTGAGGCATTCGATAAAGTGGCGGCGATGCTTCAGCTTCCGTATCCCGGTGGTCCGAACATTCAGAGAGTCGCTGAGCATGGGGATCCGAAAGCGTATCGTTTTCCGCGAACGTTCAAAAATGATCCGGAAAATCTCAATTTCAGTTTCTCCGGACTCAAGACGGCCGTCAGATACCAGCTGGTCGGTGAGGGGAAGCAGAATTTCGAGGAACTGGTCATTTCGGAGGAACATCGGGCAAATATTGCGGCTTCATTTCAGGCTGCGGTCGTGGATGTTCTCGCGACAAAAGCACGTCATGCGCTTCAGAAAACCGGCATGAAAAATCTCTGTGTCGGCGGCGGAGTCGCGGCAAATGGTGTTCTGCGTGCTCGGCTGGAACGGGACGCAAAACGTTTTGGCTTCCAGTTCTTCACTGCGCCGCTGAGTCTCTGTACCGACAATGCGGTCATGGGCGCGATCGCATGGGAACGTTACCGTGCTGGTGAATTTGCGGATCTGGATCTGAATTTTGAGGCCGGAGTCGTTCGTGCTTCCCACTAAGACGGAATTCTTCCGGAATTTTCATTTTTTGAGATGAAGAGGGACCTGGATGGTTCCTCTTTTTGTTTAGATCTTTTCGTGCAAAAAATTTTTTCTTAAGAATTTCTGCAAATATTTTGAACAAAATAGGAAACGGGTCCATAAAAACCAAATAATCGCCCCGCTTTCCCAGATCGTTAAAGAGTGCCCCGGTCTGCGACGCATAATGACACAGCATGACACTATGTGTCGTTAATTTTTCATCCAAATTTTCTGATTTTTGGACCGGTTTGTTGTTGGTCTGTTTATGTTTTCCTGTTTTTCAAATGAAATCGAAATCGGTTTGTGCTTATGGAGATTTTGGGGTAGTATTTCGATATAAGATTGGTCGAAAAAACATTTTTCGATGCCGAGAAAACTGTTATTGGGAAGTGTGCCTTTCCGGAAAGTGAGAATTTCCATGATCCGTATTATTTCAGATCTGTGTCCTGGTAAATCTGCTGGAATGAAATGCAGGACGGAGATGTTGAAGAGGATGAAGACACTTTCCTCGACACCCGAACGGTCGGCTTCCTCTTTTCAGAACAGACTTCGGGTCGTCGGACGTATTGGCGGCGGGATTTGGGAAATGCTGAATGTGCCGCGAAAGGCTGCTCTTCCGAGGTTTTTTCGGAAAGATGCTTTTCTTGTGGAGATCGAAGACGCATTTCTCGTTTTGGCGCCGATAGAGTCGCTGAGAACCTCTTTTTATGTCGCGCTTATTGACGGAAGTGCCAATTTCCATCTTGCTTTATGTGAAAAATGTCCCAAAACGGACCGCTGGATTTTTCGTTCGGCAGATTCCGGGAAGAAATTGGAGACTACCAACGTTCAGATCCTTGGAGAAGTCCTTGCTTTTGAGGAAATCTTCCCGGAAGAGGATCCGTGTTGAAGAGGTCAAGGGGACTTCATGAAACAGCGTCCGGCATTGGAAAACCAGAGACTCACCGTACTGATTTCTGAGATGCCGTCCGCTGTCGGTGGAAACAGGAAGGAAATTCCTTTCCAGGCTGGATCTAAAGGAGTGGCTGAACGGAAATTTCGTCAACAGTATACGCAGTTTCCGACTCGCTCAAAGAGAGGATCGCGAACCATTCGAGCACGCGGAAATTTTCCGGAAGAGGGAATGGGCCAAAACTTTGGGACACAGTTTCCCCTGATACCGGATCCTGCGAACGGATTTCCAGAGTCCATTCCCGGGACGGTTCCTGACCGACAGGATCGTATGCGGCATTTTTCTTGGTGTTGAGGGAGTGTTTTTCCGTGCGGCTTTGGGCAGTTTTTCCCGGGATTTTGAGATCCCCGTTTTCAAAACGGATGATGAATTGCGTCCAGCATTCCAGCGGGAGTTCCGCAAGGGTCTGTTCGCGGAATGAGAGGGTTCCATTTTCGGAGATTCGGAGCGTCGGTCCGCTTTCATAGTTTCCCACCGTATTGGAGTACTGGCGCGTTTCGCACAGCAGAACATTTCCCTTTTCCGGACGGATGGCCCAGGAAAGCTCCAGTTTTCCCGGTGGAAACCATGGCTGCGCGATGATGTGCGGATCGTAGGAATTTTTGTGGATCGGGGAGTCAAGGACCTTTAGTGCGTGCTTTCCCCGGAATGCGTGTTCGCGGCTGACGACGAGGCATTCCGGATGTCCTTCTCCTTCCCGGGAATCGAAATACATCATGCCGACCGGCAGATCCCCCATGTCGGATGGATCGTCGAAAGAGGCGAGCCAGGAGGAGGTCTCCTGAGTTGGAGCGTGGGTCTCGCAGGGACGGTGAACGACCTGGGCCGCCAGTCGGACCCATTCCGTTGAGCCGTAGAGACCGGCACGCAGACCGGGACGGGACGGCGCGCTTCCGGGGACTCCGTTCGCGATGTCGGCACGTTCCTGGGGAGGACCCGTCAGGTCGAACGGCTCAAATCCGAGAGCGAGGGCAGGGGAGTCGGGCCTCAGGCGGAAGTCGCGTGTTTCTGCATCCTGAAATTTAGGGTCTTCGGTGATGCTTTCCGTATCCTGTTCGGCAAGCGTGCGCCATTCGTTAAACGTTTTTCCGAGGAAAATGGGCGTTTCGGTCAGGCTCCAGAAACAGTTCCGGTTTTGGAGGAGCGATTTTTCGGGTTTTAGACCGTAGCCGTTTCCGCTGAGCATCTGACCTGTCGTGTTCAGGCAGATATTTCGTTCGACTTTCGCGCCGAAATCGCGGTCCGTGTGCATGACGTTGTTTCGCACGATCGCCGTCGAATCGGAAAAGGCGAAAATATTGTTCCGGTAGACCGCATTGTACGGGTAGGCGTAATTGTGGATGTGGAGACCGGGATCCTGGGTGTCGTGGATGAGATTGGATTCCATCACGATATTTGAGGTCCCCGCATCGCCGTAGAGTCCCCAGCCGCCGTAGCCGATGTTTCCGAAGGTGTACCGGCGAACGTCATGGATCCAGTTATGGTGAAGGCGTGTGCCGTCAGTATCTCCCAGCGTGTAGATCCCCGCCAGGTCATTCATGACGCCGCGGGAAATGTGGTGGAGGTGGTTCCATCCGACGTCATTGTGGTGGGAGTATGCCTTTCCGGCTCCCCAGCTCCATCCCAGCTGCATGGCAGACCAGGGCGTGTTGGAGACATCGTTGTGCGCGATCGTATTGAATTGCGCCATCCCGGCGAGGAAGATCCCGCAGGCGGAATGGAAAAGCTCGCCGGTGTGGTGGATCAGATTGTTTTCGATCCGGTTTTTTCGCGTGACGGCGAGTTCATGCGGAGTTCCCTGCGGGACCGCCGGAAGACTGATGCCGCCAGCACCTGTGTCGAAAATGTGGTTTTGAAAAATCGTGTTTTCAGAGCAGCCTTCCAGAAGCGTGATGCCGTTTTCGCCAAGGTGGGAGAACTCGCAGTTTTCGATCCTGCTGTGTGCCAGACCGACGGCGTTGATCGCTCCGCGCTGCGTATGGGCACCCTGCACACTGTTTTCGTAGTCCGGCGAAAGGTCGGCGTCCGAGTACGAAAAGACCAGGTTGCGGAACGTGAGCCATTCCACGAGTTTGCCGTTTTCCCAGTCGCCGCGTATTTCGATGAGCCAGCGCGGACAGACCGTCAGGAGAACGGCATCCCGGGAGAGATCTTCATCTTTCTGCGGAATGTAGAAAACGCGGCCTGCTTTCCGGTCAAAGTACCATTCCCCGGGAACGTCGAGGGCGGCACGGCAGTTTTCGACGTGCCATCGTGTGTGATTCGGCGGGTAGAAACTGCCTGCACTGCGCGGAAATTTCACGATGCCGGTCTTCGGATCGTAGTCGGCGATGCGGTTGAACGACGTGCTCCAGTACTGGTAGGTCATCAGCTGAACGTCGGGGTGGATCTTTCCGTCCGTATCGTAAATATACGGATCCAGATCGCCCGGTTTGAGACGGTACTCCATGCACTTCCGGTCTTTGCAGACGGCTCGTTTTGCCCAGAAATAGGAGGCGGTGAAGTTTTCCGGATCCCGGTTCGGTGCACGTGCCCGGATCGCTCGGCGAACGTCGAGTAATGGATCGGGGAAGTTCGCCATTGGGGAAGATTTGGAGACTGCTTGCGGGGTGGAGTGCGTCGCGGATCCCATGTTGGGGGAGAGGGTACGTTCGATGAAGAGCTGCGTGCCTGCCTCGGGATCCGAAATGGAGCAGGAAGCAGAAAAGAGACCGTTTCCTTCGTCTTGCCAATCGGTCAGATGCACCGCACCGGAAATGACGGCACGTTCACCGGCTTTTCCCTGCCAGACGACCGGTGCTGTGGAGGTTCCGGAGTCCTGCGGCTCGAAGAGCAGGGGAGTTTCCAGTACGTAGGTCCCTCCAGCCAGTTCGACGGTGACGCTTTCAGCGGGAGAGTTTCCGCGAAATTCGCGGACGGCATCCCGCGCTTTTTCCAGCGTCGCGAATGGAGCTGAGGCGGAACCGTCGCCGACATCGGAACCTGAGGGAGAAACGTAAAATGTTTTGGCTTCCACGTGATCAAAAACGAGAGCCAGAATACACCAGAACAGTATGGCGTGCAGGGAAGGGAGCGGGCGGGAACTCATGGTCTATCCTCTTTCTTTAGGCTGAAAATGGCGGGAGCGCACCGGCGCGGCTCGCGGAAATCGGATGCGCAGATTATGTCTACATTCTTCATTTTAGCAAATTCCCGCTGAAATGTCAAGGGGAGGAATTTTTAGGAAGGACTATTCTGGAATTTCACCGATTCGCAGGCGTACACAGAAAGAGTTTTTTTCAACATGAGATCTGCAGCAATGCTCTGTTTTGTGAGGGGGTTTCAAAGACCCTACAGCATTTGCCTGGAATTTATTTCCTTGAACGTTCTGCCGCACCATTTCAGCATCAGAAACCGGAACGAACTTTAGTGCTGAATTATTTTAGGTATTTCACTTGACAAAATGCAGATGAATTGGTAAAATGAAAAATGTATTGGTCAACGAAGGAGATCGATTTCCGGTTGGTATGGGATTCCAGCGGGGTCGTTTTTCATTTCCGTTTTTCATTATTGGGTACCTATGAAAACAAAAGGGTTTACGCTCGTTGAGCTTTTGGTCGTTATTGCGATTATTGGAATGCTGATGGGACTTCTGCTTCCTGCGGTACAGCAGGCTCGGGAATCCGCGAGACAAATGCAGTGCACCAATAATCTGAAGCAGTTTGGAAGTGCGAGTCAGCAGCACATTGCGGTGAACGGATGCTATCCCGGCGGCGGATGGTACTATCAGTTCGTCATGGATCCGGACCGCGGTGCGGGGGCAGACCAGCCGGGCGGATGGATCTGTTCCATGATGCCGTTTTTGGAACTGAATACGCTTTGGACCCACCCCGCAGACGGGAATCCCGGTACTGCGACTGACACGCAGAAAAACAGAGCACGTGAGGTCTGCCAGACTCCGCAGAGTATCTATCATTGTCCCTCGCGCCGAAAGTCCAAACTCTATCCGACTTCCTCGACCTTTCAAAACTGTGCCAAGATGACTCAATGCGTGAAGATCGACTACGGCGGAAATCACGGTTCTGTGAACGTCCGGAGTGCAGACTCATACAGTGATTGGGGCGGCACGTATCCGCGTCCAGCTTATGGAATTGCCGGAGAATCGATCCGCAGGATCGCCGAAAAGACCGATTGCGGCGGAATTTTCTTCATCTGCAGCGAGATCTCGGACTCCGACGTGACGGACGGAACCTCGAACACGTACCTGTTTGGCGAAAAATATATCCAGCCGGAAACCTACGAAAATGGAAGCGGGTGCGACGACAATACGGGGTTGAGCGGATGCGACTGGGACACGCTGCGCGATACGGTCAACATTCCCATGCAGGACCGTCGGGGACATAGCGGTGCTGCGTACATTTTCGGCAGTGCTCATGCTGGGGCTTTGGGAATGGTTATGGCGGACGGTTCAGCCCACCGGGTCTCGTATTCCATTGATCTGTCGGTCCATCAGCGTCTCGGTTCCCGTGCGGATGGGAAAGTTGTGCATCTTCCGTAATTTTGTGTGCTGCCGGAGTGGTTGAGCAGACTGGAAGATCAAGAAAAAAACTCCGTGGATACCCCGATCCGAGCGGGGCCGCGGAGTTTTTTAGTCTTTTGCGAAAAAGTGGATCCTCCATCTCCGTTTAAGGAGTGCTCTGGAGATTTTACAATGAAAAACGGTCTGTGATGGATTTTGATTTCTTGTATTTTCGAATTTTGTTCGGTGTGTTTCGAAGAAAGTGTTTCTCTGACTGCGGAAGAAACGAACGTGCACATCATGTTCTGCGGATACTGCGGGCTTTTGGGGGGACGGGTAAAGAAAATGGAATTCTCGGAGGCAGAAAAAAAACGCTCAGGCATCAGAAAATTCCCAATGCCTGAACGTTTGACTTCTGGGGCCTCCGTTGATCAATAAATACTGAACTCTTCGATCGTCGGAACCTCCGCCGCTTTGAGGATATTCAGCCGAATGTACCGCGCAGAGAGCGGTTTTTCAAACGGAATCGTGAAATTCTGTTTGTTGATGGTCGTTCCCTGGAATGCTGTCGTCCATTCTTCGTTCTCGCTCGCGCGGACTTCGATCCGGAAGGACTGCGTGCGCGGGAAGTTGATTTCGGAAATGACGACCTTTTTGATTTCTTCCGGTTTCGTCAGGTCCACTTCGATCCATCCGGAACGGGAGCCAGGTTCCGCGCCCCAGCGAGTCGCCAGATTGCCGTCAAAAGCCGAGGCGGTGCTGTATTCTTTCGCGTCCCAGTTGCTTGATGCCTTGAACGGTTTTCCGTATGACAGACTGGCTTTGAAGTTGAGCCTTTCCGCCTGCTTTTCGCCCCACGGATTGAGTTTCTGGTCTTCCGGAATCGCGACCGGCTTGACGAGCTGATTGGCGTTGCCCTGCCAGAGGGTAATGGACTCACCTTTCTTGAGCGCGATTTTGTACAGACCACTACCGAGAGCCTCGATCTTTTCCGGAGCAGAAGACTGGAATTCACCCGTGAAATTCGGGACGATCCGGCATTCCTCACCGGCGAGGGACTTGATCTTGACCCACGCGGTTTTTCCATCCTTCCGAATCGCAGAGACAAGGAACGCCCCTTCCGTTCTCAGGTCGGCAAAGGAGGTCTCTTTCCATTCCGCGGGGATCGCGGGGAAGACGCGGATCTGATCCCCCCACGACTGCAGGAGCATCTCCTGCAACGAACGTGCCGCGACGTGCGAGCACTCGATCACGGGCCAGGTCTCGAAGTACTGCGTATTGCAGCGGACGAAACGCCGGTTGTTGTGGTGACGCAGAAGGTAATCGCACGCCTTCTCGCCGTCTCCCAGCATGGCGTAGAGACTTGACGCAGCCGCCTGCGACCAGCCGTAGATCTGTTTCCCGTTTTCGACGGTCGTCCAGTGGTCCATCGTCTTGAGGATCATCTCGCGGTGCTGCGGATCATCCGGCGTATAGACGGCCAGAGGCCAGGCCTGAAGCAGATGCGACCAGTGACGGTGCGAGACGGTCTGCGGAACGTTCGCGCCGATCAGAAAGCCGTTTTCGCCGACCTGGTAATCCACCAGATTGTCCAAAACATCCTGCCACTCGGCCGCCTGCGGGTCGTTGAAGGCGCATTCCGCGTTGACTTTCAAAAGGCACTCGCACAGCCAGCGAATAAGTGCGATATTGTAGTTCGTATCCTTCGCCATGGTCGGATACTCCGGCGAGCGCATCATCGGAATATGGTATTTCCCGTCTGCTTCCTTCTGGAAAACGTGTTTGTAGACGTTAAACGATCCCTTGAGCATGTCGAAGAACGCGTGCTTTTCGCGGTCTGTGAGGTAAGACCGGTCCATCGTGTAGCGATACTGGAGCCAATAATTGTGCAGTCCCCACGTGAAGTCGCCCGGATTGAGGTAGCCGCCGTAGACTTCGCTCACGCAGTTGTTGTCCGCCGTGTGATTGAGCGTCGCGCCGTTGTCGATGCCGTAGAGAAGTTTGGCGTTCGTAACGAGATTATCGCGATTGTCGTCGATGTGTTTCGTGAACGATTCCCCCAATTCGCAGTGGTTCGCGGTGTAGACCGGCAGATAGCAGATCTGAATGTTCAGATTCCACCAGATTTTTGCCCAGGCGGTCGGGCAGTACCACGGGCCCATCAGGTCGATCACGTGACGGTCGGAACGAGTCGCGCAGGCGAGTTTGTACATCTGGATCCAGTAGAAACTTTCCATCTGTGCGTTCGGCACCGAAACGAAACTCTTCGGATAGAAACCGTGCCACCACGCGCGATGTTCGGCGATCATGCCGTCCCAGTCTTTCGCCAGCGTCCGTTTGACCGTCTCGACGGCGATTTGGGAAGCGTTCGTTTCTGGGAATGTATCGATGAGCGACAGAACTACCTGCGTTTGAGTCGAATCGGCTGCATTTTCGTTTTTCCGTTCCGTCCATGCAGCGGAAAACTGTCCGCCGGCGACGCGGTTCTGCACCGAGTAGGAAATTTCGCCGTCCCGCTTCAGTTCCACCGGAGGATTCAGAGGATTCGGTAGTTTATTTGTCTTTTTTGCCCGATAGACCAGCGGTTCTTCCGATTCCCACACGAAAACGGCTTCTTTTTCTCCGCCGACCTTTTCCACGTCCATGAGCATCGCCATATCCTGCGAGAGATCCAGCGCGCGGAAACGGATCCGCCCTTCTGTCGTTTCAAGCTCGAAACGTGTCTCGGCGTTCCAAAGGTCCAGACGTGCCGATCCGTCGAGGATCTTCCCCTTCGTTTTCAGGAGCAGACGCCCGACCGGGATGCGGAAATTCCCCAGCCGATGGTCCGTGATGTCCGTGCGTCCGACGTCGAATGCGATCTCATTGTCCGAGCGTTTGTAGATCATCGTCCCCATCAGACCATTGCCCAAAAAGGATGATTTTTCGTAGTGGTCGGGGAGCGTTTCCCAGATCAGGTCCTGACGGGCAAGGAAATTTTCCCAGTTGACCGACTGGCCGTTCATGGCGTTTGGGGGCAGCACTTTGTCTCGGTCCAGAGACTGTCCTTCCCGGATCATGCGTCCAACTTTCTGGAGCGTTTTGACGTCGATGTCGCGCAGTTTGCCTTCATAATTCGGCCCGGCATCCAGACAGAAAATATTGCCGTGTTTGACCGCGCCGAGGTAGTCGCTGTAGATCTTGTCCGCGTCATGGCAGAGACCGTCATGTTCGGGAAGCGAGTAGAACCACATTGCGCCGCCTTTGTGTTTCGGCAGGATGGGGTAGGTGAATTCCGCGATGAGGTATTTATCGTAAGAGCCAGCCTGGCGATTGTATCCAACTCCGGAAAGGTCCCACAGAGCTGACGGTTTGCCGCATTCTCCGACGCGGACTTCCCCGGATGGCTCGCCGTGATTGTATCCGATGAGCGTGTGCGGCTGGACTTCGTGGCAGAACGCCGTCGTTTCATCATGGGAGAGACCGGCGGTTCCGGCTGCATGGTCAAACCAGATGTACTCGATCGGTCCGTACTGGGTCAGAAGCTCCCGAAGCTGAGCCTTTTTCATCTCCGGGTTCACCGACTTGTTGTTCCTGTACACTCCGCCCGGCCAGGTCCAATCTCCTTCCGAGAAGTACAGTGCGAGCTTGATGCCGTACTTGTCGCAGGACTTTTTCAGCTCCGCCAGAACGTCTTTTTTCAGCGGGGAATTGGTCACTTTAAACTCGGTCGTTTTCGTGTCCCAGAGGCAGAAGCCGTCGTGATGTTTTGCCAGAAAGAGAATGTACCCCATCCCCGCTTCCTTGGCCGTTCGCGCCCACTGGTCGGTATCGACCTGCGTCGCACGGAAGAATTCGGGCGTTTTCCCTGCCGGGTCGGTCCACTCCGTCCCCGAAAACGTGCTGAAAGACCAACAAATAAACATGCCCCATTTGAGGTCTCTCAATTCCTGGGCACGCTGCTGATAGTAATCATTCGCCGACTCCGCGCATGAGATCGAGGGAAGGATCGCGGCCAGCAGACACAAAATCGGGATCATCCATTTTTTAACGTTCATTGGTATCCTGTAAGGTTGGGGGCGAATTACAGACGCCCGGTAAAAAGGAAGGCAATTCAATGGTTTCACCGATAGCCGAGTGCGTACCGAAAGTGCGCGGCAAAATGAGAAACGCCTCAAATTGCCATTCGAGAAACCACCTTATCTTACTCTGTTATTTTATCTTGTTTTTAAGAGATTTGCAAGTACGCGAACGGGAAATTTTGAAGAAAAAAGAGAAATTCCGGTCCGTGTTACGCTTCCAGTTCGTCCGCGTTTTGTGTTTCGCTGTTTTTGTGTATCTTTTCCAATTTTTTCTGAAACTTCCTTTCACAATCGTCCAGGATCCTGTTGATCCAATTTCTCATGCACTTCATGGAACAGAATTTGAAATCAATCATACTTTCATGGTCATCGTCGACGATATCGATACACATATACTCATCTTTGGCCTCATCTCCATGAAACCCCAAAGACCACATCATACCAACGTGCAGAGAGTCTGAGATCGCACTCCCTCCCTCAGGCCCAAGCAGCATGCCTTCCAAGTCAAACCAATAATACCGGGGAGTTTTTTTCAGATCGGCATGACACTCGACGCACGTTGGGTGCATATTCCAACTATCGTAAAGTTTTTTCTTTAGCGGATATTTCACGTGGACCTCCTTCCCGTTTCCTGCAGGAATTAAAGTAATTTCGCGATTTCCTCAAACGGCTTCTGTTCGATCATCGCGTTCATGATCTCCTGCAGACGTTCTGTTTCCTCAATATTCCGGATCCGCTCAAGAATTTCCTGCGTCGTGAACTCCGGATAAAACAGAGGAAGCATCCGCTGAAGACTCTGCGAAAGAAATGCACGGCCTTCCGCACGACCTTCCGCACGGCCTTCTTCCCTGGCGAAGAGGAGGCGGCCGTGTTCGTCGCGAGCCGCTTTTTCCCGGGCCCACGCAAGTTCGCGCATCCGTTCGTCTGAATTCACTTCAACGAGTTTCTGGTACGCAAGATCCAGCCCCGGCGTATTGCAAGTAAGAGTTTCCATTTCCGCCTCCGTTTTCTGGTTGGAGTGAAGTAAAAAATCGATCCAGTTCCGCAGGTTTTTCTGACCTTCCTGTGCCGCAGCGATCTGTTCCATGAACCGATCCCATTTCGGCTTCGTGAGTTCCAGCGTATGCATCTCAAAATGCCGGGTCAAAAGCACTTTCGGATCCTTTTCCGCAGCGATATTGAACACATTGTGCAGGTCCTCCAGCTCTCTGAAAAGCGGGAACCGCGTCAGGACGATGGAAACGACTGGCCGAAGCTGTTCGTATCCGTCGCCGGAGGAGAGTCGGTCCGCGAAAAGCTGCGCCCAATAGTAGAGCATCCTTTCGGGAAACGCCTGCTCGTTGGCCGTCTGGATCTCCACATCGTACGTTCGGTCCATCTCGTCGGTCGCCTTGATGTCGAGGATCGTTTTTTTGTCCGATTCGTAATCCTTCAGGTTGAAGGGATTCCGGATTTCGACCTTCTTGGCCAACGGCCTCCCCGCGCTCATACGGACGGCATTGATGAAGTGAAGCAGACACTCTTCCGACCGTGCCGAGGAAAAAATATACTGAAACACGATGTCCGACGCTGCCGGCAAAAAAGGTTTTCCGCTTGAAGTGTACATTTCGTCTCCTGCTTTGCTGGATCTTCTTTCCGCATTCAATTATATCCAAACCGACAGCAAAAGTCAAGACGCTCCCCC
>JAGBAA010000043.1 GCA_017939795.1 Thermoguttaceae bacterium
AGAAACGGAACGCCACGGAATACAATTAAAAAATAATGCCGTATTCCGTGCAACTGCCCCGAATTTTGCCCCGAATCAGCCCCTAAAAGTAGATTTCAGCCTTGTTTTTACGATAGATAGAGACGTTCCCTAGAGGGTATCCAAGGCAGGTTTTTAATTAAACCTGCCTTAATTTTTTTCTTGTTAAAACGCGCCAAATACCCTATTTTAAGGCATTTTGTGAATTTCTCGATTTTTTAATTACATTATTTTACACTGTTTGATTTTACTTTCTTCCCCGGTGTTTTCCCCGGTCTGAATGGTAAAAAATGGAGATTTTTTCAGACGGTCTGAAATATAAAGGCTGGGAGATGGTCTCCATCCTCGCAGACCGCATCTTTCTCAAAATGCTATTACGACCTGTACCGCAAAGTGTCAAAATACCAAGGTATCCCCAAAGGCATCCCAGTGCCTTCAGGAAATATTGCGGAAAATAGCCATAAATGATGACCAAAATAAAATCAATAATAACAGCTTCGTCCGGTAATTAAATACCGATCCCACCACGAAAGAGGCCAACATCTCACTAAAAAACACTGATTTTAGTGCAAACTCAAAACAGATTTTTGAAATATTTTAAAAATTTTATACACTCATTTAGATCTTCTCGCATTTTTCTGGATTTTCACATCGGGATCTCTCCCTTCTTTTCAGAGTGTTTCTGCGGCTTTTCAGTACAGTCTGTGGAAAAATCGGATCTGGTTCAGTACATAATTGCCGAAAGAGGCATAAAATAACGATCATAGAAACCTCCCAAACCAATTTAACAAGATCCCCCAATAATTTCAATGGGACCTCACTCAGAAAGGTACTTTGGGATGAGATTTTTTCCGTACAGAGGTATATTTTCGCACATTTCAAGAAATTCATGTCTAAAGACGGGCGTCAGAGACAAAAAAGACCGTCCCCGAAGAGACGGCCTTCTTTTAACTCAATGTCTGGAATGGATTACATGTTGCCCATTTTCCAGATGAGGTCGGCAGCGCGATTGCTGTAGCCCCATTCATTGTCGTACCAGCTGAGGCACTTGAGCATGTTGTCGCCCATGACCATGGTCCACGGACCGGCGAAAATGCTGGAGTGAGCGTCATCGACGATGTCCTGGAGGACGATCGGATCTTCGGTGTAATCGAGGATCCCCTTCATCGGGCCTTCCGCAGCAGCTTTCATCGCAGCGTTGACGGCTTCTTTCGTGACGGGTTTTTCGGTTTCGACGACGAGGTCAACAACGGAACCGGTCGGGGTGGGGACGCGGATGGAGATACCGGTCAGTTTGCCCTGGAGAGCCGGGATCACGAGACCGACAGCTTTGGCAGCGCCGGTGGAGGTCGGGATCATGTTCATCGCAGCAGCGCGGGCGCGATAGGGATCCTTGTGGGGCAGATCCAGAACGCGCTGGTCGTTCGTGTAGCTGTGGACGGTCGTCATGAGACCCTTGACAATACCGAAATTGTCGTTGATGACCTTGGCGAACGGAGCCAGGCAGTTGGTCGTGCAGGAAGCGTTGGAGACGTATTTCATGTCAGCGGTGAGCTGATCGTCGTTGACGCCGAGAACGCAGGTGAAGTCGGGATCGGTCGCCGGAGCGGAGATGACGACTTTTTTGCAGCCTTTGTGAGAGTCGAAACCCGGTTTGCCGTCGGCAGCGCGTTTCGTGAACAGACCGGTGGATTCCAGAACGACGTCAACGTTCAGGTCGCCCCACGGGAGGTTGCCCGGATCACGTTCGGCGAAAATTTTGACAAATTTGCCGTTGACGTTCAGACCGCCGTCAGCGACTTCGACCGTACCGGCGAAACGACCGTGAACGGAGTCGTACTTCAGAAGGGTCGCCAGCATGTCATTGCTGGTGAGGTCGTTGATGGCAACGACTTCGTACTTTTCGGGCTGAGCCGCCATAACGCGGAAAACCAGACGGCCAATACGACCAAAACCATTAATACCAACGCGAATAGCCACTGTGCTGTCTCCTTGCAATAGAAAACAAAACGGACATGATCTTTTCCAGGCGTAACCTTACGCAAAGTCCAGATCCCAAATTTATCTCGAATTATACCCGATTCTGAAAATCTTTCAAGCCCCCGAAACCATACTTTCGCAAATTTTCTCGATTTTTCGATAAAAAAATATGGAAATCTTTTAGTTTTTGAGGGCGGAAAACCGAAAAAACAGATTCTGGAGACATTCAGGGGTCACTTGACAGCCTGCGTGATTTTTTGTATAATCGAATCCGCCGAGTGAGACGGAACGGCAGTGGATTCAAAATTTGAAAAGGATCTGAGAGTTTGCGATGGATGATGATCTGAATTCTGTGAAGACATTTACCCCCCCAAATGGGAGCCGACGTAGAGAAAGCGGGAGACGGTTTCCGGAAATGGGTGATTTTCTTGGCGAGATGCAGAATTACCGGCTCGTAAAACTCCTCGGAGAGGGCGGCATGGGACAGGCATGGCTCGCGGAAGAGATCGTGCGCGGAAAAGTACTGCGTTTGACTGTCTGCAAACTCCTTCCGGCAGAAGTTCAGAATGATGCCCAGGAAATCAAAAAAGTCGAATCGCTCTTTCAGTTGACCAGAACACTCAACCACACGAACATCTGCCCGCTTTACGGAATGGAATTCGACCCGGAATTCGGATGGTTTTTCGTCATGGGATATGCGGAAGGGCTCCCGCTTCGGGAATGGATCTACATGCAGCCCAACTGGACCCGCGGTCTGCCTCCGGAAACTGTTCTGAAGATCCTTCGTCCGCTGGCGTCCGCTCTTGACTACGCGCATAAAAAACGGGTCATCCACCGCGACATCAAGCCGGAAAACATCATGTTCAGCGCAAAAGAAGACGATTCGGATCTCTGGATCATCGATTTCGGCATCGCGGCTCAAATTCATGAAACGAGATCCCGGACCTCTGCCGCCAATGAGTCGAGCGGGACGCCGCACTATATGGCACCGGAACAGTTTCTTGGAGAACTTCAGGATGCACGCACAGACCAATACGCGCTCGGTGTCCTTGCGTATGAGCTTCTTTCCGGACGGAGACCGTTTGTGGGAAATATCCACGCGCTGGCACATCAGATCTTGAACGTCTCGCCGAAACAGATCAAGACGCTTTCAACGGAAGCCAATGCCGTCCTTCAGCGAGTCCTGGAAAAACGGCAGGTGGAGCGTTTCCCGTCGTGTACCGATTTCGTGAAGGCTCTGGAGCAAACACTCACGGAACCGGCCCCCCAACCAGCGGCCCCGAAACTTTGGAATGCCGGGAAAAACAGGTTCCCCGGCATGACGCAGATCTCAACGGAAGATATTCGGGGCGGACATGGACAAACACTGCGTCCGACCGCACCGTCTCCGAAAGTACGGAATGGACAGAAATGCCCGGGAGAAATGGGACAGATACCGCAGCCGGCAGATCCGCCATCCAAACCGCATTTTGAAAAACGTGCCTCGCAGACGGTCTTTCAGTCCGTCAATCGGGTCATGGGGCAAATACTGACGGCGATCGGACTGTGCATCTGGCTTTTCGGGGGACTGTTTGCACTGTTCGTCTGGCAGATGCTCGCCTCCGAGATCTTCGTCAGTCATGTTCCCTGCCTGCTCGCGTGCCTGGCCGGAAGTTTCCTGCTGGTAGATCTGGGATTCGCCGTTCTCTACAAATTGGAAGGCATCCCCGGACAAACGCTTGCCGACGGCATAACAGAATCGCTCATTTCGCTCGGATTTTCATCTTGCGGCTACGTGCTCCTGTGCCTTGCGAAAATAGCAGCGCAAGCCTCGATCACCGTAACGGAAATTGCGATCGCACTGCTGCTCCCCTATATTTTTGGCCTCACATTCACCCTGATCTGGCACCGCAGACAGCTCGGAAAACTCCGGAACCGAAATACGATGAGACTTTAAACTGGGATCCTAAAGATGAAAAATGATGCGGGTGATCCCGAAAAAGCCCAGGCCCGCACATCTTTACTTCTCGCGTTTTTCGCTGCGGTTTTCCCGCCGGGCACGAATGAAGTCAAGACGCTCCGCGATCTGAGCTTCTTCGCCGCGCCGCGTCGGAAAATAGTACCGCCGGTCTACGCCAAGGTAATCCTGCGGCGCAATGGCGTCCGGAAAATCGTGTGCGTACTGGTAGCCGACGTGCCCCAGCTTCTGCGAGCCGGAGTAATGTGCGTCGCAGAGATGCTTCGGCACGGGAACCGATCCGCCTTTCTGGACGTCGCCGCGTGCGGCAAAAATCGCGTTCGTCACGGCATTCGATTTGGGCGCAGAAGCCAGATACGTGACCGTCTGCGCGAGATTCAGCTGGCATTCCGGCAGACCGATCATCTCGCAGGCCTGCGCACACGCCACGGCAAGCGGAAGCGCGTGCGGGTCGGCATTCCCGACGTCTTCACTCGCCAGAATGACCAGCCGGCGGGCAAGAAAACGGACTTCTTCTCCCCCTTCCAGCATTCTCGCCAGCCAGTAGATCGCCGCGTCCGGATCGCTTCCGCGAATGCTCTTGATCAGCGCACTGATGATGTCGTAGTGCGCATCTCCGTCACGGTCGTGCCCGGTGATCCGCTTCTGAACGGACTCCGCCGCCATCTCAAGCGTAAAATGGACCGGATCCGCAAACGTGGACAAAACACCGATCTCCAGCGCAGAAAGTGCTCTGCGTGCGTCACCATCGCTCGTGCGTGCAAGATACTCAAGCGCATCCTCATCCATCTCGATCCGCGTCCGGCCCAGCCCGCGCTCTTTGTCCGCCAGCGCACGGCGCAGGATCTCCTTGATGTTTTCTACCGTCAGCGAGTGGAACTGGAAAAGCCGGCTGCGGCTCAAAAGCGCATTGTTCACCGTAAAAAACGGATTCTCCGTCGTGGCTCCGACCAGCGTCACGATCCCCTCTTCGACATCCGGAAGAAGCACATCCTGCTGCGCTTTGTTGAAGCGGTGGATCTCGTCTACGAAAAGGAGCGTACGCCGTCCCTCCGCAGCCGCGGTGTCTGCCGCGTGCGCAAGTACCTCACGCAGTTCCTTCACGCCATTGACGACTGCCGAGATCTGGCAGAAATTCGCGTTGGATTCCGCCGCAAGCAATTTCGCCAGCGTCGTCTTCCCTGTTCCCGGAGGACCGAAAAAAATGACGGACCCCAGCCGGTCAGCCTTCAAAAGACGACGGAGAAGTTTCCCAGGCGCAAGAAAATCCTCCTGTCCCACGAATTCATCCAGCGTTCGGGGACGCATCCGTGCGGCAAGCGGCTGTGTTTTTTTGCGATTTTCCGATTCAAAAACGTCAAAAAGGGACATGATCTCCAATTCCGAAAAAGCACTCTACGGCTGACTCTGAACTTCCGGCTGATTCCCGGTTTCCGGCTGATTCACGGTTTCCGGCTGATTCATGGTTTCCGGCGAACCTGAAGTTCCAGCATCTCCCTCTTTCGGAAGGAACGCAAGCCGGATCCGGGCAGCAGGATCTTCCGGCAGTGCTGCGTAAAATTCCCGCGCAGCCTGCCAGTTTTCCTTCCGCTCACACATCATGCCGCAGCGCAAACGCGCCGAAGCATGAAATCGGGTGAAGCCGGTCTCAAGTACATGACGGGTGAAGCTGTCGCAGGCAGCCTCCGGACGATTCAGCACAAAGGAGATCATACCGAGCACATAGCTTGCCTCACATCGGCATCCGCGGTAGAAATCGAGCAGTGCGGGACCGCCGTTCGGGTACGTCTGCTCCAGAACAGTCTCGGAAAGACGGGCTTTCTGGTAGTATCCAGCCGCACTCATCGGCCCGGTAAGGATCCCTTTAAGGTAGAGCATTCTCCCGCGCCAAAGATTGAAGAATCCATCCGGAAATGGAGTGCAGAAGAGCTGGAAAATACGGAGGCGGTTCATTTCACTTTCAGGATCCAATGCGCGCCGGACCACAGCGTTGACTGGGTACGTCCAGATCTCCACCGACGCAAACGCGTTTTTGCGCAGGATCTGGTCTTTCAGCGCAGAGGGTGCGTTGAAGGCATTTTCGAGCGAATCTCTGGAGATCGTTCCATCCGCAAGGACTTCGACCGGCGCCAAACTCATGACGACGCGATTTTCGCCATTTTTGAGCGCGTCCTGAAGGATCGCCATACGCTGAGTCTGGTACCAGGGCGACGCTTCCAAAAGAACACGCGAACGGCTCAAACTCTCCGCCGTCACGTTTCCGGACCAGCCGGCCAAACGCCAAAATTCGCCAAGGATCGCTGGTTCCGCGCAAATGTCAGTCCAGCGGGCAGGAACGGCATCCAACGCCCCTGCCGTCCTGACGGCATCCCATGGTTTCCGCATATCTGCCGGCATTTTCAGATCAGCAGGAAGCCAAACGGGAAGGCCCAGCACAGGGTCGAAAAGGTAGATCTCCTCATTCCTGAGGAAACCAAGAAGCAGACGCGTTCCGCTGTCTGACGGCACTTCGATCAGAAATGCGTTCAGATCCTGCTGCCGGGCCAGAAGGATGCAGAGCCAGGCACGCTCCAGGGCCGTCCCCTCACCCGAGAGAAGAACTTCCAGCGGCAGACGCGGCGGCGCGGTATCCGGGAGAGTCTGCACATTGGCGAAAGTCCATGAAAAAATCGACTTCATCCGCTCCAGGTCATCCGACGAAACCTGCACAAGATTCTGAGCCCCGGTCGTGTCGGACCGATTTCGCAATTCCAGACGGATCTCCTCCCGATCGGTCTGCGGAGTTCCCTGCGCCCAAAGAGAGACGTCCTGGAGCAGAAACTGCTCGAAAAGAACATAGACGTCGTTTTCGTACGCCATCGTGAAGGTTTCGTCCGGCGTGAGCGGGATCGTGCTCTTTTCTGATCCGGAAAAACTCATTCGCTTCGAGCCGGTCAGGATGCCGAGCTGCTGGAAAACTGCGTGTTGCTGACGCAGGACATTTTTAAGATCCGGAGAAACCTGCCCCTGGATCAAATGGAAAAGCAGCACTTCCCGCATCTTCTGGAAAGCGGTCCGCAGCAAAACGAATCCATTCGGTGCATTTTCAGGGATCTGAGTCTGAAAGTCCTTAAGCTCGTCGGCAGCCTGTTTCAAAAGAGCTGCTTGTGTTTCCGTAAGCGGAGTACTGTCCGGCACATTGCGGAACGTGCGGAAAGCTTCAGAAATACGAGTCTGGAGAGGTTCCAGAAGATCCAGGATCTCTACCGTCTGCGCAGTCATCGGATCGGGACGCCATCCCTCAAACGGCGGACGCGACTGGATCCAGCCGTTGAATCGGTCCGTGACCTGATTCAGCGAGTTGAGATACTGTTCCGGATTCTCACACGCTGCACGTTCCCGGATCGCCGCGACACTGGACTGAAAAAGTTCATTTCGCCAGCGAGGGTCATTCGCATCCCCGCGCTGCGCCACTCCGGAAGAAGCGGAATGCGCCGATCCCGCATCCTGTTTCTCTTCTCCGCAGCCGACAAATAGCACGGCACTTAAAAAACCGAGTCCAAGCAGTTTCTGAAATTTTATTTTCATGGAAAGTTCCGTTTTTCTGATGAGTAAACAAAATAGGGGATCCGAAAATGAACGGCATCCCGACGCAATGTACGCACCCGCTGCCGAAGATCCGCCGCCAAGACGCAGACATTGCGCTCAATGCGTCCTTTTTATGTCCGCATTTTCAGACGCCAAAGAGTTCCCGTCTGGCTCCGTCGGCATCCCATCCAAACTCCGCCTCTGCGGCATGCCGGACAGTTCCACGGTATGCGTCGGATAGGCAAACGTAAGCCCCTCCTCATTGAAACGCCGTAGGATCGCCATGTTCAGCTCGTGTTTCCACCGCTCAGATTCCACGAAGATCTGAGTATTGAACCAGAGCGTGACCTTGATCGTCAGCGCCCAGTCGCCAAATCCGCTGAACGTGACCAGCGAGCGGGTCGGCGACTGGATGAATTTCTGCGGATCGGAAATGAGTTCCCGAACGATCTGTACTGCCCGTTCCATCTGCTCGGGAGTCGTGGAGTACGTCAGGCCCAGTTCAAAATCATGCCGGATCCCGGGTCGCTGACTCACATTTTCGATGATCTCCGTCCCCAGTACGGCATTCGGTACAGAGTATAGATGCCCGTTCAATGCGCGAATGCGCGTACTCCGGAAATCGACAGCCTCAACGTCCCCATCGATCGTCCCGGTCCGGATCCGGTCGCCAAGCTGGAACGAATTGTCGAAAAGCATCATGAAGGAGCTGAGGAAATTGGAGATCGTATCCTTCACAGCAAACGCGATGGCGAGACCGAAGATCCCGGCGGCCGCAAGGAGCGCAGAAACATTCAAACGCAGGATCGTCTGCCCAATGATGCAGATGGCGGCCAGAACGAGAATGATGCGAGCCGTTTTCCGGACTGCGTCAAAGATCAATTTATTGAAAATGCGCTTCTTGCCGTGAAAGTAAAGGCAAATGATGTGATCTGCCGCACCAATGAGCCGATACAGAAGCCACGTAAAATCCGACGCGATCAGCGCAAGGATCAGGCGGTCCGAATAATGAAATTCGCCCAAAAATGGAAGCAGACAGAAATAGATGCCGATGATCCAGAAAAAAGCCAGGAACGGCGGTAGAAACGCGCGAAAAATGAAATCATCATTCAGCGTTTTGGTCCGTTTTACGAAAGACGCAAAACAAAGTTCCGTCAAAAACCGCAGCACCCGGACTCCGACCCACGTCACGGCAAAACCGCAGAGAGCGTAAAGCATCTCTCTCCATCGAGTCTGAAAAAATTTCAGAGAATCTCCGCACAAAGCCTGAACTTTCAGCCAGATCGCCTCAACAGTCATCGACTCATCTTCCGTTTCGGGGAGAATGAGAACATCCAGATTGGGAGTCTCAGCCGACACGCCGGACTTTTCCTTCAGCTTTTCGACCGCTCCGGCATCCAGCGACAGGATCAGGACCGTTTTGTCGTCAAGTTCCTTTAATGCAGTCAGTTGAGGATCCAGCTCCGCTTCATTTTCTGGAACAGTTCCGTTTTCCGGATCCGTTTCCCCTTCCGCAATATTTTCGGCGGGATCCGACAGGAGCGGCGTTTTTTCAGGCAGGCTCTCTTCCGCGCGTACTGCCGTTTCACGAACATCGGCAGTCCCTGCAGACTCAGAAACTCCGGCCGATCCTGCAGGTGCCGGAAGAGAGTGCCCAGGAACGGAATCGTTCAGCAGACCTTCCGCGTTTTGGCCGTTTTCGGAAACAGTGGCCGGACTTTCGGCAGGAATTCCCCGAATGAACAAAAGGAGAAGGATCCCCGCCGAAATGATTTTCAGGTAATGACGAAAGTATACGGAAGTCACGAAACAGGCTCCTGAATGAAATCAGTTTGGAAAGTCCGGAAATTCCGCCGATCGGAGTCCGGCTGTCGCACCAAGACCGCTTCAAGCTGTCATCCACGGAGCAGGAACGACATCCGCCCCGAATGGTTTTCTCAAACGGTCCCAGTATTCCTATTCTAGCATGGAATCGTTCCTTCGTCAAGGCGTTGAAGAAAAAGGGAAGAAAGAAAGTTTTGAAAATTTTAGAAAAATTTTATCCGCAGCCCTTTACGAAAAAAGTGTTTCGTGCTAAAATGAAACCCAAAGGAAACGGAATCGAAGCCGTTTTCTGCAAGATCCTGCCAATCCTCATTCAGTTTCGAAAGACAGCATTCACGGTCTCTCGGAGCTCCCAATCAAGGAGAATCTAAAAAATGATGAATCGTCGCAATTTCATGCAGGCGGCCGCAGGCACTGCTTTTTCCGCCGCAGTTGGTGCCCAGTTTCTTTCTTTCCCGCAAAATGCTCAGGCGGCGTCCGACTTTGCCGTCCGGCCGAAGATCGCGCTTCTGGGACGTCTCCCCGATGCCGAGGCGATCGCAAAAATGAAGGAGATCGGGATCGAAGGGATGGAGATCTCCGGTTCCGTGACGCTCGAAGAAGCGAAAGCGGCGCGTAAGATGGCGGAAGCGCAGGGATTCTGTTTCCATTCCATGATGGGCGGAGGTTCCATCGAGCGTCTCGAAGTGGCCGCCGAGATCGGTGCAGATGCCGTTCTCGTCGTCCCGGGCCGTGTTTCGGGCGTTAAAATGCCGGAACCGTGGGAGTTCAAGATCGAGTTTGACGAAAAGACCAACCGTCTGATCTCCGTCGTCGAAGGCGACAATACGCCGTATGCCGACTACATTCGCCTGCACAATGAGCAGATGGAAAGTGCCCGAAAAAAGGTCGAAGCACTCATTCCGAAAGCACAGGAACTCGGCATCACGCTCGGTCTGGAAAACGTCTGGAACAACATGTGGGTCCATCCGGCATTCGCGGCCAACTTCATCAAATCGTTCGGCACAAAGACCGTTCAGGCGTACTTTGACTGCGGAAACAACATGAAATACTATCCGCGTTCGCAGGACTGGTTCGACCATCTGAAAGGTCAGATCATCCGCGTGCACATCAAGGACTTCCTCATGAATCCTGACGGACGCGGAGGGAAATTTGCCCGCGTGATGGAAGGCTCCGTCGACTGGCTCGCAGTGCGTCAGAAGATGATCGAGACCGGTTTCAGCACGTGGATCACGGTAGAACTCCAGGGCTGCCCGCTCACGCATGAAGAACAGGCGGACCGCATGACCCGCATTCTGGACGGCAGACCGCTTGCGTAGTGTTCGTGACCTGAAAAAACGTTCGGATTCAGAAAAAAATAGAACGGCTCTGTCTTCGCATTGGAATTTTTATCGAAGGCAGAGCCGTTTTGTGTCCGTGGTTTGAGAAAATGGCTTCCCTCCTTTGCTCAGGCCTTCTTTTTAAAAAAGTCCCCAGATCCCGTTCGGAAAGGCGTCAAGAAGGTGCATTCCGACGAAGATCCAGAAAACAGCGATGACCGGCGTAAGGAGGTTCGTCGTGAGGATGGCGTTGGCGGCGACGCTGGGAGACCCGCCGTAGAATTTCGTGAACATGATGATGAGCATCGCCGTCGGCATCGCGGCCTGGATGACGAGGATCTTCTGCACAAGAGGATTTCCCGGAATGCAGAGTGCCGCCAAAATCATGAGGCACGGAAACAGAAACGCCCGGAAAAAGAGCGTCCATCCCATAACGGCGTACGTGCGGAGTTTCGTGTAGTCCACGTGCCGCTCGGCAACCTGATCGTAGATCGTCGCGCCGATGATGATCAGCGGGAATGTGATCTGCGCCAGCCCGATATTTTCGATCGTTTTAGCGATACACTGCGGAATGTTTCCATCCTCTCCCATTCGCAGACCGCAGAGGTTCAGGACTGCCGCGAGAATGATCGTGAGGAACGGCGTGCTGAGCACATTCTTCCACCACCCTTTCTGCAGGCCGCCCGTCAGGCACGGAACGATGCAGATCCAGACGGAAAGCTCAATGCCGAGAATAAAAATGAAAAGTGCGGTCGCGTACTCCGGATTCTGCGGATAAAGAAACTGAATGATCGGGATCGGCACGTAGCCGTAATTGTACAGCGCGGAGGTACTCAGGAACGTTCGGCGTTCCGCATCGTCCCGCAGCCCCGTCAGCCAGGAAGGCAATCCCACGAAAAGACGCATGATGCACATCGCGGCCAGCACCGATCCGAAACCGAAAAGCGGAGCCATTCCGTACGCGGTCAGATTCTCTTTCAGCGGTGTGGCCATGATCTTGCTGAAGATGAGGCACGGGTAAAGGACATTCAGGCAGAGACTCAGAGACGACGCATCCCCTTCCGGCCGCAGAACATGGATCCGGCGCAGAAAGCCTCCCAGAAGAATGAGAAAAAAAATCATCAGCGTCGCGTTCAGTACCGGTCCGATCATCGTTTTTGCCTTTGGTCTTTCGGAAAAAGATGCCGAGTGCATCAAAACGCCCTCATTGTACTCTTCCGTACCGTTTTGTCAAGGAGTGCGCCCGAAAAATCCCTCCATTTCCTTAATTTCAGGCGCTGAATGCATGAGACCTCACAAAATGGGAAAATGAATTCCGGCACGAAATCCACAAAAGACACAAAATGGATCTTAAAATTACTTCGTGACGGTATTGCCATACTCCGGGTTTCCGAAACGTCTGCCAACCACCCGTCTCGCTGCGCGAGCCGCCCCTCCTGTAGGAGGGGCTTCTTGTGTGTGCATCCACCCTGGCCCTCTGTCTCGCCGTGTCAGTTGAATTTCATGACCTGCATCCACTCCCATGCCGCGTTGAGCCAGTGGCCGACCTGTTCACGGTTTGTATCGTTGATCTTTCCAAAGCCGTGCGGAGCCTTGGCCCAAATATGGAGTTCGGCCGGGATGTTCATCGTGCGCAGTTTATGGTAGAGCGCGACCGACCCCATCGGTGAATAAACGTCAGCGTCGCCGTGAACGAAGCACATCGGGCACGTTTTCGAGTCGAAAATAAAATCATCGACCATCTTCGCGTAATTCCCTTTCGTTTTCGAGTCATTCGCCTGATCGCGTCCATCTTCCAGCACGTAAGCCGGATATTTTGCGATCCCGAAAGCCACGTGCGTCGGCAGTTTGTCGATCTCGTCGATCGGTTCGTAGCTCTGGATGGAGCTGGAGGTACAGCACATCGTGACGAGGTGTCCGCCGGCAGAACCGCCCATCACGCCGATGCGTTCCGGATCAAATCCATACTTCTCGGCCATGGAGCGCGTCAAGCGGATCGCACGCTGCGCATCCTGAAACGCCGGGATGTGTTTCGGCATTCCTTTCGGACGCGGAACACGGTATTTCAGCAGGACGGCGGTGATCCCCCGGTCCGCGAAAAACTGCGCCTGGCCAACGTCATTTCCGCAGACCTGATACGCTCCGCCGGGAAGAAGGACGACACACGCATCCGATGTCTTATTTTTCGGGACGAAAACTCGGATCGTCGGTTTCGTCACGCGGGAAAACGCACCGCCGCGATTCTTCGCATCCGGCGTTTCTTCCGTCACTCCCGGTGCTTTGTCCGGCCAGACGGGATACTCATCCTGTGCCTGTGCGGTCAGACAGACGCAAAAGAAAAACATCAAAGCGGAAAATGAAAAAAACACGGATCGGCATTTTTTCATGAAGGATCTCCTTAAAAATCAAGTGGTGGGCGGAAAGTAAAACGAACGATACATAGCGTGCAGCTCAAAATCCGCATTTTCTCCAGCAGTAAAGTATTTTGGGGGATCTTTTGCCTTTTGGGGGCACATCCGGCAGCTGCGGTCTGAAATAGAATATCGAGGAACTGATGCAGGAAAAAGGGAGTGTCATGACAGTACCTCTGATTTCGGATCTATTCGGCTCATGACCTGCACGTTCCGTCGTTTCACTCGGAAAATCACGGCCAATGATCGCAGTTCCCAATACTTCCAGGAAATCATGCTGTCTGCAATTTTACACCATTTTCAAAAAAACGGCAAGGAGCCCCTCCGAAAATTCCAGAAAATCTGAAAATTTCTTCAAAAAATCCGGCAACTGTCCAGCATTCTCTGAAATATATGCGCAAAAGATGGGGCATCATGTGATCATTCCCCCAATGTGTGCAATACAGAACAGTCCGTCCGATCGACTGTTCAGGAACCTGGAACATCTCAAGACGTATCTTATCGGCATAAAATACGTCGGACCTCCCAAATGCGGATCAAGCTGCGAAGTCCGCGGGCTTTACACCGACCAGAACTCCGACAATTCCCACTGATGCGGGACACTCAGCTCGCTGACGATCAGGAATTGTCGTTCTGATATAATGGTATAATGAAGACATAAGAAGTTGAGGGAAGTTGAAATCATTGCTTCCCCGTTACCAAAAAGCAAGAACAGAAAAGGAGGAAAGATATGATACGTGGTCCGTAACTGATAAACTCCCCCCCTCTTTCCATGGAGGAAATCGGGGCGGTGGTCCGAGGTCGACTCCCACCCTCCGGGCATGGAAACCGCATGTATGACGCAGCGGGCATCTTTGAAAACTTGTACGCTAATTACCATTCCGCTAGGCGGGGTGGGTTATTAGGCACGTAGGGGCAAGAGTCCCTGTACATTATATAGCACTATGCACGGTCCATAGGCTACAGAATGTAGTGTACATACTCCCAAAACCTAAAGAGTGTACGAAAATTAGTACTATCTCCGGATCTTTTTTGCAGGGGGTTTACGCTCTCTCATAAAAACCGCGGGAACGCATCATGCGGGGTACCGCGTAGGGAATCCGGCCCCCCTTGCAAAAAAGAGTGTTCATTGTATAATATTCAATAAAGGATGCTATACAATGAATACGGAAACAAAAACATTATCTGAAGTCCGAGCAATTGCAGGGCGTGCAGGTGGAAAAATCGGTGGAAAAATCGGCGGGAAAATTGGCGGAAAATCTCCAAAAAGCGTTTATTCGCGATCTGTGAAAAATTCCGGTCATCTTTCCGGCCTAGATTTTCCAGTGAAAATCAAGCGGGAAATCATTGCAAAATACGGCAGTTTTAGCGATATTGTCTATTTAACAATGATTCCTGAATTGAACTCCCTGGAAAAGTTTGAAAAGCCATTTCCGCCTGAATATGCGTCCCTGCTCAAGTCTACGGAGTGGGGAGGACTGAAAAAAGAGTCTACGCGCTTTTTTGAAGACTTCCTATTCCGCATAGAAAAACTGGTAGGTAAACGCAATAGATCCCGTTTTATCGCGGCCTATTGCCTCATGTTGCTTGAAAAATAAATGCGGAAAAGTCTAACTTTTAGGCCCTAAAAAACCCGTCATCAAAAAGCAAAACTTGCCAAAACACCCCGTTCATAGCGGCATAAGGAGTGCAAGCCTCCTTGCGGGGTATTGTACACTTTAGATTAAAATTATTTTTTCAAAAAAAGGAGTACATATGACTGATACAAAGTATGAGCACATTTGGAATGAATTCATTTCGACGTTAAACATAAAAAAGAGGTATCGTCGTTTTTATGTAGAAAATGAAGAGGATTTTGTAGAATTTTTTCATTCAAAAATTCCAGAGGAAAAGATAAATATAGCACGCAATAATCAAGCGTTGATATTCGGCAAAGATAAAGAATTTTGGCAAACACTAGGTGAAGATGGGATTCGTTTTTGGTTATGGGAAAAAATGGCTAGTTCTCTAGGCCGTTGTTCCGTCCCTTTTGTCGTTAAATATTCCCGTGATACATTTGCTGGGGGTTGACAGGAATTGTCGTTCTGATATAATATGCAGCTGGGGCTTTTCCTCGGAAAGATCGCTGGGGGTTGACAGGAATTGTCGTTCTGATATAATTTCTTTCTCGGCAAGCCCGATCGTGATAAGGCTGGGGGTTGACAGGAATTGTCGTTCTGATATAATTTCTTTCTCGGCAAGCCCGATCGTGATAAGGCTGGGGGTTGACAGGAATTGTCGTTCTGATATAAT